>NZ_BAABWW010000006.1:0-307956 GCF_040362795.1 Thalassotalea sp. SU-HH00458
TCTCCTTCTGCGTTTAAAATATAAAGGTATTTCCGCGCAACGCTAAAAACCCACACAATGTTCAGGACTAAAGTCGACTGCGGCATTCTGGAAGTCTTACCTTTCTTGCTTTAACTTTATGAAAACTCAATTTTCTCCTTCTGCGTTTAAGATATAAAGATATTTCCGCGCAACGCTAAAAGCCACGAAAGAAATAAAATATCTGTGAACCGCTAACTTCATCTTTACTTTAATGCTTAACTCCCTATAACATCACCATTAGTCATTAACTATTACTCTTTTGGTTATAAACACGTTGCCTTCAGACACATTCACTCATAATACAAATGCTCCGATAGGTATTTTCGACTCTGGCGTTGGCGGCTTGTCTATTGCAAAACGTATTTCTGAACATTTACCTAACGAACAACTCATTTATTTTGCTGATTCACAGTTTGCCCCGTATGGTGATATTTCCAATCAACAAATCATTGAACGGGTAAATTTTATTGCCGATACGTTAATAACCAAACAATGTAAAGCAATAGTGATTGCTTGTAATACGGCGACTGTCAATGCCATTGATCAATTAAGAAATCGTGTAACCCTCCCTATCATTGGTGTTGAACCGGCAATTAAACCGGCAGCAAGGATTAGTACAACCCAAAAAATAGGTATTTTAGTCACTCAAGCCACGGCAAACAACGCCCGCTTCTTAGCCTTAGTAGAACAATATAAAAATGGTGCACAAGTCTTTATTCAGCCCTGTTTGGGCTTAGTTGAATTGATCGAGCAAGGTCTGCAAACATCAGATAAATTTATTCATTTACTTGAACAGTATCTTGCCCCTTTGATTGCTCAAGGGATTGATACACTTGTATTAGGCTGTACTCATTATCCATTTATGAGCGAGGCGATCAAAAAGATAATGCCAAGTGGTATTGAACTTATTGAAACCGCTACGCCTGTGAGTGAACAGTTAAAAAGGCAACTAATTAAACATCACTTGCTTGCAAAAAAAACATCGAATTTAGCACATCAGTTTTATAGCTCGTCGGAAACCCCAACGCAAAATAAAATATTTTCTCAATTATGGGGAACAAGTATTAATGTTGAATTATACAAATAAAACAATCAGTTAATAAGTATACCTCCGTTAAAGTTGTTAGATATATCATTTAAGTTTAAGCCATTTAGACGTCTAGGCGTAAAAAACTAGAAATATTTTAAAACTCGGGTTACAATTCATTTTATTGAATAAAGTACTATTTTAACCAGCTTAATTTCCGAGGGTTTATGTCAAAACATTATTTTACTTCAGAGTCTGTTTCTGAAGGTCATCCTGATAAAATTGCCGATCAGATCTCTGATGCCGTGTTAGATGCGATTATCGCGAAAGATAAATTTGCACGTGTTGCCTGTGAAACTATGGTAAAAACCGGCGTAGCGATTATTTCGGGTGAAGTTTCTACAACAGCTTGGGTTGATTTAGAAGACTTAACACGTAAAGTGATTACTGATATTGGCTATACCTCATCTGATGTTGGTTTTGACGGCGATACCTGTGGCATCATGAATTTGATTGGCCAACAATCACCAGAAATCGCGCAAGGTGTAGATCGCGTAAAACCTGAAGATCAAGGAGCTGGTGATCAAGGGTTAATGTTTGGTTACGCAACTAACGAAACAGAAACGTTAATGCCTGCACCATTATTTTATTCACACCGTTTAGTTGAAAGACAGGCTGAAATGCGTAAATCAGGTGTTTTGCCTTGGTTACGTCCAGATGCAAAATCTCAAGTAACTTTCATCTATGAAGATAATAAGCCAGTTGCCATTGACGCGGTAGTATTATCAACCCAGCACAATCCTGAGATTTCTCAAGAAGATTTGCATGAAGCGGTAATGGAAAACATCATTAAAGCTGTATTACCTGCTGAAATGTTAACGCCTGAAACCAAGTATTTTATCAACCCAACCGGTCGTTTTGTTATAGGTGGTCCTGTGGGTGATTGTGGTTTAACCGGACGTAAAATAATTGTAGATACCTATGGCGGTATGGCTCGTCATGGTGGCGGCGCTTTTTCAGGTAAAGATCCATCAAAAGTTGATCGCAGTGCTGCTTATGCGGGTCGTTACGTTGCAAAAAACATTGTAGCTTCAGGCTTAGCTGATCGTTGTGAAATTCAAGTGTCTTATGCCATTGGGGTTGCTGAGCCAACGTCTATTTCAGTTGAAACATTTGGCACAGGAAAGGTGTCTGAAGAGCGTTTAATTGAATTGGTCCGTGAGCATTTTGACTTACGTCCTTACGGTATCACAAAAATGTTAGATTTATTGCATCCTATGTACCGCCAAACAGCGGCATATGGTCACTTTGGTCGTGAGCCTTTTGAAATGACAGTTGGTGACGATACCTTTACGGCCTTTTCATGGGAGAAAACCGATAAAGCTGAAGCATTGAAAGCTTCAGCGGGTTTGTAAACTGCAAATAACTAATATCTTGAAACAAAAAAACCGACATTTACGTCGGTTTTTTTATGGGTACAAGTTCATTAACCTGGCATAAAATATCTATTCATAACGAAGTGATTTTATCGGATTTTTTCTTGCGACATTAATAGCATTACTGCCCACGGTAAACCAAGCAATTAACATTGAAATAACGCCAACAACAAAGCATAAAGGGATTAACCACCAAGACTCTAACCTATATGGAAACGCTTCAAGCCAATCAAGCATCACAAAGGCTGCAATTGGCCAAGCAATTAAATTCCCGATAACTACGGGTTTAGAAAATTGCCAGATAAGTAAAGTAACGATTTGAGATGCATTCGCTCCCATCACTTTTCTGATCCCTATTTCTTTTGTTCTGCGTTCAACAGTAAAAGCGGAGAGGCCAAAAAGCCCCAAACATGCTACTAAAATGGCTAATACTGAAAAAGCTAAAAACAATTGTGCCGTGGTTTTTTCAGCTTGATATTGAGCCGCCATCATTTCACTTAAAAACTCCATTTCGATAGGCTGCATAGGAACATTGCGTTTCCAAATTTGGGTTATATCTTCCATAACCTTACCTGGGTTCGAACTATTAAAGCTAATGCTTGCAACGTTAAATCGACGTGGGTTTAACGTATAAACAGTCGAGCGAATACCAAATTTAATCGATCTAAAATGTAAATCAGGGATAACACCAATAATGGTTAACTGACGTTGACCTGAGATCAGTGTTTTACCTATTGCATCTTCAGCTTTATCAAAACCTAAATTTTTAGCGGCACTTAAATTTAATATCGCACTTGCCTTATTAACCTGATGATCATTCAATGAATTTTCCGAAATAGCTTTAAATGAGTCACTCCCATATGCTTCATTAAATAAACGTCCTGCAATGGGCTTCACTTGATACGCTTCGAAAAAGCCAAAGCCCATATTATGATAATTAATAAACCGCTGTTCATTAGCCGTTTGACTACCCTGATTTTCTAATAATTTAAAATCAGTATTGTTTTCATTATCTTGCGTCGGAGCTTCAGATGAAAACACAACAGAGCTAACTTGAGGTAAATTAAGCAATTCTTGCTTTAAGCTGGATAAATTATCACGCGCAGGACGAATATTAAGTATTAATTTATTATCGCTTTGATAACCAACGTCAACATTATTTGAATAAAGCGTTTGACCATAAACAACAATGGTTGATATCACTAAAATAATTGAAGTGGCAAATTGAAACACAACTAACACAGTACGAAACTTGGCTGAATTGCCCGATTCAGCACTTTTACTCGATTTTAAAATATGACCGGGTAAAAAACGAGATAAATAAAGTGCTGGATACAAACCTGCCCCTAAGCCAACTAATGCGGTAACGGCTAATAAACTACCTAACATGAGTGGGTCATTTAGCAAATGAAAACTCAGCTCTTTTCCTATGATTTGGTTATAAAAAGGTAAGACTAATTCAACGGCTACTAACGCAAATATTAAGGCGATTAACGCGATCGCGATCGCTTCACTTAAAAACTGCACGGCCACTTGAAAACGAGATGCACCTAAGACTTTACGCATGGCAACTTCACGGGCTCGTTTACTGGCTTTAGCAGTCGATAGATTCATAAAGTTTATACAAGCAATCAATAACACTAAGCCGGTAACGATAATAAAAGTATTGATCATTTTTGCATCCCCCATCGGAGTCAAATCTCCCATGTTGCCTGCATGTTTTTTGGCATGTAAATGCAATTGAGTTAACGCCATCAATCGAAGTTCTACAAAGTTAGACACTTTCATCGTGTTGTTTAACCCAGACATTCTATCTTTATACATTTCCACAAATGGACTTTCATTATTTAGCCAATACACCACTCTTTCTTGCAATTTATCAATAGAGGTATTTTCTGTGAGTTTAAAGTAGGTATATACATTGACACTAGTCCATGTATGTAAGGTTCCTGTATCGTTGACGAATAATGCTGGGTTTAAGCGTATTATAAAATTCATATTAAGGTGTGTTGCATTCGGTAAGTCTTTAATAACACCTGCAATAGGCACCGTTGAGGGCCCTCCAGATAGGCAACAAAATGTTAATGTTTCGCCAACAACGGCTGTTTTTCCAAAATACTTGATTGCCATTTCTTCCGTAATAACAAGATCCATCGGCTTTGAAAACGAGCTAGCTTTATCACCATGAACAAAAGGTAAATCAAAAACATCAAAAAAACTTCCATCAACCATAGTTCCTTGTTCAGAAAAGCCTTCACCGTTTTGTTGAATAGTAGTACCAAATTGAATAAACCGAACGCCCGCCTCAACTTCGTTTTGAGCATAATCACGAATAGCTTCCATCATGCGGCCAGCTGAACGAACCGTTAAAAAATCAGGTTGATCACCCATTTTATAAGCCGTATGTAAACGAACAATACGATCACTGTCTTTTATCCATTGATCAAAGCCCATCTCTTCTCGAACAAACAGCATAATTAAAATGCAACTCATTAAGCCGATAGATAAACCGAAAATATTGATGGCTGAGAACATGCGATTTTTTAGCATATTGCGCCATGCTGTCACTAAATAATTTTTAAACATAATAACCTCGACTTATGCCGCTTTAACGTTTTCAGTTACAACCTTGCCATCAAATAAATTTATGGTGCGTCGGGCATAATCTGCATGTGAAGGACTATGCGTCACCATTACGATAGTGGTGCCTTCATCGTTTAAAGCTTGCAACATTTCCATCACTTCTTGACCATTGGCGCTGTCTAAATTTCCGGTGGGCTCATCCGCCAAAATCATCGCTTGATCTCCCACCACTGCCCGAGCAACTGCGACTCGTTGTTGTTGTCCCCCTGAAAGCTGACTTGGCATATGTTTAGCTCGATGTGCAATGCCAACCTTATCCATCACGTTTAGAACACGCTCTTTTCTTTCGGCTGCGGGGATATTGTGATAAAGCAACGCTAACTCGATATTTTCTTCAACGGTAAGTTCATCAATCAAATTGAAATTTTGAAAAATAAAACCAATATTCTTTTTTCGAATAACAGACAGTTGTGCTTCGCTGTAAGTTGAAATTTCTTCATCATCGAAAAAATATTGTCCCACTGAAGGGGAATCGAGCATACCAATGGTATTTAATAAGGTAGATTTTCCACAACCTGACGGCCCCATAATAGCGACGAACTCTCCTTTTTCAATTTCGATATTAATATTATTTAATGCGGTTGTTTCAACATTGTCAGTTTGAAAGACTCTTGATAAATTGTGTAATTTCAACATATTAAATTCCTGCTTCGTTCGTTATATTTTTCATTATTGATTAAAGTTAGCGGTTAAAGTCAGCGGCTGAAGTCCCCTTAAACATTAAAGTGCTAGCCGTTGCATATCTTGATAACTGGTATAAGGGCTAGTTACGATTTTTTCGCCAACTTCTAAACCGTCAAGCACCTCTATAAATTGATTGTTTCTTCGTCCTAACCGAATTGAACGTCTTACCGCTTCGCTACCATCTTCAGCAACAACAAAAACCCATTTTCCGCCCGTATCTTGATAAAAGGCACCATTGGGGATCAAGGTCGCTGAGCTTGCATCGCCTAAGGTCAGTTTGGTTTGTAAGGTTTGTCCTCGTCTGATACCAGGCGGTTGTTGATCTTCGAATTTGAAATCAATCTCAAATTGCCCGTTTTGGACTTGCGGATAAATTTTGGCAATGGTTAGAGGATAAAAATCACCATTATTTTCATATTGCGCTAACTGGCCAATGTCTACTCGTCCTAAGTAAAATTCGTCAATAAAGGCTGTGACTTTATAATCATTTGGGGTGTCTATTTGTCCTAGACGTTCGCCCCGACCAATGCTCTGCCCTATTTCAACATTAAAGCCAGATAAGGTGCCATTAACGGGCGCTCGAACATTCATGTTATCTAAATTTTGTCGAGAAATGGCCAAGTTGCTTTCCAAGCGTTGGCTCGTGTCTTTTAGAAAAGCAAGCTGCTCTTCTTGCATTTTAGTATCGGAAGCTTGGCTTTCTAACGTTAACGTTAAACGACTTTTATACCACTGTAATGTGTCAAAAGTGTCATCGTATTTTGACTGCATAATAGCGCCACTGCTCACTAAAGCTGCCTCACGCTTAAGTTGGCGAGTTAACATTTTTATTTGATAATTGATATCAACTAAATTACGTTTATGCTGCAATCTGTTTTGTTCTAAACTTAGTTCAATTGAGCGCATGTTATTTAATTGTTCAGCAACTCTTGCTTCATTTCCTAACACGTTTAATTGCAATGAGGCATTTGAAAGTTCAACAATAAGTGCGCCTTCCGTTAATTTTGCACCATCTTCAACTAAAATTCTTTCGACCCGACCACCTTCAACCGCATCTAAAAAAACAGTTTTAGCTGGAATAACTCTGCCTCTAACCGGTATAAAGTCTTCAAATATTCCTTCACTTACTGTTGAAATAACAATACGTTGGCTATCAACTTTCAGAGTTTTTCCTGATGGAGTCGAAAACACACTATAGCCAATGTAAAGCAAAATAAGGATACCGATAAAGATCATCACACGCTTAGTGTGACTTTTTTGATGCTCAACCACCTTGTCCATACTTGCACCAGAGACAGAGGCTTTCGCGGTAACAGCAGTTAAGGGTGTTTCTTTACTTGTCATAACGTTTATCGATTCCTTCTTATTGATAAAGAATGAAGTACAATAAACGTTCCAAAAATTAAATTATTGATAAATAAACACTTAATTTTATTTTATTCGATATACTCGAATTCTACTGTACGTTATCGAACAGTAGCTGTACGATAATGAACACTTTTATTCGTAAAAAGACAAATTTTTGTGAAAGAAAACGGCAGAATTTTAATTGTTGATGACGACGATGATATTTTAACGGCAGGAAAATTATTACTGAAACGCAAGTTTTCGCATATCAGTACCTGTAATTTACCAGAACATATTCCTGCTTTTATACAAAACCAAGATTTTGACGTTATCTTGTTAGATATGAATTTTGGTCCAGGAGAAAGTACCGGTAAACAAGGGTTCTATTGGTTAAAAAAAATTTTAGCGATCAAACCAGAAAGTATTATCATCATGATCACAGCACATGGCGGTGTTGATGTTGCCGTTGAAGCAATGAAACTAGGCGCAACTGATTTTATCGCTAAGCCTTGGCAAAATGAAAAAGTAATCGCCACCTTATCTACCGCGATTCAATTAGGGCAAACACGAACTGAAGCCCAAGCATTAAGACAAAAAAATAATATCTTGATAGCAGCCAGCAATCAGGTCAATCAACCGCTACTTATCGGCGATTCAACCGCATTAACAGAGATAAAAAGCTTAATTAAACGAAGTGCACCTACTGAGGCTAATATTTTAATTCTCGGAGAAAATGGCACGGGAAAAGAACTTGTTGCCAGAGAAATACATCAACAAAGTTTGCGTGCAAATAACATTTTTATGTCGGTAGATTTAGGTGCTATCTCTGAAAGTTTATTTGAAAGCGAGTTGTTTGGTCATAAAAAAGGCGCATTTACCGGCGCCCAACATGATCGGATAGGACGTTTAAAAGCCGCAGATGGCGGCACCTTGTTTTTAGACGAAATAGGCAATTTACCCTTACACCTTCAAGCAAAACTATTAACCGTGTTAGAGCAAAGAGAAGTAACGCCGTTAGGAGAAAATAAAGCCATTCCGTTTGACGTTAGAATTGTGTGTGCGACGAATCTTGCAAAAGATAAACTTCAAAATGAAAGTATTTTTAGACAAGATTTATTGTTTCGTTTAAATACGGTTGAAGTAAACTTACCCCCCCTGCGCGAGAGGATCGATGACATTAAACCAATTAGCGAGTATTTCATCCAGTTGTATGGAAAAAAATATCATAAAGCTAATTTAAGTATTTCAGCTGCAACTATTAAACGTTTACAGCAAGAGCAATGGCTAGGCAACATAAGAGCCCTAAGGCACGCAATTGAACGCGCAGTGATTATGTCTGACAATCAAACCTTGACGATAGATGACTTTCAATTAACCGATGTAAGTTCAGCCCCTTCAACGAATCACAACAAAGAGTTCAGTATTGATAATCATGAAGATAAGCAATTTTTTCGGGGTGATTTAAATTTAGAATCAATCGAAAAGCAAACCATACACCAGGCATTAAAAAAACATCGATACAATATTTCACATTCAGCCAAGGAGCTAGGTTTAACAAGAGCGGCACTTTATAGAAGGATGGAAAAACATGGGCTTTAAACGTTTTTCTTTAATGATAATAACTCGCACTCTTTTAGTCATTTTAACTGCATTACTTTTTGCCTATTTTATGTATTCACCAGGCTATCATGCGGCAAGCTTTGTGACCTTATTAATCATCGGATTTCAATTTCATGAAATGATCCGATTCATCACAAAAACCAATGCGGAATTAACACGGTTTTTAAATGCAGCTCGATATGCCGATTTTTCTCAACGATTTGAATTAGCAGAATTAGGTATGGGTTTTGATGAACTTGGCAAGGCATTCACGGAAATCTTAAACCGATTGCAATTAGCCAGAGTTGAGCAAGAGAAAGACCTCAAATACTTCAAGGCAGTTATAGAACAAGTTCCCGTGCCTTTACTGACGGTTCATTATAATAAAAACATCACGTTATGGAATAACGCTGCACGTCGTTTATTTGGCAGTAATCACGTCACAAAACTGTCAGATCTACAGCAATTTTCTCAAGATTTCGAACAAACGTTAGCGAATATTAATCATAGTGGTAACTTACTGATTGATATAATGATTGATGGAATGGAGCATAGATTAAGTGTTTCTGCGACTCAAATTACCGTCAACCAACAGCAAGAAATTTTAATTAGTATGCAAGATATACAAAACGAGTTAAATATTGCACAGCTGCAAGCATGGCAAGACTTAGTGAGTGTATTAACTCATGAGATTATGAATAGTATTACGCCTATCGCTTCTTTAACAAAAACAGCTGCCGATCTCGTGGAAGATGTCAGAGAAAACTATCATCATAACCAAGCAGCTCTTGAAGATTTATCAGATGTCGCTGACGCGGTAAAAACAGTTGCTAATAGAAGTGATGGTTTGATGAGCTTTGTTAGTAGTTATCGAAAATTAACACGGCTCCCTACCCCAAATAAAAAGCGTATCAAAATAGAGCCGTTTTTATCGGATATCAGTAATGTGATGAGTCAAACAGGGTTTTGTCACGACATTACAATGTCTATCCTTGTGGAGCCAACAACCTTGGAATTTGAGGTTGATGTTGCCATGATGGAACAAGTGTTTATCAACTTATTGAAAAATGCTCAACAAGCACTAGTTAATAAGACTAAGCCAATCATAAATATTCATGCAAAGCTTAATAAGCGAGGCAGAGTAATGATTGCGATTGCCGATAATGGTAACGGGGTGGCGAAGGAAATCATCGAACAGATCTTTGTGCCGTTTTTTACAACCAAGCGGGAAGGCTCAGGCGTTGGTTTAGCGTTAACACGACAAATAATGATTGCTCATGGCGGTCATATTAAAGTTGAAAATACCAATGAGGGTGCTTGCTTTACCCTGACATTTTAAACATAAACTCAAGCAATAAAAAGCACAACACTGACGTCGGTTAACGCTACCACATTAATTGATTTTTATTTACTAGCCTGCTCTTTTTTAGCGGCTAGTTTTTCTTCTCGACGTTGTTTGATAACGCTTTCGATTTCACCACCAATATGTTTTTCGCCGCGAGCTTTGGCTAAATTGATCTGCTTTTCACGTTCTGCAAACCGACTACGTTGTTCTTCATTGTATTTGTCGATACATTTAGGGCAACTCACGCCTTTAACATAATGTTCGCTTTGTTTTTCTTCTTCGGTTATTGGATAACGACAAGCGAAACATTGATCATATTGACCTTGTTCTAAACCGTGTCCAACGGCAACTCTGCCATCAAAAACAAAACATTCACCTTGCCACATCGACTCATCTTGTTTCACTTCTTCTAAATATTTCAGTACACCGCCTTCTAGGTGATATACGTCTTCAAAGCCTTGTTCTTTTAGGTAAGCGGTTGATTTTTCGCAACGAATACCTCCGGTACAAAACATGGCTACTTTTTTGTGTTTGGTTTTGTCGAGGTTTTTCGCGACATATTCAGGAAATTCTCGAAAGGTTTCCGTATTAGGGTTTACTGCATTTTCAAAGGTGCCGATTTCAACTTCGTAATCATTGCGGGTATCAACTAATAATACTTCAGGATCAGAGATTAAGGCATTCCAATCTTGCGGTTTTACATAAGTACCAACTGTTAATGTTGGGTCAATACCTTCAACCCCCATAGTCACAATTTCTTTTTTAAGTTTAACTTTGCTGCGTTGAAAAGGATTTTCATCCGCATACGAATACTTATGTGAAACAAGGCCTAACCTTTCATCTTTACTGATATGAGCTAGCACTGCATCAATTCCACTTTGTGGACCAGCAATCGTGCCATTAATCCCTTCATTAGCAAGCAGTAAAGTGCCTTTTACTTCATGTTCTAACATCACATTTAGTAATGGTGTTTTTAATTGTTCAAAGTTTTCTAAACGGACAAATTTATAGAGTGCACAAACCGTAATATTCTTCATATCATACCCATTGAGCCAGCCAGAGCGTAAATCTGGAGCTGTAGATTAAAAAATTAACCGTGCAAAATAACTCACTAATTTCATTGCACGATCGACTAAAGGCGCGCAGTTTACCAAAAAATAACTAAAATGAAAAAATAAATCCCATTGAAATAAATTAGTCATTGAAAATCCCCCCTTTTGTCCTTATCTTCAAAGACATAACTGTTTACTATTTAATGACTATGCGTAACCCTCGAATTTATCAAAATAACCAATGGACGATTGGCGACACGATTACATTAAGTGATGACGCTTTTGGTCATACGGTTCGTGTATTACGGTTAAAAAACGGCGATAACGTTACCTTATTTAACGGCTCAAAATATCAAGAGTCATGGGGTGAATTTCAAGCTGAATTAGTCAATGTTGGTAAAAAAAGTGCACAAGCAATTATTCAAAGTTTTAAAGCCATTGCTAATGAATCTCCAGTTAATATTCATTTAGGTCAAGCAATCTCACGCGGCGATAGAATGGATTTTACTTTACAAAAATCTGTGGAATTAGGCGTAAATAGCATTACGCCATTGTTTACTGAGCGCTGCGGCGTGAAAATTTCTGGTGAACGATTGGCCAAGAAAATAGAACAATGGCAAAAAATTGTCATTAGTGCTTGTGAGCAAAGTGGGCGATGCACAGTACCTGTCGTTCATCCTGCATTGCCTTTGGATAATTGGTTAGCACAAGAAAGTTCTGCGTTAAAATTAAACCTACACCCGAAAGCGGAACATTCTATAATGAATTTACCCAGTGAAAATTCTCGTATACGCCTACTGATTGGGCCCGAAGGTGGACTAAGCGACGAGGAAATTTCGCAAGCAAATGAACAGCAATTTATTGATGTATTACTCGGTCCTAGAGTATTACGTACTGAAACAGCAGCGTTAACTGCCATAACAGCTCTACAGTGTCGTTATGGCGATATAAAATAACCATATCATGGTACACGCAACATCAACCAATTAGGAAAAGACTTACAATGACAATTAAACTAGGTATCGTCATGGATCCCATTTCACAAGTGAAGGTGAAAAAAGATTCGTCCATGGCAATGATGTTAGAAGCACAAAAACGTGGTTACGAAATTCATTATATGGAAATGCAAGACTTGTATCTGTATCAAGGGCAATGTCGAGCGAGCACACAAAAAATAACTGTGTATGATGATCCTGAACATTGGTATGAATTAGCTGAGCCTCAAGACATTGCGGTGGAGTCTTTAGATGCCGTGTTAATGAGAAAAGATCCGCCTTTTGATACCGAATATATTTACGCAACGTATATGTTAGAACGTGCTGAAGTTGCCGGAACATTAATTGTTAACAAGCCACAAAGTTTACGAGACTGTAATGAAAAGCTTTTTACTGCTTGGTTTCCTGAATTAACCGCAAAAACATTAGTGACACGTAAAAGCGAACAAATTCGCGCATTCCATCAAGAAGAAAAAGACGTGATTATTAAACCGCTTGATGGCATGGGCGGCTCGTCAATTTTTCGCATTAAAGAGCAAGACCCAAATGTTGGCGTTATTATTGAAACCTTAACTAATCACGGTAGCCAGTATGCTATGGTGCAAGAATTTATGCCGGAAATTAAAGATGGCGATAAACGCATTTTAATCGTTAATGGCGAACCTATGCCTTATTGCTTAGCTCGTATACCTGCACAAGGTGAAACACGTGGCAATTTAGCTGCAGGTGGTAGCGGGCGAGCACAACCTTTATCTGCAAGCGATAAAATGATTGCAGAGACGATTGCCCCAGAATTAAAGAAACGTGGTCTATACTTTGTAGGGTTAGACGTCATTGGTGACAAAGTGACTGAAATAAACGTGACCAGCCCAACCTGTATTAGAGAAATTGAAGCAGCCTATCCCATTAATATCAGTGGTAAATTAATGGACGCTATTGAGCAAAACATACAATAATAATTGTTGAGGTGTTGATATGGAAAGCTTAGAAAATCATTTATTAATTGCAATGCCGACGTTGAAAGATTCTTATTTTGACAAAACGGTTACCTATATTTGTGAGCATAACGAAGAAGGCGCGATGGGATTAATCATTAATGTACCAGTGAATGTCACTATTAATGAATTACTTGCACAATTAGAAGATGATATTCCCTCTCGCTCTCATTTAACACAACGGGTATTAACTGGAGGGCCAGTTTCAACCGACCGTGGTTTTGTTTTACATAGCCCACAAGCCGGTTGGAGTAGCTCGCTTGCCTTAAGTGATGATGTGATGATCACCACTTCAAAAGATATTTTAATTGCTCTGGGCAGCGATCAAGAGCCTGAAAAATATATGGTTACTTTAGGTTATGCTGGATGGGGCCCTGGTCAATTAGAAGAAGAAATCCAAGCGAACTCTTGGTTAACCACGCCTTCTGACAATGATATTTTATTTAATACGCCAATCGAGAAACGATGGCAAAAGGCCGCTGAAAAAATAGGCGTTAATGTCGCACATTTATCTTCAGAAGTAGGTCATGCTTAATGGCAAAAGCAATCGGAGAGCGAACGGTACTCGGTTTTGATTTTGGCACAAAATATATTGGTGTAGCCGTTGGCCAAGAATTAACGGGAACGGCTTCCCCTTTAGGCTCTATCAAAGCAAAAGAAGGTATTCCTAACCAAGAACAACTGAGTAAATTTTTTAAAGAATGGCAGCCAAATTTAATTGTAGTTGGCTTGCCATTGAACATGGATGGAACGAATCAAAACGTCACCTTTGCGGCAAAAAAATTTGGAAATAGACTAGCGAACCAATTTAAATTAGCGGTTGAATTTGTTGATGAACGCTTAACCACTGCAGATGCGAAAGAGCAGCTTTTTGCCCAAGGCGGTTACCGTAATTTAAAAAAAGATAATATCGATGCTGAATCAGCTAGACTGATCATTGAAAGCTTTTTTGAGAGTCAATATTTGTAATAGCTTAGTCATTTTCTCCAATCATATTGAATTTATATAGCTAAATTTTTAAACCTATACTTAGTCGATTTAACCGCAAAAAGCAGCAATAAAAAAGGCGATCGTTATCGCCCTTTTAACTTTTAACTTTTAACTTTTAACTTTTAAAGCAATAAGCCTATTCTGTCGGCTCTAAACCATCAATAGTTACGCCTGAAAGTGAACCCGAGCCACCTTGGTCATTACTTCTTAGTTTGATCATTAAGCGTAAATCATTTGGAGAGTCGGCGTGATGTATCGCATCGGCATAATTAATCAGTCCTCTTTGGTACAAATTAAAGAGTGCCTGATCAAAAGTTTGCATGCCTTGATCGGTCGATTTTTGCATTACTTCTTTAATACTCCCTACTTCACCTTTTTTAATTAATTCAGCAACAAAAGGAGAATTCAGTAGTATTTCAATAGCGGCAACTCGACCATTTCCATCTCGTGTTGGAATTAATTGCTGGGCAATCACGCCACGTAAATTCAACGCCAAATCAAAGAGTAACTTACCATGTTGCTCTGCTGGTACTAAGTGCATTATGCGGTCAATCGCTTGGTTCGCATTGTTAGCATGCAAAGTAGCAATACATAAATGGCCGGTTTCAGCGAAACTTAACGCATGTTCCATAATCTCTTGGCTACGGATCTCACCAATAAGAATAACATCAGGCGCCTGTCGTAAAGAACTTTTTAGTGCAGCATCAAAGCTTTCAGTATCTAAACCTACTTCACGTTGTGTGATCATCGATTTGCCATGTTCGTGCACAAATTCAACCGGATCTTCTATCGTTAAGATATGGCCTTTAGAGTTACGATTACGGTAACCAATTAAAGAAGCCATTGAGGTTGATTTACCTGTACCTGTTCCCCCGACAAAAAGGACTAAGCCGCGTTTCGACATCACCACATCTTTTAACACGGAAGGTAAGCCTAAATCATCGGCGTCAGGAATTTCTGTCACGATACGACGAACTACCATGCCCGCCATATCTCGTTGCCAAAAGGCCGAAACACGAAAACGGCCAATGCCATCAATTGATATTGCAAAGTTACATTCTTTTTCTTGATCAAATTGTGCTTTTTGTTTTTCATTCATCGCACTATGAACAAGGTCTAACGCATCATCCGCTGATAATGAATGTTCATCAATGGGGGTTAATTCACCATTAATTTTGGCACTCACCGGCAACTTTGCCGTAACAAACATATCAGATGCGTCTTCTTGCACCATTTTCTCTAAATAATTATGAAATCTCATAAATGAAAACCTTTACTAACACTAATTAATAGCTTTGAAATTGTGTTTTATCCGATGCTTTTTCCATCGCGTCTTGTTTCGTGATCATCCCGCGATTCACTAAGTTTTGTAAACATTGATCCATGGTTTGCATCCCATGTTGCATACCGGTTTGAATTGCAGAATACATTTGGGCAACTTTTGCTTCACGAATTAAGTTACGAATAGCCGGCACACCGATCATAATTTCATGTGCGGCAACACGACCACCACCGACTTTTTTCACTAAGGTTTGTGAAATAACCGCTTGTAATGATTCAGATAACATTGAACGAACCATCGACTTTTCTTCCGCTGGGAAAACATCAATTATACGATCGATTGTTTTTGGTGCTGAGGTAGTATGCAAGGTTCCGAACACTAAATGACCGGTTTCTGCTGCTGTCATAGCTAGGCGAATTGTTTCTAAATCTCGCATTTCACCGACCAGAATAACATCTGGATCTTCACGCAATGCCGAACGTAACGCCGCACTAAAACTTAAAGTATCGCGATGCACTTCACGTTGGTTTATCAAACACATTTTATTTTCGTGGACAAATTCGATAGGATCTTCAATCGTTAAGATATGATCATGTTTACTATTGTTAATGTAATCGACCATGGCAGCCAAGGTTGTTGATTTACCTGAACCTGTCGGACCGGTAACCAAAACTAAACCACGTGGTTTTTCAGATATTTGTCTAAAGATATCAGGACAACCTAAATCTTCTAGTGATAATACTTTACTTGGAATGGTACGAAATACTGCTGATGGACCACGATTTTGATTAAACGCATTCACCCTGAATCGAGCAAGATTTGGCACTTCAAAAGAGAAATCGACTTCCATATTCTCTTCATATTCTTTACGTTGACGATCATTCATAATATCGTAAACAAGCGCATTCACATCTTTCGCGTCAAATGCGGGGATATTGAGTTTACGAACATCCCCATCAACACGAATTAAAGGAGGAGTGCCAGTAGAAAGATGTAAATCAGATGCATTATTTTCTACGCTAAACGCGAGTAATTCGGTAATATCCATAAAAACCTCTTATAAACTAATTTTAACTTTTATTTTTATAAACTAAGTAACTATTTTTATACTAAGCAATTTTTCTAATAACTATTTATTTAAATTCTATATTTTATGAAAGCATAAACGATGAATGCTTAAACTTAACATTTTTCTCAGGTAATTGAATAAAAAAACATGACCCATATTAAAAATAATCTCGCCGCTATTAAACTGCAAATAACGCAAGCTTGCGAACTTGCTAACCGAAGTATAGATGAAGTTTGTTTGTTGGCGGTAAGTAAAACTAAATCGGCAGATCTTATCCAACAAGCCTATGACAGTGGACAACGAGCTTTTGGTGAAAGCTATATTCAAGAAGCGGTTGAAAAAATTCAGCAATTAACTCACCTTAATGATATTTCTTGGCACTTTATCGGTCCTATTCAATCGAATAAAACGCGACTGATTGCCGAAAATTTTTCTTGGGTTCATAGTGTCGATCGAGAAAAAATTATTCACCGCCTTAATGAACAAAGGTCAAATCAAGATACCCCTCTCAACGTTTGTTTACAAGTAAATATTAGTGATGAAAAAGCTAAATCTGGTATTAATGTCAATGAGTTAGAACGTTATGCGTCGCTTATTGAGCAAGCTAAACATTTAACTTTACGGGGATTAATGGCCATACCGAAAAAAAATGACTCAAGCGAAAGCTTTCATAAAATGGCTGAACTTTTTACCAAGTTAAAATTAAGCCATCCATCCATTGATACCCTTTCTATGGGCATGTCTGGAGACTTAACCGAAGCAATAGCTAATCATTCGACCATGGTCCGTATAGGTACTGCGATTTTCGGCGAGCGAGAAATAGCAAAAGAATAACAGAAAAAGCGCGACTTTTTGCTTCAATTCAACGACAATTTGACTAAACGTCAATTCCAAAACAAACTAGGTTTTCTATGACAAATATCGCTTTCATCGGTGCTGGAAATATGAACAGCGCCATTATTTCGGGACTCATTAAAAAAGGCTATGATGCCAACAATGTGATGGTTTCAAATCCCTCAGCTGGCAAAAGAGAAGCCTTAGCCAATACTCTTGGCATTAAACATACCTCAGATAATATCGAGGCAGCAAAATTTGCCGATTTTATCGTTTTAGGAGTAAAGCCACATTTTATCGCCGAGGTTTGTCAACAAATCAGTCAAGCAATGGATGTCAGTGATAAATGTTTTATTTCAGTTGCTGCTGGCTGTTCAATGGCAACCATGGAAAAAGCGTTAAACAAATCCTGTTCAGTGATACGTACCATGCCGAATACGCCAGCTCAATTAGGATTAGGAGTGAGCGGAATTTATCCTTCAAAAAACACAAACACTCGTCAAAAAGAACTGGCTGAGCAGTTAATGTCTGCCGTTGGCATAACTAAATGGCTTGATAAAGAAGAAGAAATTGACAATATCATCGCCGTGACAGGTTCAGCACCGGCTTACTTTTTCTTATTTATGGAAGCCATGGAAAAAAAAGCGCTCACCTTAGGATTTACTGAACATGAAAGTAGAGAATTAGTGCAACAAACAGCACTCGGTGCTGCACAAATGGTGGTAGAAAATGACATTTCAATTAAAGAGCTGCGTGAAAATGTCACCTCTAAAGGTGGTACCACACAAGCTGCATTAAGCACCTTTATTGACGGTGGCTTAGAACAGTTAGTGTCTGACGCTATGGATAGAGCCTTGCACCGCGCGAAAGAAATGGCACAAAGTAATCGTTAATTAACCTTAAAATCACAATTGAAAAATGCTTCACTTGACCAAATATTATAAGTAAGTGAAGCAATTTGGAGTATGCAATGGCAGCAATAAATTATTTACTTGGCTTTGTTTTTGACGCCTTGTTAATGGTATTAGTAATTCGTGTTTGGCTTCAGCTAGTTAAAGCTGACTTTTATAATCCACTGAGTCAATTTGTTGTAAAAGTTACCAACCCAGTGGTCATTCCATTTCGTCGAGTAATTCCAGGCTTTGGTGGAATAGATGTGGCAACGCTTGTTATCGCGTACCTTGTTGCTTCTTTGAAATTTATAATTATCCCAGTATTAAATGGTGGACCAATCGATATTATCTCGTCACTATTTTTAGGCTTGTTGTATTTAGCCAAACAAACTGGATTTTTATTGTTTGTGCTAATGCTGGTAATGGCATTAATGAGCTGGGTTGTACAAGGATATAATCCAACACTGATGATCTTACATCAATTAACAGAACCTGTTTTACGTCCGATCAGAAATATTATTCCCAATATTGGTGGTTTAGATTTATCAATTTTAGCGGCATTTTTATTATTGAATGTGATTAATATATTACTCTCTGATTGGATCCCCTACTGGCGAATTCTTTAACAATTGCCTTTTTAATTACAAAACAATCTAAACTAGGGGTATGAGTCACTTCACGTGTCATACCCTTTTTTATTGGAGATATCATGAATACCTACATAAAAGTTACGTTAATCACCTTAATAATATTGGCAAGCACCCTGTTAAACGCACAGGCTGAAAACATGAAAAAAATGGGTAACATGAATATTCATTATATTGCCCTAAATGCCAGCTTTTTAACCCCTGAAATAGCTAAAGCTTATGACATAGTGCGTAGTAAATACAATGGCTTAATTAATATTTCAGTGCTAGATAATACTTTAGCTTCAACACCAGCAAAAACAGTGTCGATTACCGGAACTGCGAGAAATTTAGCCGGACAAGACAAAAAATTAGCATTTGTTGAAGTTAAAGAAGGCGATGCGATTTATTATTTAGCACAAGTCAATTATCGTAACGAGGAAACCATCGTTTTTGATTTAACGATTACCGATAGTAAAGAAAGTCATCAATTAAAGTTTTCACAAAAGTTTTATGTCGATTAGCAACATTTATCATTGAAAATAATCTGTACTAAATACAAACCGACAGCTCTTGTCGGCTTGTATTTAAAAGCCGATGTCAACTAACCGTTGAACGTGAAAAACATTTAAACCATCGGCCGCCTACGGCATTTATCACCAGCCCCACCATCACTAAACAAATTCCTAGAATTCCTAGATATTGTTGCTCACTTATACTTTCATTAAGAAATAACGCCGCACAAATAATACCAACTACGGGAACGCCTAATGTTAATGGTGCAACTTGTCCTGCCGGGTATTGAGATAACAGGTAACTCCATAAACTATAACCTAATATAGAGGCTGCTACTGCCAAATAAAAAATCACAAAAACAGTAGTAAAGCTACTTTGTTGTAAGCTACTGAGAATGGCATCACTGCCTTCAAAAAGTAAACTGGTTAGAAAAAAAGGTATCATTGCAATCCAAGATGACCACACAACCAACCCCGTATTCGATTGATAACCACGTTGATTAATCATGCGATTACAAACATTTCCACTTGCCCATGAAATAGCGGCGGCAATCGTTAATGCAAATCCAATCACTGTCATATTACCGTGTTCGCCAGTAAAACCTATAATACTTAGCCCTATTCCAGCAAAAATCATCGCGATAATTTGATTGATTTTAATCGTTTCATGTAAAAACAATGCCGACAAAATTAAAGTGAAAACAGCCTGAGATTGTAAAACTAATGACGCTAAACCGGCTGGCATACCAAAGGCCATAGCTGAAAATAACAAGGCAAATTGTCCGAAACATAAGGTCAATGAATAAGCCGCCATCCAACGCCAAGGAATATCAGGCTTTTTAATAAATAACGAGCCCAAGGAAGCCACCAATAAAAACCTCGCGGCTCCCATAAATAATGGCGGTAAATCATCAACCCCCCATGAAATGACGACGAAATTAAATCCCCAAATGAAGATAATCAATAAACTGATTAAACTATCTTTAATGGTCATTACTATCCTTACATTCAATCAATACAGGTCTCCCTCTTTCCTTTAGATTAAGGTATTATGCACGGCAATTGAATGAATATTTTGAGAATGCACTATGTCTACTATCGTATTGGCAACAGGCAATAAAGGAAAAGTGAAAGAACTCGCTGAATTATTAGCCGAACATCATATTAATGTTGTACCACAAAGTGAATTTAATGTGCCTGACGTGCCTGAAACTGGCACCACATTTGTTGAAAATGCAATTATCAAAGCAAGACATGCGGCAAAAATTACCGGCTTACCAGCCATTGCTGATGATTCAGGTTTAGAAGTTGATGCCTTGCATGGCTCACCCGGTGTTTACTCGGCACGTTATGCCGGTGAAGGAGCAAGCGATCAAGACAACAACAAAAAATTAATTACCGCACTTAAAAATGTTCCCGAAGAAAACAGAAGTGCACGATTTCATTGCGTATTAGTGTTTATGAAACATGAAAATGATCCTACGCCGATTATTTGTCATGGCAAATGGGAAGGTTCAATAATCACCACTCCTCAAGGCGAACAAGGTTTTGGTTATGACCCGCTATTTTGGCAAGCAAGCCTTAATATGACGTCAGCGCAATTACCCCGTGAGATTAAAAATACCTTAAGCCATCGTGGCCAAGCTTTACAGTTACTAACCGCTAAATTAAATCACGTTTTCACTGACAAAACAGGGTAAGTTACTAATATAATGCTCATTGAACAGCCACTTTCTTTATATATTCATATTCCATGGTGCGTGGAAAAATGCCCTTACTGTGATTTTAATTCTCATGCCCTACCGCACAATAAATCTAAGCAAGAAAATGGCCTGCCTGAAGATGCTTATGTCACGGAACTCATCAAAGATTTAGACAGTGATATTAAACGTTTTTCGCTGGAGAGCCGTCAACTACATACTATTTTTATTGGTGGAGGCACACCGAGTTTATTTTCAGCACGCGCTATCGAACGCTTGCTTTCACAAGTTTTAAAACGTTTTGATCATGACGATAATATTGAGATCACCCTAGAAGCAAACCCAGGCACGGTTGAAGCCGAAAAGTTTATTGGTTTTTTCAATGCAGGAGTGTCAAGGTTATCGGTGGGTGTACAAAGTTTTGAATCTGACAAATTAATCAAACTCGGGCGCATTCATGATAGTCAACAAGCAAAGAATGCTGCTAATCTTGCCGATAGCTGCGGCGTACAAAGTTTTAATTTAGATTTGATGCATGGTTTACCTAATCAGACAATCGCTAATGCCTTAGACGATTTAAAAACTGCTATTTCGCTTAATCCCCGTCACTTATCTTGGTATCAATTAACCATAGAGCCTAATACTGCTTTCCATTCAAAACCACCGAAACTACCAATGGATGAAACCTTATGGAAAATTCAAGATAAAGGTTTTGAATTATTAGCTCAAGCGGGTTATCAACAATATGAAATATCGGCCTTTAGCCAACAAGGTTATCAATGCCAACATAATTTAAATTATTGGAAGTTTGGTGATTACCTCGGCATTGGTTGTGGAGCCCATGGAAAAATATCAGACGTAGCGCAACAAACCATTTACCGCACCGTAAAAGTCAAGCACCCTAAGGGCTATTTAGATCAATCGAGAGCACATCTTGATCATTTAAATATCGTTGAACAATCAGAGCTGCCTTTTGAATACATGATGAACCGTTTGCGTTTATTCTCATCTTTCACACTTAATGAATATCAAGAAGCTACTGGCTTAGCCGCCGATACAATAATCACTATTTTACATCAAGCTAAAGCTAAAAACTTGATGGAAAATCAAGATGATAGTTGGCGAGTCACTCAGCAAGGTCATCGATATTTAAATGATTTACTCGAGATGTTTTTGTCATGAATGAAGATTTGATCATAACCGATGAGCAACACAGTATTGATGAAAAATTCATGGCATTGGCGGTTAAATTAGCTCACCAAGCAGAACAACACAACGAAATTCCCGTAGGCGCTGTGGTAGTGGCAAACGGTAACGTTATCGGTGAAGGTTTTAATCAATCGATTATGTTAAACGATCCATCAGCACATGCTGAAATGATAGCCATTCGCCAAGCAGGTAAAGTGCAAAATAATTACCGATTACTCGATTGCACCCTATACGTAACACTTGAACCTTGCCCAATGTGTGCAGGATTATTAGTACATAGCAGAATTAAGCGCATCGTTTTTGGTGCTCTAGACTTAAAAACAGGCAGCGCTGGAAGTGTTTTTAATATTACAGGTAGTGAAAAACTCAATCATCAAATTCCAGTGACTTCAGGGGTTTTAGCCGAGCAATGCAGTCATTTATTATCCGCTTTTTTTAAACGTCGTCGGCTAGAAAAAAAAGCATTAAAGCAAGCTGCTAAAACAAGTCAACGGCAATAAATAACCTGTGAAACTTTCATCGGCTCATCATTGGAGAGAATAACATCAATATGAATCGTCTTAAATTAATCCCATGTAGTAAAAAACAGCTAGAGATTGTACGCACTTGGTCATCTGGGAAAAATGAATTGACCCAATGGGCAGGACCAAATATACGTTTCCCTCATACCCTTAACACATTTTTAACCGACCTAAAATTTCAAGAACTACCTAGTTACGGTTTAATAAACGATAAAAAAGAACTAGTTGCCTTTGGACAATATTATCAACGATTAGGTCATTGTCACTTAGGTAGGTTAATCGTAAATCCTGAATATAGAAGACAAGGTATTGCTAGCATTTTAGTAGAAACATTATCTGTGAAAGCAAAGCAGGATTTAAAGTTATCCCCTTTATCATTATTTGTTTATCAAAATAATACCGCAGCATTAACCTTATATAAAAAATTAGGTTTTATCGAAACATGCTATCCAGAAAAAATGCCTTTAGATGACTGTTTATATCTAACAAAAGTTGACTGTTGAAAACGAACATTGAAATAGAGTTGAGATAGGGACAAAGGTGTCACTCGAAAATATTCGAGTGATTACTTTGTTATTGATTGAGAAAGCGATTGATTTTCTTGAATAAACTGCACATGACGTCGTGCACTTACTTTATGTTTTTGTTGACTGATCAAACGTTTTCTTTGAATTGAATGAGATTTTTTTCGCATACAAGTCTCCTAATAAATTGAATGTTATATAAATACATTAATGGCATAAATACTTTCGACAATTAGTTTTTAGTGATCGCTCAATAAAACGATAACAAGTATTTACTTTTACAACCTAAGTATCTATGAGTTATATGACCAAATGATGACAATAAAAATTTCACCACTAATTTTTATTGTTTAACGATTATTAAAAAAAGCAAACAAGCAAACTACTTCGGGCTGGTTGCAATATCGCTAGTCTTTTGGCTATTTGGGATGGCCTCTTCTAGTAATGCTTTTTCCGCCTCTTGTAATTTCAGCGCTTCTTCTTGTTTTAACTCAGCTTGTTGTTTGTTATCCATCCAAGTTAAGGTGTCATAGTATCGTCGTATATTATCCACATAATTAATCGGTTCATCGCCACGAGCATAACCGTATTTGGTATTTTTATAGTATTTTTTCTGTTTTAATAATGGCAATCTGTCTTTTACTTCCACCCAACGATCAGGATCACCGCCTTGTTGTTTCGTTATTTTACGAGCGTCATTTAAGTGACCTAAACCAACATTATAAGAAGCAAGCGCAAACCAAAGTCGATCTGGGTGTGGCACTCTATCAGGCATCCGTTCAAACATTTGCTTAAAATATTTAGCCCCCCCTCGAATACTTTGTTCGGCATCTAAACGACTTTTAATGCCCATTTGTTTTGCGGTAGGTAAAGTTAACATCATCATACCTCTAACCCCCGTATGTGAACGAGCATGTGGTTCCCAGTGAGATTCTTGATAACTAATTGCGGCTAATAAACGCCAATCTACGTCTTGACTATATTTTTCAAAAATAGCACGATATTTCGGAAGTTTTTCTTCAACCGCTTTGATAAAAGTACGTGTATCAACATAATTAAATTCTTCAACATGTCCATAATACTTATCGTCTAACGCCAGCAATGTCCCGTTATGATGAACGCTACCAAAAAAATCAATTAAACTTGCAAGAATTGAATCATCTCCTGTATTAGCAACAGCCCATGCCATTGGCTCAGATTTTTTGATGGTAAAACCTATACTAATTTCCGGATAATAACGTCGACTGACGGCTAAGGTATGACTATCAACTATGGTATAATCAATTTCTTCCGCTAATATTTTTAAAAGCAACTCTTCGTTATCGAGTTCTTCGCTTTCTTGCCATTTCAAGCCTGCATGGCTTTCGGACAAACGAGTAAGATTTTCGACATGACTTGAGTTCGCTGTCACCATGATAGTGCCGGTAAGATCTTCTAATTCTCTCGGACGTTTTTTACCTTGTTTAAAAACGAGTTTTTGACTGATCTTGTTGTAACTGGGTGCAAAATCATACTTTTCTCGACGATTTTCTGTGACGGTAAGCCCAGCGGCAAGCAAGTCGACTTCGCCTTTATCTAAACGGCTAAAGAGTTCGTCTAAGCTGTAACTTGCCATGATTTTTAAATCAACGCCTAACGAGTCAGCATATTTTTTTGCTAATTCGTACTCAAATCCTGTGTCACCTTCAGCACCAACATAATAACTGGTTGGCCCATAAAGGGTGCCAACCACAAGATAGCCGCGCTCGAGAATGCGCGATAAACTAGCTGATTTTTTTTCCGGATTACACCCTTGTAGCAATAATATTGATACTATTGTACAAACAAAAATACTAAGTCTTTTTTGCTTCATATAAAATTGATTTTGCTTCATAAGCACTTATTGTGGCTTGGTTTTATTTTTTGTGAAAGTATTATTTCAGTATAGCTAATTTCTGATAATAATTTTGCTTATCATTGACTTCAATATCCACTATAATACGCGCGATTTTTTCCCCTAATTTAATTTACTAGTGAGTAAACAAATGGCGATGTTGATCCAAACACTTCGTGGCGCTCCGGCACTATCAGATTTTCGTATCAAAAAACTGTTAAACCAATGTGCTGAGTTAAACCTTCCTATCAACGATATTTATGCGGAGTTTACTCACTTTGCTCAATTATCATCGGCATTAGATGATACTGAAACTAAGGTACTGGCTAAATTATTAACCTATGGCCCAACCATAGAAGAACATGAGCCTGTTGGACAATTTATTTTAGTTACGCCTCGCCCTGGTACTATTTCTCCTTGGTCATCAAAATCAACCGATATTGCTCATAACTGTGGCTTAGATAAAGTAATACGGTTAGAGCGAGGGATTTCTTATTATGTTTCTGCGGATGAACTAAATGAACATCAAAAGGCGCAATTAGCAAGTTTGATTCATGACCGTATGATGGAAACGCTTTTTAATGATTATCAAGAAGCAGAACAATTATTTGCCACAGCTGAGCCGGGTCACTTTACATCTATTGATGTGCTTTCTGGCGGTCGTGCAGCATTAGATAAAGCAAACGTAGATTTAGGTCTTGCCCTTGCAGAAGATGAAATTACTTATCTTGCTGAAAACTTTGCTAAGTTAGGTCGTAACCCTAACGATATTGAATTATATATGTTCGCCCAAGCAAACTCTGAGCATTGTCGTCATAAAATCTTCAATGCTGACTGGACTATTGACGGAGTTAAACAACCAAAATCATTATTTAAAATGATCCGTAATACGCATGAAATCAACCCTGATTATGTGTTAAGTGCTTATAAAGATAATGCGGCAGTTATGGTCGGTAGTGAAGGCGGGCGATTCTTCCCAGATCCTGAAACCTTAGAATATGGCTATCATCATGAAGACATTCAAATTCTAATGAAAGTAGAAACTCATAACCACCCTACCGCGATTTCTCCGTACCCTGGAGCCGCAACAGGATCTGGTGGTGAAATTCGTGATGAAGGTGCAACCGGTGTTGGCTCAAAACCAAAAGCGGGATTAGTCGGTTTTTCTGTATCAAATTTACGTATTCCAGGTTTTGAACAACCGTGGGAAACAGACTTTGGCAAGCCTTCACGCATTGTGTCAGCCCTCGATATTATGATGGAAGGGCCATTAGGTGGCGCGGCATTTAATAATGAGTTTGGACGCCCTGCGATTTTAGGTTACTTCAGAACATATGAAGAACAAGTTAACTCATTTAACGGTGTTGAAGTTCGCGGTTATCACAAACCTATCATGCTTGCCGGTGGTTTAGGTAATATTCGTGACGAACATGTCCAAAAAGGTGAAATTAGTGTTGGCGCAAATCTAATCGCATTAGGTGGTCCAGCCATGAATATCGGCTTAGGCGGCGGTGCTGCATCTTCAATGGCATCAGGTCAATCGGCTGAAAACTTAGACTTTGCTTCGGTTCAACGTGAAAATCCAGAAATGGAAAGACGCTGTCAGGAAGTCATTGACCGTTGTTGGCAATTAGGTGATGACAACCCTATTTTATTTATTCACGATGTCGGTGCTGGCGGTTTATCCAATGCTTTCCCTGAATTAGTATCAGATGGTGGCCGTGGTGGTAATTTTGAACTACGTAATGTACCCAATGATGAACGTAGCATGGCCCCGCATGAAATTTGGTGTAATGAATCTCAAGAGCGTTATGTATTAGCGGTTTCTGATGAACGTTTAGCCGACTTTGAAGCTATTTGTAACCGAGAAAGAGCCCCTTTTGCTGTCGTAGGTAGAGCAACAGAAGAAGAGCATTTAACGGTAACGGATTCTCACCATAACAATACACCTATCGATCTACCCCTTGATGTTCTATTAGGTAAAACGCCTAAAATTATCAAAGATGTAAAATCCGTGAAAGAAACGGGTGAAGCGTTATCATTGAATGATATTTCCATCAGCGAAGCTGCTGATCGATTATTACGCTTACCGACCATTGCTGAAAAAACCTTTTTAATTACCATTGGTGATAGATCGGTAACGGGTATGGTAAACCGAGATCAAATGGTTGGCCCATGGCAAGTGCCTGTGGCGGATTGTGGCGTGACTGCAGCAGCATTAGATTCTTATCATGGTGAAGCAATGTCACTAGGTGAAAGAACGCCCGTTGCTTTACTTAACTACGGCGCATCTGCTCGTTTAGCAATTGCCGAGTCTTTAACGAATATTGCTGGTACGGACATTGGCGATTTAAATCGTATAAAATTATCAGCAAACTGGATGTCTCCAGCCGGTCACCCTGGTGAAGATGCTGGTCTTTATGAAGCCGTTAAAGCCGTTGGTGAAGAATTATGTCCCGCATTAGGGTTAACTGTTCCAGTTGGTAAAGATTCAATGTCGATGAAAACCCAATGGAATGAAAATGGTGAGCAAAAGTCGGTAACTTCACCACTGTCGCTTATTATTACCGCTTTTGGTCGTGTAGAAGATATTCGTAAAACAGTGACACCAGAGCTTCGTAGCGATAAAGGCGACACACGATTAGTTGCCATTGACTTATCGGGCGGTAAAAATCGTTTAGGTGGCTCATGTTTAGCTCAAGTATATAAACAGTTAGGCGATGAAACGCCTGATGTTGATAACGCAGAGCACTTAAAAGGTTTCTTTAATGCTATACAAACCTTAGTTCGCGAAGAAAAATTAATTGCCTATCATGACAGATCTGATGGTGGTTTATTCACAACGGTGACTGAAATGGCTTTTGCCGGTCATACCGGTGTTGATATCGATCTTTCAAACCTAGCTATGACTGATGGTGGCAGCGATTTAGAAGTATTGTTTAATGAAGAATTAGGTGCGGTGATCCAAATACGTGAAGCAGATGTAGATGATATTCACGCGACTTTTGAAAAGCACGGCATCTTATCGCTTTGTACCGATATTGGTCGTTTAAATGATTATGACATGATCACTTTTAAACGTGACGATACCGTAGTTTTAGAAAATACTCGTACTTATTTCCGCACTATTTGGGCAGAAACAACCCTTAAAATGCAAGCTTTACGCGATAATCCAGAATGTGCGCAACAAGAATTTGATGTTAAGTTTGATACAGAAGATCCTGGTTTAAACGTCGAATTAACTTATGATATCAATGAAGACATTGTCGCTGATTTAATTGCAAAAGATGCAAAAGACATTACCAATCCACGCGTGGCAATTCTACGTGAGCAAGGTGTTAACTCGCATGTTGAAATGGCAGCATCATTTGACCGTGCTGGTTTTATTGCAGTAGACGTGCACATGTCAGATATTCTCTCAGGTCGTACTGATTTAGCAGATTTTAATGGCTTAGTTGCTTGCGGCGGCTTCTCTTATGGTGACGTTTTAGGAGCTGGTGAAGGTTGGGCAAAATCCATTTTATTTAATGCGAATGCGCGCGAAATGTTTAAAACCTTCTTCCACCGTGAAGATACATTCTCTTTAGGGGTATGTAATGGTTGTCAAATGTTGTCAAACCTGAAAGAAATTATCCCAGGTGCACAAGCATGGCCACATTTTGTTCAAAACAAATCAGAGCGTTTTGAAGCACGTTTCTCACTCGTTGAAATTCAAGAAAGCCCGTCAATTTTCTTTAAAGGTATGGCTGGCTCTCGTATGCCAATTGCGGTGTCTCACGGTGAAGGTCGTGCTGAGTTCACATCAGAACAAGCCATTGCTGATACCAATAATTCGGGTACAGTTTCAATGAGATACGTGAATAATTACGGCGACGTAACAGAAACTTACCCAGCTAACCCTAATGGCTCACCCGATGGTATAACTTCTTTAACAACTACAGACGGACGAGTAACTATTATGATGCCTCATCCTGAACGTGTTTTTAGAACTGTCGCAAACTCTTGGCACCCTGACGAGTGGCAAGAAGACTCACCTTGGGTAAGAATGTTTAGAAATGCGCGTAAGTTTATTGGTTAGTATCAATTAACCGATAAACTTCCAGAAATAGAATAGGACTAAGCGAGGCTTGGTCCTTTTTTATTGCTGAGTAATAAAATATTAATGAATTACGCCCGGTTTTAACGCAAGCAAATCACAATCAAGTTTGCCTAAAACAAAGTCAATCGTATGTCCTTGAATCATTGATAAAATACCTTTATGTTCTCCACAACCTAAAACCACGATATCAGCATCCATTTTTGACGCTTGTTGGGGTAATAAGTCATCAACTAACCCCTGCTCTATATGCAAATTATCTTTATTCAAATGATGTTTTTCAGCAAGTAATGTTAAATGTTCAGAATGGCTAGAAAACTTACTTTTTTCCGGTTGAACATCAATTGTAGGAAAAGACATCAAACAACTTTCTAAATAACAGTTTAATAAATGAATATCCCCATCTAATAGGTGAGCAACATAACAAGTACTATCGACTATTTCTCGGTTGAGCCTTTGATGTACTAGTGTCTCCTCTTCTGTTTCAATAGCCGCTAAAATTTGCCCTTTATTATGCCATGTTTTATTTTTGACAAACATCGTCGGAATATTAGAAGCATACAGTAAATTTGAATTTTCATGTCCGTCAAATGACCACAAACTTTCATCTTTATTCTGGTATTCACATACCACTAAATCACAGTTATTTTGATTAAAAAAACTATGCAAAATCTTGTTTTTATCACCTACATTAAATTTCTCACAACTAATATTTATACCTTGCTGATGAGCTGATTCAACGAGTTTATGCAATAATATATATTCTTTATTTTGAGCTACTTCAGCTTTTTTTAACCATTTATTAATATAAGAAGGACTCTTTTCAAAGTACAAAACTTTGAGATTTGCATGGCTAATATTCGCAAGTTGTATTGCCTTTTTAATAGCCGGGAACCCTTCATTTTTTGAGTGTGCTAAAGCCAATATGTTGTTAATACATTCCATCGAAATAACTCCCAATGACGTTATTTTACTTATTTCTGAATAATAAACATTAGCTGAATTGTAAAAAAAACCTAAATAAGAATAAGACTGATTTAAACTAAAAAAAGCTTCGTTAGAGTAAAAAATTGTAAAATTATTAACTGTAAAGTATTCACACTGAAATGCTTATTAAAATATGACTTAAAATGAATATGTTATAAATTATTCCACCTTATAATTTTTGTTATCACTGTTAGCTTTCAAACGTCATTTCAAAAGATCAACTTTTAAATTGTAAAGATTTTTATACAGAAATAAAAATATTAAAATACAAAGTTGTTGCACTTGCAATATAATTTCGATTGGTTATTCTGTCAAAAACCATTGATAGGAAATCAACTATTATGCAATCTCATGACGCTGACCCGCTTACAGATTACATTGAGTATTCTTGTGAAGAAATGCTTGCTCGCTCAGAAACATTTTATGCCGAAATAAAGCGCCGCCATTCGATCCGCAGCTTTAGCAATCGTCCGGTCCCACAGGCTGTGATTGAAAACTGTATCAAATCTGCAGCTACGGCACCAAGCGGTGCCAATCATCAGCCTTGGCATTTTGTCGCCGTTCATAGTGACGATATTAAAAAACAAATCCGTGAACAAGCAGAAAGCCATGAGCGGAGTTTTTATGAAGGTCGAGCGGGTGAAGAGTGGCTAGATGCTTTAAAGCCTTTAGGCACTGATGCCAATAAACCCTACTTAGAAGAAGCACCTTGGTTAATTGCTATTTTTAGCCAAAAAAAGGGCGGTATTCATGCCGATGACAATAATACTAATTATTACGTCCATGAATCGGTCGGGATTGCGACTGGTTTTTTAATTAACGCACTGCATTCTTCTGGCTTAGTTACCTTAACCCACACCCCTAAGCCAATGTCTTTTTTAAGTAAAATTTGTCAACGCCCTGAAAATGACCGTGCTTACATGTTAATTATCACAGGTTATCCTGCTGAAGATGCCACGGTGCCGCATCATGCTTTAGTCAAAAAATCTTTCGACGAAGTGTGCACCATTTTATAACGAACAAATAATTACGACAAAAAAAGGAATGCTCAGTTGGCATTCCTTTTTTCAATATTGAGTCAAATATATTAACTACAATCAAGTTCAATGTCAGTACATTTTTTTGCACAACGTATCGTCGACGGTTCGTCTAAATGGCTCAAGTTTATAGTCAAGTTTTGCTTACATTGCGGACATTGGCTAATCCGGCCCGCTAACACTTTTTTGATGAAATTTTTTTGCTGATGAAAAGAGTCACTGGTTGACTTATTAAATGACTTTAATTGAGTAAGTTCAAACATAACCACTATTTGTTTTCGCTAACGCAATACCAACCATCAAATTTTCCTTTTAATGGCTCAGAGCTAGTTTCTAATAAATGCTGATAAGCCGACAGGTTTTCATAAGTAGCCGGCATTTCTGGGTAAGCGGTGATTTCCCATGGGTATTCTTCGCTTTCTTGATAACTACAAAAAGATAATTTTTGATTGTTTTCAAGTAACAATTGGCCAAATTTCAATGCCAATTCTTGATCAGGAAAAATTACAGAAAATTCTATTTCTCGTGCTTGTGAAAGATCATCGCCGTCTAACAACATTTGCCATAAAGCATCACCATTATTATCACTTGGGAAAAGTGTTAGGTCACGTTCCATTTATTTTGCCTTTTTTGTGTCTATGAGCGTTAACACAGCGCCATAGCACTTCAATACCGTATTTAGTTACCGTTAAGTTTAATAGTAAAGTTGGTAAATTAACATGTAAACTTTTAGCTAATTTCATTAAATGATAAAACCCATTATTTAATGTTCGAATTCTAGAAGCTAATTGCTACAATACGTTTTTGGGTGAAGTCCTTGTTAACTCTAACAACCCACTTGCTTTGACCAGCATAATTTAATGAAACTAAGCTTACATGATAAAATTTGAACGCCATATTAATGTTTCGACGGATAACCTCAATTTACTTGAGTTATTAGCCGAGAGTTGCAGTGAATTTTCACTAAGTAAGGCGAAATTAAAAGACGCAATCAATAAAGGCGCCTTGTGGTTGTCACGCGGTAAATATACGCAACGCATTAGAAAAATCAAAAAAAGTCTACAACCACATGATGTTATTCACTTTTACTACGATGAAAAAGTGTTGAATCAACTTCCTCCGCAAGCACAGTTAATTGCAGACCTGAATCAATACAGTGTGTGGTACAAACCATACGGCATGTTAAGTCAGGGGTCGAAATGGAGCGACCATTGCACTATTGCGCGCTGGGCAGAAACTCATTTATTACCCCAAAGACCGGCGTTTATTGTTCATCGGTTAGACCGAGCTGCATCGGGCTTAATCATCATTGCTCATAGTAAAAAAATGGCACGAGCTTTTAGCGAAATATTTGAAAATCACCATTTACAAAAAATTTATCAAATAATTGTCCACGGAATTTTACCTGATAACTTTGATAATAAAATGGGTTTAGAAGTCACTGAAAAGATTGATGATAAAAGTGCCAAATCTACATTTTACCGACTAGAGGTCGATCAACAAGCTCAATTAACTTTAGCGAAAGTAAGCATTGAAACCGGTAGAAAACATCAAATAAGAAAACACGCGGCGAGCATTCATTTACCTGTGGTGGGCGATAGGTTGCACGGCGATCAAACCAAGAAAATACCTGAGACGGTAAATTTACAATTATGTGCAGTTGAATTGCAGTTTACTTGCCCTGTCAGCCAAATAGATAAACATTTTAAATTACCAAGTCAATTATCATTATCGTTAACCGACTTGGTTAATTTATTGAGATAAATCACCGACAACATTATGCAGGGCTGTAAGTAAAATCATCATCGCTGAGAAGTTGTAATGTATCGCCAACGATATCGCTTTGCGATAGTTCAGACAATAATGCGAAACCTTGCTGACGTTGTTCAAGGGTTAGCGCTTGATAAGGCAATCTAAAGTTTGCAGAAACTGCGTTTGTCATCATTAAAGCCGTATTAATAGCAATAGGATTTGGCTCACAAAACAACCACTTCATTAAGCCATTCATTTCTCCATTCAATGAATCATTTTTTTCATCCATAAGCTTACGCATTAAACCTGGGACTATATTAGACGTAACCGAAATAACGCCGTGCGAGCCAAATTGATGACGACCATCATGACTTTCATCATCATTACCAGACCAACAGGCAATACCTTTCTTTTCATAATAAGCAATACGTTCGTTGCCCGCACACTCTTTTACCCCGATAAAATTCTCTAGTTCAGCTAATGGTTCAATAATATCCGGTGTTAAGTCTTGACCCGTACGACCTGGCACGTTGTAAATAAACGCCGGTCCAATTGCTAATACTCGTTTAAAGTGTTCAATGACACCCGCAGTAGATGTACGACCATAATAAGGATTGATTTGTAAAGCGGCGTCCATTCCCATCGCAAAGCCATTTTCAGTGGCTTTAATAGCTTCACGGGTATTATTACTACCGGTATTACCCACAATAATTAACTTTTCGCCATATTGATGAACACTATGTGCAATTAACATTAAGTGCTCTTCCCAACTCAATAAATGACCTTCACCGGTTGTACCTCCAACAATAATACCATCAACACCTGCAGCTATTTGCTCAGCGATTAATTTATCGTACGTCGGTAAATCAATATCACCATTGCTGTGGTATGGGGTTTTTATCGCGGTAATTAAACTAGCGGCTTTTAATTGCTTCATCCGTAATCTCATGTATTGGGTTAAATATTTAAAGGGTGGAAACTAGCAGTGGGCGATCTTATCAATAACGCGTCTAAGGATAAACACCTCATTGCTAACAATATGCTTATATTTAAAAAATTGATGGGTTAATTCTAAGACCTTATAGGCATGATAATTATTTTGGTCAGCTAAATCTGCGGCGTATTGTTCATCATCGATGTATTCTGCTTTTGCTATAGTAAAATGGATATCACCAACAAGTCCCCAATCACCAAACTCGATCGAGTGTTCTATTACTTCACCTTGCTTTCCATGGATTGAAAAAGCAAATTCATATGCCCCATCTTCAGACATTTTAGCAAGTTCTGTTTGAATGGCGCCATCTGGTAGCACTTCGCTACGATACCAAGAACCAAATAATTGTTGCCGTTGAAAATTCATCTTTGAAAATAATTAATTTCTTTACCGGCAATAATACGCTATTCATACATACTAGGCATTAAAAAAGCGACAATAAGTCGCTTAAATTAACTACTTTTTTAACCATAGGTCAGCAGATATTAATTTTTCCGTAATTTGACACCGCCATTAACACTTTCAATAGAAATACGTATATCTCCAGAGCCAATCGTTCCGTGTAAATTTTTACCAGAGAACATGTTTTTATTAACCGATAAGCCAAAGTCATTTCGGATACTTCCGTTCATCGTATCTATTTCAACATCGGCATTAATTGACTCAGGTAAATTTAATTCTATACGGCCGTTAACGGTATCTATAGAGATATCGCGTAAATCATTGGATAGCGACTGATAGGTGGCGACTATACTCCCGTTGACGGAATTGATTTCGCTGTCTTTTGTTAAGCCTTTAGCCTCAATAGACCCATTGACTAAATCAATATTGACCTCGCCTTCTACGCCTTCAACAATTAATGAGCCGTTAACTAAATCAATAGAAGACAAGCGAGTATATCGTGGCACCATCACGGTATATTCAACACTACCGGAGTGATTCCTCCCCCACCCTGATGATTTTTTATAATGCGTTTCAACACTTATACCACGATCATTCTCATTCATTTCAATCGTGATCCTTTCTCGTGCAGCTTGATTTTTAGCTTTAATAACAGCATTCACTTTAATTTTATCATTATCCCAAGCACGTATTTCCACATCACCATTGACATTATCTAAGCGAAATTCAGTTGGCTCTGCTACTGTAAATATTTTAGTAATTTCATCATGTACTTCCGCCGTTGCAGTACCACTAAGTATTGATGTCAACAAAACGAAACCAACAACACTACTCATATTTAATAATTTCATCTTTATTCCTTTTCTCATAAACTTGATTTATACCATTAGTAACAACAAATAATAAAAAGGTTTAAATACCCTCAGTAAATAGTTAAATTACTTTCCTAGCGTGAGTATTAATAACAGGGACACAGGTTTGGATAATCTTAAGATTCAATTGCTTTTAACCGGAAATGAATTGATGGTGGGAGATATTATTGATTCAAATTCTGCCATGATTGCACAATATTTATTACCTTTAGGTGCTTCGATTGAGCGGAAAGTAACGGTGGCAGATGACATAGAGTTACTCATTCATGAAATTCAAACAATAAGTAAACAGGCCGATGTACTGATCATTAATGGTGGTTTAGGTCCAACAATTGATGATTTAACCGCACAAGCACTTGCCAAAAGCTGTCAGCTGCCTTTAACAGAACACCCTAGTGCTGTTAACCATCTACAAGATTGGGCGAGTCGTCGCGGCATTCCTTTAGATAAAACAAACCTAAAACAAGCGATGCTTCCCCAAAGTGTCAATATTATCGAAAATAGGACGGGAAGCGCTGTCGGTTTCCATCTTAATTTTCAACAATGCGATATATATTGTACACCTGGAGTACCTAGCGAATTAGCCATCATGCTCCAAGAAGAAGTGATACCGTTAATACAACCCAAATTATCACAACATCAGCATTATCAGGTATTACGACTTCATGTTTTCGGGCTAGGTGAATCAACTTTACAAGCGTTATTAGTAGAAAAATTCCCTGCGTGGCCAAAAGAAGTTGATATTGGCTTTAGAGCTTCTTCACCCTTTTTAGAATTAAAATTAACGATTCATCAAAAGCAACATATTGAGAGTTTAACAACGTGTCGAGATAAACTTTATCATTTATTAGGGGATCATATTTTATCCCAACTGAATGATAAAACGCCCACCATGGCAGAATACGTATTACACTTATTACAACAAAAAAATCAAAGTATTTGCACTGCGGAGTCTTGTACCGGCGGTTTGATATCAAGTTTATTGACGAATATTGCTGGTTCTTCCAAATCATTTGAAGCGGGATACGTTACTTACTCCAATAAAGCTAAACAACAGATGCTAGATGTCAGCAATGAAACACTTCAACAATATGGTGCTGTTAGCGAACAAGTGGTTATCGAAATGGCACAAGGTGCATTAGCGAAATCTGATGCTACTTATGCAATTGCTGTTTCTGGGATTGCTGGTCCAGATGGTGGTTCGAAAGAAAAACCAGTCGGCTCTGTATGGATAGCCTGGGGAAGTGACAAAAAGATCAAAACCGTTTACCTTTGTATAAAAGGCACAAGACGTTACTTTCAAACGGCTGTAGCCAATAGAGCATTAGATTTAATAAGACGAGAATTAATTGCTAGTACGCAACAACCTTATTATTTTAACTAAAAAAGAAAGGCATAAGTCACACGCCATAATAGTAACTTTTTCATGTGATAACTTGTTATTTATTGCGTATTAAATCAAAACTTTATATATTTATATTAATCTAAACTAAACTGTCACAAAAAAAAGGCAATAGGGTGTGAAAAATATTGGCTATGAATAAAGATATTTAGTGTCTTAACAGGGAAATCCCGATAATTTATTAGCCTTTAACATCATCATAAAGCTATTTAGGAGTATATTTTGATTGAGAAGAATTTTATCACCAGTGGTAGAAACACAATCATCCATAAAATTCGTAAGTTTGATTTATTAATCATCAATGGTGCTCACCCGGTTGTGGTAATCAGTAATAGAGGTATTGGCATATATACCGGAGAGATACCTCGAAAAAAATCAGATGCAAAAAAAGCTTATCAAGATGTTGTTGATGTTGCCTCTACCGATGTATTCGGTGAAGAGAAAACGTTGATATTTATCCAAGCATTGGATAATAAAGAATATAAAATTGATTATTCTAAAGTTGGCACCAAAAACTTCATTAGAATTCATCAAGAAAATTATACTTAACATTCTTTGTAATAAAGTAATAATTAAGTAAAAGAGAGCTTATAACGTGACCATAGCGTGTTTAGAAATCAATAAAAAAGATAATATCGACTTATTATTGCAACCAGTAAAAGACGATAAGTTGATCACTGAAGTTACAATTAACGAGCTTATTGAAAATTCAGAATATTCTGATTTATATGTTGATAACGGTAACATTAAAAACGCTATCGCTGAATTAAACAGCGTTTTAAAACCTCTACAAGCGAACCAGTCTGGTCGCGAGATACGATATCAAGTTTTAGAAAGACGTGACGCCAAGATTTCCATTGAAATAGATAAAGATGAAATGTCTGCTACCGGTGAAATATCCACAGCGTTAGGTGGTAAACATTTATCTGCAAAAGCAATTCTTCATGCCGCACAAAAAGCCGGAGTGACTAAAGGTTTTAGTAAAGAAGAATTAGTAAAACTTGCCCAATACGCTGCAAAAGAGCCACCGGGTTCTATAGTTAAAGGCAAAATAGCACTAGGTAAAGACCCGATCAATGGTCAAGATGGCAATATAAAATTATTGGTTGAAAGTGCGCAACAAAGAATACTCAAGCCGAAAGAAAAAGAAGATGGCTCTGTTGATATGCGTGATTTAGGCGACATCATTTGCGTAAGAGTTGGCGATCCATTAGCGAAAAAAATCCCTCCGACAGAAGGCATAAAAGGTTTTTCTGTTACCGGAACGCCATTAGAGCCGGTTCCTGGTGAAGACGTTTCATTAAATGTAGGTGAAGGCACAACCATCAGTCCTAAAAATAAAGATGTGTTAGTTTCAACCCGAGTGGGTTTACCGCGTGTTATTGATAACGGTATGGAAGTTGATGAAGTCTATAAAATCAAAAACGTCGATGTGAGTACCGGACACATTCAATTTGAAGGGAGTGTGATCATTGATGGTGACGTTTGTGAAGGGATGAAAGTGATCGCAAGCGGTGATATTTCTGTTGCTGGTTTTGTTGAATCGGCGTATTTAGAGTCAGGCGGTGATATCACGATTGGCGGCGGCATAATCGGTAAAAAACAAGATGTTGAAGTTCAAAAAATGACCGACATCATCATGAGTGTCTCCATTAAAGCGGCTGGGAAAGTTTTTGCTAAATATTGTCAATATGCTGATATTGCTTGTAAAGAAATGCGCATTGAAAATCAAATGATGCATAGCATCATAAATGTAGAAGATAAATTATGGTTAGGCACGGAAGATAAAGCAAACGGTAAATTAATTGCGGGCTTTATTAGTGCTGGGAGTTCAGTTCATGCTGGCACTGTTGGTGCTACAGCGGGAAGCACAACCATTATTACTTTTGAGAAACGTTTAGAAGAAATCCAAGAAAAACTCAGCGCAATAGAAGACAAACTAGAAGTTGAATCTAACGCGACCAATGAATTAAAAGAAGCGAGCAACAAGTTAAAAAAATTACCAAAAGATAAAGTGAACCCTGAAGTCTTAAATAAAGTCATGTCTACTTATAAACATCACGCGGAACGCATGGGAACTTTACTTAACGAAAAAGAAAGTGTCGAAGAAGAAAAAAATAATTATATGGCCTGTGTTTTTGTCGAAGCAAGTGAGCGTATTTATCAAAGTGTACAGTTAATTATCGGTGAATATCATGATAAAACCAAAAGAGAATATGGGCCAAGTAAAATGCGCTATAAAGAAAGAAAAATAATTATAGATCCCATCGTAAATTCTTAATGCGTCTTTCGATACATGTATAAATTTTTTCGTAATTTAGCACTAGTTAGCACTTCACTGTTTATACCGCATGCTTTAGCTCACCAATGTGATATAAACCTGAATTACGGTGTAATCATTGACCCTACACATGTGCGAATAATTGATAATGGCAAAACCTATGTTCAAGTAAATGGCGCGAGCCAGTTATTCATAAACGGTAGTGAAATCGAATTATCCGCGCCTCAACGACAACTGATCAAAGAGTATTTTTCCGGAATACGTAGTCAAATCCCTGAAATAGTTTCTATCGCCATTGAAAGCGTCGACGTTGGGTTAAACGTAGTGAATAAAGTCATCGCAGGGATCACCGGAGAAAACAGCGCATCTCATCAGAAACTGCAGAAACAATTCGACGAATTACAATGGCGTATCCGTACCCGCTTTAATCATAGCGACAATAGCTTTTATATCGCGCCTCAAGATTTCGATAATTTTGATGATGTGTTAGCCGGTGAGTTTGAAGAAGAAATTGAGGCTATCATTGCTAACTCAATCGGAACAATTGTTTCGGCTGTTGGAAAAGCAATGAGTAATAGTGATAGCGAAAGTAGTGAACAAAGACCTAATACCCATGTAAATAACATGGGAAATATTAGTAAAGAACTTAAATTGAATACCAAAGTCAGTACGATTGAATCTAAGGTTTCTGCATTTTGCCAACAATTAAAAGCATTAAATATCGTTGAGCAACAACTAAGTGACGATATTAATGCCCTTAAATCATTTAACTTAATTGATAAACATTAATGCTTATATCGTCACCGACTCCCCTTTTATGGTGTAATTTATCTATTGCGGTGTAATTTTCTCAACCGCTTGTGCAAATTTATTTTTAAATGGCTCCGAAGACTTAATACATTCCGTCACTTTATAAACCTTTTGTTTTTCTTCAGATAAAGTTGTCATTGTCGTTGAATTTGTTAATGTTTTTGGTAATTTAGACAATTCTTTCGCATTAATAATTTGATACAGAATCGTTTTTTGGCCACCATATAAAGTGACGAAACATTTTGTTTTAATCGTATTGTCTTGGATAGATGATTTTGCTATCCCTTGATGACTTACTATCATCAAAGTGGTACTCGCCACGAAAAGTAATATTTTATTCATTTTACTGCTCCCAGCAATTACTGCTTGGTGTTTTCTTGCCCGTTTCAGTAATTGTCATTGTTTTACAATTGGTGTCTTTTGTTTGGGTGCCTTTGGCCGTAGCCGTTAATGTAAAAGTTTCACCAACAACCTTAGCATCAATACTATAAAAGCCACTCTCAGTGATATATGGATCGGCTGCTAAGCCTAATTTAGTCATATCAGCGGTATACGCGCGACTATCAACGTAAAGTTGTTCTTGTAAATTAGCAAGGCGAACTAGCTCTCTTTGTCCTTCAGATCTATTAGATTTAAGAACAAAGTCTATGTATGACGGATAGGCCACAGAAGCTAATATACCAATAATAGCGACTACTATCAGCAGCTCTACTAAGGTAAAGCCCTGTAACTTTTTAATGTTATTTTTCATTAATTATTCTCATCAATATAAAGGTGTGTTCTCATCGTTTGTAAACTAAAACCCACAGGTACTATTTTTCGGCCAACAATAATATTGCCAACGGCTTCATCTATGGTGTTCTCATCACCATCGTCTTCAGGTACGACAATTAAAGTTGGTGTCCCTAAAAATTGTTCACTGATGTAAACTTTTCGTTCATCACCATCGGTTATACCATCAGGATTTTCTGAATCCACCCAATTATATTTTTTAGTTCCAAGTGCTAAATCAACTGCATATAACCAGCCTTGACCACCTGGTATTTCACAAATCGCCTGATTACCAACCAATGATGGCGGCATAAAAGAAGTAAAATATGCCACGCCTTTAATAACAATAGCGGACTCGGTATTTTTTTCACCGTCTGACTTGCCAAAGTTTATATACCAACCTTGCTTCTGACTAACCGCAAGCTCTAAAGTATTTAGCTGGGTCGTGGTCATCGTTTGGCCAAATGGATTATTTGTATAATCATACAATTGGCTCATCGTGATCGCTGTTGGCGCCGGTATTGTTGGCAGAGTTTTACTTGGAAAAGATTGTGTTTTGATATTTTCATCTTTGATCATAAAGAAACTATCTTGTGTATCTTCTCCAAGTGGATTAGATCTATCGCCACTACCTATGAGGATTGCTTCATAAGGTTTTTCTTGTTTACTGGTAATTTTAGTCGTCGCACCTTCTTCATCGGTTACCGTTGTTTCGATAGTTTCAGTGATAAAAGTTCTAACAATTGAAGGTTCGTTAAAAAAACGACGGTCAGTATCATTTGTGGTACCTCCCAACGATGCTAACTTAAATACTGTCCATGGGTTATTAGCATCTGTTGGACTTTCATCTGGCATATCGACACGCCAAAGGTTTCCTCCAGTATCTCCGGCATATAAGCGATCAACCAAACCATCACCATTACTATCTAACATGCCAATACTAGAAGGGATACTATCAGTTATCCCAGTAAATGTTGTTGTGCCACCGCTCGGTGCTAAACTCCATTTTAACGTACCTGTTTTTGCATCTACCATATAGATAGCGCGGCCTTTAGAATCATTTCCGCCCACACCAGCAGCGTCTTTTCCTGCATCATAACCACCACCAAATATTAATACTGGCTCTGCAGTTGTCCCCGTGACATTAAGCGCAGAATAAGCAATTTTAGGTTGCGACCATGATTGGCCTAATTCGCTAAATCCTGGGGTGTTACTATCAATTTTCCATAAAAATTTAGGAGAGGTAGGCGATGTTATATCAAGTGCATAATACGATGAACCACCACGACGAAGTCCAAAAAAGATATACACTTTATCCGAACCATTAACAATGCCATCACCGTTTGCATCATTAATATAAGACGTTATACGCCCGTCAATGCCATATACTTTATCCGCAGATGAATAGTTATTTCTCAGATGTTTAATATTTGGGAAAAACTCTTTAGGTAAAAAGGCCCAATTCTCAGTCACCACATCGGTATCTGTATTATCTTCAAACATATGAAGCACGCCAGCATTTGTCCCTATGACAATACGGATACTATCACCATAATTCACCACTAAAGGTTTTGAATGTAATGGATCACCAAATACATCGTATCGCATGTCGGTGGTGGAATTATCATCATCTTCATCATCGACATCCATACCCGCATGCCAATTTAACGTATCATCAATTTCATCTTCTAACACATCTAGCTCTGCTGCTAAACCTGCCGCATCGGTAAAAGCTTTTTCAGCATTTGAACGGTTAAAGGTTACTAAGCTATCTCCGTCAACCGTTAAATCGCTGTAAAGTGTTCTACTGGTCATATTTCGCAGCATATCTGCAACGCCACCTTCTGCAACTTTATCGCCATCTTTCGAATTGGTTTTTGACCAAAAGCTGGTGACACTGTCTGAAAAATGTCCTGTATCATCATTCAACGCCGGTACACTTGACTGCCCTACTTGCTCACCACCTATGACTTTATATTTTTTCAAATTACCTTGCCAACGTGGGCCATTTTGCGGATTAAACATGGCGTAGTAAACGGCATTTAATGTTTCTGTTCTATCAAAGTTATTTGAAGCAACAGAGGCCGAGGTTAAACTATCGTTACTCGGTTCTAATTCACCGAGTGCTGTTAAAAGTGCCGCCGTTAACTGAACACTATCTTTAGCTTTAAAGTATTGCCCTCCACCTCTTGAAGCAGTTTCTTTTAAAAGATCTGCTGCACTATCCGCACCTTTACTAAATCCTATAGTAAAGGTACTCACTTTCTGAGAGCCGTCTAAATCGACGTTAACATCGTAGTCATTCATCCAACCTGCTAAGCCTGCTAAATAATTACTTTTATATTTTGTGCCATTAAAATTTACTGTACTGCCATCTTCCTCACTCGTTAGCGCTTTAATTTTTGTATCAGCACCATTATCATACGTTGGCTCACCATCGGTAATTAAAATAACATAAGCTTTTCCATTACAATTACTAAACGGTGTGATGTATTTACCGCTACTTTCTATAGAAGTATCTCTTGGCGGATTATTCTTTTTATAAGAGCCTCCTTGGCTCTGATCATCATCGCCAAAATCTACCGCTTTACCAGCAAAATAATTATAAGCTTCGTAAAGAGACTCACAAAGCGGTGTCCACGTTTGCGCTTTTAATTCATCATTTATGATTTTTAAAAATGCAGCTTGTTTGGTGTTATCAAGTTCATCAATACCAAAAACTATACGCCCACCATTAGGATCTGTTGATTTATCACCATCATCATAATTAAAAATCTGCAAACCAAAATCTACCGATGGAGCTGATTTAATTACATTGGTAATACTTTCTTTCGCTTGATCTAAACGGGATCTGGAAACTTGGGCTATATCTTCACCATGATGCCAGCGTAAATAATTGTCAGTATATAATGTCACTAAGGTACCAGACCAACTGACATTAGAATCATTGACATCAGTGGTATGATAAACAGGATTTTTTTTGTCACCTTGGTTATCAACAGGATAACCAGAATCTAGTCCATCTACATTGGTAGGATCTTCATTCGTGACGTCATCTTCACAATCAATCACTTCAATATTAGCGCCATTGTTGTCAGGTAATTCTTCCCATGTTCCTGTATTACCTTTTAACGAATACTCGCGAATATGCCCAGTATAAAAACCTGTAGTAGCTAAAATATCTCGTGCCGTTTGACAGCTATTGATTTCATCTAAAAAGCGACGTGATTCACTTGGGCTATCAGGTACAGGTAAACTTACACCATCAACGCCGCCTTTCACGAAATAGACAAACTTATCAGACAGAGAGTTTAAGCCACCAACCGCGTCATACTCAGTGTCAGGATCATAGGATGCGTTGACATTTTCTACTGTTCCCATACTGCCGGAATTATCAAAAATAATTAATACCTGCGGGCGTTGAGCTAACTGTTTAACCGTATCACTAATATAGAGCTCAATATCTTCTCCGATTGAAAAAAAAGATAAAGTGAGTGCAGACGTTAAAATCAGCGTTAGAATTTTCTTCATATTCCTATCCCCATGAATCGAATGAAAACATTATTTTAGTAACTGCTGAGCCACCCCAGAGTTAACATCAATAGTATTTACATTGTTTCGACCATAATTACGATTTACTTGAACTCTTAAGACATTACAAGTAAAAACCTGAACCGAAGAGGCAGATCGAGAGTGGGGGCAATCGGCCTCTAGCCTTAAATCATTATTTGCCACATCAACACTTGCTGTGGCGCCCGTTTTTGTAGCTGGTAACAATAAAGATTGATCTGTATTGGGAAAATTTGCCACCACAAGTGGTTTCGCAAACTCATTAGTTTGACCCGGAGCTACTTGATTATAGATCACTTCATCAATTGCGCTGACTGCTTCTTGCGTGGCAACCAATTTTTCTTCACTGGCCCCTGACATTTTCATATCTGAGGTAGTATTTTGCATTAAAGCTGCAGCAACTGCGGTTAATGAAATTAAAAATATCAAAGATACAATCAGTACCGCGCCTTGTTGTGTATGTTTTAAAATACGAATGTTACGATTGCTATCTACCATGAATCAACCCTCGCATTAAATAAAGTGACTGTCGAGCTGAATAATAACCGACGGAAATTATCATTAGGTGTAACGGACAAATCCCCTAATAAATACGTATTATCATTGGTGTAATTATTATCAGGTAAAACACTTCGAGCAAGTACAAAAACTTTTACCGCCAATATATTTGAGTTTGTCGAATTATTCCATAATGCTTCTGTCATATTATCAGCCGAAATAAAAGCATTGACGACACCATCATCGGTGGTATCCACCCCATACATAAAACGGATCATTTCAATGCCATCTATGATAGGAGAAAAAGTCATCGAGTTCGTTAAGCGCCCTTTCATCAAAACTGGTACACTGATCGTGCCTTGTACTTGTTCAGTGACGTAATATACATGATGCTGATATTCCCAAATTTGGCTGTTGTCAACGCTTGGTACCGCCGAACCTCCATCAAATAACTCACCATCGCTTAAGTTGGTGATTAAATAATAATTGTCTGCTGAAATATCAGCAGGTAACACGGGCGTTGAAATAACCCGTTTTAATTGTAAGATATCTGAACCAGCTTTCGCTGGTGCCGATGTAGCAAAACATCCCAAAGGATCATCCGTGGTAGCCGTTTCTCCCCAAAGGGTTCTAAAATGTCCTACAGCCACAGGAAATGTTCGATTGTTGATACCGTCTCCCTGACAATCATTACCAGGAGCTCCCAAAGCAGCACCATTTAAATTAGCTAAATCAAAGGTACCAACATAGTCGCCCCAAAAATCTTGTCTTAGTAAATCATCGGATAAAACGGTTAATGCAAATCGTCCATTTTCTTGTAATTCCCCATAAGTTGACGTTTCTTTGGTTGTCGTTTTCATACTGACAAAAACACTTAATACGCCAGCAAGTAAGCCTAAACCTACCGCTAATGCAATAAATAATTCAATTAAGCTAAAGCCTTTATGGTGAGAATAGTTAAATGTTTTCATATTAATTTATAAACGCCTCAACAACGACTTGACGTCTTTTATCCCCAGCCGTACCACAAGCATTCACTTTTTTACTATCTGAAATGTCAACCCGTCCTTGCCAGCTAACCACAACCGTAATCGCGTTAAGTGTATTACTAATACATGCCCTACCGCCCACTAATCCACCTGTTTTAGTTGTGCCTTGGGTAACATTTGCGCCCATTAAAGCAGCTTCCCACTCATAAGTATCATTGATCACCATTTCAGTAGGAGTACATAGGCTAGCAACGGTATTACAACGTTTAGCAGGTACTGCATCTAATGCAACGCCATAATTTGTTTTCATATACCCTGCAATAGTTGCCGGACCATTACTACGCATTCTTTCGACAATGTCTTGAGCTAATGCAGAAGCTAAAGAACGTTGCATAGCATCAAAACTGCCTTTTTTAACGGTGGCCTGCATAGCCACAGCGCCTAACACACCTGTTACAAGTATAAAGAGTGCAACAAGTACTTCAATAAAGGTCATACCGAGTTGATTATTATTTTTATATGCTTTTTTCATATCCCTTCCTTTGTGAATAAATTACAAGGATCCAAATAACAACAAGAACGTATTATCTGTTGAGCATACATTGATTTTTTGACAAGTGGAAATGTCGATATAAAAGAAACATTTAATATCGAGAAGAAAAGCTTATATGTGTTAAAAATCACCAACGTGAACAGCATTAACCCATACCTTACATCCATATAACAAATAGTCATCCAACAATAGACGCACAGTAACTATTTGTTTAATAGTAATTATTTATAAAAATATAGCAGTTTAATTATCTCTGTGAAGATTTCGTTGCTTAAATTTCAACCTAAACTAAGATTAGCGCAATTCAATCGGTACCGCAAATACTGTATTTTCTTCACGCCCAGGAAACTCAGTTACGGCTTTTCCCCCATACTCTTTTAAGGCATCGATAACTTGTTTTACTAATATTTCAGGTGCGGATGCCCCTGCAGTAACACCAACATTTTTAACGTTCTTTAACCAAGACTCTTTGATATCATCGGCAGTATCGATTAAATAAGCCGTAGTCCCTATTTTATCTGCAAGTTCTCTTAAGCGGTTTGAATTAGAGCTATTTTTCGCACCAACAACCAATAACAGATCAACTTCATTGGCAATAGATCTAACCGCATCTTGACGATTTTGGGTCGCATAGCAAATGTCGTCTTTTCTTGGGCCTTGAATCTCAGGAAATTTTATTCTTAATGCGTTGATAACATCACTAGTATCGTCAACTGACAAAGTGGTTTGACTACAATAATAAAGTTCTTGAGGATTTTTTACTTGTAAACCCGCAACATCATCAACCGATTCAACTAAATAAATTCCACCTTCTTCACTTTCATATTGCCCCATAGTGCCTTCAACTTCTGGGTGGCCTTGATGTCCAATTAATATACATTCAACATTTTTTCTACTAGCGCGAGTGACTTCCATATGTACTTTAGTCACAAGCGGACAAGTCGCATCAAAAACTTTTAATCCACGGCTTTTAGCTTGATTTCTAACGGCTTTAGAAACACCATGCGCACTAAAAATAACCGTACTATCATCGGGCACTTCATGCAGCTCATCGACGAATATTGCTCCCCTATCTTTTAAACCATTAACGACAAATTTATTATGAACCACTTCATGGCGAACATAAATTGGTGCATCAAATAAGTCTAGCGCACGATCAACAATACTAATGGCTCTATCAACACCGGCACAGAAGCCTCGAGGGTTAGCTAAAATAATATCCATAATGGCTCTCTAGAAAATAAGGTTAAATACATTATAAAACTTCAACAACATCAATCACAAAAGTTACTGCTTGCCCAGCTAATGGATGATTAAAATCAACGGTTACAGAGCTTCCTGATACTTCGCTGATCATCCCTGGAAGTTCAACACCGCCAGGTTGGGTAAAAGTAATAATATTACCGACTTTAGCTGGTGTTTCCGCAGAAAACTTGCTCGCATCAACATAATGGATATTATCAGGGTTCGACTCACCAAACGCATCTTTAGCCGCTAAGGTAAACTCTTTACTTTCATTCGCGGAAAGCCCTAATAATTGCGCTTCAAAAGCAGGTGAAATACTCGCATCACCCATAATAATTTTTGCTGGTTTATTATTAACTTTAGTACTATCAGCTGCTGAGCCATCCGCTAATTTCATAGTTATATGAACGATAACTTCAGAATTTTTTTCTATAATTTTAGACATATCAGTTCTCTTTCGCATCCTGATTTTTAGAGGTTTTTTCTTGCTTAAATGAATCAATTATCATTAAAGCCGCGCCTACAAAGATGATTGAATCGGCGACATTAAATGTTGGCCAATGATACCCCTTGACATAAAAATCCAAGAAGTCGATAACGTAACCAAACATTGAACGGTCAATTAAATTGCCTAAAGCTCCACTTAACATACAAGCCAGTGCTGCGGCTAAAAGTGGTTGTTCTTTTGGCGTTCGTTTTAACCAAACTAGAAATACTACCGAAGCGATTGCGGCAATTGAAGTGAAAAACCAACGTTGCCAGCCACTTTGATCCGCTAAAAAACTAAAAGCCGCGCCATGATTTTGTGCGTAAGTAATATTAAAAAATGGAAGAATATTAATCGACTGATAAAGTTCCATTGAACCGGCAACCCATTGCTTGGTTATTTGGTCGATGATTAAAAATATTGCCGTGAGCCATAGCCACTGCAAACTTGAATTGATTTTTAAAAAGGTCATTAATTTCTCTAAAATATTATTAAGTTAAACAACCAAATGCTCTGAATGAAAAATGCTCAGTTACCAATAGTGACATCACTAATAACTGAGCATTCTCTTCATCTACTTAGTTAAAATTAAGCAAATTTCCGTGTTTCGCCATCACCATCAACATTACTAATACAACGACCACAAAGTAATTCATGGGCCGAATGTTGACCAACATCTGTCGTGACATGCCAACAACGATCGCATTTTTTACCTTCTGCAGGTTCAACACTAAGCCATAAACCATCAATTTCAGTATCATTAGCATTGGCTGGTTTTTCAATCACTACCTCAACATTCGCTGCAGACGTAATTAAAACAAAACGTAGTTCATCGCCTAAGTGATTTAAAATAGCGGCTAAAGCTTCATTCGTATACAAAGTTACTTTTGCTTCAAGTGCTTTACCCACTTGTTTTTCTTTACGAGCCAGCTCTAAAGCTTTATTGACTTCACCGCGTACTTGCAGTAATTGGCTCCAAAATTCGTTATTTAATTCACTTCCGTCAGCCATAGATGATAAACCATCAAACCAAACATTGGTGAAAACAAATTCATCACGCTCACCTGAAACTGGTGCAGGTAACGCTGTCCAAATTTCTTGTGCGGTGAAAGATAAAATAGGCGCCATCCAACGGGTCATTGCTTCAGCAATCAAATACATAGCTGTTTGGCATGAACGACGCGCCACACTGTTATCTTTAGCGGTATATTGTCTATCTTTAATTATGTCTAAGTAAAAACCACCTAGCTCATTAGTACAGAAATTCATCATCTTGTGAACAACTTGATGAAACTCGTATTCATCATAAGCATTAATAATGTCAGCTTGTAACTCGGCAGCTTTTCCTACTACCCAACGATCTAAAGCAACCATATCTTCGAAAGCAACAGAATGATTCGCCGGTTCGAAGCCATTTATATTCGCTAACAAGAATCGAGACGTATTACGTATACGTCGATACGCATCTGCCTGACGTTTAAATATCTCTTTCGATACCGTAATTTCTTGCGTGTAGTTCACCGAAGCCGTCCATAAACGCAAAATATCAGCACCATATTGCTTGGTGATTTCATCAGGAGTAATAACATTCCCTAATGATTTCGACATTTTATGGCCTTTTTCATCGACGGTAAAACCATGTGTTAACACTTGTTTATATGGCGCTTTACCATTCATTGCAACAGAAGATATCATTGAAGACATAAACCAACCACGGTGCTGATCAGAGCCTTCCAAATATAAATCAGCGCCTGCATTAAGTTCTTCACGTGCATCCACCACAGAGTAATGGGTAGTACCTGAGTCAAACCAAACATCTAACGTATCAGGTACTTTGATAAATTGTTCAGCGTCATCGCCAATCAATTCACTGGCTTCTAGATCAAACCAAGCTTGTATACCTTCTTTTTCAACTCGTTTAGCGACTTCTTCAATAAGTTCAATACTACGAGGATGCAATGCACCTGTGTCTTTATTGATAAATAACGCAATAGGAACACCCCATGTACGTTGACGAGAGATACACCAATCAGGGCGACCTTCTACCATAGACTCGATACGGCTTTGCCCCCAATCAGGGATCCACTGTGTTTTAGTAATTTCTTTTAACGAATCTTGACGCAAACCAGCTTTGTCCATGCTGATAAACCATTGCGGAGTAGCACGGAAAATTATCGGCGTTTTATGTCGCCAACAATGAGGATAAGAATGCTCATAAGCATGATAATGCATTAAGGCACCATGTTGTTTTAACACTTCAACAACACTATTGTTGGCTTTAAAGACATGCTGACCTTCAAAAAGCTCAGTGCCTTCAAGATAAACACCATTAGCGCCAACAGGGTTTGCAACTTCTAAATTGTATGCTTTGCCGACAACAAAATCGTCAACACCATGACCAGGCGCCGTATGTACACAACCTGTACCAGAATCAGTTGTAACATGCTCACCACAAATAATAGGGACGTTAAAATCATAAAATGGATGTTTAACTTCAGCGCGATCTAACTCAGCACCTTTAGCAAAACCTAAGGCGTGATATTTTTCAATACCAAAGCGGTCCATACACGCTTTCACCAAATCAGTTGCAAGAATTAAACGTGCTTTGCCCTGCTCATTCTCGTATTGTATTAGTGAGTATTCTACATCGGGGTGAACAGAAACAGCCCGGTTTGCCGGTAAAGTCCATGGAGTAGTCGTCCAGATAACGACGCCAATTTGGCCTTCACCTGAATGTCCTTCAGGGTGGGAAAATTTATCGGCAAGCGCTTCATCTACCACATTGAATTTTACATCAATCGCTGGTGACATTTTATCTTGATATTCTACTTCAGCTTCAGCCAAAGCACTGCCGCAATCTGTACACCAATGAACAGGTTTAAAGCCCTGTTCTAAATGACCATTTTCAGCTATTTTTCCCAGCGCTCGGATGATATTCGCTTCCGTATCGAAGTTCATGGTTAAATAGGGATTCTCCCAGTCACCAAAAACACCTAAACGTTTAAAATCTTGACGTTGACCATCAACTTGTTTGGCCGCATATTCACGACATTTTTGACGAAATTGTGCAGCTGTTACTTTATGACCCGGTTTGCCGACCTTTTTTTCAACCATTAATTCAATAGGTAAGCCGTGACAATCCCAACCAGGAACATAAGGAGAATCAAAATCAGATAATGTTTTAGATTTAATAATAACGTCTTTTAAAATTTTATTAACTGAATGACCTAAATGAATATTACCGTTTGCGTACGGAGGACCATCATGCAAAATAAAAGATTTCTTACCTTTTTTCGCCGCACGAATTTTGCTGTATAGCTCCTTTTCGCTCCAGTCTTTTAACATTTGCGGTTCACGATTTGCCATATTTCCTTTCATTGGAAACTTAGTATCTGGCAAATTCAATGTATGTTTATAATCACTCATTTAAATTACGGTCCGTTATTTAATCTAGCTGGTTCACACCAACATGCATATTAATCAATCTAAGCTTAAAGCCTGTGTAAATTGCCAAGCTTGCTCACTATCTTTACTAATTTGTTGTTTTAACTCATTCAGTGAATTAAAACGTTGTTCTTCACGTAGTTTATGCAGTAAAACCACTTCAATAGATTGCCCATAAATATCTTGCTGAAAATTAAAGATATGAACTTCTAGTTGTTGTCTGATACCTGAAACAGTTGGCCTTGAGCCTATATTCGCTACACCAAAAAAATCACCGTTATTGGTCTTTACTTTAACTACATAAACACCCGATACAGGCGATACGCGTCTTTTTAGCAAAACATTAGCGGTAGGAAAGCCTAATTCACGCCCTCTTTTATCGCCATGAAATACCCGACCGATAATAGAATATGGCCGACCTAGCATTTGCTCAGCTTCTTTTAATTTATTATTTTCGAGCGCTTTACGTATTTCCGTACTACTAATTCTGCATGCTGATACTTTATAACTAGCAGTATCAGAAACACCAAAATCAAAATATTTACCTGCATCGCATAACGTCTCAAAATTTCCTTGACGATTTTTCCCAAAATGAAAGTCATCACCAATAATGAGATATTTGACATTCAATTGTTTAACTAATAATTTTTCAACAAAATCCTTAGCAGTTAATTGCGCAAATTTTTGATTAAAGTTCACACAAATCAAACGTTCAACACCTAAACGTTCGAGTAAAACATATTTATCTCTTAACCGAGTTAAACGCGCAGGCGCTGTCTCAGGAGAAAACAACTCTTGTGGTTGAGGTTCAAAAACTAAAACCGTAGCAATACAATTTAAACGCTTAGCTTTTTCCACTAACGCCTTGATGACTTGTTGATGACCTAAATGAACACCGTCAAAATTACCAATGGTTAGTACACAGCCATTATTATCACTCGAATTTTCGACTGACTTTATATTGTGGATCCCACGTATTAACTGCATTAAACCAACAAACCTTTCTTACCTTATTCGTTATTTTCTAAAAAAGAAAAGCAACTTTATCTAAAAAATCGACGAATTATAGCGTAGTCAATAGTAAGAATCAGCACTTGAGCGTAATTTGTTGGTAATTTTTTTACTTTGTCGAAATTACTTTAAAATCGTTAAATCTCACACCTAACAAAAGTATCGAAACAAAATAACAAATTCCCCCAGAAACAATACAAAACAGTAATTGCAAAATTTGCTCTAGAAATGTAAAGGTTAACCAATGTTCAAAAGGAGGGGATAAAAAGTAAACCACGAACGCCATCACAATAGATGACAAGGCCACTTTCACGATAAGTTTTTTGGCCGCTGTTGTTAAACAATATACATTTTGAGTTTTTAATCCGCTATATAGCCAATAAGCATTTAAACTGGCCGATAACGTCGTTGCCATAGCTAAACCAACATAACCAAAAAACGGCGCCAACATAATATTAAAGGCCATATTAGCCACCATAGCTTTAATGCCAATTTTGACCGGCGTTTTAGTATCTTGTCGAGCATAATACCCTGGGGCTAACACTTTAATAAACATGAAGCTTACCAGTCCTGAAAGGTATGCAAATAACGCAAAAGAGACCTGAACAACATGAAATTGAGTAAATTCACCCCGCATAAAAAGAATCATAATAATCGGCTGAGCTAATACCATTAGCCCAACTAAGGCAGGCCAACCAAACAAATTTATTATTTTAATGCCCCAATCGATAGTCAACGCAAATTCATCGTGACTTTTCTTGGTATGTAGCTTAGCTAAACTGGGTAAAATAACCGTTGCAATACCAATACCAAAGAGTCCTAAGGGGAATTCTAATAATCTATCCGCATAATACAACCAACTCACTGAGCCAGTCACTAATAACGTAGCAATTTGTGTATCGAGTAATAAGTTAATTTGGGTAACAGAAACCCCAAATAAAGCTGGAGCCATCAATTTGCGAATTTTAGTCACGCCTTTCGTTCGCCAGCCCCATGTTGGTTTAACTAAAGCACCCGCTCGATATAAAAAAGGCAACTGAAAAATAAACTGAACAAGCCCACCGAGAAAAACTCCCCAAGCTAATGCATATTCAGGACTGGCAAACCAATCTCGTCCAAATATTGCCATTGAAATAATGCAGATATTCAACAATACCGGAGTAAATGACGAAACGGCAAATCGACCATAGGTGTTTAAAATGGCGCCTGACAGGGCTGTTAAACTTATAAACCATAAATAAGGAAAGGTGATTTTTAATAAGCTCGAAGCCAAATCAAACTTTTCACTACCATCTTGTTGTATTGACTCCATGTAAAACCCAGGGCCAAATACCATCACAATTAAAGGAGAAGCAATCATGCCAAATAACGTCACTAAGGTAATGATCACACCTAAGGTTCCTGAAACTTGGGCAATTAATTTTCGTGTTTCTTGCGTTTGATTATCCTGATCATTTTGATGATATTCACTTAAGACAGGCACAAAAGATTGAGCAAACGCACCTTCAGCAAAAAGTCGTCGTAGAAAATTAGGAATTTTATTAGCAAAGAAAAAAGCATCCGCCGATGCCCCTGCTCCCATTAAATTAGCAATAACGACATCCCTTACTAAACCTAGCACTCTCGAAACTAAAGTCATCGCACTTACAATTATGCCAGATTTTACTAATTTACGACTCAAGGTACCCTCAAATAAAGCACGTTTTTTAATACTAGAATTATGCGTTGTTTTTACCTTGTTAAACAAGTCCTTATTCCTTTACATCCTGGGAATTTTAATTGTTATGTAAAAAACTCAGTAAAGGCTTGCGATAAAACATAGTAACAAGTTAAAATAAAACATCGAAAAGGTTTGACAATACGCTGAAAAAAAGGCATATTTCGTCGCCTTAAATTTAGGCTATATTTAATCATTTTAGGAGTTCACCTTGGCTAATTCAAAGCAAGCTAAGAAGCGCGCAACACAATCAGAAAAGCGCCGTCAACACAATGCAAGTCGTCGCTCAATGATGCGTACTTTATTAAAGAAAGTTAACGCTGCAATTGAAGCCGGTGACAAAGAAACTGCAGCAGCAGAATTTGTTGCAGCGACACCAATTCTTGATCGTTACGCAAGTAAAGGTCTTATTCACAAAAATAAAGCAGCACGTAGCAAAAGTCGTTTAAACGCAGCTATTAAAGCTCTTTAATTTTTTGAATGAAAATAGTTAAAAAACCGGCAATAGCCGGTTTTTTTTTCTGCAAAATTTACCCTACTCTCACAAACTTTCAACAATCGGCTTATAACTGTTGCCATTAGCTATATAATTTTTTAGTCTCTAACCAATAATGACAAAAAGGTTAGATAATGAAACTTTCAAAAATTGCAGCAATTGTTGCTATAGCAACTTCATCACTTACTGGTTGTTTAGAGCAAACACCAACAAATAATTACTCCGTAGCACTTGTTCCTGAATATGAAAACAAGCTTGATATATATAAAACCGTTAAACTTTCTAGTGATATTTCACACTTAACGTCTGATCAAAAAAAAATGCTGTCGTTATTAATAGAAGCATCAGATATTATTGATGACTTATATTGGCAGCAAGCCTTTGGTGATAACAAAGATAGCTTCCTCGCGAAAATCACCGATGAGCAAGTCAAACAATTTACTCAGATAAATTACGGTCCATGGGATCGATTAAATGGCGACAAAGCCTTCATTTCCGGGGTTGATGCAAAACCTTTAGGAGCACAATTTTACCCTGCCGATATGACAAAGGAAGAGTTTGAACAATCAAATATTGCTGATAAAACGGGATTATATTCAGTTATAAAACGAGACGATAACGGAAAGTTAACCTCTATCGCATATTCTGAATTATATAGTGATGAGTTAAACCGAATTGCCGTTATTTTAGAGAAAGCTTCTACGTTTGCCCAAGATAAAGAATTCGCACAATATTTGAAGATGCGAGCACAAGCATTAAGAACCGATGATTATCAAGCATCAGATTTTGCTTGGATGGACATGAAAAACAATCCAATTGATGTAGTCATTGGGCCAATTGAAACTTACGAAGACCAATTATATGGTTATAGAGCTGCTTTCGAATCTTATGTACTTGTTAAAGATATGGCATGGAGTGAAAAACTTGCCAAGTATGCCGCTTATTTGCCAGAGCTACAAAAAGGCTTACCTGTCAATAAAACCTATAAAAAAGAAACACCTGGCTCTGATGCAGATTTAAATGCCTACGACGTGGTTTATGTGTCAGGTCATGCTAATTCAGGCGGTAAAACTATCGCAATTAATTTACCGAATGATGAACAAGTACAATTAGAGAAAGGGACAAGACGCTTACAACTTAAAAACGCAATGCGTGCAAAGTATGATGCAATCATGCAACCTATTGCTCAAACTTTAATTGTGCCAGAGCAACGGAAAAACGTAACCTTTAACGCTTTCTTTGCCAACACTATGTTTCATGAAGTGGCACATGGTTTAGGTATTAAAAATACGATTAATAACAAAGGTACCGTTAGACAAGCATTGAAAGAACATGCTTCTGCTTTAGAAGAAGGCAAGGCAGATATTCTTGGTTTATACATGATCAGTCAATTGCTGGAAAAGAAAGCGATCACCGAGGGTGAATTAGCTGATTATTATACGACTTTTTTAGCCGGAATATTCCGTTCAGTACGCTTTGGCGCAAGCTCTGCACATGGCAAAGCAAACATGGTTCGCTTTAATTACTTTGCCGAACATGGTGCATTCACACGCAATGAACAAGGTTTATATGCGGTGAATATGGAGAAAATGACTGAGGCAATTAATTCACTTTCTGCTTTGATATTAACCATTCAAGGTGATGGCGATTATCAAGGTGTACAAAAATTAGTGAATGAAAGTGGTAATATAGGTGAGCAACTTGCACAAGATCTTGCAAAACTATCTGCCGGTAATGTACCTGTGGATATCGTATTTGAGCAAGGGAAAAAAGTTCTCGGATTGTAAAAAATAAAAGTGAGGCTATTTAACTCTAGCCTCACTTTATTGTTCACGATAAAATTCTTTCGTTTTAAGACTCTAATCTAACCAACAATGCTTTTGCTTGTTCTATTTCAGAAAAGCTTTGTGTAGAGTCGATCGCTTCTTTCAAATATTTTATTGCTTCATTTTCTCGTTTCAACATAACTAAGTTTACCGCAAGATGATATTTAACTTCAGCATTATCTGATTCTACGGCTAACACATTTCGAAATATATTTAAGGCTTTGTCAGGTTGATCTGATTTAGTGAGTGCCCACGCCATGGTGTCCATTATAGCGACATTATCGGGCATTTTATCATAGGCCTCTTTCGCATATTTTAACGCTTTATCATGACGGTCAAGCGCAATATTAACAATGGCAGCATTGTTTAGTAGGATTGGTAATGAACCATTGATGTTAATTTGTTTTTCATAAAGAGTGGCCGCTTGCTCAGCTTTATTTGTAGCCATATAAACATCTGCTAAGGCTATGGCAATCAAGGTACTTTTCGGCTCAGTTGCATGTAAGTTAAATAACATTGAAGTCGCTTCGTCAAACTTTTCTTGAGCAATTAAAGCTTGAGACAAACTTAATGTTGTTTTTTGTGATTTATCCATTGATAAAGATTCACGATAAAATTGTTCTGCTTGCGTGAATTTCTCTAACTGTAAGTAAACATCACCTTTTAACGACAATATTAATGCAGGAAAGTTGAGTTTTTCGTTCAGGCTGTTAATCACGGCCAGCGCTTCATCTTCCTGATTATTCTTTGCTAATAAATGGATTAATTTCAAATAGGCACTAATGAAATTTTCATTCCAAGCAATTGATTTTTGTAAACTACTAATGGCGCCTTCAGGGTTACGCATGGTTAATTGGCCGTCAGCAAAAGCAGATAATACGGCGGATTTATCCGCAGCATATTTCACCGCTAATTGGAATGAGTTACTTGCTTTATCAAAATTCTTATTCGCCAAGTAAAATCCTGCAAGCCTTTGTTGAATTTGTGCATTTTTATTATTCCTAGCGAGAAATTCTGTAGAAACTTCAATTGCTTTACCAATGTCACCTTTAGCTGAATAAATATCTAACACCTTATTAACCGCAAGCGTACTATTTCTATTTAAGCTATAGGCTTTCTCATAATATTTTTGTGCTTGATCTATTTCATTTTTTTGTGTGTAGGTATTCCCTAATTCCACCATTAACTTAGGATGATCGGACAAGGTAGATAACTTCGCTAACAATCTCTCTCTTGCACTTGCGATATCTCCTTCCACCATGTCCATTCGTGCTAAATGAACAATGGCGTCAATATTGTTTTCATCTAAAGAAACAGCTTGTTCAAAACTGCTCCTTGCAGCTGAATGTTGGCTGAGTAACCCTTGCAAAATCCCCTGTTGTAGATAAAGAAAACTACTATTTTTATCTTTTTCAATTAATGAAACCAGGATAGTTAATGCTTTTTGATATTGTTTAGATTGCTGGAAAGCTTTGACTAATTGAAAAGTGAATTTTGGATGATGCTGAGATAATTCCTCTGCCTTAATAAGGTTTTCAAGCGCTTTTTGAGATTGCCCCATTCTTAACTGAAGATTACCTAAGTCAAAATGAGCAGACGCTGATTTAGGAAGTGCTTTAACAACATCAGTAAAATATAACTCTGCTTTTTCAACTTCTCCGGTCATATCGTATGCTTTCCCTAATAATGTCCAAATTTGAATATCATCAGGATTTAACAAGCGAGCTTTGATCAGGTAGTTTTTTGCTGAATAAGCTTCATTTAAAGCAAATTCAACCTGTGCAATTAATTTCATTGCTCTGATATCATCATTGACGATATCAATATAATCACGAAGATCATCTTGCGCTTTTAAAAACTCTCCTTGATTAAAGTTAACCAAACCCGCCAAATAATAATAGATAGGATTTTCTTTCATTATATCATCAGGCATACCGGTTAAAACGACATCTAAATGACTGGTCGTTTTAGAAAATTCATCCGACAAGCCTAAGGCATTGGTAATAATTGCCTTTAAATAGTTAGCTCTTGGTTCGTTTGGCACATCAGCTAAAATAACATTAACATCGTCCAACGCTTGATTAAATTTTTGTTGCTCAATTAAAATGCTGGCTCTGGTTAACAAAGCAGGAAAATGTTTAACATTAATGGCTATCGCTTCACTTATGGCCTTGATGGCTTGATCAATATCACCTTTAATTTGATAAATACTTGCTTTCATTTGCATTGCATTGGTATTTAACGGCGAAAGCTTAAGTGTTTGCTCAATATATTTAAGCGCCTCTTCATATTGATTTCTTTTATATGCAACTTGAGCTAAACCGAGAAAAGCTTCATAATTTCGAGGATTTAATTCGAGCGCATCTTGATATTCAGCTTGTGCTAATACTGTATTGTTTTTGTTAAATAATGCTCTACCTTTAAGCACCAAAATATCACTTGAAAGTTTCTCGCTCCCAGGAATAGGCGTAGCTTTATTGATCACTAGATCGTATTTATTTTGTAATAAATAAGCTTCCAGCAATAACAATAACGTTTTTTTATCATCGGCATTACCTTGCTCTGCAAATTTCAATTCAATTTCGGCACCAGCACCATCACCTTGAGCAATAAGAATTTCAGCCATTAAGATTCGAGAAGGCAAATGTTTAGGGTTATTTTTTAAGGCATTTTTAAGGTGTATAACAGCTGAGTTCAAATCTTCCATGTAAAAACTTTTTAGCGCATTTTCAAAAGGCTCATTACTACTTGATTGTGCTGCAATAACTGAACCGCTGAGTAAAACACTAAAAGCGACTACTTTCTTGATTGTCATCCCTTTAATTCCCATTCTATTTTTACTATCCAAAACAATGACTCTTTAATATTTGATGAGGCCTATGATATGATAAATACATTCGTTACAGCAACTATAATAAAAGTGTCTAAGTTTTTTACACCTTGAGAGTATCTAAAACTACTCATCACCACAAAAAACAAGCAACACATTGATTTTTAATCGTTTTTCAATATTGGCGTATAATTTGCTTAATCGTTATCAATGATGAAAATACTTAGTTAGCATTTAAAAGTTTAAGGTTTGAATTAGTATGAAATGTTTAAAATGGATTGCAGTTTCAGCATTGTCACTATCTTGTATTACAGCTACTGCTGGTAATATTCCTGCTACAGTGATAAATGATAATTATATTGGTGCCGGTTACTCAGGTGATGTTAAAGGTAGCGAAAGCATTTATGATATATCAAAAATGGAAGTATCGAGAACAGGTACTCAAATGACCGTTGATATTTTCACAAACTTTGTTGGCAAAAATGACGACTACGGTATCGTATTTGGTGATTTATTTATGTCAACAAACGTTACTGACTTTGATTCTCCTTGGAAGCCTAATAGTGCCAATGACACGTGGAATAATACCGACTGGAATTATGCATATACTATTCAAGACTGGGAAAACGGTGATGGTGGTCGTTGGGATGACCGTGATAACACCTCAAGTGGTCAAGGTCGCTTAGTTTCTGGTTTTAATTCTGGTGATTTAAAATATTCAAATAGTGGTACAAACCGTCATAATCAAGCAGTTTCATTAAAGAATACTAATTATTACAATCCAAATAGTTCAAATAATGCTTATGACAATATCCATTACAACGGTAACACTTATGATGCAGATTCTACTTACTGGAATTCTGCTTGGAGTAACTGGTCTGCTGGTAATGGAAAAATCTCATTTACATTTGATGTCGCCAATACGGCTTTAGCAACAGCAAATCAAATTGCATTTCGTTGGGCTATGTCTTGTGCCAATGACATTATTGAAGGTTTAGTTTCAGTAAGAGACCCAGACAATCAAACTACAGTGCCAGAGCCACAAACATTATTATTAATGTTGTTAGGTATGGCTGGTATCGCTTACCGTCGTAAAATCAACGCTAAGTAAACAATATATTCGACAAAAAAACGACCTTATAGGTCGTTTTTTTATCTCTTAAATTTATAATTAAAGTCATTTTACCAATAGTAAACTAAAACAATACCCCCTTGCCTGTCTCTAGAACAAGAAGACAATCCCCAATTGAACTGCTAATATTGATAAGCTTGAATTAACGACTCATATCTTTGTTGTGCTTGAGGATCGCCTTTATTTGTTTGACAAACACTTTTTTGATATTGATAACTATAGACATCAAACCAACTGTCTAAAATTTTAGCATTGTCAGCTTCTCCAGCTACAGCTAGAACTTGCGCAGCGACTTCAGCAGTACATAATTGATTGATTTTTTCTGAACTTCTTAATTGATATTTGGGTAAGTAATCTTTATGAATGAAAGATTGCGGATCAATAGAGAGTATAGGTAACCCATTTAAATATGGACTTTTTCTAAATATTTTTTTAGCTTCTCGCCAGCTACCATCTAACATAATAAACAATGGTTTTTTATTGCTTTTATCATCGATCTCTTGATTAAATATTTGTTGATTATCTTTCGCGTATTCTTCAGGAAATACAATATAGGGCTGCCAATTATCATCCTGAATTAAATCGATAAGATCTTGCTCGACTGAGGTCCGTGACCATAAAAAAGCAAAAGTTTCAGGAATTAAGTCGGCGATTAGCTTCCCTGTATTGCTTGGTTTTAAGACCTCGGTATCATACATCAGCAATAAAAAGCCAACTTTACTATTAAGCGTTACTTTTAATTGGCAAACACAGTTTTCTTTTGCTAAGTGGCAAAATTCACAGCGAATTAATCGTTGCCCTCTTGATTTGTAGACAGTAGTCGAAATACTTTTACGATATTGAAATAAACGATTAACAGCGTGCATGAAGTTGTAGGAGTTAAAACTAATTTGACCATATTTTAAAAGATCCCCCTCTAAATGAACAGTAACAATGCTAATTAGGTACTTTTCATGTTTTTTCACTACAACAATAAATGCATTAAGCTGAAACTAAAAAGCCTGAGTCCGATACAAAATCGAATTCAGGCCATGGTTGACGTTTAGCAATGAGTCTACTTTATGAGGTCACTTCATTTAAGCGCCTTTTCAAATGAATCTATGCTTTATTTCTTTTATCTAAATCTGCATCAATCACATTAAAATCAGATAATTCATCGATACTTTGGCTTAATTGCGTTTCTATACCATCAATTTTATAAACGGTATGACATAAAGCCTCGCCTCGCTTTTCTAACTTTTCTGCACGATACTCTATATCCCTCTCAATTTGCTCGCCAAAATTTTCCATTCGAGCTTCAAAAGCTTCCATATCACCGCCAGCAAATAACATCTCTTGTCCTACAGCAATCAATAAGCTTCCTAATGAATTTTGAATGGTATCTTCTACAGCCGCTTCAATACGTTGTTCCAACTCTTCATTAAAAAAGTCGTCAGCAAAATCACCATGTTCATCGATATAAAACTCATTTTCACTAGCAAATCGTCGGTCTACTTCATCTCGGATCCCATATAAATGCTCGGTAAGATCTTCACCAACGTCATTATTTTCTCCTAATAACTCGTTAAAGGCTAAATTGACCCCTTCTACAGCTATTTCAATGGCATCAAAAGCAAGTTCTTTCGCTTCTGGTAATACAGAGCGAATACTCGTTGAGTATTCTAAAACTAACGATTGCTGATAATCATTCAACTCAACTTCTTTGCCATTTACAATTAAAATTTCATTATTAATGATTTTATAGAGCGCTTGATCATTTTTAGTAAACTCAATAAAGTTTTTATTAATTTTTACCCCTGCATTCAATTCAATATTACATGAGTCTGAAGAGAAACTCGTATCATGAGCAAACGCGGTAGTAGTTGATAATAAAACGGCTGTAGCAAGTAAAGATTTCATTGGAATACCCTTTATGTGATAACACTTTATGTTGTTTGTTTATATTCAAAACTAGTGCCAAAAGGTAACCCATTGATTTATTTGAAATATTAAAATATTTCTATTTATTAATTGTGATAAGAAATAAAGAAGTGATGATAAAAACTAAAAAGTAGTGAATTAAACCATTCAATAAATGAAGGGGGCTTTCCTTAATTCAACAATATATTTACTAAAATTGAGGCATTAAAAAAGGATAAGATTAAAATCTTATCCTTTCATTAATTTATATTTTCTTTAAAGAAAACTTAAATTATAAAGCTACGATGTTTTCAGCTTGAGGACCTTTTTGGCCTTGAGTAACAGTAAACTGAACTTTTTGACCTTCTGCTAAAGTTTTGAAACCGTCGCCAGAGATAGCGCTGAAGTGTGCAAACACGTCAGGACCAGATTCTTGCTCGATAAAACCAAAACCTTTAGATTCGTTGAACCATTTAACTGTACCAGTAGTTGTCTCAGACATAATACTTTCCTATTTAATTGAGTAATGTTTTGCCCTAAGGCGGTGTTGCAGGAAGTGTAACTATTACTTATCAAACGGGACGAGCTACTAATAACGCGATACGATGTATATAAAAATAGGTCTTACTTTCTAGCTGATTTGAATTCTAATGATTTACAGCTAAGAGTCAAGCTATTTCGTTTTTATCGTCAATTGTTATTTTTAACTTTGATTTTATTATTCGTATCTCTACTTTGTTTAATTAGCTCATTGCTGATATCTAAATGTTCAGATTTCGCAAGACGATCATATAAAACCACATTGACAGTAGCAGCTAAATTCATACAACCTTTGGTTGGTATATAGACAACATGATCAGCTTCATCAACAAGCTTTTGGCTGATACTGCCATCTTCCGGACCTAAGATATAAAGGGCATTTCTCGGGTGTTCAAACAAAGGTAAAGGTGTTGCTCCTTCAACCAGTTCAACACAAACCACCTCAACATTTTCATCTTTATTCGCTATGAGCGACTCTACTGGTGTTAACGGGATTTGTTGTGAAATATTTTTGGTATCGGTAGAAAATTTCGCCGCTTGTTGATATCGCTGGCCAGTATAAATCACCTCATTAACCCCATAGCAACCAGCTGCTCTCATTACAGCACCTACATTACTCGGACTTTTGGGGTTTGTTAAACCGACCATTACTGTAGAATTTTGCACGTCATTTTTCATCATTATTCATCGGTAGTAGTAATCATTTAGCTTAAAAGAAATGATTTTATTGCTTTTAAAGATAAGTGCCAAGTGATAGATCTAGATATTAAAAATAACATCACTATAAAAAGGACTATTATGAAAACTAGGCTGATCCCGCTACTCACTATAACGATATTGTTTGGAGCAAATGCTTCTGCAAAGGTGACCTCTCTGCAACAAAACATCACTGACGTCATGAAAATGTCTCATAGAACCGACGCTGATAAGCTAAGAGATAATAATCGTTCACCCGTTCAAGCATTATCATTTTTTGGTTTTAAACAGAATATGAAAGTGATTGAATTTGCACCTGGTAATGGCTGGTATACCAAAATATTAGCCCCTTTATTGGCTGAAAAAGGAGAACTTCATCTTGCATATAATGCACAATGGTTGAGTGACTTAGATCCGATACTCTCTCAGAAAGGCTTTGAATCTACGATAAAATTACCTATAGAACTTTCTTGGAACAACCAAGAATTTAGATATGATTTAGGCAAATTATCATTTGGCATGAATGACGCAGACATGATTTTAAACATTCGTGAATATCATAACTTTAATTTAGCTGATAAAACTAAATTAAATAATGAAGCGTTCAATGTATTAAAACCAGGCGGACTATATGTCATTGTTGATCATACCCGACGTCACATGGCAGTTGAAACCAGAGAGCTTGCTAGAAGAGAAGATCCTGTAAAAGTGATTTTAGAAGTGCAATCTGCTGGCTTTATTTTAGAAAAGTCTTCAGACATGTTTTATCGACCTGACGATGAACTACGTTATGAAGTAGGTAGAAAAACAGTAACAGGTAATACGGATCGATTTACTTTAGTGTTTCGAAAACCAGTCGCTAAATAATGACCTTAACTTAAGTTTCCTTGACGTTGTAACTTATGATTTCTAGGAAACTTGGTTGATGACCTAAACGCTTTTACTTCTTCAGCATCTAATAGGTAGTCATAATTTGTTACATAAACCCTGAAGTATAATAAAAATGCGTAGGAACTAAACCTAAGCTGAATCATCCTATTTTAAAACGTTTCTAATAGAGTTGAGCAAAATTTATGAAAAATATGGTTAGTAAAATATGGATTGAAAACAAATCGTTAATCGTTTTTATTACTTTAATGTTAATTTTTAGAAGTGCCGTAGCCGATTGGAATGATGTACCTACTGGCTCAATGAAACCAACAATTGTTGAAGGTGACAGGATTCTAATTAATAAACTTGCTTATGATATTAATATACCTTTTACCCAACAATCATTAATAAAATTAGCTGATCCACAAGTAAATGACATTATTATCTTTGAGTCTAAAGCAGCAAATAAACGATTGGTTAAAAGAGTTATTGGTGTTCCTGGCGACATTGTTGCCATGTCAAACAATAAACTAACCATTAATCATCAAAAAATCGCCTATACAGGCAAGCAAATCAATAGCGATAAAGTCATTCTTGATGAAGAGATCAACCAAAACCCTCACCGCATTCAAATTACCAACAATCCTTCGCCTTTAAGAAGTTTTAACTCTGTAAAAGTACCAAAAGACCACTATTTAGTATTAGGTGACAACCGAAATAACAGTGCTGACTCACGAGTGATTGGTTTTGTTCCACGTAGTGAAATCATCGGCCGTTCATCAAAAGTTGTGTTATCGCTAGATTACAACAATTATTTCCTACCAAGAAAAGCAAGGTTCTTGCTTGATATATAAAAAAGGTCACTAGCGTTTAATGAATAAGTCTTCGACAAGTAGCAAACAAAAATTACTTGTCGTTTAGCTCCTAACTTACTATTATCTTCGCCTCGATTTTATACAAACATCCAATTTTATGATTAACAACATTTTTAAAAAATTACTTATTCCAGTGTTATCTACACTAGAATTTTTGAGCGTTTCTGCTCATGCAACTATCGTAGAATTTCAAACTTCACACGGTAATTTTAAAGTGAATCTACATGATGAAACGACACCAAAAACTGTCGAAAACTTTCTAAACTATGTCAATGATGGTAGTTATAACGACACTATCATTCATAGAACGGTTGATGATTTTATAATTCAAGGTGGTGGGGCAAAATTTGAAGGAACATTACCTCCTGTTTGGATTGACGTTGAAGACGCGATTATTAATGAGCCGATTTATTCAAATGTCAAAGCCACCATTTCGATGGCGAAACAAGGTGGCGTTGTTAATAGTGCAACGAGTCAATGGTTTATCAACTTAGAAAATAATAGTACAACTGGCGCACAATTAGATACTCAAAATGGTGGTTTCAGTGTTTTTGGTGAAGTGATTGAAGACGGTATGGATGTGGTTAATTTAATTGCAGCTGTTGAAAGATGTAATACCGGTTATTCTGGTTTTCAGGAATTACCTATGCCTGATTATGCTGAGCAATGTTCAGACACAAGTGCAGTACCGAGTACAGAGAACTTTGTGACAATTTATCAAGTCGTAATTTTTGATGCTACGGTAAGTACCGATAGCGGATTAAGCTCGATTAAGAATACAAGTATTGATAGTGATACAGACTCGCCTAATGAAAATACCAGTAGTGGCGGCGGCTCATTGATATGGTACGCCATCGTGTTTCTTGGCTTAATAACTAGTTTTCGCTTGAAAAAATAATCATTAAATGAGTAAGTGCTTTACGAGTGCTTACTCACCTCTTCCCTAAAAGCCTTTATCATCTACCCGAACGATATAATGTAGAAAGGTTAAATCAGAAATTAACCTTAGTACGAAGCGACTTCGTTTGACTTCGTCTCGTTTTATTATCAAGCCGCTTTCGTGTAGAAGACTTCGTTGGCTTAGTCGCTTTTCTCGTTTTTTGTACAACCGCGACGCTTTTAATTAACAAAACTAAACGAGCAATTGCATCTGCTTTATTTTTTTCTTGAGTACGAAATTGCTGTGCTTTAAGAACAATTTCTCCTTGATTATTTATACGTTGATCTTTCATCGCTAAGAGTCGCTCTTTATAAAAGTCAGGCAGCGATGATTGTTGAATATTAAAACGAAGATGAATTGCCGAAGACACTTTGTTAACATTTTGCCCTCCGGCTCCTTGTGCACGAATAGCGGTTAATTCTACCTCGTCAATGGCTAGCTCAACATTATTTGATATAGATAATTCAGACATTGCTAAAAATTCTCAGTTTGATCAAAAACAGGAACCTAAGTCCCTGTTTTCTTTGAATGGAAAAATGACCTTAACCAAGGTTTAATGCTTGTACTTTCTCATGGGCAATATCTGGGCTTGTGGCAATAGGTTTAGCATGTAAGTTTGCTTTTAATTGTCCTTTTCTATGTTTTAAAGCGGCATCTAATTTTTTAGCTGCACTCGCAATAGCAGGATACATAACTGTATCATCACTTGAAACGGATACCGTTGCTCCTTCATAGTTCGTGCTTAGCTCAACATGGTGTTTACCATGTTCTAAAGAAACAATAACTTCTAATGCAATAAGTGTTGGGAAATGTGTGGCGATTTTTGAAAACTTTTCTTCAATATGTTCTCTGATAGAGTCTGAAACTTCTACATGGTGACCAGAAAGATTTATTTTCATAGCTTTTCCTTTTTGTTGTTGCTCATACTAAGATTCGGGTGAAAAGCTGAAAAACGCAAGTATAAACCGTGAAAAAGTTGATAAATGTCATCAAGCGGTTATTTTTACAACAAAAATATATTAAATTTTCCACAACGCTTTCGTTTACTTCCCCAGAACATGACAAGTCGCCCGTTAAAATGAGCGTCATAAAAAATATCTACATGAAATAGAAATCCAAGAAACTGGCTAAACATACTCATTAAAAATATTTCTAGGGAAAAGCTTATAAGTTATTAATGAAAATTTTAAATTGCTCTTTCAAATAAATTTACTTTATGCGAAATTTGCTCAAGTGAAATTTGTTTTTTAAATGTAAAGCCAAGTTTTGTTAATAATACGGAAGACGCATGATTATCTGGATTACAAATAGCCTGAAGTGTATTTAATTTAAGCGCTTTGCTGGCATAGTTCAATACCGCTTTGGCAGATTCAAAACCATAGCCTTTTTGACAATATTTATTTAAAAATGCAAAGCCAATTTCAGGGTGTGCAATACCTTGCCTTTTTATCAAACCCGAAAGTCCAATAACCTCGCCGCTATTTTTAAGCTCACAGCAATATAGACTAAAGCCAAGCGAATTCTGCATAGCTAAAGGGCCGTTTGAAATATATTCCCAAGCATCAGTTAAACTGCGAACATTTTTATCACCAATATTTTTAATAAATGAAGGTTCGTTTAATAACGTCAAAATCATCTGTTGATCATTTTTGGTAAGTAACCTCAATATTAATCTTTCTGTTTCAAGTATTATCATTTGACTTCGCGCGGTAGTGTTGAAATTTGAACGTTTAAAAGTAGTGAAAAGCTTACCCAAAAGTTATAAATATCCCAAGTGAATTCTACTCAACAAAAGTTAACAGCCAATCGCGTCATTTGAGATTTCAGCACAAAACAAAAAACCAAATTTTAGCTATTTTGACCACTTCATTATTTATCCAACTTATTCAAGAATAACAGCAAAACACACGATAAACACGTAACCATTTGATATTTATATGATTTGAAATATTGGCACTATGACTGCAATGCACCACTTAAGCATTCACAGGAGAAGCACTATGAAAACAGTTACTAAAATTTTAACCACTTTAACCATTTCTTTATCTTTGGCTGGTCTTGCAAACGCATCAACCCTTGTTGCAGCAGACAGTAATATTTCAACTGAATTATGTATGAAAGCGGCATCGGGCAGTCGAGTTGCTCTGCACAAAGCAATTAAAGAGTCGAGATTAAGCAACGCATACGTTGTTTATAACATCAAATGTAACGAACAAAATATTACTGACTTTGTTAGCAAATATGGCAAGTCACCTGAAAAAATGAATGCCTTACTTAACCGCGGACGCATTAAAGGGCATGTCAGTATTAACGATATCGCCGCTTTATAATTTATCCACTTTTATAATAATCTGTCATGACAATGCCGATTAAATAAGTTTTCTCCCACCCCTTATTTAATCGGCATTTATTATTGGTAAAACTTAGCTTTGCTATTCCCCTTAAAAACCCTTTTACGATATAATCTTTACGTAATATTTAATCCTTATGCTATTAGGCATTTATATAGAGAACGTTGATGTTTGATGATATTCGACCTTATCGAGATGATGAGGTAAACCACGTACTTCATAAATTAATAAATGAAAAAGAACTGCAAGAATCTATTGCACAATTTTCACTACCTTTTTTGAAAAAGTATCTTCCTGCGGTTGCTAATTTTATAGTGAAGTTAAGCTTAACAAGTCGTGTAAAAAACATTCATTGCATTAACGATATTCAAGCCGAAGTGGCTAAATATCTCGATAAAATCATTAAAACTAGCACCAGTGGATTTACTTACAGCGGATTAGAAAACTTCGACCATACTAAACCTTGTCTGTTTATCAGTAATCACCGAGATATTGTTTTAGATGCCGCCCTAGTCAATTATGCACTTCATAAAAATAATATTGATACCGTAGAAGCGGCTGTAGGTGATAATTTATTACACAAAGAATGGGTCGCCGACTTAATGCGAATTAACAAAAGTTTTATTGTTAAACGCAGCGAAAAAACTAAACGAGCAATGCTCACAGCTTCGAAACAATTATCGAGTTATATTCATCACAGCTTAACCGAGAAAAAACAAAACATTTGGATCGCACAAAAAGAAGGTCGTGCCAAAGATGGCATAGACAAAACTAATGCGGCGTTAATCTCAATGTTACTGTTAAATAAAAATAAAGAAACAAGTATTGCTGACTACCTTTGTGAGTTAAACATTATTCCTGTGTCAATTTCTTATGAATTTGATCCCTGTGATCACGACAAGGCTAAAGAACTTGCTCAAAGGCAAGCAACAGGTAGTTATCAAAAACATGAAAACGAAGATTTAAAAAGCATTACTCAAGGAATTTTAGGGCAAAAAGGAAAAGTACACGTTAGTTTTTGTCAGCCAATACAAGGCGAATTCGAAGACAGTAAGGCGATTGCACTCGCCATAGACAATCAAATAATTCAACATTATAAACTCTACAAAAGTAATTTAAGTGCATACGAACAACTAAATAATTCAAATAATTCAAATAATTCAAATAATACGACCAATTTAAATGATGCACTCAGCGAAAGAGTTCAACAATTAACACAAGAGCAGAAACATTGGTTACTAACGATGTATGCTAACCCTGTTTTTTCCAAAAAATCACTAGAACAAGTGCTATAACAACTAGTTATTCAGGTAAGCTATTTAAGTTTATGATCTTAATAACACTCAAAAAAAACCGCCAAATGGCGGTTTTTATTTCAGTACATTTTATTCAAGATTGAAGTTATTTTTGACGATAAAATGCTGACATCGCTTTATACAAAGAATATAAGTCAACTTTTGAGCCAACGGCATACGGCGAATGTATTGAAAGAATTGGCACGCCAAAATCTATAACTTCCATATTATCATTCGACAAATCACTGCCAATCGTACCGCCAGACGCTTTACCTTTATAGGTTGATGTTTGCCACTTAATCTTATTGTTATCTAAATAATTGCGTGTCCACGCCATATACTCAGAGTTAGCGTTAAAGCCACCACCGTAAAGTTTTAAATTGATGCCATTACCTAAACGAGGGGCATTCCCTAATTCCCAAACATTCGACCAGGTTGGATTGACCCCTGGGTTCACATCAGCCGAAATTACTTTAGTATTACGTAAGACTTTACGGAGTAGATAATCATTATAATTGTCTGCTTTTTCGTTGTATAACATTCCACTTAGCAAATCGACTAAATAGGTCGAACTTGCACCGGTGTTATTTATATTTCCCACTTCTTCGTTATCAACTAGATAAGCAATTGAAGTATATTCTGGTGTTTTTTGCTCAAAAATAGCTTTAACCGCGGCAATAGATGAAGCTTTATCATCATGACCATATGCAGCAATTAAACTGCGATCTAAGCCAACATCACGCGGTTTAGTTGCCGGCACTAAGGCAAGCTCAGAAGAGACTAAATCTGCTTCAGTGATCCCGTATTCTTTTTCTAAATAGCTAACAACAATATCTTTCACTTTTTTATCAAAGTCTGGTTTTGCCGCAACAATGACATCTAGCTCTTCTTTACTGATAACATTTCGGCTTGTGCGACTTCTGTTGGGGTGATCAACATGTGGCGCTAGATCTGGCACCATAAAAATAGGATCATTCTCATCAAATCCAACCGAGATATTCACTACTGAGCCGTCTTTTTTATCAACACGTCCAACTAGCGCTAATGGAATATTCACCCATTGATAGGTTTTAATACCGCCATGAACATAAGTTTGAAACATGGCAAACTTTTGTTTTTCATAGACAGGACGACCTTTTAATTCTAAGCGCGGTGAATCAATATGAGCACCAACAATTCTTGTCCCTTGTTCTAACCCCTTTTTCCCTATAACAATCAACGAGATTGTACGGTCACGATTTACGTCATAAAAACGAGCCCCAGCTTTTAACTTACTTTTTTCGGTTAAACGTTTAAACCCTGCTTTTTCGGCGCGTTTAATGGTCTCTGTGACAAAAGTTAACTCTGTTGGTGTTTTGTAAATATAGTCTTTGTATTCTTCACCGTAAGCTTCAACTGCTGATAACTCTTTTTTAGAAAGGCTTAACCAACTAGACACTTGTTTCTTTTTCTCAGCTGATTTTACTTTTTCAAAAGCGTGACTTCCTGAAGAGAAAGCAACTGCGGTAATAATAGCAATACTCGATAATGTAGTTTTAATGTTCATTAAATTATTGTTCTCAAAATAAATCTCACTTGTATAATAAAAGCGATTAATTAGAGAAAACAAGAGCTAAACCTGAATTAATCGTTAAACGGTATAAAATAGATGTTAAATTGACAATACAACAATAAAATAACGCTTTATCTCCTTTAAACAATTAAAAATACGATTTAAAAAGGTCTGGTAATTTTCTTTAAAAAACACAGAATAAAATGTTAGTAGATCATTTTTAAAGTAATAAATAATGCGCCGCTAGTTAAAAGAATGAGGTAAATATTGACTTTTTTCGAGGCCAGAAATACAGCAACTGTTGCCGCTATAATATAAGGATTCGTCAATGAAAGCGCCAACTCTCCTTCTCGAATAAAAATTATTGGTACCCAAATAGCCGTTAAAACAGCAGGAGCACTAAAACTCAAAAAACTCACTACTTTGGCATTTAAGCGTAACGGAATTTTCGGGTGTATAAATAAATAGCGCGTTAAAAATGTGATCATTGCCATTAATAATATAGTCACTAATGTCATCTATTTTGCTCCTGCGATTTAGATTTAACTTTTTGTTGATAACGCAAAACATAATAACCTGCGAGCATTCCCATTAGCGCGGATAAGACGAGATCTAATTCCCAACTTAATAGTTTAAAAATCACAGAGCAGCTCCCAGAAACAATGACAGCAACCAGAATAGAACTGTTTTTAATCGAAGGGATCACTAAAGCAATAAAAGTAACCGCAATGGCAAAGTCTAAACCCATTGACGTTAAATCCGGTAAATAACTACCCGCAAAAATACCGATAATATTCCAAAGTAACCAACAAATATAAAAACTCCCTCCTGAAGCTAAAGCATATATCAGCCTGACTTTTCCCTTAAACGATCGGCTATGTGTTGATAAAGCAAAAAGTTCATCGGTTAACAAAAAACCTAAAGGATACCGCCATCGGCTTGGCAAAACTTTCATTTTATCTCGTAACGACAAACCATAAAGAAAATGTCGAGAACTAATAATAAACGTGGTAAATAAAATAGTGGCTAAAGGCGCATTGCCTCCAATTAATTCAGTTGCCACCAACTGAGCAGAGCCCGCAAAAACAATCAATGGCATTAATAAGGCTTCAAGCACTGAAAAATCCCGCTGAATCGCCAAAGAGCCACACAAAATCCCCCACGGTATCACGGCTAAATTTAGCGGCATCATATCCATAAAGCCTTTGATGACAATACGAAAGACTGCATTAAAACCAATTATGTTAGAAAAGGTGGATTGCTGTTTATTTGTCTCTGACATAGTACCTTAAGCGTGAATATTGATGAGTTAGCTGATCATGCAATGCGCTTGTCCATTAATAGTTTAACTGGTGAAAAATTAATGCTATTGATTTCATTGAATTTTTAATATTATTCATTTATCAAACATTCACGATAGGTAAATAATGAAAGAAAATATTGCGTTAATCACTGGAGCGAGTCGCGGGATTGGCGCTGCAACAGCAAAACTTCTTGCTCAGCAAAATTTACATATAATTGTTCACTACCATAAAAATCAAGAAGCTGCGTTAACAGTTGTTGAGCATATTATTGAACATGATGGCTCAGCACAAGCTATTCAAGCCGATATCTCTCAAGAATCTGATATTATTGAGTTATTTAATCAAATAGACAAAATTAACGGTAAGTTAACCATGTTGGTAAATAATGCAGGTATATTATTCCAACAATCGACCATAGAAGCTTTAAACGCTGAGCGAATCAGTAAAGTGTTAAACACTAATGTCACTGGCACACTATTATGCTGCAAAGAAGCGGTGAAGCGTATGGCAATAAAATATGGCGGCAATGGCGGTGCTATTGTCAATGTCTCTTCTGCTGCCTCACGTTTAGGTGCGCCTGGTGAATATATAGATTATGCGGCTAGCAAGGGAGCCATAGACACGATAACAATAGGCTTATCACTTGAGGTCGCAGAACAAAAGATTCGTGTGAACGGAGTGCGGCCAGGTTTGATTTATACCGAAATACACGGTGATGGTGGAGAGCCAAATCGCGTTGATCGTTTGAGCCATAATATTCCTATGAAAAGAGGCGGCCAACCTGAAGAAGTTGCCCAAGCCATTGTCTGGTTATTATCAGACAAAGCCTCTTATGTCACCGGTAGTCATATTGATTTAGCCGGCGGAAAATAATGTAAATCGATAGCGAACTGTTTTAAAATAAAGACAATGAAACGATACCCTCATCAAACGAAAACGACCACGATTACTCTACCCTCATTTTTAAGACGGGTGATGAAAGCATACGCCATTAAAGCCATCATTCGTGAGGCAGGCTGCGAACTAGCGAGAATAGGTCGTTCTCGAAACTGGCGATTAACAGCAACACCAGAAGAAATTCATCAAGTGATTTCGTTAATAGAAAGTCAAGGTGAAGACAGTTGGTTATGGGTCGCTAAAAAATTAAAACAAGATGGTCAACAATTCTCTCACCGTTTATTAGTAGATATCGCGAAAAAAAATACGGGTATCACCGTTAATGAACTGATGGCTAAAACCGATTGTACGGTAATTCAAGCAAGAAAAGTGATTGACGAAATTGAATGGTCAGATGAATAAATCATTTAGCTTAACTGTGCAGCTACCGCTTATTTGAATAAAAATCACTCAAAAAAAAGCACTCCATTGAGTGCTTTAAAAATTATCTAAACCAAAGGGTTATGATTTCTTTTTCGGCTTTGCTTTTGCCTTAGCCTTAGGTTTAGCGGCTTTTTTCTTCGCTAAGTTTTCAACCCACTTGCCATCTTCGTATGTTGCTGTCCAACCGGTGGCTTTGCCCTCAATTTCAGTCATCACATACTGCGATTTATTTTTACGACTATATCGAACAACCGCTAAATTTCCATCAGGATCTTTTACCGGCGCATCGGCTAAATAATAAAATTTAGATGAAATTCTATCTCTAAAGCGTTGTAGTTCTTCAACCTTAGGTGCACGAGTTTCTCGTGAACGTGGAAAAGTATTCGCCGCTAAGAATATTCCAGCTGCGCCATCACGCAGCACAAAGTGAGCATCTGATTTTTCACATGGTAATTCTGGCAATTGCACAGGATCTTCTTTCGGTGGCGCTGCTTCACCACTCGCTAAGAGTTTTCGTGTGTTTTTACATTCACTGTTTGTACAGTCAAAGTATTTTCCGAAACGACCATTTTTCAATTCCATATCGGCTTCACAACGGTCACATTCTAAAACAGGACCATCATAACCTTTGATTTTGAATTCACCTTTTTCGATTTCGACACCATCACATACAGGGTTATTACCACACACATGCAATTTACGTGTTTCATCAATAAGATAACTGTCCATTGCCGTACTACATTTAGGGCAACGATGCATAGCACGAAGCGCTTCGGTTTCTTGATCTTCAGCTAAAACACTGACCGCTTCTTCACCTGAAGTCAGGTTCATGGTAGTGGTACAACGCTCTTTTGGTGGTAAAGCGTAGCCAGAACAACCTAAGAAAACTCCCGTTGATGCGGTACGAATTCCCATTTTACGTCCACACGTTGGACAATCAATATCGGTTAAAATAGGCTCGTTATTGCGCATACCGCCTTCATCACTTGGCTTATCGGCTAACGCTAACTGTTCGGTAAAGTTTTTATAAAACTCATTTAATACTTCTTTCCAAACTATTTTGCCTTCAGCAATTTCATCGAGCTCTTGCTCCATTTCAGCAGTGAAATTATAGCTCATCAAGTTTTTAAAGCTGGCATCTAAACTGTCGGTAACAATTTCACCCATTTTTTCAGCATAGAAACGTTTTTTATCTAAGCGAACATAACCACGATCTTGAATGGTGGAAATAATCGAAGCATAGGTAGAAGGACGCCCAATAGAGCGTTTTTCTAATTCTTTTACCAAAGATGCTTCACCAAAGCGTGCTGGTGGCTTAGTAAAATGTTGTGAAGGTTCAAGTTTAACCAACTCGAGTTTCTCGCCAACCGATAGATCAGGAAGATGAGTGTCTTTATCACCCTTAGACAATTGTGGATGTACTTTCGTCCAACCATCGAACTGCATGACTCGACCTTTAGCTTTCAAGTCAAAACCCGCTGCGCTAACAGTTAGCGTACTAACAGTATAACGAGCTGCGGTCATTTGACAGGCAACAAATTGACGCCAAATCAAGTCATATAATTTTTTACAATCATCATCTAATTTTTCAATAAAGGCGGCTTCAAGTTTTACATCTGAAGGACGAATAGCCTCATGCGCCTCTTGTGCGTTAGCTTTACTACCATAAGTTTTTGGCTGCTCAGGTAAGTAATTATCACCAAAATTCTTACTAATATACCCACGACACATTTCCACGGCATCTTTACTTAAATTAGTAGAATCTGTACGCATATAGGTGATATGCCCTGCTTCATAAAGGCGCTGAGCTAAACCCATGGTACGTTTAACGCCGTAACCTAAACGTGTACTTGCCGCTTGTTGCAACGTAGAAGTAATAAAGGGTGCTGAAGGAGAACTTTTCGACGGTTTGTCTTCACGTTTACTCACTTCGTAACTAGCAGGCTCTAAAATAGCTAACGCGGCTTTGGTGTCTTTTTCATTGGTAGGTTTGAATGCCTTACCATTTTGATGGGTTACATCAAGCGCTAAGGTTTGGTTATCTTGGGTACTAGTATCTGCACTGATCTCCCAAAACTCTTTCGGATCAAAAGCTTTTATTTCACGTTCTTTTTCAACCACTAATTTAACGGCAACAGATTGAACGCGGCCAGCCGATAAACCTCGGGCGACTTTTTTCCACAGTAATGGGCTAACCATGAAACCAACAACACGATCTAAAAAGCGGCGTGCTTGTTGAGCATTTACGCCCGGCATACTTAACTCACCAGGTGAAGCAAACGCTTGTTGAATTGCGTTTTCGGTTATCTCATTAAAAACGACACGCTTAAACTTGTCGTCTTCACCACCGATGATTTCTTTCAAATGCCATGCAATCGCCTCTCCCTCGCGATCCAAATCGGTTGCGAGATATACAGTATCGGCTTTTTCGGCAAGCTTTTGTAATTCGGAAACAACCTTTTCTTTACCGGGTAACACCTGATAAGTAGCTTGCCAATCCTTTTCGGGATCAATCCCCATACGGTTTACTAACGCTTGTTTGTCGCGTTTAGCTTTATATTTAGCTTTTGCCTCGGGAGACATTTTTCTCACTTCTGCAGGAGATTTTGCCGCTACTTTTTTACCGGTACTACTATGTGGAAGATCACGCACATGACCAACACTCGACTTAACGATAAAATCTTTCCCAAGATATTTGTTAATTGTCTTAGCTTTTGCAGGAGACTCGACAATTACAAGAGATTTTGACATATATTTTTTTAACCCTACATTTACTGATTAACACATCAGTGTTTCATTATCTTACCTGTTGTATAAGCATGATAAATAAGTTTACAAGCGAGCAATATTCAAACGTTAGTACAACTCGATAATGTTAAAATTTAATTAATTTCTGAAATTACTATTAGATATATCTGTTAATTAGCAAGCTGACAAGCAATTATTTTTTATAAATTAACCTATTCGTATAATTTCGTTATAATAGCTTTGATAATTTTTCGGCGTAATCATAGTCGAGTTTTCACGAGAAATTAAGAGCTAATGCACTAATATTTTCGCCTTGCCTTAAAATTTCAACGTATTTTGAATATTTTCTAACGCACAACCCTAAGATTGTAGATAACTACAACAGCAAAACTAAAAGAGAATAATTATGACAAGCCAGTCTTTATTTTTAGACAAAATCAAACAAAGTTTATGCCCGCCTGGAAATGGCGTGTTTACAGTGAATACTGCAAAAGAGCGTAAAGAACAATTACATCAAGCATTGTACGGCCAAACAGATAACATCGAATCTATTTGGTCTGATAGCTTAAATAACCTTCCCGATTCTTCTGCTGCAGTTATATTAGGCATTGCATCAGATTGTGGCGGCGGCATATTAAGAGGTGCCAATTGGGGGCCTCTATTTGTTCGTTCGACGTTATTAAATCAACACTCAGGTTTAAATGTATTTGATATGGGGGATGTCAGAGTTATCCCTCACCTTTTACACGATAAATACTTAAATGAACCTACTATCGCCAACTGTCGTAAAGCCTTATATCAAGATAAAGATAGCGATTTAGCAGTAAGTCCATTAACGATCACAGAAGATGTCCTGCATGATTTTTATGCAGAGTTTCCAAACAAAGGCATTTTTGGCATAGGTGGCGATCATTCAATTAGCTATCCATTAACCAAAACCTATTTACAAGCGAAGAAGAAACAAGGAAAGCGAGCAGCTATTATCCATTTTGATGCACATACCGATTTATTAATAGAACGTTTAGGCATCGACTTATGTTTTGGCTCATGGTGTACGCATATTTTAGATGACCTGCATGAAAAAAATCATTTAATCCAAATTGGTATTCGCTCAAGCGGTAAACCTAAAGAGCACTGGGAAAGCACATTCGGCGTAAAACAACATTGGGCTCACGAAATCAGAGAAAACGGCGTAGCACCGATTATAGCGAATATTTTAAGCCAACTAAAAGAGCAAGCGATTGACGAGTTATATGTCAGCTTTGATATTGATGCGATCGATGAAGCTTATGCTTCTGCAACTGGCACACCAGAGCCTGACGGTTTAACGCCTGTTGAAGCGATGGATATTTTAAAAGCATTAGCTGAGCAATACCCTATAACAGGTGCTGATATGATGGAAATAGCCCCATTTACTGACAGTTCAGGTCGTGGTGCTAGTAGCAGTGAAACGACTTTAAAAGTAGGTGGAGAGATTTCAGCATTTTTACTCAATGAAATGGCAAAAAATTAAAAGTATGTGTAAGTTGCTTATTACTATATAAGTTACTTTTAAAGATAAAAAAAACCGCTAAAAAGCGGTTTTTTTATTCGCAGTAATATAAGTTTCTTATTGAATCACAATATTAATGCCATTAAATACGGTTGTTACTCCACTTGGTGTTTCTACAACAATTTCTAATGGACCGCTAGTTGGCTCAGCCTCACCTTTAATAGCAACACCAAAACTGCTGCCTCCGTTACTGGCATCACCAGGCCAAGTATAAGTTCCTGTGCCAACAACAGAACCAACACTTGCAACAAAGGATACCAAAGTACCAGATGGCATAGGTTGATTATGTAAATCAGCAATAATAATACTTACAGTGCCCGTGCTCTCACCTGCAATATATAAAGATGTATCTTCACTATTATAGTTAGGATTTGCTACTTCAACTTCCGGAGTATTAGGATCATTATCATCATCTTGATAAACCGTTTGACTCACCGAATCATTTGTCGCTGTTAACGTAATATAAGGTGATGTACCCGACATAATAATAATGGTTGATCCTCTAACATTGGTGGAAACTTTTTCTGATTTTTTCGTAGGATCAGGCTCATCATCTGGGTTAGCACAATATTGATTACTAATCGTGGAGCCAGGATTAGTCACATCATTAAAACCACACAAAACACCGTTATAAACGTTATCTTGAAGATCAAAAACCCCGTTATTATTAAAATCAACAAATTCTTCTAATTCACCACCAATTTCAGCGCTGGTTTCAACCGGGTTATATACAAAGTCTTCATTGTGATCAACATAAGCTTCTTTTAAGTCATAAGGCATATCACTTACATTTAAACCTTGGAATAACGTAAACTCACTTTCATCAAAACGACCATTGCCATTTTTATCGGGAAATGATTCTTCACCAATTGCCGTTGCTAATATTGATACACGACCACCATACTCCTGACCTAGGTAGTTTTTACCATTGGCCAATGGTTCTCGAGCACAGAATATTGCGGGATTATTATTATCGGCAACCGTACAAAAAGAATTGGTTAGCGTTTGTCCTGCTGGTCTAGGGTTTTGACTTGTCCACATTACCGAACAAACACCATTTTGCGTAGTACAAGAAGAACCAATAGAACCGCCTTCTGTGGTAAAGTTCACCGCTGTTCCATCAGGAACTGGATTATTGAAAGCATCAGCCATTCGAACAGTAACAGGCACTTCAACACCATCTGCGGTCCAAGCTTCTGGGTTAGCGTTCCCACGAGCAATACTAAAACTATCTTGATCAGGCAAACCTGTTGAAACCACTAATTGGCTCGATTGAGTAAACACCACTGTCCCATCTAAGGTCGCTGTTGAAGCAATAACACGAATAGTTGTAGGTACTGTGCCAGAATTAACAACCGTTTGTACTATCCCTTCGGCATTACTGGTTGCTTCATTTTGACTCAATTTAATTCCGCCAACATCGGTATTTAATGCAAAATTAACTACTCGATTATTATACGGATTACCATCAGTATCTTTAACTTTAAATACCACGGTTGAACTTTCTGAACCTGAAACGATGCCGGCACCTAATATTCCAATATTTTGTGGCGTAGCTGAAACAAATTCAATACTGCCAATGTCAGCTGGTAAAACATTGATAGAACCCGAAGCCGATAGATTTATACCACCAGCATTTGCGGTGACATTTATTGGGTCATCTCCAACACAGCCTTGTGCAAGATAAGTACTTGTTGCAATGCCGTTAGAGGTAGTAATTGGACTACTTAATTTAGCAACAGATTGTGTGGAACAACTAGAAGAAAAATTAACATCGACAGGCTCAGTAAACAAATTCCCTTGATCATCAATAATAGACACGGTAATAACGCTGGTACCACCTGCTGATATTTGATCGAGGCTAATCTCTGCTACACCTTTAACAAAAGGCTCACCACTGCCCATTGAAACAGTTGAAGAACCAACAACAAAAATTGATTTACCTGTTTCACCACTCGTTATGGTGGCTGTGACTTCACCTGCACCAAGATTATCACCGGCAAAAATATCAACAACTGCTACATTATTATCATCAGTTATCGCTGAAGCGATAGGAATATCACCTACAGTTGATGAAAAATTAACAATTAACGGTGAATTAATACCTTCAAGTGTTGCCACAACTCGACCAGGTTTTGATGCAGTAATAGTATTCGTTTCATTTCCATCTTCATCAATCAGTGAAACTGTTATTTTAATATCGCCACCGACATTAATATCATCACCTTGGGTATTAAACCCCAGTGGAACACTAGATGATTCACCTGAACTTAACGAAGCGGTAATTTCTCCTGCGCCACGTACTGTTCCAGCAGTTAATATAATTGTTGCAACACCACTTTCATCTGTTAATGCCGAACCTGAGGCCGGTGAAAAAGCCCCTAAATCAGTTTCAAAAGTTACAGCTCTTCCTACGACAGGCTCTGTGCCTTGCATAACAGTTGCCGTGACATTAACTGGCTCAGCTCCTGTGACTGTCGTGTTTGAAATCGCTAACGTAAGTGTTATTTCATCAGTAGTATCCGTATCATTGTCAACGGTACCACCTGAACTAAGGCTACCATCTCCGCCACCACAGCCGATAAGACCAATGAAAAACATAATGAAACTTAAGCGTCTAAATAGCGCCATAAAAGCATCTCCCTGATGATGTTTTTGTTGTAAGCACCTTAATATTAACCGAAAAAAAACAAAAAGGTCACTAACTAATTAAAAAAAGCTTTTCTTATGAGGTTTTTAATCCACTAAATAGCTGATAACCTTAAGGCTGAAACACTTTTTAACTTAATAAAAAATTATAAAAATATGACAAATAAACATACTTCAAGTTTAACGACACGCATTGTAATAGGCATGGTGTCAGGTATTTTACTTGGGTTTTTATTACAAAAACTCATGCCCAATAGTTCTGATTTTGTGATCCCACTATATATTTTTGATATATCGATTCGAGCATTATTTGTCGAAGGTATTTTTAACGTAGGTGGACAAATATTTGTCGCCAGTTTAAAAATGCTAGTGGTGCCATTAGTGTTTGTATCACTAATTTGTGGAACTTGCTCTTTAAAAGATACGTCAAAATTAGGTAGGATTGGCGGTAAAGCAATTGCTTTATATTTGATTACTACTGCCATTGCAATTAGTTTTGCAATGAGCTTGGCATTGTTATTAAGCCCTGGTGAAGGGGTGAATATGACCGCTAACACCACGTTTGCTGCGAAAGAAGCCCCGTCGCTCGCTCAAGTATTTATTCAAATGTTTCCAAGCAACCCTTTTGCTGCTTTTGCCCAAGGTAATATGTTACAGGTTATTATCTTTGCTTTGCTTTTTGGTATAGCTATCGCACTTTCAGGAGAAGCTGGAGAGCGAGTGTCAAAATTATTCGAAGACTTAAATGTCGTTATCATGCGTTTAGTAACCATTTTAATGAATTTAGCCCCTTATGGTGTTTTCTGTCTATTAGCGAAATTATTTACGGACCTTGATATTAGTACGATCAAAAACCTTGGTATGTACTTTGGCGTGGTATTTTTTGCTTTAGTCATTCATGGCACTGTGACATATTCAGTAATATTAAAATTATTCACGGGACTTAACCCTCTCATCTTTATCAAAAAAATGCGCGATGCTATTTTATTTGCTTTCTCAACTTCAAGCAGTAACGCGACTATTCCGGTAACCATGGAAACCGCCACTAAAAAAATTGGTGTCGATAACTCTATAGCATCTTTCACCGTGCCTTTAGGCGCCACCATAAATATGGACGGTACCGCAATTATGCAAGGTGTTGCCACGGTCTTTATAGCGCAAGTATTTAATGTTGATTTATCGTTATCAGACTTTTTGATGGTGATTTTAACGGCAACATTAGCTTCAATAGGAACGGCAGGTGTGCCTGGCGTTGGATTAATCATGTTGGCTATGGTACTTGAGCAAGTGGGTTTACCGGTTGAAGGTATCGCGATTATCATTGGTGTTGATCGTCTATTAGATATGACAAGAACCGCTGTCAATGTTACCGGTGATTGTATGGTAACCACTGTGGTTGCAAAATCAGAAGGTCAATTTAATGAGTCAGTATTTTTAAATAAAAATGCTGGTCAAAAGATTGAAGAGATCGACTTTCATCACATTAACAAAGAGAGTTAATGCAATTAGTTAGCAAGCAATAGTCAATTTCAACGAATTAAAAAAGGTGCTTAATGCACCTTTTTAATTTTCTGCTAAACAAGATTAGTTATCGGGTAATTAAATATAATTTTTCTTTTAAATAACTCACCTTAAATGTTCGTTGAGCAAAGGTTTTATCCGCCAATTCATGCTCCGCTATACATTTCACATTAAAATTAGGAAATAAACGGTTAAGGTCATGCTCAAAAATAGCAAAAGGAGGGCCTGATAACTCCTGCTGTGGAAATTCTAGTGAGATCAAAAACAATTGCGTATGTTCACTGATAAACTCAGCTAAATGACTTGAGTAGCTCTGTTGCATTGTTTGCGGTAAAGCAATAATCGCTGCGCGATCATATATCCAATCAAAGTCTGGTAATAACTCTGTGGAAAGCTTAAAAAAGTCCCCTTGCCATAAAGTAATATTTTCAAAGCAATATTGTTTAAAGGTTTCTTGCGAATGTTTATCTTGAATATAAGTAGGCGTAACTGCTAGATTTTTTTCTCGAAAAAAGTCGCGACAAGCAATATCACTTAGCTCTGCCCCAACGACATCAAAATGTTCAGCAAGCCAGACCATATCATCTGACTTACCACATAAAGGCACTAAAACCGCTTGATTTTTATCAGTGTTGCTCTCAACATTTTTAGCGGATATCAAGGGTAATAAGTGCTGATAAAGAAAAGGGTGTACCGTCGTTTGGTGAAACCCTAAACTATTTTTTTCCCAGCAAGCATGCCAAAAAGAAGCTTTCATTAACGAACTTTTTAACTAGGAAAAATTCGATTGTTTTGCCATAACTTTCCTAAGAAAGATTCAGCAGATAAAGAAGCTGCTTTAGAAAACTTTTCAGCAAGGCCTTTCTTCGTTGCATATTTAATAGCAATCACTTTACTGGTTTTGCTTGCTTGGCATAAGTAATCGTCACTGGTGGTCACTACATCAACTAAGCCAACATCAATGGCTTTTTTACCCGACCATGTTTCGCCTGTCGCCACTTTTTCAATATCTAATTGAGGACGGTTTTCGCTGACATGCGCTTTAAATAAATCATGCATTTCTTCAATTTCTTCAACAAATTTCTCGCGGCCTTCATCGGTATTTTCGCCAAACATGGTTAATGTTCGTTTATATTTACCCGCAGTTAATTGTTCAAATTCAACATCATTTTTCTTTAAAATTTTATTAAAATTAGGTATTTGAGCTATTACGCCAATCGATCCTAAAATAGCAAAAGGTGCAGATAAAATTTTATCTGCCACACATGCCATCATATAACCACCACTGGCGGCAACTTTATCCACAGAAACGGTTAAAGGTATTTTTGCTTGGCGTATTCGTTCTAATTGAGACGCGGCTAACCCGTAACAATGTGCCATTCCCCCGCCACTTTCTAAACGAACTAAAACCTCATCTTTATCGGTCGCAACTAATAAAATAGCCGTGATTTCTTCGCGAAGTGATGAGACTTCCTTCGCATCAATACTGCCTTTAAAATCAATGACAAAAAGTTTAGGTTCATGGGCTAAATCGTCACCATCAGCCTGCTTTTTAGCGGCTGCTTTATCTGCCTTTTCTTTTTCCTTGGCTTGTTTTTTCTCTTGTTTTTCTTTTTCTTTTAATTGCTCTTTGTTTAACAAATGATGATTCATTTCATGTTCAATATCGTGTAATTGCTCAGAAATATCGGTGATTTCCAGCTCTCCTTTCTTGGAACCTTGTTTCATGGCAGATGAAGCGATCAAGGCAATAATGGCGGCGAAGGCCAACACAAACGTAATGGTTTTAGCAAAAAACAAACCATATTCATATAAAAATTCCAAAGTGACTCTCCAAAGTACGGGTAATTATTTAACAGGTAAAGGGACTACCTGTTTCTTTTATAACTATTAAATGGGGATGAAATATCATAAAAAAAGCCCTCTTGCTAGAGGGCTTTATAAACATGATCAAATAATCAAAAATAAGATAACCTTAATGAACGACTTCGGTATCCGTTACCATGATCATTTGACCGTCTGTCGCATAGAAGCCTGCCATTTGAGATTGCATCTCTTGAGTAGCACGACCACTTAATTCTGCATCAGGTGACGCATCATTAGGTCTTGGGTCTAAAATAGAACCATGATGACCATTGATAAATCTTACGGCACCTGATCCCATAGCAGTTTCAGAAACACTCGGTAAGCCAAGTAAAGCAATTGCCGGCTCAGTTCCACCAAGTGGTGTATAAGGAGCCGTGTTAGTCACGACTTGATCCGGCAAATTATCCATACCATTACCGACAACTTCAAACAATAACGTTGGCGTTTGAGTCGCCGCTAAAGCGCCTACATAGTTAATAGGATCACCCGAACCAGTCACTGTTTGTGCAATTAACGTAAATTGTGCAAAGCCAGCTTCTAAAGCTGCTTTTTGGCTATCATCTAAACTAGCATAAAAGCCTTCATATACTGCTGAAAGTTGATCTTGTGTATAACCTGCAGGAAATTGTGCATCTACAAACGCTTTAAAATCAGCAGATGATGCATAGGTTAAATTAGATTTAACTAACGATGAAAACGCTGGAGACGACACACCGAAGTTTGCCAACATTAAACCAGGCATCGCTAACACATTACTGGTGATTTTCGTTAACGCATCTACTTGAGGTGTCAATGGCGTATTCGCTAACGCTAACGCATTAATACCGTAAATAGCCCCTAACGAATGCCCTAAGAAATGCACTTTCGAGCTATTAATGTTAATTGGATTTCCTGAAGCATCAGCACCACCAAAGAAGTTAAGACCTAAGCGTAAACCCAAAATATCAAAAGCACTTTGACGTGTATTATCTCTCATGGTCAGTAAACTTGCTAAATTCACATAGTGTAATGCACTAACAGACGAAGCACTAATATCATCTTGACCATTACCTGTTAAATCAAACCCTCTAGTACCATGAAGAGGATAATCAATAGCCGCCGTAGCAAAACCATTAATTGATAACATACCCGTAGCTAATAACATCGCTTCTTTGGTTGAAGTGATACCGTGTTGCATAATAACAACAGGCCAACCATCAGCAGGTTCAGCGATAGGGTCCATACCGAAACTTGCTCGTACTGGATTTACCCAAGCTAAATCAGGCGTTGTCATTTGGACATCAATGGCCATTGAAGCTGTTTGTTTTGGTACTGGATTATATTTGGTTAAGTTACGTTCAGTATCAATTCCTAAATCACGTAAGCCTGGAGCTGCTAAACCGCTTGCTGCAGAAATAGCCATACACATAGCGTCAGTTTCACTGATTGGACTTGCAGGTATTGCAGCAGGGTTTTGAGCTGCTAATCCTGCTAGCATCGCACCTGAATCACAAAGACCTGTCCACCACGTATTGGTTGGTGCTAACGGGTTTTCAGCAGTTGGAACACCTAAATAGTAAGGTAAGGTAATACTACCTTTCATATAATTAGCTGCTGAATATAAAGGTACTGCTTCCGCCGGAATTTGTCCCGCTAAAACATCAGCAACCGATAATCCAGTATCCGCCATGCCTATTGATGGAAAAATACCTTGTTGTAAGTTATTCGCCATCAAACTTTTTAAGCTAAATAAGACGTCAGTAGTTGATTGTGTCGTCATTGCCATAGTGTAAATAATTGAATCATCTTCAACACCTGCACTGATAACGGCATCTTCATAACTATTAATCACTGCTTGTAAGCCACGTTGAGCATCATCACCCAAAGGTTGCGTGGCTGCATCTTGACGCATTAATTCATAGTAAGTAGAACCGGCAACTGGATTACCTTCTAAATCTTGCAAACTGTTTGTCATTGCAATCAAGTATGTAGTAGAACCTTTTAAAGGTTTTAAAGGGACAAAAGCAACATCATTACCTGATGCTTGAGTAATGAAATCTTCTGAGAAGATGAGTTCTTTGACTATTTTACACGCTAAACCACGAGGAACCGCAGCACAATCAGCATCATTGCTGTCTCCGCCCATAATGGCTTCAAACACTCTTATCGAAGAGGAATTCAATGCAGAACTTGGATCTAATGATGAACCTTCAGGGAAATCAATACCTAAAACAAACGGTTGTGCTGTTGCCCAACCATCTAGTGCACTAGCAGCAACGAAAGGATCTGAGCCATCGGTAGGATCTTCCACAGGAATTTCTAATGTTCCATCTTTCGTGCCTTGAAAAATCAAATCATTGGGTACAGATAAGCCATCAATTCCTAGCGATGGGTCAAAAATAACACGACCTGGAATTACAACAGAAGAACCATTTTCTGCAATTTCATTTTTTACATCTTGAACCGATTCATCATCACAAGCCGATAACCCAAGGGTTGAGGCAATTGCGAGACTTAGAACTAGTTTATTCATTATTTCTCCCCAGATACTAGTCTTTATTTTTATTTATTATAGGTGATGATATTGAGCAAGCATCAACTAGTTAGACCAGTTAAACTTAACCCAAGAATTCACTTAGTGCTAGCGGTTTTTTAAATAATTGCTAAATTGTTCGCTTTTTTAAGGAATATCATCAACATTTTACTCGTCAGTGTTTATCTCAAAGAGTAGAATACCCCCACTATTTTTACTATTTATTTTTCATATGTTTAATTACACACCTTCCGAAAATTGCTTACAAAATAAAACGATCTTAGTAACTGGTGCCGGTAGCGGCATTGGCCGACAAGCCGCACTAACTTACGCAACCTTAGGCGCGACTGTAATTTTATTAGGAAAGACTGTTGAAAAGCTTGAAAGCATTTATGATGAAATCGTTGAGAATGGTTATGCTGAGCCAGCCATTATCCCTTTAGATTTAAAAGGTGCGACCAAACAAAACTACATTGATATGGCATCAACCATCGCGAATCAATTTGGTAAACTTGATGGCGCTTTATTTAATGCTTCAATGTTAGGTGAACTTACGCCTTATAGTCAGATACATGAACAAATATGGCATGACGTAATACGAGTAAATGTCACGGCTCAACATTTAATGGCACAAGCTTTGATTCCTACCTTATTGCTTGCTGACAACGCGTCTTTAGTGTTTACATCATCAGGCGTTGGCAGCAAAGGACGAGCATTTTGGGGACCATATAGCGTGTCAAAATTTGCGACCGAAGGTTTAATGCAAGTGATCGCTGATGAATATGATGAATCGACACTGAGAGTAAATGCGATTAACCCAGGCGCAACTGCAACGCCTATGCGAGCCAGAGCTTACCCTGCAGAAAATCAAGAAAAGCTATCAACAGCTGAGCAAATAATGCCACTGTATGTATATTTGATGTCAGACGATAGTAAATCCGTGACGGGCAAAGTACTGAATGCTCAGTAATGACATTGTTTTTTACACTTAAAAGAAAAAACCGACATTAAGTCGGTTTTTTATTATTCCATTATCACAGAGAAAAAGTAATTGGCTCGCTAACGAAGTTCTCTTCTTAAAATTTTACCAACATTACTTTTCGGTAATTCATCTCTAAATTCTACTTGTTTTGGCACTTTGTAATTCGTTAAATTAATACGACAATGCGCGATAATATCTTCTTTTGTTAATGACTTATCTTTTAAAACAACAAATACTTTTATTTCTTCACCGCAAACTTCATGAGGAACACCGATGGCCGCGGCTTCTAATACGCCTGTGTGAGAAACAATAATTTCTTCAATTTCATTTGGAAAGACATTAAACCCAGAAACAATGATCATATCTTTTTTACGATCGACGATTTTAAAAAAGCCATTTTCATCCATAGTGGCAATATCACCTGTTGCCAGCCAGCCATCTTTTAATATTTCATCAGTCGCTTCAGGGCGATTATAATAACCAGTCATCACTTGCGGACCTTTAACCCACATTTCTCCCGGTTCATCAATAGCAGCCTCACTACCATCATCTTTAACAATGCGAATATCTGTCGAAGAAGCCGGTAAACCTATCGTGCCCGTATAGTGTTTTTGATTATAAGGACATAAGGTAACTAAAGGCGCACATTCTGTTAACCCGTAACCCTCCAATAATCGAGTGTTGGTAACTTCTTCCCATTTTTCAGCCACAGGACGTTGAACGGCCATGCCGCCGCCTAATGATACTTTTAAATAACTAAAGTCTAAATCAGCAAAACCTGGCGTATTTAATAAACCATTAAACAAAGTGTTAACACCGGTTAGTGCCGTAAATTGATATTTTGAGAGTTCTTTGACAAAACCAGGCATATCTCGCGGATTGGTAATAAGTAAATTTGTCCCACCTAAGGTAATAAACGTTAAGCAATTCGCGGTTAATGCAAAGATGTGATAAAGCGGAAGCGCCGTTACGACAAGCTCTTTTCCCTCTTCTAATTGAGGCTTAATAGCGGCTTTCGCTTGTTGAAGGTTTGATACCATATTACGATGCGTTAACATAGCACCTTTTGAAACGCCTGTCGTACCGCCCGTGTATTGTAGAAATGCTAAATCATCTCCAGTAAGCAATACAGGTGTATAGGGTAATGCCAAGCCTTTACTTAAAACGTGATTAAAACGAACGGTGTCAGCAAGCTTAAAACTAGGCACCATTTTTTTCACGTATTTAACAGCAAAATTGACGATAGCACCTTTTACCATACCTAAACGATCACCCAGTGAGGTTAAAATAACATGCTCAACAGGGGTTTTATCAATCACTTGCTCTAAGGTATTAGCAAAGTTTTCAATAATTAATATGGCTTTCGTGCCTGAATCTTTTAATTGGTGCTCTAACTCTCTTGCTGTATAAAGCGGGTTCACGTTTACTACCGTGAGCCCAGCTAATAAAGCGCCAAATAACGCGATCGGATATTGCAAGCAATTAGGCACCATAATGGCAAATTTATCGCCTTTTTTTAACCCCATTTCTTGTTGTAAATACGCGGCAAAGGCTTTGGCTTGTTGCTCTAATTCTGCGAAAGTTATTTCAGCACCCATATTAATAAAAGCAGGACGGTTTGCGTAAATACCTACATACTTATTAAACAACTCAACTAAAGAAGCATACTTATCAGGATCTATTTCATGTGGAACTCCTGGTGGGTAACTTTTTTCCAACCAAATTTTATGAGCGGCACTTTGCACTTGCTATCTCCTCTTCGTATTAGCAACTTCAACACTAGACTTTTATTAGTGAATTTTTGTCAGTATAGTTTAATCACTTAACAATTTATTATAGTAATGTTTAATGAGTCTAGGCTTTATTATTTTTAAACGCTTGTTTGAATCATGAAGTTTTACTTGAATACTGGTCTAATGTCTATAATTTTTCCACGCTTTCTCAACATTCGTCAGAAAAAACTAATGATCGTCCTGATTTTCAATAAATGACTCAATAAAGACTGCTGTTTTTTTAGCTTGTTCCATATGAATATGGTGACCTCCGGTTAATTTATGAGCTGTAAAACATTTAAATAAAGGGGCAAAATGTTCCAACCCTAGTTCAACTAGCTCAATTCCTTTATCACCATATATAAGTTGTACTGGCGTGGTAATATCTTGGATAAATTGTTTTGCTTGAGAAAAAGTTAATCGATAAGGCGAGGTATTTCTTAGCCGACTATCGGATCGCCAAGTAATACCTTTATCGAGCGTGATACAACCTCGCTCAACAATTAATTTTGCATCTTGATAACTAAGATCAGAAACACTTCTACGTGCTGTAATGGCTGACTCAAGATCACCATGAAGTGGTTTTCTTTTTGATTTCAGCTTTAACCGACTTAACATACCTTTACGTAATTGTTGGGTAGTTTCTGCTGACTTGGCACTTATAAAACCGATGGAATCAATTAAAGTTAAGCTTTTTACTTTTTCTGGAAAAGCCGCGGCAAAAGCGGAAGCTATCATGCCCCCCATAGAATGCGCAACGATATCAACCGACTGCCATTGATTAAATTCAAAAAGTAACACTAAGTCATAAACATAATCGATAAAATGATAATGGGCATCTTGACTACGATGGGCAGAGTGTCCATGCCCTGGCCAATCAATCGCAATGATTTGATAATCATTGAGCTCAGTCATTAACGGAACAAAGCTAGCCGCGTTATCTAACCAGCCATGCAGACATAAAAGAATAGGTTGACACTTATGCCCTTTCTTTAAACCGCGCAATTCAATTTCAGGCATTGAATATCGAATATCTTCGATAGCTTGATTATGTTCGATTGTATTGAACGGGGATCGATTGTGCTTCGATTGATTAGTCATTAATTACTTTTTTTCGTTGAACTTGCCTTTTTTACATTTTTATTAACTGGATAAAAGATAGGAGAATAATGGCGTGGGCGAGGATTATACCAAAGCGATGGTGTATACCACATAGGTTGATGGGTAATTTTCACATCAATTTTCTTAATTTCTTTCCATAAATGTATCTTGCTGGCCTTTAATACAGGGTAATCATATTCATGTTCGCCAATTTTTCCGGCTTCAGTTTTAGCAACTTTACCTATCGCGGTAATGCTACGTCCTTCTTTATAAATAATCGGATCGAGAAACCCTTGATAATAGACTTTAAAGCGGCCTTGTGTTTGATCTTTTTGTAAAGGTCGAGTTGAAGAACTTAATTGAAAATGAACCACTTCAAGCATAGTGTTTTCAGCATTATTTTCAATTTTGGCGATAACCCCACCCCAACGAGCATCATTGCCTAAATGAGCAGAATTATTATCCCTGACATCGGTAAAAGACGTTAAAGCAACATTGTCTTCCACACGCAATGACTCAGGAATATGGACACACCCAGAAACAAAAATAGTAAGCGACAATAAAACTAACAGCTTCTTTAACATAATAAATTCCTTTGATTTTAATGCGTCTAGTATTAATTAATAAAAAATATAAATAATAAAAGAACTAAATAACAAAACGATTGCATACTTTACTGAACACTATTTTTAACGAGGTTTTAATTGCGTTAATTTTAGCACCCCAATACCACCGAGAGTAAACCAGATACAAACCCAAACAAATTCGGGTATTCCCGTTAATTGAGCTAATGAAGCGCCATCACCTATTGAACGGCCATCAATCAAATACCACGGACTTTTCAGACTATTTAATAAAACGCTTGTGCCAATCAATTGCAATAGTATTTGAAAATATTGTAAATTTTCGAGCTTAAACTTTAACACTATTACCACCAATAAAACCGCCATAATAGCAAAACTAAGTAAATCTCTAATCCAAAAAATAATGGTTGATAGCAATAATATCAGTATTACCGCACTAAATATTTGCGCAATACGTTGATGCATGGCGGCAAAATAATAAATAGCAACACCCCAAAATACGGCTCCTGCATAGCCAAAAAAGCTAATTAACAACCGATTTCCACCTTGCGTAGTACATAATCCAGCACCATTTGGAAACAATTGTATGTTGATAATACTACCACCCGTCACTAATGCTGCAATACCATGACTTACTTCATGAAAATAACTTTCAAACCACTTTAACGGTAAAGAAACAATAGGAACTTCAAGCAAGAGTGCCGCTGAAAGGAAAATAATCCAAAAGCGATATTGATTAAAAAAAGAAGTTGATGGTAACTTTTCAGACATGAAGTAATGTAGAATTAACGCAGTGCATTACGCATATAAGTCAACACCAAACGTTTCTTGAATGCTGTCTCTCTGTGCAATTCCACCAATCGACTGATATGCAGATACTGCCGTTAAATTTTGTTGGGATGGTTGATCATAGCCCGCTTTTTGTGACTCAGGCGCTTGACTTCGACTTTGAGCATTATTGTCAACATTGGCATTTAGCTGTTGATTTTGTTCAACGAGTTCAATAGCCGCTGGATCAATATCCAAACGTTCATTGTCATTATTTTGCTGAGTATTTTGTGTGTTCTGTTGACGTGCTTTTTCTTGCTCTTGTTGCACCACTAAACGATCACGCTGTTCATTGACGCGAGATTGTTGTTCTCCGCCTATATTCAATGCGGATTGTGGGGTAAATGAACTAGCACTATTAATTTGCATAACTTAAATTTATCAAATTTTCGAAAGAAAACAAAATATAATCATAAAATAATGGTTTTATTCTCTGCCCGGTAATTTCTTCCAAGACACGGTATCGCGAACATAAACAGGTTGTGCATACTCCGCACTAACACCATTCCCTGCTTGAAACTCATGTTTAGCAATAGTTAGCATAGCGCTGGCATCGGGAAATAATATTTCTGGAGAGTCTGGATTCGTTTTTAACGATGATAACTCAGCTGGATAAGCATCCCAACCTGAACCCACGCCATAAGATTTTTGTGTATGTGCGTTTAGATATTCAGCTAGATCTGCAGGAGGTAAGACTTTTTCGTCAACAACAGGAGTCATAACACCGTGCTCATTTAATTGATAAAAACCGGCGTAAACTTCAGACATTCTCGCGTCAATTACCGCAATGACTTCAGTTTGTTGATACTTTTCATACGCTTGTTGTGCCATTGTTTGTAGCGTTGACACACCGACAACTGGTAATTCTGCAGAAAATGCCAAACCTTGCGCAACACCTACACCAATACGAACACCAGTAAAACTTCCAGGGCCCCGACCAAAAACTAAACCATCAAGTTCAGCTAATCCTATTTTTGCTTGCTTTAATAAACGATCAACCATAGGTAACAAAACTACACTATGTGATTGCGGGCATAATTCAAATTCGCTGTGCAAATGATTTTCAAGGTTTATGGCAACTGAACAAGCTTCTGTAGAAGCATCTATCGCAATATATTTTGACATACTATTCTTTTTCAATGGTTAAATTATTTGAGGTAAGGGTCGCTAAAAAATGACTCGCTTTTTCAATATTTCTGCTTCGTCTCATATCTGGTAAGCTTTTTAAAAAGACTTGCCCGTATGGACGAGTTACTAATCTATCGTCACATATTACCATGACACCTTGGTCGGTAACATCACGAATTAACCTTCCAACTCCTTGTTTTAATGCAATGACCGCTTGAGGCAACTGAATTTCACTAAAGGGATCACCGCCTTGACGACGAACATCTTCACTTCGAGCTTGTAACATAGGATCGTCTGGAGACGCAAAAGGTAACTTATCAATAATAACACAGGTGAGCTTGTCCCCTCTGACATCAACACCTTCCCAAAAACTGGCTGTTGCTAATAATACCGCAGAATCCCTGGCGATAAACTCATCAAGAATTTTGCGTTTGCTCATTTGCCCTTGCACAAGTAAAGGGTTTTGAATGTGCTCTGATAATATTTCCGCGACTTGGTTTAACATTCGATAACTTGTGAACAAAAAGAAACAAGCTCCCTGACTTGCTTCAATTAACGGCATAGCAATATTAGCAAGTGCTTGAGCGCGTTGAGGGTGATTGGCAGCAGGTAAATAACGTGGCACGATCAGCTGGGATTGATTGATATAATCAAAAGGGCTATCTACGAGTAATGTAGTCGCTTGTGTTAACCCTAATTGGTCTGAGAAATGTTCAAATCCGCCATTAACAGCAAGTGTTGCCGAGGTAAATACCCAACCAGCATTTGAATCTTTAATATAATCACTGAATTTTTCCGCGACACTTAATGGCGTTAAATGTAACACAACATGACGACGAGTAGTTTCATACCAAAAACTCATACCATTTTGCTCAACATTAGCCATTATCTCATATTTTGACAGTATATTCACTGCACGTTCGAAGCAATTATCAATCGCTTCATTTCGAGATAAACACAATTTAATGACCTGATATAAAAAATCTAGATCGGTTTTTAAATTCTTAAAAGCCTGATTAAATCGAGGCAGATTAATTTTTTCACGCCAATTACCACGCTCGGGATCATGATTAAATAACAACCTAAATTCTTGGGCTGTTTTTTGGCATTTTTCCGCCGCTTTTCCTAATTGTTTCACATCGGTTAATTCCGTATGAAACTGCTGAATAACATCAGAGCATAAATCTAAGATCTGACGGGTAGAAAACGCTTCGCCAAAATACTCACTTGCAATATCAGGAATTTGGTGTGCTTCATCAAAAATAACAACGTCAGCTTTAGGAATTAATTCACCAAACCCAGTATCTTTTAAGGCCATATCAGCAAAAAACAAATGGTGATTTACCACAACCACATCGGCATCTATTGCTTTCTTTCGAGCATTAATTAAATAACAATCATCAAAATGCGGACAATCTTTCGCTAAACAATTATCGACAGTACTTGTCACATAAGGAAAAATCCCAGAATCTTCAGCCACATTCACCAATTCGCCAATATCGCCGCTGGTGGTTGAATTGGCCCACTTTCGAACATTAACAAAATCAGCCAGCATTGCAGCATCAAGTTGACCGCGTTCTTTGACATAAAGTTCCAGTCGATAAATACATAAATAGTTAGCCCGCCCCTTTAATAAAGCAATTTGCGCGTTAGTTGCCATGGCTTTTCGTATGAGGGGAATATCTTTATGAAAAAGTTGTTCTTGAAGGTTCTTGGTACCCGTAGAGACAATTATTTTTTTTTCAGACAGTAATGACGGGATCAAATAAGCGAATGTTTTCCCTGTGCCCGTGCCTGCTTCCACAATTAAACTTGCTTTATTTTCAATCGCTAAATCAACTTCCACCGCCATATCTATTTGAGCTTGACGAGGTGAATAGCCCTTAAGAATTTTAGCCAATAAGCCAGATTGAGAAAAAGCGTGTGCTACAAGAGACATATCGTGAGGTTAACTCATTCGATAAAATATTTGTCGTCATTATACTGATTCCAACAAAAGTTGCATCGAATAACCTCTGACTCCATACATTTAAATCTCATGAAGAGGAAAGTTTAACGGGCATTTCTCTAACTTTTAAATTCACCCCGCTTTCGATTAAAAATTGATAAAAATCAACCAAGTTACAACTTTCAACTTGTTGACAAACAATGCCATATTTAATAATTGCTCTTTTGTTACTTTGCAATGCCGCTTGTTGCAACCAATATAAAGCAAGGTCTAAATTTTTATCTGTTGCAAGCCCTTCAAGATACATTTGTGCTAAACGAATTTGCCCTTTTGGGAGTCCTAATGTTGCCGACTGGGTAAAATATTGGAATGCTTTATGTAAACCTTGTTCGTCATACGGATCTTCAAAATAAGCGACACCAGACAAATATTCTTTTTTACCCAATATAAAGGTACTTGAGTTTTCAGGAGGCGTTGCGGGACTGATGAAGTTACCAAATACTTTATTTTGCCAAGGTCGTTTAACTAGATAAATAGCGCCAGCACTTCTTAATGCTTGTATTTCTTGATGTGAAAAGTTAATGCGTTCGGGCTGAAAATATTCATTGTATCTTAATTGCCCAAAACGAATACTATCTGCAGCTTTATGCTTACTTGGAAACAATAAATCACCGTAACGTAATGTAATAATATCACCGGTGATATCAAAGACCTTGGCAATTCTATATTTTTCTTTTGGTCTTAAACTTTCATTAAATAAACGAAAATCTAGAAAATAAATATCATCAATTCTAGGTGATAAAACGAGCTGTTCAGTAAGCGATTGTTCATGGTGATGTTGTTGATACTTGAAAGCAATTAAAGATACTACCAGTATAAGAACAACGAATTTAAGCAGGTTAGCGATAAAGGTATTGGACGAAAAAAAGTTTGTTGAAACATAGATATTCAAAATATATTTTTTCAGTTGGTTGAAAAAATTATCCATTGTTTCATTTGTTTGATAGTTAACCACAGTAACTCATCACCATTATCGTTTAATTATTAAGCTATTAATATCAGTAATTAAACGTAACATCAACATAAAATACTAAGCCTTTCGTATAAGGTTGAGTTGTTAAAATAAAAGTTGTTAAAATAAAAGTTGTTAACGTAAAAGTTAAGTGGTGAGATAAAGTAAAATACTTATAGATGTTGGAGTGTTCAGATCAGATAAAAATATCTAAGTGTTTGATATCTTCTTCATCGTCGTCATGAGGTTTGTTTGGATGTAAAATTTCCCGCTTATCTGTGATGACTGATTCAGATGGAATAATATTTTCATCATTAATGTCAGCATTGTCAGAATGCACATGAGTAGTAGGTTCTTTGGTACCTTGCTTTGCTTGCCGATTTTTTTGTTGCGAGTCGTGTTGTTTTTTTCCTTGAATAAAATACAAGTCATGATTTTCTAAATGATCATGATCTTCTTTTAACTTCTGAGTTTCCGCATCTTTGTCTAACGCTTTTACCCTAAGCTTTTCCGGCTTTATCGGGTTTGGCCTTACTTTTGCCAGCACGGTTGTAAAAATATCCACTAAATTCACCTTACCAATTAGTCAGTGATTGTCTCAAATAACCTTTGTACTTTGACTCTGTATCGGCAAGTATAATAAATAACTTACACTTAGACGATAAATTCATAAAACAATCACATTTAACACTTGCCCTAAATTAAAATTACCAGTAATGTAAAAAGCAATTAAAAGTAATGACAAGACGAAGCAAGCTTAATTCGTCAGTCAACGATACAATACAAAGACAACAAACGAGCGTTAAATATTATGAACCTAAACAGCATCCATCATCACCACCATCATACGGATTAGCTGCTCAGGTTTATTCGCTGAGGGGCTATTGACCTTTCAGTGGATTAGTTAGTAAAAATATCAGTTTCTAAACCCCCGAAAGAGTCAAACTCTCTCGGGGGTTTTCGCATTTTATGGCTTTGAAAATTGTATATACACATATAGATTTGAAAGATTAAAAACAGGTTTTCACCAAATTAGCATTAATAAAGGAAGTAGTAACATGACAACTGAACCAAGATTACGTATCGCGATGCAAAAGTCAGGGCGCTTAAGCGATGATACCCAAGCCTTATTGAAAAAATGTGGTTTAAAACTTAACGTATCAGATCGTCGTTTACTTGCTCATGTCACCAATTTACCGATAGATATCATGCGAGTACGTAGTTCAGATATCCCAGGTTTAGTGATGGACGGAGTCTGTGACTTAGGTATTGTCGGTGATAATACGTTAGAAGAAACCGCGTTAGAACGAGAATTAATGGGGCAAAAACACCAATATATTCGCACTTCTGGTTTAAATTTTGGCGGATGTCGCTTATCAATTGCGATGCCAGAAGGTTTTAATTATCAAGGTATACAAAGTTTAGATGGTTTGCGCTTTGCCACCACCTACCCACAATTATTAAACCGTTTTGCCAAAGCCAATGGCATTAATATTGATTTTTGTTTATTAAAAGGCTCGGTAGAAGTCGCGCCTCGGGTTGGCCTAGCTGACGGCATTTGTGACTTAGTTTCTACCGGCGCAACTCTTGAAGCGAACGGTTTAGTTGAAGTAGAAGAAATCTTTAAATCAAAAGCGTCATTGATCCAAACAGCTACATCGCTTTCACCTGAGAAACAAAATATTCTCGATACTTTATTGCCTCGTATTCAAGGAGTTATGAAAGCAAAAGAAAGTAAATACATTATGCTACACGCGCCAAAAGATAAAATTGTCGAAGTGAGTGCTTTAATGCCAGGCAAAGAAACGCCAACTATTTTACCGCTTGCTGGTCGTGATGATTTAGTTGCAGTGCACGTTGTGGCAACGGAAACATTTTTCTGGGAAACCATGGAAAAACTTAACTCCCTTGGCTGTAACTCAATTTTAGTTATGCCAATAGAAAAAATGATGGGCTAATAGTCACACTATTGATAGTAGTTAGGAACTGGAAATAATGAAAAACGAAATGATCAACTGGCAGGCCTTATCAAAGCAAGAACAGCAAACCGCCCTTGCTCGCCCTGCCATAAGCGAAAGTCGATTACTGTCGCAACAAGTTGAAAATATATTATCGAATGTACGAAACAATGGTGATAAAGCACTTTTTGAATTAACTGAAAAATTTGATGGGGTAAAGCTCACTAAATTATCGGTTAGCCAAGCACAAATTGATGCCGCCAAAAAAGCGTTATCGACAAAAAGATACCAAGCAATAAAAACGGCTTATCAACAAATTAGACGATTTCACCAAGCGCAAATCGCTAAAGATATTACAGTTGAAACTACGCCCGGTGTATGTTGTACCTTAAAAACAGAAGCCATTGAAAGTGTTGGTTTATATATTCCAGCAGGCAGCGCACCATTACCGTCAACGGTATTGATGTTAGGTGTTCCAGCACAACTTGCCCAATGCCCTCGTACGGTTTTAGTTTGCCCACCCGATCAGCAAGGAAACTTAGCTAACGAAGTGCTTGTAGCTGCTGAGTTATGTGAAATCGATGAAATATATAGCGTTGGTGGCGCGCAAGGTTGTGCTGCGTTAGCGTTTGGCACTGAGACTATTCAGGCGGTTAATAAAATTTTTGGCCCAGGAAATAAATACGTTACCGAAGCAAAAAAACAACTTTCTCAACAAGTAAACGGTTTTGCTATCGATATGCCAGCAGGCCCTTCTGAAGTGTTAGTGATTGCTGATGAAAAGGCAAATCCTGCCTTTGTTGCTGCAGATTTATTGTCACAAGCGGAGCACGGCCCTGATAGCCAAGTAATATTATTATCTGACAGTCCAACGCTTATCGAAGCCGTACAAAGTCAATTACTCGCGCAAGTGGCTATTTTATCTCGTCGCTCGATAGCCGAACAGGCATTAACACAAAGTCGCTTAATTTTAACTGCCGATTTAGTTGAAGCGGTTGAAGTATCTAATCTTTATGGCCCAGAGCATTTAATTATTCAAACTGAAAATGCTCAAGCTTTACTCAGGAAACTGAGAAATGCAGGTTCCATTTTTGTCGGCGCTTATACCCCTGAGTCTGCCGGCGATTATGCTAGTGGCACAAACCACGTATTACCTACCTATGGTTATTCAAAAGTTATCTCAAGTTTATCATTAGCCGATTTCTCTCGACGATATACTGTGCAAGAAATCACAAAAACCGGTTTATCTAATTTAGCCGAGTGCATCACTGAACTTACCGATGCAGAAGGTTTAGATGGTCACAAACGTGCCGTGACTATTCGACTTGAAGAGCAAGGAGTTTAAGATGACTATTGCGAAAAAACTTGCCAGGGAAGAACTTGTTGATATGGTGCCGTATCAATCAGCACGTCGCTTGTATGCCGGTGGCAGTGAGTTCTCGTCTAAAATCTGGCTGAATGCAAATGAAGCGTCGGGAGCTGGAAGTTATCAAGTAAATAGTGACTGTATTAACCGTTATCCTGATTTTCAACCAGACAATTTAATAAACGCTTACAGCGACTACACAGGGCTAAACAACAAAAATATTTTAGCGACTCGCGGCGCAGATGAAGGTATTGAGTTATTAATTAGAACGTTTTGTAAAGCTTATCAGGACAGTATATTAATCTGCCCTCCCACCTATGGAATGTATGCTATTAGTGCTGAAAATCATGGCGCTGATATTATTAAAGTGCCTCTTATTGCTGAAACATCGCAACTTGATTTAACCGCATTAAAAGCCCAAGTAGGCAAAGTCAAAGTCGTTTTTTTGTGCTCACCAGGTAATCCAACCGGAAATTTGCTAACCGAAAGCTCAATTAAATCTGCGCTTGATATGTTTGGTGACAGCGCCATCGTAGTTGTTGATGAGGCTTATATTGAATTTAGTCCTGAAAACACAGCTATCAAATGGCTTGAACAGTACCCACAATTAGTGGTGTTAAGAACCCTTTCAAAAGCTTTTGCATTAGCAGGCTTACGTTGTGGTTTTACTTTAGCAAATGCCGATATTATTGAGATGTTAAGTAAAGTCATTGCTCCTTACCCTATTGCTGCACCTGTTGCTGAAATTGCCAGTTCGGCGCTAACTTCACAAGGGCTAAAACAAGTCAGTAATCGAGTGCAAGAAACCAACCTTTTACGTGAGCAATTATCAACGTGGTTAAAAGAGCAAGCTTGGTGTCATAAAGTATATCCCAGCGATTCAAATTTTGTGTTATTTAAAACAGTCAATACTGAAACAAAAGCGTTTATTTTTAGCTGCCTTGAGCAACAAGGTATTTTAATTCGCGATCAATCTAAGCAATTACAACTGGCCGACTGTTTACGAATTAGTATCGGCAGTGAACGTGAGTTATCCATTTTAAAGCAAACTATCGCCACGGCGATAAATAACAAATTGAAAGAAGAGAAATAATCATGGCACTGAACGCTAAAAACCAAAATATATTATTTATTGATCGTGACGGTACCTTAATTGAAGAGCCCATCACAGATAAACAAGTCGATAGCCTAGAAAAACTTGTGTTTGAACCTAACGTAGTACCGGTTTTGTTATCATTACAAAAAAAAGGCTTCCATTTAGTGATGGTTTCTAACCAAGATGGTTTAGGAACAGACAGCTATCCACAAGCCGATTTTGATTTACCTCACAACAAAATGATGGATATATTTACTTCACAAGGCGTGCAATTTGACGAAGTACTACTTTGCCCTCACTTTGATGAAGATAACTGTAGCTGCCGCAAACCTAAATTAGGTTTGGTTAGTGATTATTTACAACAAGGAAAAGTGAATTTTGCCAATTCATTTGTTATTGGCGACCGAGAAACCGACATGCAATTGGCTGCCAATATGGGCATTCAAGGCATCAAATATAATCGCGACTCGCTTAATTGGACTGACATTGCCGAACAATTATTAACTCAATCACGTACCGCTAATATTGTCAGAACCACAAAAGAAACCGACATCAATGTTGCGGTAAATTTAGATAAAGTGGGTCAAGTGAATATCAAAACTGGTTTGGGATTTTTTGACCATATGCTTGAACAAATTGCGACACACGGTGGTTTTTCAATGGAGATCAGTGTTGATGGTGATTATCATATCGACGAACACCACAGTGTAGAAGACACCGCTCTAGCGCTTGGCCAAGCGTTAAAAGAGGCATTAGGCGATAAACGTGGTATTGGTCGTTTTGGTTTTGTTTTACCTATGGATGAATGCCGAGCAGAATGCTCAATTGATTTGTCAGGTCGTCCATGGCTTGAGTTTGATGCAAATTTTACCGATAAAAACGTCGGTCAAATGTCAACGCAAATGGTGTCGCATTTTTTCCGTTCATTGGCTGACTCTATGGCAATAACGCTACATTTATCAACCTCTGAAGGTAATTGTCATCACCAAGTTGAAAGTTTGTTTAAAGTATTTGGTCGCGCTTTGCGTCAAGCAATCACGGTAAGTGGCGACGTTTTACCTAGCTCAAAAGGAACGCTTTAATGGCGAAGACTGCAATAACACAACATAAGATCGTTATTGTTGATACCGGTTGTGCCAACCTATCCTCGGTGAAATTTGCCGTAGCACGTTTAGGTTATCAAGCGACGATCACTGACGATACAACACTGATAAAACAAGCAGATAAAGTGATATTTCCCGGCGTAGGTAGTGCAAAACACGCCATGGACAATATCATTAAAAAACGCTTAGTTGAAACGTTACAGCAATTAACGCAACCTGTTTTAGGCTTTTGCTTAGGCATGCAATTGATGACCAATTCATCGGCAGAAAATAGTAATGGCGAAACCGTAGAGTGCTTAAAGTTAATTCCCACAGAGGTAACGCCACTTAATGCCCAATCATTACGTTTACCTCATATGGGTTGGAATACGTTAACGTCAGTCAGTGATCACCCTGTCTTTGCTGGTATTAATGTCGGTGATTATTTTTACTTTGTTCATAGTTTTGCCGCACCAGTAAGTGAATATACCGTAGCAAGTTGTCAGTATGGCTCAGAGTTTTCCGCGGCTATTGCCAAAGACAATTTTATTGGCTGCCAATTTCATCCTGAACGATCAAGTGAATTAGGCAGTAAAATAATTAAAAATTTTTTAGAGATATAACATTATGATGATCCCTGCAATTGATCTAATAAACGGCGAAGTTGTTCGTTTATTTCAAGGTGATTACGCACAGAAAACCAATTACCAATATACCGTACAAGAACGTCAACAAGCTTATGCAAAATCTGGCGCTACTGTTATGCACTTTGTTGATTTAGATGGTGCGAAAGATAGTACTAAACGTCAACTTGAAACCCTGAAAACCGTGGTAAAACATCCAAGTATGACCATTCAAGTAGGCGGTGGTGTTCGTTGTGAAGACGACGTCAAACAACTACTAGATTTAGGGGCAGATCGAGTCGTTATCGGTAGCTTAGCCATAAAGCAACCTGACTTAGTCAGTGAATGGCTTAAAACGTATGGCAGTGAAAAAATCGTTTTAGCACTTGATATAAAAATTGATGAACAAGGAAATAAAACCTTACCGACTCATGGCTGGATAGAAGACAGTGGTGTTAATTTAGAGGACTTATTAGCGCAATACCAAGACGCAGGAATCAAACATGTGCTTTGTACTGATATCAGTAAAGACGGGACATTAACAGGCACAAATGTCGAGTTATATCATGAAGTTTGTAAAAAATATCCTGACATACAATGGCAAGCTTCTGGTGGTATAGGCTGTTTAGACGATATTAAAGCTTTGATCCCTACAGGAGTTAGCGGCGTAATTTTAGGTCGCTCTTTACTTGAAGGTAAATTTACCCTTGAGGAGGCAATCGCATGTTGGCCAAACGCATAATCCCCTGTCTTGATGTGAGAGACGGAAAAGTAGTGAAAGGTGTGCAATTTCGTAACCATGAAATTATTGGCGATATAGTGCCACTTGCACAAAAATATGCTGAAGCTGGTGCTGATGAATTGGTTTTCTATGATATTACCGCCAGCTCAGACGAACGCGTTGTTGATAAAAGTTGGGTCAGTAGAATTGCAGAAGTGATTGATATTCCTTTTTGTGTTGCCGGGGGGATTAAAACCGAGCAAGATGCTAAAGAAATATTGATGATGGGCGCGGATAAAATATCGATCAACTCACCTGCTCTTCGCGATCCTTCCTTGATATCTCGATTAGCAGATGTTTTTGGTCAACAATGTATAGTGGTCGGTATCGATAGCTTTTATGATAAAGCAACGAACGTTTATCAAGTTTATCAATTTACTGGTGATGAACATAAAACACAGCAAACCAAGTGGACCACCTTTGATTGGATCAAAGAAGTTCAACAGCGTGGTGCCGGTGAAATTGTGTTAAATTGTATGAATCAAGATGGCGTTCGACAAGGATACGACCTTGAGCAATTAACGAAAGCACGTAAAGTTTGTAACGTGCCTTTAATCGCTTCAGGTGGTGCGGGTGAAATCCAACATTTTATTGATGTTTTTAAACAAGCTGACGTCGATGGAGCCCTAGCGGCAAGTGTCTTCCATAAAGGTATTATTCCTATGGATACTTTAAAAGAAACTTTAAATCAAAATCAGGTAGAAATTAGACTATGTTAGTAACCCAAGAAAACCTTCAAACATTAGCATGGGAAAAAATGGCCGACCTGATCCCAGCCATAATTCAACATCACAAAACCGGCGCAATTTTAATGCAAGGTTATATGAACCAAGCCTCATTATCACAAACGTTAATCACAGAAAAAGCCACATTTTATAGTCGCTCAAAACAAGCGCTATGGGTGAAAGGTGAAACGTCTGGGCATTTTCTCAACGTAAAGCAAGTATTAACCGATTGCGATAAAGACAGCTTACTCATTGCTTGTGAGCCAATTGGGCCAAGTTGTCATTTAGGCACAGAGTCTTGTTTTCCAGAACAGTCACTTAGCCAACAAAACTTTTTAAGTCAACTTGAAGAGGTCATAAAAAGCCGTAAAAACGATGCGCCAGAAGACAGCTATACCGCACATTTATTTTCTCGCGGAACAACAAAAATGGCACAAAAAGTCGGTGAAGAAGGTGTTGAAGTTGCGCTCGCAGCTGTGGCTGAAACCAAAGAAGATCTATTAGGTGAATGCGCTGACTTGTTCTATCACACACTGGTTTTACTACAAGATCAAAATATAGACATGTCAGAAGTTATGGAAGTCTTACAAAAAAGACATCAAAAATAACCTATCATTTGAGCTTGGCAAAATATCCCAACAAAGGCATCTTCGAGATAAAAGAAGATGCCTTTATTTTTCTGCAAGGCTATACTGCTAGTTACCGCTTGGGATTTAATAAACATTTAATACATTCTTTTTACTCAAATCGACTTTAAGTTATTTTATGTTAATAAAACTTACCTCAAAATTCTGTTTTTTCATTCCCTGCTTTGTGCTGCAAAGTTTAGTTTTTTCTTTTCAAAGTCATGCAGAAAAAGTGACTATTTTTATTCGTGATGATGTTTTTTATGATTATGAGAAGTTTGTCGATGGCAGAGATATTTTATCAATTAAAAATTTTTCAGGTAAAACAATCCGTCGTGATGTGGTAGATATGATCATTGCGCAACAAGCCCTGAAAATAGGCGGCTTTAAACATACTTTTGAATACATTCCAGGAAAATTAAACTTTAGAAATACCAAGTTACTAGAAGAAGGAAAGTTACTAATAAGCTTTGACTCATATTGGTTATCAGATGCAAAAAAATTGGTCAACGATGTCCATATTTCACTGCCACTAATAAACAAAGGTGAATATATTGCCGGGATCTATACCAACCCCAATAATAAAGCAGTGCTCGAGATAAAGTCACTTGAAGATTTAGCTCAATTTACAGCGGTTTCTACTCCCCGATGGGCTACAGACTGGAAAACCTTACAAGCACTCCCATTAAAAGATTTGATCCATGAAGATGAATGGCTTAGCCAAGCAAGAATGGTAAATTTAGGCTGGATTGATTTTATGCTAATGGCGTTTCATTCCACAAAAGATCAATCTTTTACCATGAATAAAATTCATTTAGTCCCGGTTAAAAATATCGGGATTGAATTAAAGGATAGTAGACATTATGTGATCAGCAAAAAGCACCCGCTGGGCGCTGAGGCAATTAAGGCTATTAATATTGGTTTACAAGCACTTAGAAAAGAAAAGCACATTAGCCGCGCATACCAACAAGCGGGATTTTTTGTTGATAAAAATACAATCCATATTCTCAATAAATAGTGCATTGATAAACCCGACATAATAATTCATGCTCCTTTTCAACCTTTTATTCTCGGCTTCATGCCTTGCCTAAATTTGTCACATTTTCATCAAAAATTATTGAACTTTTATTAACATAATTGTAATATATGCGCCCTAGAATTTATGGAACTAACTAACCGCTAAGGAATAGCAATGTTTAAATATTGGTCCCTAAAAAAATACGGTACAAAATTACTTCCTTATTTAGAAAAAAGGTTTGGCAAGCGCGACTTTTATAGTGCTTCTGAAATCAGAACTATCGTATATCAACAAGACTTTAACCCTAAATATTTACCACTCGGTTATATTTTATTTCTCGATCCTAAAGCAATTGAAACTACTTTTCATAATGAATTTCCACAGTTAAATATTACTGAATACAAACAAGAAATTTTGGGTTATATAAATAAAAAGCACTTTCAAGGTGCTCTTAAAGTATTACAACCCGCTTCTTAGTAATAAATCATTTGCTTTTATCTATACAAAATGAAGAAAACATGATGAAATAATTTTTTATTATTTGATCATGTTTCATTATGTCTACCTCTCACCATTGGCAAGTCAAAACCTTTAAACAGCTCACTTTAGATGAATTATACGATGTATTAAAATTACGTATTGACGTTTTTGTTGTAGAACAAACTTGTTTTTACCCTGATTTAGACAATCTCGATCGACATCCAGAAACTCGTCATATATTTTTATATAGCGATCAAGGTGAAATGATCGCCTATTCCAGAGTTTTAGCTAAAGGTGTTAGTTATCAAACGCATCCTGCAATAGGACGTGTCATTATTGCCGAACAAGCTAGAGGAAATGGCATTGCACATCAATTGATCGAAAAGTCATTAGATGTATGCGCTGAGTTTTTTCCGAAACAAGGCGTCAAAATATCTGCCCAAGAACATCTAGAGCAATTTTATAATCGCCACGGATTTAATAAGTGCTCAGAAATGTATTTAGAAGACGGTATTGCACATATATCCATGACAAAGACAGCTTAGCTGAAAAGTAAGCTGTCTTTTATTTTCCATTAATGTAGCTACACAAACATAAACAGTCGAATATTTTCAATAGCTAAAACAATAATTGAAATAAAACTCGACAACATCCCTAGAGTACGAAATTTACTTGGCCCAATTGAATGCGTTATGCCAATGCTATGTAACACTCTTCCAATGAAAAATGCACCGCCGATAACATGTAGTAACATTTGCCCACTACCATTAATTTCAGCACATGCCAGTAATAAACAAACGATCGGCGTATATTCGGCAAAATTGCCGTGCACTCTAATCGCTTGTGCCAAAGGCTCATGGCCACCGTCACCAATGCCGGTTTGAAATCGAAAGCGAAGTTTTATAATCCGAACCGCTAGCACGATATAAAGTAAGCCCAATAATGAAAGGTATAACCCTGTTATAGATAAAGTCATTTTAAACTAAGTCCTACAAATGATGTCCATTGAAAAGCAATAGATCCTTTATAGATAATAACGAATTTAACGTGAAGAAAAATAAATAATTGCCGAGAATGACAGAAAAATGCGCTAGTTTAGAATGAGGTATTAACTATTAACTTGAGCAGATGTGAAGTTATTTCTTTATATGTTGATAACTTCCATCCCAATGTTCATTCGGTGGTTCACATTTATACGCTTCGATTCTTTTTAAATAAATACTGACAAGTGGGGAAAAATTAAAGTCAGGGTTAATCTGATTAAATGCCTGTTCAGATAGTTCAAACTGTTGATTAAAATAATATTTTTGCGCTAAAGAAAAACATTTAAAATCGTCTGATGTTACCTGTTGTTCATCCTTGAGCACCGTATAAATGAATATCGGTGTACTTTTACCAACGACCTTTACTTTATCAACCAGTAAATAATTAAAGTCTGGGGCTTGTTGCTGAGTAAATTCACTAACCAATAACTCAACTCCATAGAATTTTGTTAACCCCTCTAAACGAGAAGCTAAATTAACCGCATCTCCTATAACCGTGTAACTTCTTCTAAAGTCAGAGCCCATATCACCGACATTCATCTCTCCGGTATTGATACCAATTCCAATACTCACACTTGGTTTGCCTTGTTGAATAAACTCCTCATTTAACTTGGTTAAGTTCGATAACATTTCAAGTCCAGCATGAATGCTTTTCTGGCTATGGAGTTCATCAGTGATAGGGGCTCCCCAAAATGCCATGATCATATCGCCAACATATTTATCAATAGTGCCGTCTTTTCGCAATATTTCATTGGTTAGCGGAGAGAAAACACTATTTAGCCAATCCTTAAGTTCATTCGCTGGCATAGATTCAGAGATCGAAGTAAAGTTTCTAATATCGCAAAACATCACCGATAATGTTTTCCTTTCTCCTTCAAGATTAATGGCCGTTGAGTCGGACAACAATTTATCAATATGCGCACCAGGAACATATTGAGCAAACATAGATTTAATCACTTTTCGTCGATTAGATTCGCTAAAAAAGCCATAACCAATGAAATAAGTTGCAAATATCAAGGTTTGTAATAGTAAAACTACGATTGGTAAATCTATCCTGTAAATTCGCCAAAGGGATAAATTTACCGTAATAACACTAATTATAATCAGCACGGTGAAAACAACGCTGAACAAGGCATCTTTATGAGGAAATACCAGCAAACACAGTAAACTAATGATCATTAATTGAATAAATATTGCCCCTTTCCACCAATCAGGCCGATACGGTATGTTGTTTGGGGACATTAGTGCATCGAATACTGTTGCATGAATTTCCACTCCTGGATAATTCACACTCACGGGCGTAGTTTGTAAATCAGCTAAGCCAATGGCTGAAGTACCAACAAAAACTACCGCTTGTTCAAAACGGTTATCCGTTACTTTTCCTTGAATTAAATCGGCAGCAGAAGTGTAGGTATAGTGATTTTTTTGACCACGATAAGGGATCAATATCTGTGCAGAGTCATCAGTAGGTATAGTGACATTTCCTATGGTTACCCCTTCAAAGTAGGCATTGTTTGATTGCTCCCATTCGATGTTTATCTGATCAACTAAACTATAAACGCGAAAGGCTTCTAACGCTAAAGAAGGAAATAAATGTTGCTCATATTCAATAACTAAGGGAGTACGCCTTACAACACCATCAAAATCAGTTATGGCATTCATAAAGCCCTGACCTGCAGCTACTTTTGAAAAACGGGTGATAGGATTTGTATAACCAGTGAATGTCACAAAGTTTTCTTGTAGCGTGTTGCTATTCTCTGATGAACTAGTGCTTTTAACTAAATGACTTCTTTTAGCCATATTATCGGCATCAATACTCTTTTGCGAAATACTCTGATCAGCAAACCTGTTTTGTGAAGCATCATTCATTACCCGGCTTTTTTTTACAAAGCCACCTACTTTAATTTTGTTGTGATAATGAAATAAATTGGCAAGTACTATGTCATTGTTTGCCATTGATAAAGCAAAAGCGCCATCATAATCAAAATAATCATTGAGAAGCATTTGCTCATTCTGACTTAGTTGCGGTAAAACACGAGTAATATCTTTTACAGGGCTATCTTGTGATTCAGAAAATAGAATATCGTAAACAATAACAATGGCGCCTTGTTCAGTGAGGGTTTGGGTTAATTTAGCAAATTTTTCGCGTGACCAAGGCATACGACCAAAGTGTGCAATACTTTCTTCGTCAATATCAACAATTTGAATATTGGTTAAATTTGTAGTTTGTGGGGCCAGTAATTTAATTTTTAAATCATAAACCAGACCATCAAGTCGATTAACAACCTGAGCAATAATAGCAGGGCTAAAAAACTGCAAACTAACCGTTAAGCAAAAAATAAGCGTTGCTACAGCTAAGAAATGATGTTTAGTTAACGTTGAATAAAGTTTTATCTGCGGCACCTTCTAGCTTGTTTCAATTGACATTTAATACCACAGTTGCAGAGCTTACCCCGCCATTTTGATCATGACATAAATATACAAAGCTATCTTGGCCGGTAAAATTATTTTCAGGTGTGTAAGTAAAACTGCCATCACTTTTTAGTACGACAGAGCCATGACTGGGCTGTTGTTTTATCTCTGCAATAAATTTAGGTAATTCGCCATTATTATCGAATGTTAATTCAAAAACTTCACCCGTATTTGCACTAAGCCAAACTTGGCTACCGTTATGACTTAATTCAATGCCGCTCACTTGTGCCACTCCTTGTGGCAAATTAATATTACGGAGAAAATCGCCTGTCGTACTATATTCAGCAATAACATTTTCGATGCTGCTGATCACATATAAATTTCCGGTAAGGGGATCAGATGAAATATCACCAAAATGAACACTGAACGAATGCTCCGTATTACTTAATTCAAAAGTATTTATCACAACACCTGTTTGAGCATTAATTTCGGCAATGGTATTACTACCAGACGCTGGTACCCTATCTTGTAACAAAAATAAACTGTTCGTTTTAGTATTGTAGGTACCACCAACCACATGACTGTTGCCAAAGGCTGTTGTTAGTTGAGCTAACTCAACACCACTGACCGGATCTAAGGCGTATATTTCAGCAACATCAGTTTCACCATTGATAACTAAAATAGCCCCTTGAGGGATAAGAGTATTGGCTATCATTAAACTTTCAGCAGCCACCTCAAGATCAAAATCATCTGCAGGCTCTCCGGGAATAGTTAATGCGCGTAATTGCGTGCCACTGCGATCATAAACATAAATACCTGCCCCTTGTGACGGATATAAATACGTTAACTGACGAAATTCGTCATATCCCAAGCCGACTAATGCGCCCATTGTTGGATTAAATTGACTATAAACCTTAAGCTGATCTCCCACGACAGCTACATCATCATCTAGGTCATTCAGTAGCACACCCGGTTGAGCAATAGTTAAAGGTGTATTGGTCGTTAATTGGTATTGATCATCAAACGCTAAAGGTAATTGATTCGCACCTGTGCCTAACGATGAATTAGGAATATCAAATGTCAGTTGGTTAAGTGACGCCACTAATTCGCTTCCTGCATTTAATCCTGTTTGGCCAATCGTGCATGCTTGTCCAGGTGGTAAATTTTGACAAGTTTCATCATTATTAATGGTTGCGCCAAAATTGATGGATTCGCTAAAAACAGGCTCAGGAAATTGACCAACAATGACTCCTCCACTTTCAGGAAATAGACTTAATTGGAAAATAGCGTCACCAACATCAGTAAATGATAAAATATTACTACCAGCGGAAATAGAGTGCGCTAAAACAGGTGATACTCCGACCCCACCATATGTCATGGTAAATGCATACTGGCCTTGTGTTCCACCAGTATTATTCTCTACATAGTCACCGATAACAGTACATATAGTATCGATATGCTGTACACAATTTCCCAAAGAATAACGTCCTGTTCCAATACTACTGCCTTGTGGTAATTCTTCCCCTAATCCCGAATATCTTAATTGACTATTAATTGTTATTGAGTGACCAGAAATAGGAGCTTTCAATGCCGCAACGTCTATTGAAACGTTTGCTTGTGCACTACCTCCCGTATGGTTCGCTATTTGATAAGTAAAATTATCACGTCCTAAAAAGTTAGCATTCGGTGAATATTCAAATGCGCCTGAAGTTTGTAGGGTAACTTGGCCGTTTTGAGGTGCTTGCACAAGATTAACATCGACAGGAATTGTTTGATCCAGAGGATCATAATCATTTAATAATACCCCTTGATTCGCTTCAATCAAAAGTGTGGTATTTTCTATTGCATCATATCTATCAACAACTGCGACTGGAGGTTCGACAGGAGGATCTACAGGAGGCTCAACCGGCGTATCATTTGGAACCACCTGTTGTTCTTCACTAAAAGCACTTTCCCCTGAGCCGTCAATGCCTGTCACTAAAACATAATAAGTAACATCTTCTGATAAGTTACTAAACTCAATCGGGCCTTGAACAACAGCTAACCGTGCTTGCCCTTCGGCTAAATCATTAAAGTTACTTAGATTAACGCCGCTGGTTGCAGCAAGATAAACATTATATCGATTTAAGTTTTCATTTTTTGTCCAATCGACCCGAATAGTACTACCGTCAGAGCTGCGATAAATATCAAGCCCTGAAATAATTTTAGGTTGCCAATTGATCTCGATAGTCGCGACTTTCGTACTTTGCCCATTGGCATTAAATATCCATAAACTGACTTCCTGTAAACCTGTATTTGCGCCATAGTTTCGAGGGTTAATACCACTAACAGTATCGCTTAGTTTCGTTTGACAATCACTCTCGCCTTGGCACAGTGCAAAACCCGATGTATTGTTGCCAAAGCGTAATTGAACCTCTGTAATAGTTTCTGTGGAAGTTACCGAATAAGTGATTAATAAATTGCCTTGAACAACTTCACCAGGTAATGGGTTTGTAAAACTCCCTTTATTGACGATATTACTCGCCTTTTCTCGTAATGTTCCCACTTGCTGGTTGTTTGAGTCGTTGTCACTAGCACCGCCACACGCATTTAACATCAAAGAGAGCAGTAAAATAGTTGCTATACGAAACATAATAAAATCCTCTTTCACCAGCTTACTCATGACTATTTAAAAGAAAACTGCCACCGGCATTAACCTCAGGGTTAAGTAACTCCGCCAAAGTAAAGCTCCCTAAGACCCCGTGCCCTTGATTAATTAAATAACCATTAATTTCACCACTCGCTAATGCATTATTATGAGATGCAAAGTTGATACTTAAATCTAATTCACCTTGTTCTATAATACCGTCCATCGCTGCAAACCATTCACCACCATTATCATTGAATGAAATTTGACCATTTGACACTCGAGCCGTATCAAAATTAATATTCATTGAAATCGCAAGATCACTAATTTCGCCACTACTGCTAACAACAGAGGATTGTTCTAACTCAGAGAAGAGTATTTCACCACTGCGACTTATTTCAGGCTCTAATCCTAAAGTTGAAACTTGAAGTTCATTGCCAAAAAAAGTTTGTGCGCCTTTATTTTCTAATGCGGGTGCATAATAAATTTCATCCCCAATGAACAAACTATCCGATGTGGGTAAAATATCATCTGTCCTTACGGTCATTACTGTATTCTCGGCTAAATCATGACTATGACCTTCTGAAAATACAGCAGGGACGGTTAATAAAAACTCAACACTGCCGTCAACTCGGACAATAGCAAATTTATGAGGTAATTCTGGACCCAAGGAAAATTGTTGATTTTCGGTGCCCGCAAGCACATCGATATCAATGATGCCTTCCCAGGTAGCTAAATATAAATCACCGTCAAGCAACTCAGCTTCATAATGTGTTCCTCGAACCCCAATACTCGCCACAGGTGTCTGCATGGTGTAATTACCAGAAGCCTTGTTTAAAGACCCTGTGATAGTTCGTAAACCTCCTTTAAGCAATGACATAGAAACATTGCCATGATGAGTTTCTTGATTAAATTCATATTGGTTAATCGCTAATTGACTTTGTTGCTGAATAGATAATAAACCACCGTCAATCATTCTAAGTTGCGTCGCACTATTTATCGCTGTTTTAACTAAATCTTCAGTAAAAATCGGCGATCTTCTGGTTAATTCACGGATGTTTTGCTTCATTTCAGCATTCACCGTTCCTTTGGCCATAATGGTTTTACCCGCATTTTCACTTGCCTGTAAAACAGGTAAAAAGAATACATAAGTAGTAAATACAACGAGTAGTTTATTCATAGTTAACTCCAACACTAAAAGTCATATTGCCCACCTATCCAAAATTTATAGCGGCTAAATTCATATAACGAAAGATTACTATTATTGTTTAAATAACTAAGTTTAGAGAACAAACGCCATTGGGTATTATATTGATACCCCAACTCTAATTCGGCGCGAATAAAGCTATCATCGCGGACAATATTAAACACTTTGTCTGGTGCATTATATTCTCCCGTTAAATAATCAAAAGAAGCTTTATAATGCCATAATGGTGTTAGCGTTTGCTTCAGACTGTACCCTACTCCCCAAAAATCTCTACTTGAAAAGTCATTGACTGATTGCTTGGCATTTTCTTTTGCAAATCGAGCGGTAAAACGATGAGTGCCATTATAAAATGGTTGTTCTAGCCAAGCTTCAATTAACGATTGCTGTTTGTTAAGTAGGGTTTCTTGATTATAATCTTCAAAAGCGTGTGAGTAATCGACGCCTAATCGACTGTCTTGCCATATTATCTGGTTAACACCAATTTTTCCGCCATAGTAATTCAGAAAGTCTTCGCTATCTAACCATAGTGGTCGATAAAAAAGACTCGCATTTATCTCATAATTTTTTATTCGAGTTTGATAGCCAGCAAACAAACTTGCAAAGCTTTTAGAAAGGGCTGATTGCTCGGTAAAATCAACATGTAATATTGAGGCAGATGCATACCATTTAGCTAGTTGATCTATCGGTTTTACATACAATGTTTGTCCTTGAATATTATAAAATGAACTGCTTATTTCTCTACTATTCTCAAATAAACGTATTTGGCCGAGCAATGGCAATGTAATAAATTCATCTGAACTACCATTATTTGCATTACTGTCTGTACCAAACCCTGCTCTTAACCAATGACGCCAATGGCCATTTGTTTCACCTGTGCGTTTTTCTATTGCCGCAAGATATTGATTCACAATGGTTAATAATTTAGTAGAGAGTTGCTGCTTAGAGAGTAGAGAAAACTCTGTTTTTGCACCTTGAAAGTTTTTCAGATCGTAATAGCTAATTGCCAAGCCTAATCTAGCATCTATTGAGTTGGGTTTTACAAACAACACCCGCTCAAACGCGTAAACGGCTTGATTAAACTCCCCCACCGCTCGAGCCGCCAATGCGAAGGCTAAATCAAATTGAGGATCACCTTCATGTTCACTCGCAGCCTCGGTGGCTAGCTGAAATGCTTGAGCTGATTGTTGAGATTTTAATAACGAAAGTATTTTTTCAGGCGAGGTCGCATTTGCCATCACAAAGTTGCTATCAAGCGATAACAATAAAAATAGAACCAGCCAAGATCTGTTATTTTTATAATAAAGTTTATTCATTTGCTTAAGTTACTTGCGTATCTAATAAATGATTTTTATTAAAAAAAGAATAGTCACTACAATGCTATTAAGCAAATTAACATACTGGTAACATATTTATGAGGGAATTTTAAATGACCAAATCAGGAGAAATTATGAGTAAACTCCCCCGTTAACCCTAGTTATTCATACTTTATTTTATTGGGTTAAGATAGAGAAACATTCTCATCCTGCAGTTCAAAATTTTGACAATCGTTAAATTTCATCGATAAAAAAAGCTTGCCAAAGCAAGCTTTTTTCAAATTGATAGGCGTAGTTTTACCGCAACTATCGCGTGGGATATATTGTTGTTAGCCTAATTTTTTCGCTAATAAAGCACTTACTTCATCAACAGGCTGAGTGCCATCAATAGTCAAATATGAGCAAGCACCTGATGAAGATTCAGCTTGATAATAATCTACTAAAGGTTTTGTTTGTTCGTGATAAATACCTAAACGTTTACGAACGGTTGCTTCTTCATCATCTGGACGGATAGATAATTCTTCACCCGTTTCATCATCCTTACCTTCTTCTTTCGGCGGATTATAAACCACATGATATACACGACCAGAGCCTGCATGAACTCGACGACCAGCCATACGCTCAACAATAACTTCATCCGGTACGTCAAATTCAATAACACTATCGACAGCAACACCATTTTCTTTCATGGCATCCGCTTGTGGGATAGTACGAGGAAAGCCGTCTAATAAAAATCCTGCTTTACAGTCATCTTCTGCAATACGTTCTTTTACAAGACCGATTATTAATTCGTCAGAAACTAATTGACCTGAATCCATCACGGCTTTCGCCTTTTGACCAAGTTCTGTACCTGCTTTAATGGCCGCACGAAGCATATCGCCAGTTGAAATTTGTGGAATGCCAAATTTAGCCATTAAAAATTGTGCTTGAGTACCTTTACCAGCGCCTGGAGCACCTAACAAAATTATTCGCATAGAATGTTACCCTATATGTTTAATATACTTATTTGGCTGTAAAACTAAATTTAAGAAGAAAATACTCAGGTATTTTTACCTAATAATTTAACAGCCAAATCAGTATGCTTTATTCTTTTTAAAAGTTGCCACACTATACATATTCACTTGTTGTCTAACAAGTAGCATTTCATGGTATACAACAAAAAAGGGGCAAAAAAGCCCCTTTTATCTACTAAAGTCTAATCAAACATTTGTTTGATTTTTACTTTTAATCCTTTAGCTAAAAAATGAATAGTTTTACGCTTGATTATTTCGTTAAACTTAACATTAATTTATTTAAGCGAGAAACAAAGCTAGCGGGATCTTTTAAACTACCTCTTTCTGCTAACATTGCCTGCTCAAATAATACTTCAGTCCATTGCTTGAATTTGTCATCGTCAGTTTCATCAGCAACGTGCTTAACCAATTCGTGTTCAGCATTAATTTCAAAAATAGGCAAGGTTTCCGGAACTTCCTGACCTACCGATTGCATTAATTTAATCATTTGACTACTCATATCATGCTCATCAGCAACAATACAAGCAGGCGAGTCGGTTAAACGTTGCGACAATTTAACGTCTTTCACTTTACCTTCTAATGATGTTTTAATGCGCGAAACAACGGAATCAAACTCTTGTTCAAGTTTTTCTTGTGCTTCTTTTGCAGCTTCATCTTCCATGTCACCAAGATCTAAGCCACCACGAGTCACTGATTGTAATTGCTTACCGTCTACTTCTGTTAAGTGGCTTACTAACCATTCATCAATGCGATCAGACATTAATAACACTTCAATGCCTTTCTTACGGAAAACTTCTAGATGCGGACTGTTTTTAGCCGCTTCAAAGCTGTCTGCAACCACATAATAAATCTTGTCTTGGCCTTCTTTCATACGCTCAATATATTCAGGAATTGAAACATTTTGAACGGCTGTATCTGTCTCTGTTGAAGCAAAACGTAAAAGCTTAGCAACTTGTTCTTTGTTTGCGTGATCTTCAGCTGGACCTTCTTTTAGGACTTGACCGAATTCATTCCAAAAGATTTGATATTGCTCTTTATCTTTATTACCTAATCTCTCAAGCATTTTAAGTACGCGCTTTGTACAGCCTTTACGGATAGCTTGAGTAATTTTATTATCTTGTAAAATTTCACGAGAAACGTTTAATGGTAAATCATTTGAGTCTAATAACCCTTTAACAAAACGTAAGTAAGTTGGCATAAACTGTTCAGCGTCGTCCATAATAAATACACGTTGAACGAATAACTTTAAGCCGTGCTGTTTTTCACGGTTATGCATATCAAATGGCGCTTTACTTGGAATATAAAGCAAAGAAGTATATTCAGTTTTCCCTTCTACTTTATTGTGCTCCCATAAAAGTGGGTCACCAAAGTCATGAGAAACATGCTTGTAGAATTCTTTGTATTCATCATCAGATACTTCTGATTTTTCACGTGTCCATAATGCAGTTGCTTTGTTAACCGCTTCCCAAGTAGCTGGGATAGCTTCTCGCGCTTCAACGGCAGGTGTAGTTACATTACCTTCTTCATCCTTAACTTCTTCCACCGCTTCAACCGCAGGAACCTCAGGCGTTAACATTTCAACTTTTACTGAAATGTGATCTGAGTATTTAGTCACAATAGACTTTAAACGCCAATCATCAGCAAACTCTGACTCTTCTTCTTTCAAGTGAAGAATAATGTCGGTACCACGGTTTGCTTTTTCTATTTTAGCGGTAGTAAATTCACCTTCACCAGCACTTGTCCACTCAACACCTTCACTTGCAGCCACGCCAGCAGCACGAGAACGAACGGTGACATGATCAGCAACAATAAATGCCGAGTAAAAACCAACACCAAACTGACCAATCAATTGAGAATCAGACGCTTGGTCGCCAGAAAGTTGTGAGAAAAACTCAGCAGTACCAGATTTAGCTATCGTCCCTAAGTGCTCAATGATTTGCTCTTGGGTCATCCCAATACCGTTATCTGAAATGGTAATGGTATTATTTTCTTTATCGCAACTGACACGAACACGTAAATCACCATCTCCTTCATATAAATCTGCTTGAGATAGCGCTTTAAAACGAAGTTTATCAGCAGCATCGGCAGCATTTGACACTAATTCTCTTAAGAAAATCTCTTTATTTGAATATAATGAGTGGATCATCAATTGAAGCAATTGCTTCACTTCAGTTTGAAAACCATGCACTTCTTTTTGGTCTGTGTCTGACATATGTAAAACTTCCTACATTAACTATTTTAAACGATTGGTTAGCGCGAATAAGTTATTAAACGCGTTGATAGTTAACATGTGGGGTTTAGGAAAGTTATTTCAAGGAAAAATTATAGGTATTTAGCTAATTTCTTAAAATTAATGTGGATACAAAGCTTTATGTGACTGTCTAATTTTCTCGACGATATAGGCAGGGGTTTCTTTACTTAACGCCATACAGATGGGCGCTTGGTTCATTTCATCAAAAGTATAAACTTTTTCAACTGTGTCTTCAGGCAAACCTTTTTCTTTTACTATTTGAAAAATAGCCATTTCTGCTTCAACAATCAAGTCCACTCTATTTTTAAGAAGCATCAATATATTCGAGTCATTAGTTGCGGTTAGCTGAAGGTTTACCCCTTCTTTCATTCCTTTACTTATAAAAAATTCATGAGGAAAAGTGCCTCTGGTTAAATTAATAGTGTAATTTGCCAGATCATTAGCCGCGTCTATTTTTATATCTTTTCGTTTGGCTAGTTTATATACAGAGTGAACCGGTCTTTTAGCAATTGGACATATCCAATGTAATAAATCTTCTCGTAATGGCGTGCGAAAAATAGAGTAAATTAACGTATTTTTATGGGTTCTGGCATAAGAAAAAGCCCGTTGCCAAGGATAAAGGTTAATTTCATAGTCGATATTAGCATGATCTAAAATCGCTTTGACTAAATCTGTAGAGGTACCAGCAATCTCTTGATTTTTATCAAAATAATTAAATGGAAACCAAGTTTCTGTCACAACAGATATAGTATAATCATCAACTTGATTTTCGTGAGTTTCTTCATGTCCAAAACTAGATTGAACAAAAAGCATTAAAGTTAAGACAGCATAACGCCAAAACAGTTGTTGAATAGTTTGGATTTTTATCTGCTTATTGATTTTCGGTGTTTTTTGCAAAGGATACCTTTTATACTTATTTTGTTTTACTCAAGTTTGTGATGCTCATTATTGTGTTAATTCAGTAAGAAAAATTGACTATTTAACTGAGACGTCACACCTTGGCTTGATAACTGTTTTAAAGCTTGTTGGAACTGATACGCTTTACTTTGTTTGCTTAATATATATTCGCGATTGTCGAGTGATTTTGCTCGCTTAGCATCAAAATCATCATTATAACGTTCATCAGCAAAGCTAGATTTTCTTGAAAAACCTAAATGAAGAGCCTCATAACTTTCGTTCAAAGGATACACTTTAATATTTTCATAAGGGTGAAGTGCTAAATAGTAATGAATAGCATCTTCGTTATAAAAATAAAAATCTACTTGTTTTTTACTAATTAATTCTACAACTTGTGCAATCGATAAATCGTAACCTGAGCGCATAAATACGCCATATTTTTCACCATCAATCGGTTTAGCGCCATGTGCAATGAGTAAGGTTTTTCCTTTCATTTCAGCTAACGATTGCACAGACTTAGTATCAAGATGTGAAATCACAGCAGATCGGCTTTTCAAGCCGCTGTCAATAAAATGCAGATACGTTTCCCTTTCATCGGAAAACCCTAACCCTGGATAAAAATCGACTTCACCTGTTTTAAGCATATGTAAAATACGTTTTTTAGGCGCTCGAATGACTTTAAGTTGACAGCCAATATTTGCTAATGCTTTGCTATATAAAGCATAGTAAAGTCCTTGATGATTCGGCGCTTCGGCAATAAAAGGTGAACGTTCTGAGGTTCGGTACCCCATCAACATTTCACACGCTTGGCTCGATGTAGTTAATAAAAAGATTAGTAAAAAACAGTATTTTAAACGCATACACAACATTTATGTACAATCTCATCTTTAAATCATAGAATAATTTGCCGTAAAGACAAAGCTTAACACTGAAGTAAATTCACATTATCAAAGGTCAACGTAGTGAAATTAACGGGAAAATAACTTACCTTGCTAGCCAACATTTGCAAGTTAAAGAAAATCACTTAAAAATGATAATTTTTCCGTCCAGACAGCGCATGTGAAAGTGTATTCCCATCAACATATTCTAGCTCACCACCTACAGGCACACCGTGGGCTATACGTGATATATTCACTTGGTATTTTTTGGTCAATTCAGCAATATAATGTGCAGTAGCCTCACCTTCTACCGTTGGATTTGTCGCTAAAATAACCTCTTTAAATTGGTTTTTCGCAAGCTGAGATTCCAAAATATCAAGCCCTAAATCATCGGGGCCTATCCCATCTAACGGAGATAAGTGCCCCATTAAAATAAAATATAACCCTTGAAATTCGCCTGTTTGTTCTATCGCAATAACATCAGCCGGCGTTTCCACTATACAAAGTTGTTCGCTGATTTTTCTTTTGGGGCTTAAACAAATATCGCAAAAGTCGGCTTCGGTAAACGTTCTACATTGTTGACAATGGCCAATGTTATCCATAGCTAAAGCTAAAGACTCCGCAAGTTTTTTACCACCAATACGATTTCTTTCCAATAAATGAAACGCCATTCGTTGTGCAGACTTTGCACCAACGCCAGGTAAACATTTAAAGGAATGGATAAGCTCTTGTACCAAAGGACTAAATTTCATAAACATCAACAACGTTTGATAGAAAAGTCGATAGTCTAACTGAGTTTGACGATAATATTAATCATTTTACTTGGTGTAATCGATCTTTATTGAGCCAACCACTTTTTCGAAACGAGTATGTTATCTTCAACAAGTATTTTACCTTCAAACGTATCACCTTGATTAACAACACCAACGCCTTTTGGCGTGCCTGTCATCACTATATCGCCATCCTGTAAAGTCATAAACGTCTGAATTTCAGATAAAATTTCATTCGGTTTAATCATCATAAGTTCAACACCACCTTGTTGGATTATATGGTTATTGATTTTAAGTTGTACGCACAAAGTTGGTGCTATTTTGTCGATGGCAATAAATTCACTAAAAACCACCGAACCATCAAAGGCTTTAGCTCGTTCCCAAGGTAGTTTGCTAGCTTTTAGCTGGCTCTGCAAAGCTCTTTTTGTTAGATCTAACCCCACGCCAACCGCCGAAAATCGACCTTGTTGATAGAGAAAACAAATTTCTGCTTCATAATGTAAGCATTCTTGATGAAAGGCTTTTAAAGTGGTTGAAATCGCTGAATTAGGCTTTAAAAAAACAACCATTTCATCAGGTACCTCATTGCCCAGTTCAGTGATGTGTTCAACATAATTGCGTCCCACACATACCACTTTGCTTGGTATGATAGATTTATTCTCAAGTAAAATACTGTTCATGTTTCCTCTTTCATTGAAGGCTACCGCCGATAACTCTCATGCTTGTAATTTAAAAATAAAAAGAGCTGGTAAACAGCTCTTTAATTATTTGGTATTGGCTTATCACACTTAACTTTGTATTTTACTTAAATCAAGTGTCGATATCATTATTTACTTAAATCGATAGGCTGTATTTGATTTAATAACGTTAAGCCTGAATCAGCAAAAGACAGTTTAAATTCAGCCATGTCTTTTGCTAAAAAGTTATTTACTTTTTCTACCCCTTCAGACAGTTTTGTTTTAGCAATAGCTAAATAAGCTTGAGCAGTGGCGGATGGTTTGCCATAAGCGGTACTGATATACCAGTCTGCTATGCCAATATGGTTTTGAACTCTAAAACTATCATCTACAATTCCTTTCGTTTTAGGTTGCGAGCGCAATAACTCATCCAGTGATTTAATTTGTGTTAATAAAGCCTTGGCGGAGTCAACTAATTTACTTGCAACATGCCCTTTTTTGTCACCGTCAATTTTATCTAAGGTATGTTGAGCAACATTTTGAATTAATTCGACATCTTTTTTACTGTCACTAAGCGCCGTTGCGGCATCTGACAACACATTCCATAATTGAGTAACTTCACTGAGCATAGCAAAGTTTTCTTCCAGCTCTGCTTGGCTAACCTTGTAGCGAGGATCGGCTATGACTTTGGCATTAGCCGCCACTTTATGCTCATTTAAACGAACCGTTATCTGATATTCGCCCGGCACGACTTCATAACCGGCAGGTAAAATGTCTTTATCTTCTTTCGGCTCATTACCTGGCATACGTTTAGCACCATCGCTTTCTAATCCCCAAACAATACGGTTTACGCCTTGTTTTAATTCGTGGGTAAAGGTGCGAACTAACTGACCTTTGGCATTTCTCACTTCAACGCGCGCTTTGTTTACGCTTTTCTCCTGCTCGTCTTTTTGTTGGTTCGAAGCTGCCTTTCTTTTAGCACGATTGTCACGTTTAGCAATTTGTTGTGTTTTGTGTTTTTCGGCATCAGGGTGTGTTAAAAAGTCACCATTTGCCATGACTGTTAAAACAACACCGTATTCTTCATTTTCACCAACAAAAGCAGCGTCTCCCCAAAAACGAGTTGAAGGAGCACGACTTGCTCTATATTGTTGTCCATCAGTAACACTTAGTAGCGCTAAATCAGCGTTAAATGATTTTTCTGATAAACCTCGTAAAGCACTATAATCATCAATAATAAAAATAGATCGACCATGTGTTCCTAATATTAAATCATTTTCTCGACTCTGAATGGCCATGTCCATAACCGAAACCGTCGGAACACCTTGATCCCACTTAAACCATTGCTCGCCATGTGTTGTTGAAACATACAAGCCTAATTCTGTTCCCAGAAACAATAAGTTTTCGTCAACATGGTCTTGCTGAATTGACAAGGCATAACCGCGTAAATTTTTATCAACTAAACTTTTGAATTTTTTACCGTATTTTTCCGCTTTATACACATAAGGTTTCATATCACCTTTACGATGATTATCTAAAACGATGTAAGCACTTCCTGCATCATGCTCAGAAGGCGTAATATGAGGAACAAATGCGTTTTTAGGTCCTTTTCTTACTTTATTTTCGACACTTTTCCATGATTTTCCGCCATCTTGAGTAACATGGATGCGACCATCATCGGTTCCCACCCAAATAACGCCTTGCTTTAGTGGGCTGGGGGCAATGGTAATTATCGCTGTATAATTTTCTGCTGCGGTGACATCAGGGGTAATACCGCCTGAATCTTTGTAACGTTGCCATTGTTTTTTATTCGTCGACAAATCGTCAGAAATAATTTGCCAAGTATCACCTTTATCTGTTGATTTATGAACAAATTGGCTACCGTAATAAATGGTATTTTCATCAAATGGGTCTTGCGCTAAACCTGCGTTCCAATTGAAACGTAATTCTTCACCTTTTGGCGGATTCGGCATAATTAAGCGTTCTTCACCGGTCGTTAAGTCATAACGACTTAACGCACCACCTTGCGATTGGCTATAGCCTTTTGTCACATCATTAGGAAAAGGCATGGCATCAAAACCATCACCAAACCCTATTTCTTGCCAATGTAGGTTTCGAATGCCAGCCGTTTGCCATATTTCCCCTGGACCACGCCATGAACCATTATCTTGTAAACCACCATATATATGATAAGGATGAGCGTTATCAACACGCACATGATAAAACTGTGAGATAGGTAAATTTTGAACAAAACGCCAGCTATCGCCAGCATCTTGTGTGATTTGAACACCGCCATCATTCCCTAAAACAATGTGTTTAGAGTTTTTAGGATTAATCCACAAGCTGTGATTATCAATGTGAACGGTATTGCCTGTTGCACAACAATTGACTTTGTCGAGCACAGAAAATGTTTTACCACCATCAATGGAGCGACGCAGTAAAGTCGCAATATTATAGATGGTATCGGGATCGTTCGGATCAACTTCAATTTCTGAATAATAAAAAGGTCTATCGGCAACATTAAAATCACTATTAACCGTTTGCCAAGAACTACCGCCATCATTAGAACGAAGCAAAGCACTTTTATCCGCTTCGGCTAATAAGTAAACAACATTCGGATCGCTTTGTGCTATTGCCGTTGTCAAACGCCCTAAGTCACCTTCAGGTAGACCATCTTCTTGTGTTTTTCGCTGCCATGTTTCACCGCCGTCGATAGATATGTACAAACCAGAGCCCGGTCCTCCTGACTCAAAACGATAAGGTAACCGTGAAAATTCCCACATGGTTGCATATAGCTTATTAGGATTTGTTGGATCCATTTTAATATCGCTAGCGCCGGTCGTGTTATCCACGTATAAAATATTCTGCCATGTTTTACCCCCATCTACGGTTTTAAATAACCCCCGCTCTTTATTTTTTGACCAAAGCGTGCCTAAAGCAGCGGCATATGCAATATTTGGATTGGTTGGATGTAAAGCGATTCGATTGATCCGTTCAGTTTTTTCTAAGCCCATTTTCTGCCAAGTTTTTCCACCATCCATCGATTTATAAATACCACCACCAATCGACGTTGAATTTCTTACATTACCTTCACCAGTGCCAAGCCAAACAATATCAGGAATTTGTTGATTAATAGCTAAAGCGCCAGTAGAGGCATAATCTTGATCATCAAAAATAGCTTGCCAATTCAAACCGGCATTGACAGATTTCCAAACACCGCCTGATGCCGCACTGGCATAAATAATACTTGGGTTTGAGATAACCACTTCTATATCAGAAATTCGACCACTGGTAGTTGCTGGTCCAATATTTCGTGCTTTCATTCCGGCTAATAAGTCGGTATCAATCTCTGCATATGTTAAAGTTGAGATTAAATAACTAGCAAATAGTAAAGGAAGGTATTTAAATTTTTGTATCATGTGAGTATGCCTTTGTTTATTTTTATTACATTAAACTGAACAATGAACAGTTGTTTAAGTTTACGGCTGATAAAACTCTATAGTTAGTTTAAGACTCTGAGAAAACTTTGTATAGCATGTTAAAAAGATAGCTCATAAATAGTGCTGAAAAATGTCGCTGCCAATCAATCTAAAGGGAACACCTATCAAGAAAGTAAAGTTTTACTAATAAATGACTGAATAAATAAATATTTATGAGGTAATATCTTTGTTTTACTAAAATAGCCGGCCAACATGCTCATTAATATTGTCATCACCTTAGCCTTATTAATACTGACAACAGTCGTATTATCACGAATATTTTCATTGCCGAAAAATGTCTGGGTTTTGTTTTTAGTTCAACCTTTAGTGATGGCGGCATCCCCTGTGATTGTATTTATTGGCGGAATACTTTCTAGTGAAATAGCTGAAAACCCTTCATTAGCGACGCTACCAGTAACTGTTATGATATTAGGTGTCGCAAGTGCCGCAATACCGGCGGCTTTATTAGCTAAAAAACTCGGCAGAAAGCTAGCTACTTATGTAGGTTTTTCGCTCGGACTGCTCGGTTCATTCATTGCAATGATTGCCACACAACAAGCCGACTTTAAGTTATTTACTTTAGCAAGTTTATTTTTTGGAATGAGTACAGCATTTATCCAACAATTACGTTTTGCTGCAATTGAAAGTGTTAACGATGAAAACGAAATCCCAACGGTATTATCTATGTTAATGTTAAGTGGCATTTTTTCTGCTTTTTTAGGACCTGAAATTGCCGTGGTTGCGAAAGACTGGCTTGCTTCACCTTATGGCTATACCGGATCATTTGCTTTTATTGCCGGGCTTAACTTAGTTGCCATGGCAGTATTGCTTTTCTTTCAAAATCCACTAAAAGTGCAAACCACACAACGAGGTGATGCTCGCCCATTACCTGAAATCATTAAACAACCTATTTTCATTATTTCAATATTAACCGCAGCAATTGGTTTTGCCTTAATGAGTTATTTAATGACCGCAACGCCATTAAGTATGCATCATATGCATGGTCATAGTTTAATGGATACAAAATGGGTGATACAAAGTCATATCGCTGCGATGTTTATTCCGTCCTTATTTACCGCTTGGTTGGTGAAGAAAATAGGGCTACAACAGATTTTATTACTCGGAACTTTGATATACAGCATAGTTACTATGATTGCTTTTTCTGGCGAACAAGTCGTGCATTACTGGTGGGCTTTATTGTTATTAGGTATTGGTTGGAATTTCTTATTTTTAACGGGGACTAGCCTATTACCACAAAGTTATCATCCTTGGGAACGTCACAAAGTTCAGGCGCTTAATGATTTTGTGATTTTCGGTTTTCAAGCCATCGCCTCTTTACTCGCGGGTTGGATGCTATTTCAAGCAGGTTGGCATGGCGTGGTTTTATCTAGCATCCCGTTTATTATTATTTTATATGTAGTGACCTGGTTGTTTTATCGTCATAACAAAAATCCCCACTCAACATAAACCACAGATATTACGGGTTATTTATTTAGTAAAAATTCATAAAGCGTTTGATATAGCATATTTTGCTCAGTCGGTTTGGGGATATAGGCGTTAAAGCCTTTTTGTAAATAGACTTCAACATCGGTTGTCATTACATTCGCGGTTAAGGCAATAATTGGCGTTGTATGATCTTGCTCTCTTATTTGCTGGCAAGCACTAATACCATCTAATACCGGCATTTGAATATCCATAAATATCACATCAGGCTGACAGGCTTTATGTTTATCTACCGCTTCTTTTCCATTATTAGCCAGTACAAGGTTTGCTTGTGTTGGCGCTAACATGGTTTTAATTATCGTTTGATTAATTCGATTATCTTCAACGATTAGAATAGTTTTATTTAATAGATTTGGGGTATTTATTTCTACAGTAGTTTCTTTAACGTTTGTGGTTTTTTTCAAAGGTAATATAACAGTAAAGGTACTACCTTCACCTACTTTACTAGCAACAGATATTTCACCTGCCATCAAGTCAACTAACGACTGAACAATAGAAAGGCCAAGTCCAGTACCACCAAATTTTCGAGTGATTGATGAATCTTGCTGTTCAAAACGAGTAAAAAGCGATTTTTGGCTTTCTTCTGTCAACCCTATACCTGTGTCAGTTATTTCAATTATGATACTTGGGATGTCGTTTTTTATTTGCTCTTGGCACTGAATGCTTATGCTACCTTCTTCTGTAAATTTAAAGGCATTAGATAACAGGTTAATTAAAATTTGCTTAATTCTAATATCATCGCCCAGCCAATATGAATGCATATCACCTATCGACCAAGAAAAATTCAAGCCTTTATCTTTTGGAATGTGTTGTACATTTTTAATAGTTGTTTCAAATAATGCAGCAAAATCGAATGGCTTAATGTCTAACATTAATTTGCCAGCTTCAATTTTTGAAAAGTCTAAAATATCATTGATAACCACAAGTAAGCTTTCTCCTGAAGAGATCGCATTTTCAACGTATTCTTGCCCTTTTTCAGATAACTTCTCTTGTTTTAATAATTGCAATGAGCCGTATATCCCATTTAACGGAGTACGAATTTCATGACTCATATTAGAAACAAAGTCGCTTTTAGCTTTGCTTGCAGATTCAGCATTTGATTTCTCAATTTGCAATGCTTCATTTTGCAAAGCGATGACTTCAATTTTATTTGCTAACGTATCATTCGATTGCTTAAGTTCATTTGTCCTATAAATAACCAACTTTCTCAAACGTTTATTAAAGAACAAGACAAAAGTGAGCGATAACGCTAAAAATATGATAAAAAACAATAAATAGTAATAGAGTTGTCGATCTTTATCTGCGCTTGCTTTTAAATAGTCATCGATTAATAACCCCGATACCGACGCGTCATTTGGGACCATATTCAAATCTCGATAAATATTGGCAATCCGTTGAAACCTTTCAGGGAAAGTAGTACCAATAGGTATGGTTAACGGTTTGATCATACGCGTAGTATGCTTTGCCTCATACTTTAAATGTTCAATAGATTGTTGGTTTTGATATTTACTTTTAATTAAGGCGATGATTTCATCTTGATTATTCAAGGCATATTGCCAACCTTTAATACTGGCTTCTTTAAATGCGAGTGCTTTTTCAGGCGAGTCTTGAATATATTGCTCACTGGTAAACAGCAGATCACCATAAAAGTCGACACCATAATTCACGGGGTCCATGATGTTCACTTCTATGCCTTTTTCTTCAAACCACTTAGGTTGATTCGTTAAATACACTGAAAGTGCATCTATTTCACCTTCCAATAAAGTTTCATTCTTAAAAGTATGAGGGACATGAGTAAATTGTTCGTTGCTTATTCCTACGGTTGAAAACATCGCGGTTAATGGCGCATCATCAATCCCTTTTTGATACATCACTCGTTTATTAATTAGATCTTCTGGTGATCTTATTTCTGATGAAGATAACGATAAAATAACAAGTGGGCTATGTTGAAAAATACCGGCAAGTACCACCACTGGCTTATTTTTCATTCGATATAAAACAATACTTGAATCAGAAATACCAAATGTAGCGCGCCCACTTAGTACTTCTTGTGCAGGAGAAGAATTTTGAACATGCTCTCTGATTTCAACATCGAAGCCAGCATGCTGATAATAACCTTTTTCTCTGGCCGCATAAAAACCGGCAAATTGAAATTGATGCTTCCATTTTAATTGCAAGACCACAGGATCATTAGCGGAAGATTTCATTGAGAGAAGTATAAAGAGAATGAAAATCAGGTTTTTCAGCATGAAAACAACTTTCCAGATTAATTAGAATTTCACAGTAACTAAATAATAGAACAAAGCCCGCATTAATCATCATTTAATTTAGCTTTAGCTTTAGCTATAACTTTAGTTTCTTATCAATGAAAACCTTATGTACAAAGCTTTCATTAACTAGAGCTTTTTTTATACCATCGAATTAATTCTTTTTGATCAGCCGGGGCATCAAAACCTTCAAGGATCAACTCTGTAGCTTGCTGTGCTAGCAGTTGCTCTGCTTTATTTTCCACTTTTTCTAGCATGCTATACAAAAGCCGTAACTCATCTTCAGATAAAACGCTTTCTAACTGTTTTGAACGTGCATCCATTGCACTGACAACTTGATGATAAATCGCTTTACCTTTATTGTTTAAAAGTAAATTTTTAACATTTTTTTTATGCGAATCTGCTTGAGTTTTAATTAAGTCTAATGCCAAGAGTTTTTTTACTGCGCGGCTAACGGTATAAGAGTCTAACCGTGATTGATAAGCAATATCAGCCGACTTAATCGGCATATAAGAACCGATATTGAGTAACACACGCATTTCCCTTGGATCAAGTTCACAAAGGTTTCTGATTTTCCAATCACGGTTTAAGGCAAGTAAGTTACTAACAACAGCAATTCGAAAAGGTAAATGATTAGACAGATCTAAGGGATTATCATTTTCTTTTGTTAATTCAAAGGCCTGACTTCTAGCGGTTGGTTTAATAATAATCACCTTTCATTACTTTGTTGTTAAACGTTTGTACTGTATTAGCGAAACAATCCGCTCAGTTATTCATGAATAACCTTATATGTCGCCTTAATTTAAGGAACCGTTTCACCATTTCTTGCTTCGAATAATCGATACCAATCTTCACGCGAATATTGCAAATCTAAAGCAACTTTCGCAGCAGCAATACGTGACGGTGTAGTGGAACCAATAATTGGAAAAATGCCCGCTGGATGTAATAACAACCAAGCTAATATCACCTGCCAAGGTTGACATTGATATTTTTGCGCTTGTTGCTTTAATTCAATTTCAATACGTTGTTCATCTTCAGTAGTAAAAGTATTTCCCCACGCAGGATAGGCTACTCCACCTAAAGGGCACCAGGCTATAGGCGTTATTTTATGTTGTTGGCATTGATCTAACGTACCATCGAGTAACGTATCAATGTTATGTATATTAATTTCTACTTGGTTTGCCACCAAAGGCATCGACATAACCGAGCGTAAACTTTCAACTTGGCTAGGTTTAAAATTACTTACGCCAAAATGTTTCACTTTGCCACTGGCTTTTAAAATAGCAAATGTTTCAGCAACTTCATGCACATTCATTAAAAAGTCAGGGCGATGCAACATAAATAAATCTAGCTGTTCAACCCCTAGTCGACCTAACGAACCATTCACACTTTCTAAAATGTATTGCTTAGAAAAATCATAACGTGTTGGCGAATAATCACTGTGTTTTTTTTTCGGTCTAATACCCGCTTTTGATGTAATCAGAATATCGTCTCTTAGACTCGGAGATTCTTTTAATATTTCGCCAAATAAACTTTCACACTCGCCACCACCGTATATATCAGCATGATCAAAATGGTTATAACCGGCTTCAATCGCACTATAAATTGCCGCTTTTCCTTTTTTACGATCCGCCTCACTATTCTCTCCTGTGATACGCATACAACCATAAATCAATCTTGATGAAGTAAATTCAGTATGTTTTAAATGCTTAAATTGCATGACAATCCTTGATATTTTTGTGGCGAATTTTTGTGTAAAGTGTTTTGATAAAGTTATCTCAATAAAACAATCACATATTAACGTAAATAACCAAGGTTACGCTATACGTATGAAAAATTTAATTGCTTGTCTTCCTGCAATAAGAGCCCCTTTTTTATTACTGGCACCAATTTGCGTGTTCTTAGGTTTGTCGATATCACATTATCATCACGTTGAGTTTCAACTGGTAAGTTTTATTTTAACTTTGATTGCCGCCTTATTTTCAGCGATTGCGGTAAATTGTTTAAATGAATATCAAGATTTTCATAGTGGTTTAGATTTAATCACGACGCCAACGCCTTTTAGTGGTGGCAGTGGTTTATTGAAAACAAGTCCTCATTTAGCCAGTAACGTTTTAAAGATAGCTAACTTTGCAGCCACAATAGTGTTACTCGTTGGTTTATACTTTACGCTGGTCATTGGTAGTAAAGTGATACCTTTAGGAATGTTAGGGGCCGTGATCATTTTCACTTACACCAAATGGTTAAATAAAACACCCTTTTTATGCCTAATAGCGCCCGGCTTGGGGTTTGGTTTGTTAATAGTCAACGGAAGCTATTTAACGCAAACATTAAACTATTCAAATGACGTTTGGCTAATTTCACTTATCCCCTTCTTTTTAATTAATAATTTACTATTAATTAATCAATTTCCAGATATACAGGCAGATAAAAAATCTGGTAGAAATCATTTGCCAATAAAATATGGCACTAAAATCGCCAGCGTTGTTTACCTGTTATTTGCGATATTTTCTGCCATTCTTTTAGGTGTATTGATAATGAAAAAAGTCTTACCTTTCATTTCAGCCGTTTGTTTTCTTCCGCTATTATTAAATTTTATCGCTTTTCCTCACTATTATTTATTCGGTGAAAAGATTGCAGAACATCCAAACGCAATGATCTTAAATGTTCTATCCGCCAATATCACCCCCTTGTTATTAGCCATCAGCTTATTGATTGCCAGTTAATGTTATGCGATTTAGTGATTCGAAAAACTCTGGTTAAGTTTAAAATCCCTTCTATATTTTAAGTTTTTTTCATGGTTAGCCAAGATAGTCCTGCACATCGCATGAATAGCTTGATATATTAGCCGCCATTAAAATAAAACACTTTTTAAAAGGCTGTATTGTGGAACATTTTGTTTGGAACATAGATCCCGTTATGCTCGCACTTGGACCTATTACTATTCATTGGTACGGTGCAATTTTCGCAAGCTCAATTTTTGCGGGCTTATCTTATATGAAGTGGATATATCAACAAGAAAATCAAAATGTTGAATCCCTCGACAATTTATTAGTCTATGTGGTTATTGGTATAATTGTAGGTGCTCGTCTTGGCCACTGTTTCTTTTATGAGCCGAGTTATTATTTTGCTAATCCATTAAAAATACTCGCAATATGGGAAGGTGGTTTAGCAAGTCACGGTGGTGGTTTAGGCGCGATCATTGGCAGTTATTTTTACACGAAAAAAAATCCAATAAGCTTTATTTGGTTACTCGACCGATTAGCCATAGCAACAGCCCTTTTCGGTATATTTGTGCGCAACGCTAATTTTGTCAACGCAGAAATAATCGGAAAAGCAACCGATGTACCTTGGGCGGTTATCTTTCAACGTGTTGATAATGTTGCTAGGCATCCTGCTCAACTTTATGAAGCACTCGCTTACAGCTTAATATTTATCAGCTTAACCATAATGTATAAATTGACCAAAGCGAAAAACTATCAAGGTATGTTATTAGGTGTGTTTTTGATCATGACCTTTACGGCTCGATTCGTTATCGAGTTTTTTAAACAGCAACAAGCCGCATACACCATTGAAAGCTCATTAAATACCGGACAAATGCTTAGTGTGCCGTTTTTCCTTGTTGGCGTTGTGCTTGTTATTTGGTCGATAAAACATAAGGTTAATGATTAAAAATGGCAAAAAAATACTATGTGGTATGGAAAGGCGCTAAAACGGGCGTATTCGATAATTGGGGCACAGTTCAAAGTGTCACCGCAGGTCGCAGCGATGCCCAATTTATGGGTTTTCCTTCTCAAGCAGAAGCAAAAGCCGCCTTTGCAGAAAGTTATACTAAAGCGTTAATGAAACGCTCATTATCAAAAGGTGGCAGTTCTCCAGCAACCAGTAAACCTGCATCGAATAAACCGACGGTAAATAAATCACTAAGCTCATCAAGAAATGTCAGTAACGATGCCGATATCAACATATACTGTGACGGCGCGTGCTCGCCTAACCCAGGAAAGTCAGGCACTGGTATAGCTGTTTATCAACAAACAACGCTGACTGAGCTTTGGTATGGTTTATATGAAGCTAATGGCACAAACAACACTGCCGAATTAAACGGTATGCTTGAAGCATTTAAACTCGCGAAAACCTTTATTCAACAAGGTAAGAGTGTACAAGTGTTATCAGATTCCAAATATTCAATTGATTGTATTACCAAATGGGCAGCAGGTTGGAAAAACAAAGGTTGGAAAAAAGCCGATGGCCAACCAATTAAAAATCCAGAACTCGTTCAAGCCTGTTATAGCCTTTATCAAGAAATAAAAAACAACATCATTATCAAGCACGTAAAAGGACATGCCAATATCGAAGGCAATGAATTGTCTGACAGAATGGCGGTGTTAGGGAGAATGAAACAAGAAACGAAGTTTCTCAAATTTACCGGCAATCTAGATATTAAAGCAATATTAGCTATGCCTTCAGGATAAAACTCAAAACGTTCACTATTAAAAAGAAACTTAACGATATAATATACTCTCTAGGAAATTTATTAATTAAAGGATTAAACAATGAAAATTTACTCACTCGCATTATTACTAATACTTACTTCAATACCTTCTTATGCAAACAACACATCTTCTCGTGCATCGGTTGAAAAATTAATGGAATTAACCGAAGTTTCTAAAATGATGGATGCAATGCAACATCAAGTTAATAATATGTTTAGAGGAATGTCACAACAATTGGGCATATCTGAAAAAGAGAAACCTAAGTTTAATAAATATATGAATAAGGTTTCAGAGCTTATGTCTGAATATATGAAATGGTCAACATTCAAAGAGCCTATGATTGATATTTATACTAAACACTTTTCAGAAAAAGAAGTGCAAGGCTTAATTGAATTTTATCAATCTGATATTGGTAAAAGTATGACCAAAAAAATGCCTTTGGTCATGCAAGACTCAATGGTGGTATCACAAACATTAATGAAAGATTTAATGCCTAAAATTCAAAAATTAGCCATGGATATGAAAAGCGAGATACAACAATCTCGTGCTTCTGCAGATTAATCATTGACAAAATCAAAATAAAAAAAATAAAAACGGTTACCTTTATCGGTAACCGTTTTTTAGCTTTAATCACTTAACACTATTCATTAGCTGCTTGTTAAGTTTTTAGCAAACTCTCGCGCTTTTTCTAAATCTTCAGGTGTATCAACCCCCTCTACCGGTAACCGCGACTGGGCAACATCAACATGTATTTTCTCGCCTTGCCAAAGTACTCGTAACTGCTCAAGTGACTCAATTTGCTCTAGCTGACTTGCAGGCCAGTTTACGTAATCTTTAATAAAGCCAGCACGATAAGCATATATACCAATATGCCTTAAGTAAAAATCGCCAATGTCGGTGATATGGTCATTATTTAAAAATCGCTCACGATCATAAGGAATAGTGGCTCTGCTAAAATACAAAGCATAACCATCTTTATCACATAACACTTTAACCGCATTAGGGTTTAATGCTTCTTCAACATCACTAATATGTACAGCAAGAGTAGCCATTCTAGCTTGTTGTTGGTTAGTCCTTTGTTGATTAGCTAAGTTTTTAGCCACTTGCGCAATGTTTTCTGCCGGAATAAATGGTTCATCTCCTTGCACATTAACTATCACCTGATCATCATCAAATTGATAGTGATCCATCACTTCAGCTAAACGCTCTGTACCTGATTGATGATCTGCACGGGTTTTACAGACTTCACCACCAAAACCTGTCACAGCTTTAGCAACTTCGTCATTATCCGTTGCAACGATCACTTTTTTAGCGCCACTTTTTTCAGCTTTTTCGACAACCCACTGGATCATCGGTTTACCTTGAATATCAGCCAGCACTTTTCCTGGTAAACGAGAAGATTGATAGCGTGCAGGGATCACAACAACAAATGACATAATTATTCCTATTTTATTAATTGGCGAGAAAACGATTAAACGTTTTCATCTTCACTCACTCGGCGTGCTTCGCTTTCTAATAGCACAGGAATATCGTCAACAATGGCGTATGCTAAACGGTCAAAATTACAGATCAACTCTTTCTGATCTTTTTTATAATCGAGTTTACCTTTGCAAACAGGACACGCTAATATTTCCATTAATTTAATATCAAAAGCCATTATATTTTCTCATTTTATTGGTTCAATTATTTCATGTTTAAACATCGAGTCGCTTAAGGTGATTATCAATATTTAAATTTAAGGTAATAAACACAGTATTCATCATTTAGTCGGGTTCAATAAACCCATCAACTCAGTGATCAATAACGCTTTAGATTGCTCGGTAAAACATGCATCAACGGGTAAATACCACCAATGTTCTTGAGCAAATTCAGTACATTTTACCGCATCTTTTTCCGTCATTAACAGCGGTATTTTATGGTGGTCGTTTTCTATTTGTTCAGTATTTTCTGGGTATATTGGCTGATCAATGTCATCAAACAGCGATGGCTGATACGCTTGATGATCAACAAAACCTTGTTGTTTGTTAAGCGAAAAACCCAGCTCAGCCACATAACTAAAAAAACGTTGCGGATCACCAATTCCCGCCAGAGCATTAACCTTGGGTTGCGCTTGAATAAAGTTCGCTAGTTCTATCACTTCACCACTTTTCACATTGACTATTCGACGCGCACTTAGCTGCATAAAGTGTTTAACGGTTTTACTCTTTATCAAACTATCATTTATGCGTTCGCAACCATCAAGACTTTTAACCCCGTTTACGATAATTCCATCTACGCTATTTAATCGTTGTGTGGTTTCGCGTAAAGGTCCGGCAGGTAATAATAAACCATTACCAAACAAGCGGTTGCCATCAACCACTAATAATTCGTAATCACGTTTTAATCGATAATGTTGCAAACCATCGTCACTTATGATGATTTGACAACCTAGCTCGATTAATTGCTTTGCTGCTGCTATTCGATCAGCCCCCACCACAACAGGTACCTGACAACGTTGATAAATAAGTATTGGTTCATCGCCTGCTTCACGTGCAGTACTTTGCTCTGTTAACAAATAAGGATAATAAGGCGCTTTACCGCCGTAGCCACGACTTAACACCCCTACCTTAATCCCTTGCTTTAAAAGTTGTTCAACCAAAAATAACACAACCGGCGTTTTGCCATTACCACCAACACCAATATTGCCCACCACCACGACTGGGCAATTAATTCGAATACTTTTTTTTATGCCGAGGGAAAATAATAATCGACGAAAAACTGACACCCCCCAAAAAAGTATGCTGAGCGGTAACATTAACGGCACTAACCACCATTTGGCGGCGTGACCTTGAAACCAAACTTTTTCTATTAAACGCATAAAGTTATTATCCGTTTAGTCATCCGCTGAGCCAAATTGAAAACGGTGCAATTGTGCATACGCACCATCTTTTGCCAACAAGGTTTTATGATCGCCTTGTTCGATGATTTTACCTTGCTCCATGACAATAATTTTATCGGCACTTTCAATGGTTGATAAGCGATGAGCAATTACCAAACAAGTGCGATTTTTTTGTAATTCTGTCAGTGCATCTTGAATATGTCGCTCTGACTCAGTATCTAATGCGCTGGTGGCTTCATCTAAAATTAAAAAAGGTGCATCACATAACAAGGCTCTTGCAATAGCGACTCGTTGACGTTGCCCGCCAGATAATAATGCGCCATTATCGCCAATGTTAGTGTCTAAACCTTGCGGTAAGTTTTCAGCAAATTCTAAGACATGTGCTTTTTTAGCTGCTGCCGTTATCTCTTCTATCGTGGCTTGTGGTTTACCGTATGCAATATTATTGGCCAAAGAATCGTTAAACAGAACGACCTGTTGAGACACATAAGCAAATTGTTTGCGTAAATCTTTTAAGCGATAATCAATAATATTGGTATCGTCAATCAATACTCGACCTGATGTCGCATCATAGAAGCGCAACAATAAGGCACTTGCTGTAGATTTACCACTACCAGAACGCCCCACTAGCGCGATAGTTTCCCCCGCATTTGCAGCAAAGTTAATATCCGTTAACGCTGGTTTTTCATCGCCAGGGTAAGCAAAATTAACCGCGTCAAACACTAACTTACCTTGGGCTTTTTGAATGGCGATAGTGCCACGATCTTTTTCTTTATCTTCATCTAAAAGTGCAAAAATGCTTTCTGACGCTGCCATTCCTTTTTGAAATTCGCTATTAACATTCGTGAGTAATTTTAGTGGCCTAAGTAACATAGTCATATAAGTGACTACGCCCATAAAAACACCTGCCGTTAAGTTTTCAACAAACCCATCAAGATTTGCTAAATAAAGTACAAAGGCTAAGGCAAACGACGCAATAATTTGGATCAGTGGCACACTAGCAGATTTAGTCGCTACCATTTTCATTTGTTGTTGGCGATTGTGTTTATTAATTTGACCAAAACGTTCATTTTCACGTGTTTGACCATCAAATGTCAGCACCACTTTATGACCATTAAATGTTTGCTCGGCAGCTTTGGTGACTTCGCCCATGGCATTTTGAATATTCTTACTGACTTTTCTGAAACGACGAGAAACTATGGTGACAATAACCGCAATAATAGGTGTTATCACTAAAAAGATCGCAGATAACTGCCAACTTTGCCAAAACATTAAGACTAAAAGGCCAAAGACAAATGCCCCTTGTTGAACTAAGGTTAATAGTGACTTGCTACTCGCTTGAAGGACTTGTTCTGTATCAAAAGTAAGTTTGGAGATCAGCGTTCCGGTTGAGACTTTGTCATGATAAGCCACCGGCATTGACATCACATGCTCAAATATACTTTGTCTTAGGTCGGTCACTACATTATTCCCCACCCAAGCTAAACAATAATTACTTAAAAAATGAAAAATGCCGCGAAAAATAAAACACACCACCACGAAAACCGGTGCCCATTTCATAAATTCAGGGTTAGCCCCAGATAAACCTTCATCAATTAGTGCCGGTAATTTGGAAAGAAAATACACATCAATTGAGGCATAACCTAGCATGGAGAAAATAGCAAAAATACCGGCACTTTTATACGCTTTGGCATAGCCCATTAAGCGTTTAAAATTTTGCCAAGTATGTTCTTGGGTATTTTGTAGGTGACTACTCGTGTTTTCTGAGTGAGTATTTTCTAATTTAGTGTCAGCTTGACTCGACATTCAATTCTCAATGACTTAAATATTAATTACTTAGCTATTTTAGCCTTAATTGCTGCTGCAACCAAGGCAAGATTTCGCTGTGATCAGTAAATTTATCAAAAATGCCGTAATATACATGATGTAACACTCATGCAGATAAACTACATAAGTTTACTACTGTGCATTTTGCCGCAGAGATCGATACCGCAAACCTTATTTAGACAACCTTATATAGAAAACCTTAGTTAGCAAACCAGAAAGGCCATAGATCTTGCCGTTGCGTTTTCACGGTTACCTTCTCTGGTGTAATAACAAATTGGATCATGCCAAGTTCGGCAGTATTGAAGGTAGTTATATTTTGTTGGTGGTATCGTTTTACCACATCTGCAACGGGCATATTCCAGCGATTTAAAAAACCAGCACTAAAAACAGCATATTGTGGTGACACATCTTTAATAAAAGCTCGAGAGGAGGATGTTTTTGAGCCATGATGTGGCACGATCAAAATATCTGCATCGAGCGATGTTTTGTTATCCGTATTTTTTGATGCATGAGCGCTGATTAACGCACGCTCAATCTTTTGGGAAATATCACCGGTTAATAACACACTTGTTTTACCATCAGATATTTTGATCACACATGAATCATCATTATCTCTTGCTTTTACAATATTAGGCCATAGAAATTCAAGGGTTAAATGCTGCCATCTCTGCGTTTCTCCCGCCAAACAGCGATTTCTATGAATGCTAATCTTGGACGTATTAAACGCTTTGCTGAGCGTTTTAACCTGCTCAACGCTATTATTTTCTTTATTGTAATAAAGCTCTTTAATGACAAACTTATCTGTTAGAACAGGTAAGCCACCTGCGTGATCATTATCATCGTGACTGATAATCAACTTATCTATAGTTTGATAACCTTGGCTGATTAAAAACGGTTCAATCACAGCCTCAGCCATTGAAAAGCCACTTGGGAAACTAGCGCCAGTGTCGTAAACCATCACTTGGTTTTGTTTCTCTTGTTCTTTGCTATTTTCGTGTTGCAAAAAAATGGCATTTTTTTGGCCGATATTGGTTTCAATGATCACTGAAAGCCCTTGTCCTACATCCATGACATTAACTTGCCAAGATTCATCTTTTTCACCTTGTTTTGCAAAAGTGATACATCCTAACAGGATGAAGATACAGCAAAAAACCCGAACCAGTTGCTTGTGAATATCAACAATCAAGTAACAGAAAATAAAACAGATAAATACCAATAAATAACTCCATTGTGTCACTGAAACATTCATAGCTGCGAGTGAAAAATCACTTAGCCAAGTTAAGTATTGCCAAAGTAACGATAAACTAAGCAATGAAGCATGTATGAAAAACTCAGAGATTAGCTCGCTAAACGGCGCAAACACCACCGCTAATAAACTAAAAGGGATCGAGGTTACGCTCATCCAAGGCACAGCAACTAAATTTGCCGGCAATGCTAATATTGATAATTGATGATTAAACTGAACCGTTATAGGTATCATCAAAAAGATCAGGCCAACTTGTAAGTAAAACAGCGAAAAGAACCATTGTTTACCTTTCGTTAATTGCTTTGTCTGTTTTTCTCGCTGTTTTAAAAAAACCTCCCGAAACCTCCATAACAAAATAAAAATAGTCGTTACCGCATATAAAGATAACCAAAAACTACTTGAAAATAAGCTAAAAGGCGTAAGTAGAATAATGATGAAAATAGTTAAGAGAATGAGCCTTGTAACGCTTAATCTAATAGCTAATACTTTTGCCGCCCAATATAACAAAAGCATGATTAAAGCCCGTGAGGTAGGTACAGAAAAACCGGCTAAATAACTATAAAAAAAGACCAATATTAAGGTAAGAAAAATAACGATGAATTGATAATTGAGCAATAAAACTTTTCGTTTCAGCTTTAACGGCAGCATTGAAGCTAACGGTAAAAGAGTAATTAGCCCGCTAAAAAGCAGATAGCCTCCCCCTGCCACTAAACCTAAATGTAAACCAGAAATAGCAATAAGGTGTTGTGTTGCGGTATTTTTTAAAACTTGCCAATGTGCACTGCTCAGCTGGCTTCTTTCACCAAACATTAATGCCAAAGCAATTGGAGATAATTTATGCGAAGGCATCAGCAATGATATTTTTTGATAAAGCCGATGGCGAAGCGAAATATTGTTGTCGATTAAGATATTTTTTTCGATCGCAACATTATTGGTTAATGGTACTTTAGAATGGTTTGTTTTATGCAAACATTTAGTTTTAGCAATGATCTTATCGTTCAACACATAACCCGTGGCAGCCAATTTATTTTTTCGTAACCAGCTTTGATAACTAAACCCTCCAGTGTTTGCTAAACCATGAGCGGGTTTCAGTCGAACTTTTAATTGCCATTGTTGCCCTTGAGACAAAATAGTAGCGTGACGATCAGTCGCATTTTTCCAAGCCAGTCTAACCTTATATTTATCTGCTAGCCTTTCGTTATTTATATGTGAAATATCAAAGTTAAAACGTTGTGTGTTGTGACTAAGTCGAGGAATGGTAGAGACGGTTCCTTTGACAATTAGTGCAGCACGAGCACTATTTGTTTTTGTGGGATAAAAGCTCAGTTTACGCTCTTGATAAATAGTCCCGTGATACAATAACCAAGCTAAACCTAAAAATAATCCTGTATATTTACGTGTTTTTGGCCAGTAAAATAATATGCTAGCAACAACTAAACTAAAAACAACGCAAAATATAGTTGGCACTGTTGTCAAAAACAGTGACAATAGCGCACCAAGAAAAAATGTGATTAACCACCAATCCATAGTGATTGCTTTCCATAATTTGTGAGTGTATGCCTAAAAAAATCATTAAAAAGTTTATGCCTGATCACCATACAATCAAAAATAATAAGCATTTACAGATATTTGGCGATCTACTCCACAACGGAAATTTATGGCATTTAAACAGACGTTCAGTCGCAAAAGCTTTTGCTGTCGGTTTGTTCTGTGCTTTTATTCCGGTACCGTTTCAAATGGTTTTAGCCGCAGGCATAGCCATTATAGTACATGCAAATTTACCCCTTTCAATTGCCTTAGTTTGGATCACTAACCCATTGACAATGCCAGCAATTTTTTATTTTTGCTACGTAGTGGGCACTTGGATCCTAGGCGCATCAGAAAAAGCCTTTGTTTTTGAAGCAAGTTGGCAATGGCTTGTTGAAAGCGTTTCAACCATTGGCCCTGCTTTTATCTTAGGGTGTGGTGTGCTCGCTACCTTGTTTTCTATTATTGGTTACTTTGGAATACATGCGCTTTGGCGTTATTCAGTAGTCAAAGAATGGAAAAAACGACTCACTCGAAAAGTGACCAAGTAATAAGCATCCAAGTAAATTCTCACAATAAAAATTAGCGAGTTTTAATTTTCAACCAGCATAAAACTAGCCCCTAGCATGAGGCGCTTTAATGAACTCTGATTCATTTCGTTATTGAACTGTCCTGCAAATAGATAAAAATAGTTAGAGCTGCCCTAGCACTTGCGCGGGATCTACTTTTGTAGCACGCCATGCTGGATAAAGCGTCGCTATGAAAGTTAAAAATAGTGCGGTTGAAATGGTGATCATCACATCACTTTGATTAACATAAGTAGGTAGAAAATCGATAAAGTAAACATCACCAGATAAAAATTTTACACCAATAAAGCTTTCAATCGCCGTCGAAAATTCGGTTAAATTTTTCGCTAAATACACCCCTAAACTACCACCTACAACACAACCGAGTATGCCATTGGTAATGCCTTGTAAAATAAAAGTCAGCATTATAGTAGAAGAGCGTGCTCCCATGGTTTTTAAAATAGCAATATCACTTTTTTTCTCATTAACCGACATGATCAACGTTGATACGATATTAAAACTTGCCACCGCTATCACTAGCACTAACACCACAAACATCACCATACGAACCAGTTGAATATCGTTATATAAATGCCCTTGCGTGCGAGTCCAATCATAAATATATAAATAATTATCAAGGCTGTAAGCAACATTTCGCGCAATGACGGGCGCATTAAAAACATCATCAACTTTTATGCGTATACCTTGTATTTCGCCATTTTTAAAATGAAGAATATCACTGGCTAGCTTTAAGGATACATAAGCTTGATTACTGTCTATTTCACCACCAAATTTAAATATTCCAACGATGGTTAAGTTTCGTTTGGTCAGTGCACTTACCTGTTGATTGCTCTGTTTGCCTTGTTTCAGTGGCGGTAATAACATTTGTACATTATCGCCAAGTCCAACGTTTAACTTCTTCGCGATCCCTGCACCAATTACCACACTGTTTTCTTTATTTAAATCTTGCCAAGTGCCTGCAACAATATAACGGCCGATACTTGAAACAGTTAATTCTAACTGAGGATCTACCCCTCTTAACTCCAGCCCTTTTAAATGTGCCCCTTTTTGCATCATCCCCTGCATTTTAATTACAGGTGCAGCGCCGAGCACGTTAGGATTTTCATTGACGTTATTAATCACATTTTGCCAGTCTTCCATCGGGTCATTGACAGAAATTAATTCACTGTGCGGTACAATAGAAAGTAGGTGTTGTGCCAATACTCTTTCAAAACCGTTCATAGCGGAAAGCACTAATATTAAAATCATGACACCTAAGGTAATACCTAACGTTGACGAGGCGGAGATAAACGAGGTGAACCCTTTTCCTTGTCTATTGGCAATATATCTTAGCCCGACAAAAACACTTAACGGCTTAAACATCATTCATTATCCACTAATGGTTTTAGCTGACCGTGATCGAGTTGTAACTGTCGGTCCATTTTTGCCGCTAACGTTAAATCATGAGTAACAATAACAAAACTGGTTTGTACCGTATTGTTGAGCTCTTTTAATAATTGATAAATTTGCTCTGCAGTATCAAAGTCTAAATTACCTGTGGGCTCATCTGCTAACACTAAGGCAGGTTCAGTCACTAATGCTCTAGCAATAGCAACACGCTGTCTTTCTCCTCCAGATAATTCAGCTGGACGATGATGACTTCGATGCGCCAAACCAACCTTTTCTAACATATTAGCAGCTACAGCTTGCGCCGATTTAACACTATCTCCTCTGATTAATAGAGGCATGGCAACATTTTCTAAGGCAGAAAATTCCATCATTAAATGGTGAAACTGATAAATAAAGCCAATGTGCTGATTACGAAAAGACGCTTTTTCTTTCTCAGATAACTGGTGAATATTGATATCGTTGATAAACACTTCACCAGATGTTGGGCTATCTAAGCCGCCCGCTAAATGTAAAAAAGTACTTTTACCACAACCTGAACTGCCGACGATAGCCAGTAACTCACCTTTTTTAACGGTTAAATCAAGGCCATGTAAAACAGGCGTTTCTACTTTTCCTTGAAAATAGGATTTTTTCAATTGTTTACAATGTAAACCGTTACTCATTACGAAGTACCTCGGCAGGTTGAGTATTGGACGCTCTAAACGCCGGGTATAAAGTTGCTAAAAAGCTCATTAATAGCGCCGAACTAGCAATAATAATGACATGATTAACTTGTAAATCTATGGGTAATGCTTGCGTGGTATACCCTGCACCTAGGACATTCATGCCCAAAAAGGATAACAGTGAATTTAAATTCAACGTAATTAAAATGCCAGCTACAGTCCCTAACAAAACGCCCCACACACCATTGATCACACCTTGGCTAATAAATATTTTAACAATGCCGGCTCTGTTCATGCCAAAGGTTTGTAAAATAGCTATTTCACCTTGTTTATCAATCACCACCATCACTAAAGCAGATACAATATTAAATGCCGCAACGGCGATAATTAAGCTTAACATCAGCCACATCATATTTTTTTCCATTTTTACAGCAGAAAATAACACCCCTTGGCTTTCATTCCAGGTAGTAAAATTAAACTGACTTAACGGTGGCAAAATATTATCAACCACTTGCTTTGCTTGAAACGCATCATCTAAATACAACCTTAATTGGCTGATTTCATCAGGCTGCTTTCGTAAAAGCTTAGCCAAATCACGGCCATGAACATAAACGACACTATCATCAACTTGCGAACCCACGTTAAATAGGCCTGTTACAGTAAATGTGCGCTGCATTGGAATACGTCCCATTGGGGTAAACGTTGTTTTATTCGGTAAGACCACTCGTATTTTATCCCCATAAACCACGCCTAACTTACGGGCTAATGCTTGGCCAATCACCACAGAGTAAGGTGATTTTTCTAGAGATAAAAACGCCCCTGCGATCATACTTTGACTAACAAGACTGTGAATTTCTTGCTCGGGGAAAACGCCTTGGACTATCACACCTTGTAATGTGTTATTAGATAAAACTAATGCTTCATTTTCAATAATAGGCGTGACACGTTCAACATGCGAAAGAGTGGAAAGTTGCTGTTTGACCGTTTGCCATTGTTCAATAGGTTTATGAGCTTCTTTATTACTCACAATAACATGAGGCACTATGCCTAAAATTCGCTTTTTAAGTTCACCTTCAAAACCGTTCATCACTGAGACAACAGTAATAAGCGCAGCCACACCAAGCAAAATACCAATAATAGAAAAAAAGGTGATAAAAGAAACGAAACCAGAAGGATTTCTGCTTCTACTATAACGAAGACCAATAAAAAAACTAACAGGATGAAACATTGAGTAATCTTTTACTTTATTAACGTTGTGTTTTTAATACAAATTTTTGATGACAAAAGCATATCACAAACCAACATTTATTAACGAATTATTCGTTTAGCGAGATTTTTATATTTGGCTGAAAGTTTTGTAAATATTGATGTACATGTCGACCAAACATATATGTAACTAGATATGTCACAAGGTAGCTTTAATGTTTATAGCCCTTTATTATTTAGCGCTATTTTCCTATCAAAGATACAAATATTCAATTTTATTTGCCCATTAAAAGAGTAAAAACAATGAAAAAAATAATAACAAGTGCCGTCTGTTCTTCTCTATTGTTTGTTGCTGGATGTAGCACAAAGTCAGAAGTCACTGAAACCGCTTCAGTTGAAGCGCCTGCCGTGAAAAAAACAGTATTAGCCTCTGGAATTGAACAAGCCAATATGGACACCTCTGTTCGCCCACAAGATAACTTTTATCAGTACGTCAATGGCGGCTGGTTGAAAGCAAATGATATTCCTGGCGATAAAACATCCATTGGTTCATTTATGGATTTACGTGATGAGGCTGATAGTAACGTAAAAGTGATAATTGAAGAGTTAGCCTCAACGGCTAATTTAGTACACGGCAGTGATGAGCAAAAAGTCGCTGACTTGTTCCGTTCATATATGGACACTGAAACAAGAAATGCCGCGGGTATTCAACCTATTGTTCCTCTTTTAACAGCCATCAATAATTTGAAAGACAAAAGTGCTGTGGCGCGTTTTATGGGTGAATATCAAGCTAAAGGCGTGGCTAGCCCGTTAGCATTTTATATTAGTGTTGATGCAAAAGACTCAAGTAACTATGCCAGCCATATTTGGCAAAGTGGTTTAGGCTTACCTGACCGCGATTATTACTTTAATGAAGCAGAACGTTTTGCCCAAATTCGTGACGGTTATACCAAACATATCGCAAAAATGTATGCCTTAGCAGGTTTAGACAATGGTGAAACGGCGGCAACCACTATTATGGATATGGAAACAAAACTTGCTGGTTTCCATTGGACACGTGTTGAGTCAAGAGACAGTAATAAACGCTATAATAAATTTGCCGTAACTGATTTATCAACATTAACCGATGCTTTTGATTGGCAAGCATATTTAGCTGGGCAAGGTGTTGCTCAACAACAAGAAATCATTATTAATCAACCAAGCTTTGTTAAAGGTTTTGGTGAAGTATTTGCTAATGCTTCTTTAGCTGATATCAAAACATATTTAACCTTCCACACCATCAGTGGATTCGCAGGGTATTTATCTAACGAAATTGACCAAGAAAATTTTGATTTTTATTCAAAACAGCTTCGTGGTCGTAATGAACAACGCCCGTTGTGGAAACGAGGCGTATCTGTTGTAAACCGTAATTTAGGTGAAGTGATTGGTAAAGTGTATGTTGCCAAACATTTCAAACCTGAAGCTAAAGCACGAATGAGTGAGCTGGTTGAAAACTTACGTTCCGCTTATGGAAATAGCATCAATGACCTAGAATGGATGTCAGCGGATACTAAGCAAGCCGCTCAAGTTAAATTAGCCGCTTTTACGCCTAAAGTTGGTTATCCTGACAAATGGCAAGATTATAGCTCGCTTGAAATTAAAGCAGACGATATTGTCGGCAATATCATTCGCGCCAACACCGCTGAGCATCATAAAGAAGTGGCTAAATTAGGTGGTCCAATTCAAAAATGGGAATGGGGCATGACACCTCAAACGGTAAATGCGTATTACAACCCTACTGTAAATGAAATAGTTTTCCCTGCGGCTATCTTACAACCACCATTTTTTAATATGTCTGCTGACGATGCGGTCAATTATGGCGGTATAGGCGCAGTTATCGGTCATGAAATGGGTCATGGTTTTGATGATCAAGGAAGCAAATATGACGCGGAAGGTAATTTAAAAAACTGGTGGACTGATAATGATTTATCTGCCTTTAAAGAGCGTACAGATGCTTTAGTTGCTCAATATGATGCTTATCAAGCGTTCGATGATTTACATGTAAATGGCAAATTAACCTTAGGTGAAAACATTGGTGATTTATCCGGTTTAAGCATTGCCTATAAAGCTTATAAAGCCTCATTAAAGGGGAATGAAGCCCCAGTAATAGACGGATTAACGGGTGATCAACGCTTCTTTATGGGGTGGGCTCAAGTATGGCGTTTTAAAATGGTTGAAAAATCATTACGTAACTTGATTGCAACTGACCCTCATTCACCCGGTAATTATAGAGCCTTAGGTATTTTGTCGAATATGCCTGAATTCTATCAAGCCTTTGACGTAAAAGAAGGTGATGCTATGTATATTGCCCCTGAGAAACGAGTGAAAATTTGGTAGTTCATGACTGAACGGCTACATTTCCATAAAAATGCCAGCATGAAGCTGGCATTTTTATTTTTCACTTTTAATTTAATATTCAACTGAATTTAATTTAACACTCAACTGAATTCGTGTGAAATGATCAATTCAACGTTGAAATTATTTTAGGCGAGTCAAGCCGGGAATATCGGCAAGATCAAAATCATCGATCTGTTCTGGTGAAGAAAACTTATTAATATAGGTTTCATACACTTTTGAATGAACAAAGATATCGAATAAATCAGGATCTAAGCAATTTCTCTTCACCATATTTCCCATAATAGTTAAACATTCACTAACTTGTTTTGCTTTCTTATACGGTCTATCCGCAGATGAAAGCGCCTCAAAAATATCTGCCAATGCCATTATTCTTGCAGGCACCGATAACTGCTCTTTCGTTAACCCTCTAGGATAACCTTTGCCATCCATGGTTTCATGATGACCTAACGCGTATTCAGCAACATTTTGCATGTATTTTGGAAATGGTAAACCTTCTAAAATATCAAGGGTTACATCCATATGCCTTTGAATAACTAATCGTTCTTCGGTATTTAACGTGCCACGCTTTATCCGTAAATTGTAACTTTCGTCTTCATTTAATAATGGCTGAGTTTCACCGTTAATACTTAGATGATATCGCTTAGCTAGGGTTAATATGCGCTCTTCATCTTCATCATGTAGAAATTCTCCACCAATGTTCACGGTTTGTAAAAAGTTACGATCACGGTTTAGTTGCTCTTGCTCTGTGGCTTGTGCTTGTTCTAATGCCGCTAATTCGTCTGTTTTACCGGCTTTAAGTGCATTAATAACTTGCTGTTGATATTTAATGTCAATATCACGACTGACGATTTCAAGTTTTGCTAAGACATACTCTATTCGATCAAAAATCGCTTGAAGTTTTGTTGATTTATCAATGACATGATCTGGTGTCGCCACTTTTCCGCAATCATGAAGCCAGCCGGCGATCCCAAGCTGATACATTTCATTATCAGAAAAAGATACCGAAGCCAGTGGTCCCTCCGTTTCTTCATGCACTGCTTTAGCAAACATTAATGTTAACTCAGGTACTCGTTTACAATGCTCTCCGGTGTGTGGAGATTTTTCATCAATCACGCGGGCAAGCGTCTGAATAAATGATTGAAAAAGTTCTTCTAGGTTTTCAACTAACGATTTATTCGTTAACGCTATCGCGCCAACAGAAGCAAATGAAAGACATTGATGTTCAATTTCTTTTGAAAAAGGCACGATCCCATGCTCATTTTGTGCGTTAATCAATTGAATAACGCCGACAATTTCATTGGCATGATCTTTTAAAGGAAAAGTTAGCATTGATTGGGTGCGATAACCGGTTTCTTTATCCATTTTTCTTGCGGCACTAAAATCAAACGGTAAGGTGTCATACACGTCGTCAATATTAATAACCTTGCCACTCGTCACCGCATTAACCACGATGGCAGCAGTATTTGGTTTTCCATCAACCATTAAAGGAATGCCCGAAAAATTAACCGGGTTATTTGAACTACCGCCTAAATGTAAGCCTAAGGTGTGATTAATCACCGTTTGGAACTCTAACGATTCATTACCATTCACTAAATAAATGGTGCCAGCATCGGCATTAGAAACATCTAATGCCGCTAAAAGAATTTTTTCTAACAGCAAATGAGTATCTTTTTCACCGTTAAGTTGTACGCAAATATCAACTAACTGTTCGTGTGCTGATTGATATTGATTATTCTTTTTCATAACTAACTCGCTATTTCGTTAGATGGCTATAAGTACCATCCCACTTTGTATCTAAGATACTTTCCTTCAATTCTGAAATCCTATTGATATAAATATCATATAAATGGTTTGATAACAGGCTCTTATTTTTTAATTCAGAAAATATCTTTATCGCACTATCCCATTCTTGGGCTAAATAGGCTCGAATACCTGCTTGGTGTTTGTCGAGCATTAAACACATTTCGTTAGATTGATCTGCTTTCAATCCGATAGGTTCATAAATAGTGGTCGGTTTTTGTTTACCTTTTACTCTGATGGTATCAACCTGTCGGCACAGCATCCCCTGTTTTGTCACGGCCTGATAGGTTTGCTCTGAAATTAAGAGACTTACCCCATAAAATTTAGTTAAGGATTCTATTCTAGAGCCTAAATTAACTTCATCACCTAGTACAGTATAGGCTTTTCTGTATGTAGATCCCATATCACCGACTATCATATCGCCGGTACTCACTCCAACACCAATATTAATTGCAGGCCAACCTCGTTCTTTAAACTTTTTCGACATGGCCTGTGTTGTTGCAATCATTGCAAGTGCTGTATCCACGGCATGTATTTCATGCTGATCATCATCAAGTGGAGCATTCCAAAATGCCATCACCATATCACCGACATATTTGTCTATGGTTCCCTGCTTTTCAAAAATAATGCGCGTATTTTCTGAAAGATATTCATTAATAAATTCACTGAGTTCATCAGGAGTAAAATTTTCTGATAATTGGGTGAAATCTCGAATATCCGCGAATAATACTGACATCACCCTTCGCTCTGGCGTTAATGAAATGCCCTTACCTGTCGCTAATAACTTATCAATGTAAGCGGGTGGCACGTATTGATCGAACACCCCTTTTATATGTTTACGACGATAGTTTTCGAGAAAAAAGCCAACGCTACCAAAATATAAAGTTAACCAAATAATGACAAGTAATAATTGCGATTGCGGCAAACTGACTTTAAAAAAGAGCCATAATGACCAATTCAAAGCCAAATGAATAATTAACGCAGCAAAGCAAATATAAAAAATGCGCATTGGCCCTTGGTTATTCATTAAAATAGATAAAACTAACCCAGTAATAAACAATAAAATAAATTGTATCGCTAAAGTGATATCTGGCTCGACAGGAATAATTTCAGGGTGCATTAACCCTTCAAAAACATTGGCATGTACTTCTACCCCGGGATACTGAATACCAACCGATGTTGCTCTAAGATCAGCAAGACCTATCGCAGATGTACCGACAAATGCCACCGACCCTTCCAACTTTTCAGCGGGTACCCGATTTTCAATGACGTCGGTGGCAGATATATATTCAAAACTCTTTTGCCCCCCTTTGAAAGGGATCAACACTTGCCCTTTTTCATTGGTCGGAATTTTATGGTCACCGAAACTCAATGATTGTAGCCAATAATTACGGTTGTTTAATTCACTTTCTGTATTGATATGATCACTTAAGGTATACACTCTCGCCGCCTCTAGTGCGAGTGACGGGTATAATTTACCTTGGTAATTAATCACGAGTGAGGCTTTACGAATAAAACCATCACTTTCAGGTACAGAATTTATAAAACCCGAGCCAGATGCATTTTGACTAAGGACATCAATATTTTTCAACACCTTATTATATTGAGCAATATCACTAACACCATCTACTGGAATTTCCCAATTCACATGACTGGCTATACTGTCTGTTCTTTCAGTTGTCTGTGAGTTTGATGCATTTTCATCATCGAACATCATTCCAAGTACAACTTCCGCATTCGTAATAGAGTTTGACAGCTGTAAATCAGCATCAACACTTTGTTTTAACGTAATGATTTCTTTGAGGAACTGGGGTGTTAACTGTTTATTTTTGTCAGTAATAACATCGACAGGATTGTCTTCTGGCTCAGGAAATACAATATCGAACGCGACAACAACAACGCCATTTGCCATTAAATTATCGACTAACTGGCTAATTTTGCTACGGCTCCAAGGATATCGTCCTTGTTCAGCTAAGCTCTTTTCATCAATATCGATAATAATAACATTTTCATCAAACTGGCGAGGTGTTTCGGGCAAAGTCGCCAGCAATCTAATATCGTATAAAATACCTTCGATTCTTTGAAAAAGTTCTTGGACATCTTTTATCGCTATAAACCCTAAACTGATCACTATTGCGGTAATCATTAATCCGTTTAGAAAATGCTTATAGCCTTTACTCGCAATCATAAACTAGCAATTAACTCAATATGAGTACCTTCACGAGCAAACTCTATCGCTAACTGATGTTGATATTTTGTGCGAAGGCTTGCTTCAATTGTTAATAGATCACTATCCTTTCTTGCAGGATCATGACTAATAAAATAAAGGCGTTTTACTTTCGCTTGCAATGCCAATTCAACAACTTGATCAACGGTACTATGCCCCCAACCTTGTTTTAACGGCATATCTTCAGCTAAATATTGCGCATCATGAATAAGCACGTCTGCTTGATCAATAAATGCTAGCCACTCTTGCCAGCTTGTAACGGGCGGGTTAACCGGAGAAAGTTCATTATCGGTGACATACGCCACTTTTTGATTATCAGCATGTAAACAATAAGCGGTGCCACCATCGGGATGAGATAACGGCTGGGTCGTTATTTCAAAAGATGCTAACGAAAAAGCATCTTGTTTTGCAAGTTCCGTGTCTAGCTGAATAATTGAAGGTAAATCTTGATATTTTACCGGATGATTAGAACCAGACATTTGAGTAAGAATGGCATCTTTATCGTTATAATCGACATTACCAACGATAATAGAAATATTTCTATTATCTTGATAAATAGGACGAAAAAAAGGGAAACCCTGAATATGGTCCCAATGATTATGGGTCACTAACATATTGATATCATGACAGTTGCTGAGCAATTCATTGCCTAAGGCGATAATCCCAGTCCCAGAATCTAAAATGATAGAATCGCCATTGTTAGCGGTAACATAAACGCAAGAAGTGTGCCCACCAAAAATTAGTGAGTCTACGCCTGAAACAGGTGTAGATCCCCTGACACCATAAAATGTTATTTTCATACATTACCTTAGACTAATTACTCATTTTATAGGTAGACGTATCACTTATCATTATATTAAAGCGATATTACAGCAATTGTCACGGTTGCTGTCCATTTTCCAGCACTAGGGTTTTTATCGTCATAAATTTCATAAACAAAACTATCTGTTCCTAAAAAACCAAAGTTAGGCGTGTATTCAAAACTACCATTTTCATCTAATTTAGAAAGCTCACCATATTTAACATTCGTAATAGGTGTTTCAGTGACTTTTAAATCACTACCTTCTGGTTCAAAGTCATTATCTAGGACATTACCTCTTAATGTATCCCCAATACCAAGTACCGTAATAATGGCATAAATATCATCAAAGGCAATGGGCGATGTATAGCTATTTAAAATTTTTATCGTCACTGTTGCTTGCGATGTCGCCCCTTCAGGGTCTTTAATCTGATATGTAAATTTGTCAACACCATCAAAGTTAAGGCTTGGCGAATAGGTGAATGTACCGTCTTCATATAATTGAAGACTACCATTACTAACATCTGTTATCGGTGTAGTAACAACAGTTAAGTGATCGTTGTCCTTATCGGTATCATTTTCAAGAACAGAAATACCTTGTAAAATACTGTTTTCATCCATTTCAAAACTATCATTACTGGCGATAGGAGCAACGTTAGTAGAAATAATGTTGATATTAACGCCCGCTTTTGCCGTTCCACCTTGCCCATCATTTACCTCATAAATAAAGCTGTCTGCACCGAAAAAACTAGGAGTTGGCGTATAGCTTACGACACCATTACTATTTAAAGTTAAATCACCCTTAGTGACGTCAGAAATTGGTGTAGTAGAAAGCGACAGGGTATCATTATCCACATCAGTATCATTTAATAAGACATTTATTCTCTCAAGAGTTTCATTTTCATTCACACTGATATTGTCACCAACTGCAACTGGTAAATCATTTATCGCATTAATCACTAAACTAACACTTGCTTGAGCAAAACCACCTTGACCGTCACTGATGCTATACGTAAAACTATCATTGCCATTAAAGTTACTGGCTGGTGTGTAAACAAAGTTTCCGTCAGAAAAAAGCGTCAATGCACCATGACTTACATCATTTACCGGTGTTGTTTGAACCGTTAAAACATCATTATCTTGATCGGTATCGTTAGCCAAAACAGAAACACCATCAAATACCGTGTCTTCATTTAAGTTGAAGCTGTCATTAAGCGCTACAGGAGGAGTATTGACTACTATTGTCGTTTTCACCGTTACGGTTACTGACGCAGAAGCAGTTAATCCATCAGGCTCAGCCACAATATATGTAATGTTCGCTATACCTGAAAAGTCATCTTCTGGTTGATAAACTAATTTTTTATCGACGATGGACACATTCCCTGTATCTGCTACAGCACTTTCAATGGTCAGTTGCCCACCATCGATATCGATATCGTTAGCTAATACATCAATAGTGATTGAAACGCCTTGATCGGTTGAAGCAAAATCATCCAGTGCTAGCGGTGCGTCATTTTTAGCACTCACCGTTAAGGTCACTTGCGCCTGACTCGTTAACTGACTCTCATTAATAATTTGGTAAGTAAATGAATCGACACCATTAAAGTTTGCTACTGGCGTATATTCAAAACTACCATCTTCATGAAGCACCACGACTCCTTGACTAGGTAGATTAACAACGACAGGATCCACAGAAATAGTGCCACCATCTGGATCTGAATCATTAATCAGCAAACCCTGCTCAGCATCTACAAAGAGAGTTTGGTCTTCTTCAAGTTGATAATTATCATCATTTGCAAGCGGCGCATCAGGCTGAGATAAAATATTAATCGACACCGTCGCTTGTGCCGTTTTACCTGTAGTACTGGTTATTTGATATTGAAATTGATCAGCCCCTACATAATTACTTTCCGGTATATAAGTAAATGTACCATCTAGCGATAAATTTAATTGCCCATGCTGAGGTTCAGTAATAAGCGTGTCATCTAGTTGAAATTCAAATCCATTCGGCTCTTGATCATTACCTAAAATGCCATTAGTTGTTGTGTTCACCACTAAAGTGATATCTTCATTGGTTTGATAACTATCATTGTTGGCAATCGGCGCAGCAAATTCTGCTGAAGATAAAATAGTTACCGTGGCACTATGAGTCCCCCCTTGTCCATCAGAGATTTGATACTCAAAGCTATCACTGAGATCAAAGTTGCTATTAGCAACATAAGTAAAACTACCATTATCATTCAGATTAAGACTACCGAACTCAGGAGCAGTAATGGGCGTCGGTTCAACGACTAAAGTATCGCCATCAATATCACTATCATTACTTAAAATACCAGGACTACTAACAGCAATATTATTATTGGCTGATAAGGTATAAACATCGTTCAGTGCAACAGGAAGGTCATTGACCGAATTAACGGTTAAGGTTACTAAAGCTTCACCTTCTAACCCTTGTTCATCAGAAATAATATAGCGAAATGAGTCATTGCCAAAAAAGTTCTCTCTAGGGGTATAGGTAAACTCCCCAGATGCATTTAATTCAAGTTCGCCTTGTGTTGGCGGAGTTGCGGCAAGTTCAACGGTTAATTCGCCCCCTTCAGGGTCTTCATCATTAATTAACACATTGCCCGATAACGATTCATCTTCATTAACTTGAAATGAATCTACCCTTGCTATCGGCGGTAAATTCACTTCGACAAATTGACTCGGGATCACGATAGGCGCTGTCATACCGCTTTCACCGCCATTATTAATTGCCGTGACGATAACATAATAAGGTTTATTTTCATCTTGATCCGTAAGCTGAATATTGGTCGCCGTTTGAGATAAAAATTGCACGCCATTATCGAGTTCAAGGACATTGGCTCGAGTAAGTTCTGCATCAGTTGCTGCATAAATATTATAACGTTGAGCTGAATTTGCAGCCCCCCAAGTTAAAGAGATAGTCCCGTTTTCTCTCACCGCACTTAACGAGGGAATAATAATAGGTTGCCAATTAACACTGAGCGTATCCGCTAACGTTTCATTGTCTTGACTATCTTTTACAATTAATTCAATGCGTAAATCGCCAGATTGCTCACCTGATAATTGAGGATTTAATCCTGTCACGGTAATTTCTGAATTTTCAAGACAAGAATCAGTACATAAAATAAAAGATCGATTGATCTTAGGAAGATATAAAGAGAGTTGTTTAATACCATCTGGATCTTGCGCTGTGACCCCTAAGGTTAAATTTCCTACCACAGCTGCAGAGCCAGTTGCACTTCTAATCGTGCCTTGTGCATTCGCAAAACTAGTTTTAACTACCGCACTTTTGGTAAGCGCCTGTCCTTCTACTTGTTGTTTAACCGGTTTATCTTGTCCTGACATGCCAGCTAATGACACAGTATTTTGTGGTTCTACCGGTGCTACAGTCACTGGAGGCTCAGGTTGAATATTATTTTCTTGTGCAGTTTCAGACGAGCCGCCACAGCCCACTAAATAGACTAACGATGTAAGGGTAATGATACTTAATGTACGCATAAAGCTACCTCTTGTTCGGTTTTATTCAAACGATAACAACACGTTTGAATACTAATATTTATGGTTTTATTTTAAATGTGCCATCTGCATTGACACTAGCATCATCAATTTCAGACAAGTTAAAGTTGCCTAACAATTCATCGAGTCCATTTGAAAATGCCGCTGAAATATTACCTTGCGCTTTATTATTGCCATGTGAAGCATAATTAACACCTAATGAAAGTTGGTCAATATTAATCAAGCCTGAAAAGGTTGCCAACCACTCACCTTGAGCATCATTAAAACTTAATGAACCGCCTGGCACTGAAGCATTATCAAAATCAACCGTCATATTCATTTGAAAGTTACTCGTATCACCTACCGATGAATTAATTGAGCTTTCTACAATTTGATCAAAAGTCACTGAGCCACTTCGTTGACTAATTAAATCAGCGATAGATTCATCACTTATCGCTTGTAATGCTTCCTCTTGATAAACAGATGCATCGAAGGCTACATTCACTTCTTCGTCAACAACAGTTGGAGAGGATGGCTGATCTGTTTGCTGTGTACTTTCGCTAATCGTTTCTACAGCATCGCTGACAAAACCTTTTGATAAAGCGATGGGGGCTTGAGTAAACGTAGTAACTTGACCTGAGCCATCGACAGTCGCGAAGGCAAAATCTTCGGTTTCACCTAATGATAAAGTTTGGTCACTACCGGTTAAATCCACATCAATATTGCCGCTGTAAACGCCAAAGGTCACATTGTCATCAACGACTTGCACGACAAAATGTGTACCGCGAATACCAATACTGCCAACGGGGGTTTTTACTTTATAATCGCCACCTTTTGCTTTGATTAAGCCACTGATTGATCGCAAACCACCATTCACTAATTCAAGCGTGGCTGAACCTTGTTCTGTTTCACCGTCATATTGATAATCGCTGATCAGAACTTTAGTACTTTCTTTTAAGGTGATTAAACCACCATCTGTCATATTAAATTGAGCTTTACTAGATTTTCCAGTGGTAATCTCATCGACATCAAAAATTTTCGAACGACGTTTTAATGCCCGAACTTCTGTGCCTTCTTCACCGATCGCTAGTACTTCACCTTTGGCAAGAATAGTTTTACCGGCAACACTTGCGTAACTAGAAGACACCAAACAAAACGACAAGGTAAATAATATCAGCGATTTTATTTTGCTCGATATACCCGTTTTATCATGCATTGGTCTTGAATTTTTCATCTTACTTTTAATCATATTAACTCCCCTAGAAACTCATCGTTGCTGACAAATTAATGTCTGTACGTCGATAAGAAAACAAATCTAAGTTACTGTTTTTATCCTGCATATTGACAGATAACCGATACGAAAAAGACTTTGACATTTGATATTGCACGAAAGATGACGCTAACCAGACATCATCTTCTCGTTGCGCAAGGTAATAAGGATGTTGTCCTCGATACTCTTGCATTTGATAACTCAAATCAACGGCGGCTAACCATTGCTGATTAATCAACCATAAACTACTTAATGAAATCATATCAATCGTTCGGCTGTTACTATCAACCTCACCATCTTCTTCAAGCCTCTCAATGCTCAAAGAATAGCGTGAATTGTTTTGATAATAATGACTTGTAATAGCAACAGAATAATCATCGGTATCTAATAACGCTTGCCTTTGGTTACTGGTTTTTCTCAGCATTAACCGACCGCCAAGAGTAAAATTATCAGATAGTGAGGTTTGTACCCCCGTTAAAAGAGACGATTGAAGACGGTAATAATCGCCATCAAACCAAAGTGGCGTAATACGTCCACCAATATTAAAATCAAAAGCATCAAATGATTGCATGTATTGCACGCCAACTTGCGCTGATAAACGATTGTAGTCGGTTTCATCGGCAAATTGTTGTGCGCTTATTTGACTATTAATACTGAACTTTGAAGTTTGTGTTAAAGCCGTGTTACGACGAAACTGATAATTTAACTTAAGATATTCATCGCTTAATTCACGGCTATTCTCATCTAAATTAACGTAATCATTTAAAAATGGTAGAAAAATACGTTCTTCGTTGGTACCAGCATTTATATTGCCATCAAAACCAATATTGGCCGATAATTGATGTTTAGTACTGGTAGCTTGTTGCGCTAACTTATCTCGCGTGCTCGAACATAAAGCATTTGCCAATTGGTTGAGGTTTTCAGCGATTTTTTCACTGGCTAATATACTATTGCATTGTTCCAATGCGGCTTGGTAATTTGATGATTGATAATATGCTTTTGCTAAATATAACTTGGCATCTAACCAGTTTGGTTTATTCGCGACTACTCGTTCAAAGGCAAAGACACTCACATCAACTTGATCACTTTCTAAGGCGGCAATACCTAAAAGAAAATCAAATTCTGGAACACCTAAATACTCATCTTGATAATTTTGTGCAATAGACAGGACATTAGCGTAATTTTGATTATCAATTTCTGACTTTAATGTATCAAGTAAATCTTTTTCGCTGTAATTATTCGCATGAGTAATCAGCGAAAATGGAAGGAGTGCGGAGATTAATAAACCATATCTATTCATTCGAAACCCTGTCTAATTTTTAATTTTATACGACTTAGATTAAAACTATATAACTAGTACATCACGAAAAATATCACTAAACTTACCGCGTTTTCGTGACAATATTCATACGTTAGTTAAACTTTTTCTTCCCTTATGACAAACTAAATTCACATTACCCAAAGGGGTAATTTAATATAAAATAAGAAAAAAAACTAATTTATTTACTTTATATATACTTTAGCACTGATTATTTTATAAGCACCAACTCCTTGAATGATTAATTCTCTGGCGAATAATTGTTGGCAATTAGGGCAATGACAAGGCCTTAGAGTATAGTCAGAAATGATCCGCTCTTTGAAACATTTCACCAAGGCTCCTTTTCCACCTTTTCGATATTTATATAACAGCGTTTTACATTGTCGGCAAAAAACCTCGATTGTTTGTGTTGGGCCTTTTTTATTAGGTTTTGCCATTTTAACAAATGTGTCGAACCCCATGTAAGCAATAAATTGCAAACATGGGCTTGATAAAGCGAAAGATAATGTGGATATTAATAACCTACAGCTTGTCCGTCTTTACGAGACTCTGATGCCCCATAATATACTTTTTCCTTATCATCCCACATTATCGCTTGATAACCGCCATAACCTCCGCGATCAAAACCAATTTTATGGCCTTTATCCATCAGTGCACGAATGGTTTGATAAGGTATATCAGATTCAATCACTAATTCACCTCGACTGGTAAGTTGGTCGCCATTTAGTTGAGTAGGCTCTGTAGAACCATAATGTTGCCAGCGCGTGGCATCACCGGCTTCTTGCAAGTTCATACCAAAATCAACAATATTAGTAATAATTTGCACATGACCTTGAGGTTGCATTGCGCCCCCCATTAAACCAAAACTCATAAAGGGTTTATTATCCTTCATCACAAATGCAGGAATAATGGTATGAAAAGGACGTTTATTAGGCGCATAAACATTGGCATGATTTTCATCTAACGAAAATAGTTGGCCTCGGTCTTGAAAAACAAAGCCTAAACCTGGCACAACGACTCCAGAGCCCATACCTCGATAATTACTTTGAATGAGTGACACCATATTGCCTTCGCGGTCAGCCGTGGTTAAATATATGGTATCTCCTTGATACATTGCAGGATTGCCCGCATCAACGCGCTTAGCCGCTTTTTCACCAATGAGTTTATTTCGTTCTATCGCATATTGTTTGCTAATTAACCCTTTCAGTGGAATATCAACAAAGTCAGGATCGGCATAAAACTTCGCTCTGTCTTCAAAAACGAGTTTTTTAGCCTCTGTCATAACATGTAAAGTTTCAGGCGTTAAAAACCCCATCGCTGGTAAATCATACAACTCCAAAATATTTAACATTTGCAGCGCAGCAATTCCTTGACCATTAGGTGGTAATTCAAACACATCATAACCACGATAGTTGGTTGATAGCGGCTCAACCCACGTTGAGGTATGTGAAGCAAAATCCTCATACCTTAAATATCCACCATTAGCTTTCATAAAGGTATCAATACTTTTGGCTATATCACCTTGATAAAAAGCATCTCGGCCCTGCTCTGCTATCATCGACAAAGTATTGGCAAGTTCAGGATTTTTAAATACTTGTCCCTTTCGAGGCGCTTTACCGTTTATAGTAAAAGTCGTTTTAAAACTGCCTGCTTGAGGTGATAAACGCGGCACACTTAAGTTCCAATAATGGGCAATTAATTCAGAGACTGGAAAGCCTTTATTGGCATAATCGATCGCAGGTTTTAACAGGCTTTTCATTGGCATTTGACCAAATTTATTATGCAATTCAAACCAACCATCAACTGTTCCGGGCACAGAGATAGGCAGCATGCCGTAAGGAGGAATAGTGTCTCGGTCTAACGCGTTAATGTCAGATTTTAACTGTTTTAAACTTAATAATTTGGGTGATCGGCCACTGGCATTAAGACCATAAAGTTTTTGTGATTTGGCATGCCAAACAATGGCATATAAATCACCACCAATCCCATTACCAGTGGGTTCCATTAATCCTAACGCGGCATTCGCAGCAATGGCAGCATCGATAGCATTACCACCTTTTTTTAATACCTCGAGACCAATTTGACTCGCAAGCGGCTGACTTGTTGCCACCATACCATGCTGTGCAATAACTTCAGAACGCGTGGCAAACGTTTTACCCGTGACTCTATCTGCATTTGCCATGACAGTTGTTATAGGTAGCCCGCTACCAATTGAAATAAAGACAAATACCCGTGTTATTATTTTACTTAATGTGCGATTTCTCATTAGTTATCTCATCAGTTGGTAGCAATTCAAATTATTATTTTAACTAAGCCGTTACGTTACTCTACTAAAATTACCATATAAATCCCGCTACTATATGTAAAGCAGCTTCATCTTAAAAATAATGGTTTTCATCTGATAAAGCCTTGCTCAGGCCATAGAAAAATTATAGCGTAAGCAATATAAATCATATCAAAAATAGTAAGCTAGGAAGACAAAATGACAATCAGTAAAAGAAAGTTTCTCAAGCTCAGCACAGCGGCAATGGCCACCTTATCAATAGGAAAGGTGGCCAGTTCATCGCCTTATAATACGGCGAATCAAGCGAGTAATGATTTTGGAAAAAAAACGCTAACCAATATCACTGATACTGTTTCCCCTATTACTGTTAAAGAGCGCTTAAAACGTATCGAAAAAGCGCAACAGTTAATGAAGCAACATAATATATCGGCAATGGTCATAGAACCTGGGGCGACGATGGATTATTTCTCAGGTATTCAATGGTGGAGAAGTGAGCGACTGACAGCGTTAGTTATCCCTCAAGTCGGTGATGTTGCGGTTGTCTGTCCATTTTTTGAAGAGCCCAGTATTCGTGAAACTTTAGCTGTTGGGAATGATGTCAGAGTATGGCAAGAACACGAAAGTCCTTTTGAACGCGTCAAACAAATTTTAAACGATAGAAACATTAAAGCCGGCAATGTCGCCTTTGAACATTCTGTTAGATACTTTGTATTACAAGAAGTGATGTCGTTATTGCCAGCCATGCATGATGTTAGTGCCGATGTTATTACACGTGGTTGTCGAATGATTAAAAGTGATCATGAATTACAATTAATGCATAAAGCCAATGAAATTACCCTTTCTGCTTATGAACACGTTTGGTCAAACCTTGAATTAGGCATGACACAAGCTGATGTTAAAACCTTGATGCATAAAGCTCAAGCAAGCTTAGGCGGTAGTGGTATTTGGAATATGGCTTTATTTAACCAAGCCAGTGCTTATCCGCATGGCACCAAACAGAAACAAACATTAACGGAAGGCTCTGTAGTATTAATGGATTGCGGCTGCAGTGTTCATGGTTATCAATCGGATATCAGCCGAACTTTTGTTTTTGGTGACGCGAGTGCAGAGCAAAAGAAAATTTGGCAAACCGTTAGACAAGGGCAAAGCATTGCTTTTGAAAAAGCACAACTTGGCACAGAAGCCGGTTTAGTCGATGATGCCGTGCGCCAATATTATGAAACTTTAGGATTAGGGCCAGATTATAAATTACCCGGTTTATCACACCGAACAGGCCACGGTATAGGTATGAAAGGCCATGAAGGCATTAATTTTGTGCATGGTGAAAAAACTAAACTGGCTAAAGGCATGTGTTTTTCAAATGAACCGGGGATTTACTTACCAGAAAAGTTTGGCGTAAGACTTGAAGATTGTCTGTACATGACAGAAACAGGCCCTCAATGGTTTACTATTCCGCCAGATTCAATTGATGCGCCAATTGGCAAGTTAGCAAAACTACAGCCCGTAAAATAAGCTAAAGATAGCCAGTTTTAACGGTTAACTTAGTAAAGCCAATATTTCACACTGAAGCAGCAACTCACTAAAACATATGGCTCAATAATTTGGGTCATATGTTATTTATCAATTTATAAACAACTACATATCTAATTTTTTAAAGTGATTTATATACAAATGAATAAAAATAACGCTAGTCACAAACCGTTCGGTTGGTTAATATAGCTTTATCGGATGAAGAGGTTTTCGTTATGAGAGATGCAGAGCAAACACGTCAGAAAATTTTAGAAGTTAGTGCCGATGAAATCCATCACAATGGATTCACCGCTACGAGTCTTTCTATCATCCTTAAACGCTGTAATATTTCTAAAGGCTGTTTATATCACCATTTTGAAAACAAGATGGAGCTGGGCTATGCCGTCTTTGAAGAGATCTATACGCCGATGTTTCTATCAATGTGGGCACCAGCTGTTGAAACTGACGATCCTATTGAAAGCCTTTGTGATTTTTTTGAAAATATGTCTAAAGAAATGAGCTGCGACGAAGTTGTATGTGGTTGTCCTCTCAATAATTTGTGCCAAGAAATGTCGGGGATCGATGAAGGATTTCGTTTAAGAATTCTTAATATGCAACAACAGCTCAATCACTTAATTGCCGTAAACCTGCAACGGGTTGCAAGCCAATTAAGAGACAACTTAGATTTTAATCAAGTGGCTTATTTTATTGTTTCTTGTTTCCATGGTTCGTCAAGTTTGAGCAAGAGTGCGAAAAACAAGGAGTTGTTTAGTAAGGTCAATGCCGAATTGTGCAATTACATCCGTCAATTAAAAAAATAACTTCCATCTTATAGTCACACCTAGATAGCTATATTCTCTTTACGAATAACAAAGTAGAAATTAAATATGAAAAAAACATTTACAGACCGAATGGTCGGTATGTAGAATGCACTATATTAACTCACTGCAATTTCAAAGGTCACATTGTGAAAAAATTTACGGCTCTAGTTATTATATTGTTAGCTTTCAATCTACAAGCAGCTAATCAACCACAATTATCGCCCTATCAAGAAATTAAATCGGTAGGTGAAAAGTTATTTGGGCGCATAGCGAGTAGTCAGCAAGAATTGACAAAATTTCCGGAATTAATGCGTGAAATTGTAGAACAAGAGTTAATCCCTTCTGTGGATTACAAATATGCTTCATACAAAATTTTGGGTAAGCACTTAAAAAGCTCAACCAAAGAGCAACGAAAGAACTTTACTGAATCTATGCGTCATTACTTAGTTAGAACATACGCAAACGCCTTAAATCAATATAAAAATCAGAAGGTTATTTATGAAAAAGGCACTATCAAAAGCACCGCCAAAATGGCCTCAGTTAATGCAACCATAGTAGATAATAACAAGCCAGATATTCACCTGACTTTTCAAATGCGAAAAAACAAAAAAACAGGTCAATGGAAAGCATATGATTTAATTGTTGAAGGCATTTCATTATTAAGCAGTAAGCAAGCTGAATTTAAAGGCCGAATCGCCAAATATGGTATTGACCAAGTAACGCTAGAATTAGCGTCAATTACTAAGTAAGTTTTGACGATAATTAGGCCTTTAAACAAAGAATAAACTATTAAATTTAACCACTACAAGCCCACAATTTATAATGTGGGCTTTTCATTACGGTTATTTTTTAGCGTCTATTGAAAATTGAAATACTAAGAACGAAAGTCTGGTGTGTGAGATCACGGTAAAATGGTGATACCTCACTTTCTCTAGCAAAGTAAGGTAGAGCATTTTAAATATTCATAAACCAATCGTAATCTGCTTTACTCCGTAATTTTTGTGATAAATAAAGGCCGAGTTCTTTGAGCTGACTTTTATTAGAATACTTAGGTGTTAATCTTTTAAGTTCGGTCAATGCTTTTTGACTATCCCCTGTGCCATCCATTGCAAGTACATAGGTATAGGCATACTGTGGGTTTTGTGAAGCAAGGTGAATTGATTTAGCAAAGTATTCAATCGCTTTAGCAAGCTTTTGTTGGCGAACAAGATGTAAGCCATAAGAGTAAGTAAGCGCACCAGATAACGGGTTATTCTTCATTCCTTGACGAAGCACTGAACTCACTAACGATGAGCGTTGTTGACTTCGGTATAAATCAGCTAAGTTTATATAGCCCACATCAAAATATGGCTCTATCTTTATTGCTTGCTTGAGTGAAGCTTCTGCGCCTAAGGTATCGTTAACTTCTAACGCTATCACGGCTTGATTAATGCGTCCTTCTCCTCTCCAACTGTTTACCTCGCTTGCTTTAGTTAATTCTTCAAACGCTTTTGAAAATGAAGTTTGGTTTTCGCTGGAAATTGTCGTTGACACCAAACTCTTCGCTGCTGCCACCCTAATTGCTTTTAACTTATCGTTTAACAACGGGCTAAGGTGTTTTTCTCTCTCAACTGGCGATAGTAACAACCCAACTTTTGCTGCACTTAAACGTAATAGTGCTTCACTGTTTGTGAGATAAGGTACTAGTTTATTTGCAGGTATAGATTGCGTCGTGTAACTCAGCATTTGTAAAGCGCTGGCGCGACGTTTGAATTTACTAAACCCTAGAGAAATCGAGGGTTAGAAAAAGAATGGCGGGACGGAGACAGTCGTAAAATAAAGCCAATATATTGATTTAAAACGAATAATATAAAAAAATTAAAGCCCAGTGTTACATCCAGTGTAACCAAAAAACAAAGTCACCTCTATTTCGATATAAACCGATTTAAATAAAACCTAATATCCCTCTCTACATTACTCTAGCTATAGTATCAAAAAAAGAACCAATCACTACAATTAAAAATATCAAACATAGAACCAACAATTAAAAACAAATAACTATCATTCGTACTTCAATTACTATCAATAACAATGCTGTTAAATAACTTAACAAAACCACAATCATTATTTATACTGTATACATTTACAGCATAGGTGCATTATGAAAGTTATCCCAATATTTGCAGAAGCTGGCATCAGTGGTTTTGAATCGCCAGCAGCTGAGTACAAAGAACTAGGTTTATCACTTGACCAATTATTAATTAAACACCCAAACGCTACCTTTATTGGTCAGGCTAACGGTGACTCTATGCAGGATGTTGGTATTTTTAATGGAGACCTATTAATAGTAGATAGGTCATTAACGGCAAAAAATGGCGACGTTATTGTCGCCAATTACAATGGTTGTTTTGTATGTAAGTTAATTGATAAAACACAAGCCCTTTTGCTTTCAGCTTCAATTCACTACCCTCCCGTTCATATAAAACCTGAAGACGAGTTTCAACTTGAAGGTGTAGTCACTCGCTCAATTAGATTACATCAGAAGTCACCTGAAATATCTTTATGTACGCATTAGTAGATGCCGTATCTTTTTACGCCAGCGCAGAGAAAGTATTCGACCCCAGCATACGAAATAAGCCCGTTGTTGTACTAACCAATAACGATGGCTGTATTTGCGCTGTATGCCCAATTGCGAGACGTTTAGGTATTCCTAAGTTTGTGCCCTACTTCCAAATTAAAAGCTTCTTAAATAAACATGGCGTTGTTGTAAGGTCATCTAACTATGAGTTATATGCTGATTTAAGTGAGCGCATGATGAACACCATTGCTAGGTACTGTGATGATCAATACATCTATTCTATTGATGAATCTTTTTTAGCGTTTAAAAATTACGATAGTTTAATTCGTGACTGGCATAAATACGGACATGAGATCCGCAAGGCTATTTGGAAGGAAACTCGCTTACCTGTGGGTGTAGGCTTTGGTACAACCCCTACCCTAGCTAAAGCGGCTAATCATGCTGCAAAAAAGCTTAGTGGTTTTAATGGTGTTGCTGTTATTGATAACAACGAATCAAGTAAGAAAATACTTAAACGGATGGAAATTACTGATGTTTGGGGGATTGGAAGCAGATTAGGTAAGAAACTTAATCTATTGGGGATTAACACGGCAGAGCAACTCGCGCAGCAATCAGCACATAATATGAGAAAACAATTTAGTGTCGTTGTAGAGCGAACAGTTAATGAATTAAACGGCATACCATGTTTATCTTGGGATGAAGTAAAAGCACCTAAACAAGAGATATTTTCAACACGTAGTTTTGGTCAAAGAATAACGGATTATCAATCACTCATGTATGTACTAGTTACACACGGTTCGACTGTTGGTAGGAAGTTGCGCCAGCAACATTCATTGGTTAAACGCCTACTTATCTTCGCTTCAAATTCACCACATGATAACCAGTACTATAAAAAGTCTATTGTGTATGACTTTCCTATAGCAACAAATAACAGTAGTCAAATAGCATCAGCTATTAGTATTGCATTACATGACATTTTTCAAACAGGAATTTGCTTTTATCGTTGTGGTATTGGTGCTATCAGCCTTGAAAGTCAACAATACCAACAACCTGATTTATTCACGCCTTTGCAACCAAGCCCTTTAATAATGACTTGCTTTGACAAAGTGAATCAACGCTATGGTCAAGGCGCTATGACATTAGCGAGTGAAGGAAAAGCAGAAAAATGGCAAATGCGCCGTAGTTTTCTATCTCCGAAATATACAAGTTGCTGGCGAGATATACCTAAGATAAATTGTTAGTTGAAGAATTAATATAAAATACATGTTCTTTATATTATCATTTTATATATTTAAAAAAACACCTAAAAAGTACCACTTTATTAAATGCAACTACTAAATTCCTACGAAGATCGTAACGAAGCTGAAAAAGCTGAAACGTTGATTACTGGTGAGAAGCGTCTTGCTAGTGAGCGAGATGGAACAGAGACCATTTACAACTTATTTGGTGTCGCTAACTGGGGTAACTTTTATAAATTGAATATGTTCAACTTGCCTGAATTACAAGGGCTTGTAGAACTGAAGAATAAAAATCAGACTTACGATCAGTCTAGGCATAAAGAAATATTATCAATGCTCAAGTACGCTGCAAACTCATTTGAATTAACAATACCTGAGCATTGGCAGTAGTTAATTATATATTTACCTTTAATTGAGGTAATTCGTACAGGGTAGAACGTATTACACTTCCCTCAAAGCCAATCTTCTTTAAATGAGCTTGATACACTTTAAATAGTTCCTGGTCTATTCGTGGATCAAATACAACTTGATCTATTAATTTGTAAGGGTCTATTTTTACACTGTATAAGGGTTCCCCTTGAGATGATTTTTCATATATACATATTATTCTTACTTCATTTTCATGAGAGAACTCTTTTCTCTTAAATAATAATGTTTTGGCGAACCCTACCGTTTTATTGCTTACAAGTTGTTTCTGCATTTCAATGCGATTTTCAGCACGAAGAATTAAATCTTTTTGACTTTGATAAGCTACTTTCCCTATAAAAATTTGTTGTGGGTTAATCTCATAATTGAGTTTAAACGAATCATTCAACTTTCCTATCGTAGTACGTATTTTGACACCAGTGATGTTGGGCGAATATATTCGCCACATGGCATCAGATTCACGAGTTTCAGACCAACATTGCCCATAAATATGTTCTCGCACGTCAAATGTGAATGTTGTACCATTCTCGTTGACAGCAGTAGCGTTTAATATGTAGTTTTCAAATGGGTCATCCCATGCACTTGGTTTAACGAGAGTCAGTTCTTTTTTTGTAAATAATTCCAATAGCCTTTCAATTGAAAAAACTCTATATAATTTTTTATTTTCTAGCGACTTGCTTTCATCAAACCCTATGCAGTTTTCTTTGCTCATTTAAGCAACCATACCCCTAATTATTTTCTCTAAATAAACATCCTTTCCATCTTCCATGAATACCACATTGGCATCTTCTAGCTCGTCTTTAGATAAACTGACATTTAATAAATCATTAAACGATGTACCTGATAGAATAAATGAACTGAGGTTCAGGTTGTCTTGCTCGTAGTTCTTGATCTCTTTATACAAGCCAAATTTACCGCTGTTTAAATCAATTTGGCGTATACCTTTAGGGTCTATCAAACTAAGCCATTGTTCGCCCGTTGAGTCGTCCACCAGCCATAATAAAAAGTCAGGATAAAAGTTCTCTGCTAACGCGAAGCCTAAACCTTTGGCTTTAGTATCAGCATTACGGAGCAAATAAATACTCTTGTCGCCAATTACTTCCTGGCCTCGTTTTGAATCAACAAACTCTTGCAGCTCTGTTACAAACTGAATTTCACTTGGCGCATCAAACGCCATCGGACGCATTTTTAATGGTAGGCCAGCATCTTTATCGATCGACATTAGGGGGTAATACAAGTGCTTATCAAATGTCACAGCAACTACCCCAGGAGCTTCCCATTTTTTAGCTTCACCAACATCACCACTTGCAACTATTTTTTGTAGCTCTTCCAACCTAGCGGAATACTCAAATCCATCATCTGATTCATCTATTTCAAAATTATAAACTTTGAGCATACCAGGATCGTCTTCATGAACATGAGTCACTTCAAAAAACTGACCCTCATAGGCATTTTTTAGAGCTTTATAAAACCTATCTGTATAATCTTCTAGCAAACGGATCATAATATTTTCTTGCTTATGAATATCACTATAGAGCTTTATCTCAAGATCTTGAGCGGGGATAAGCAAAGTGTACCAAGAATTACCTATATCAGTTTTCCCTAAGCAAAAGTTTTCTAAACGCTTTTTGTCGAGCCTTAAATTACTCCAGCCTCGTTGCAATTTAAAATCTTGAAGTGCTAAATAAATACGCTCAAAGTCAAACGCCGCTATCACCTTATAATCTATGTTTCTTGGCATGCGATCAGATGCTGGCGTTTTATCACCCGTGTCAGTAGTGCTTAATGCCTCAAGTTTTGGATACAAATCAAGCTTAATATGAGGCGTTTTAATTTTCCCCTTAAACTCTGCTGGCACTTCGTATAAATTAGGGAAGTGTACGCGTTTAAATCCTTTCTTTTGGTTATCTTTATAACCGTCTTTAAGTTTTAAAGTCTTCAGCTTAGTTTTTGGTAGACTTGGTCTGGTTTCAAAATCTAATTCAAGGATCTCATCGCTAGGCGTGATGCCCTCCGCTTCGAGGTACTGCTTGAAAGTCGCCATATAATCAGCACGCACGCCAAAAATATTAAGTGTTTCAAGCTTCTCAAGGTGCAAACCTTTAGGTCTTTGCGAAGGTGTACTGCGTTTTAAAGAATAATCTTTACCTTTTAAGCGCACACCACGGCCAAATAACTGAATTATTTGTGAGCCTTCGCCACGGCCTATGTTAAGCAAGCCCATTGTTGATACGCGCCAGCTAGACCACCCCTCGGTAAACTTACGAGAGCCAATTAAAATGTTTAGCTTAGAATCTTTATCATTGATGGTGTTAAATAAAGTTTTAGCAAAGTCATCGGTTATATAATCAAATGACTGCTCTTTTTCTAGAGCCTTATAAAGGGCGGATGAGTCACCAACATTTATCAGGCCAAACGGCTCCGATGTACCTACACGTAGTGCCAACTCACCTTTGCTGCCTTTTAAATTAACAACAATTAAACGCTGGCCAGTATAAGTGGTATTAAACAACCGGTTTAAAATATCTAAATAGATTTGCGACTCGTCTTTGCCTGTACCCATTAACGGCGTAAAGCGGTTGTGAAATATATTTCGTTCTTTGGTATCGAGTATTCGTGCTTTATTGGCAACTAGGTCCTTAATCCACGCTTTAGCTTGGTTCTCATTATTTAAAAACCACGCTAAAAACTTAACCACTTGCTGAATATCAGAATCTTCTTTAGAAACCGAGCTCCCCACAAAAACCCAAAGCGGGTTTTCAATATTAAACTCATTTAGCTGCTCTTCGCTTTTACTATACAAAAATTGCTGTTGATAAAAGCTTAACAAACAAGCAGTAAAATATTCATAGCGGCGCTCTTCGCTTTTATCATCGCCTAAGTTGAGTATTAACGACTCTTTACCATAGCCATCTTCATAGAAAAATTTATATGAGTAATCAAACAGTACAGACTTACCATACACTTCTCGTGTTGCTTGAATACGTGCATCACGGAGCTCTGCATAATCTAGCTCAAGCTTAGCTAATTGGTCTTCGTCTAGTTTGTTTAACGCAGTTGTTTCAAAAAGCATTTTAGCTTTTTTCTTTTGAATGTCTGTTTTTACAGCTTCAACGGTTTTACCGTCAGCGACTGCTTGGCCAAAGGTTGCTGAGTACTCAAACGCAAAACCGTCTTTTGTTAAGGTGTCGCGGCGTCGCATCCAAGCACCTGCAGCCGTACCTGTACCTTTGTGGCCTTCATCAATAAGTACCAGGTTATTACCTTCAAAGGCTTCTACTGCAACAGTTTTATCACCCATATCATCGGCAAGCTTATTAATATCAATAACTTCTATTGTGCCTCTGAATGGCGTGTTACCGTTTTTGTCAAACAGCCTTACATGATCAAAGCCTGAATCATGTAACTCTTTTAAATGCTGTGCGGATAGGCGCTCATCCGGGGTTAGTAATATTATTTTATCCGGGTAGTTGTGCGAATTACCTGCTTGATAGTAATGTAAATACTGTAAAATATTTACATGTAGCAGCAGTGTTTTACCTGAGCCTGTGGCATTCCAAAAAGCAAGCTTGTTTAGCTCGTCTAAAATATATTCTTGAAAGTTATCAGCCGCTTTTTGTTCTTTATTAAATACAGCAAGCTCCTGGTTTAAGCCATCAAGTAGTAACTGCTTTTTATTAAAGTAAAAGTCTAAATAAATTTCCGTAAACAGCAGTGACAAATACTGAAAATACTTCATATTCATCACAGTGTCTTCTTTACGATTGCGGTGCTCAGTAATTTGCTGCCAATGATTAACAATATTTAAGTCATACCGCCTTAAGTCATCACTATTAATAAGCTCAGCGTTAAAGTAGTTGTTACATAATTCATGAAAGTAATTACTTTGCCCATCATCATGAATGCCTTCAAAGCGGTCTTCACCCAAACGAGACTTTAACCCTTGTAATGTACCATCAGTAAAAAAACGATACATAAATCGGTTTAACACCAGTTGTTGATGAAAACTGAGCTTTTTATTAGTTTTCTTTTTAGTTGCTTTACCTATAGCCATAGCTTTACTCCTTACGCTAATTCGTCAGGAGCAAACATTTGCTCTAAAAATTCAGGTTCGATTTGGCGTAGCTTCAGTGTGCGCGTAACGTCATCTTCATCATTAGTAAAAGCTGTAGGTAAGTTATGATCACCATTTACATAAATGACATCAAAAGTTTTTTGCTTGGCAAATAAATCAAAACGGATCGCAAATTTAGTAAAATCATCATATTGAATTTTTTCGCAGTCACGCCATAAAACTAACGCGCGTTCACCTGAGGGGAGTGTACCTTCAATACGCACATAACCTTTATCTAGGTTTGATTCAATAGTTTTAACGTGAAGACCAATCAGGTAGTTAAAGGTTTCAACTAAATCTATATTCTGCTCTTCGCTCGCACCAGCTGAATCAACCGCTATTTTCATCTTGTAATTAAACGGCTTTTTAAAGTCATCTGTACTTAATAAAGAGCCTTTGCTTTCAGTTTCAAGCATATAGTTTAGCAGATAGTTAGACTTTGCTTCTTCATTCATCATTTCAAACAAATCAGATGTTTGCTGAGTTTTCTTAATTTCGAGGTTATTCAGTGTGTCTTCGTAACTTTCTAAAGTAACGACTTTGACTAATTGTGACCCCCCCTCATTATTAACTGGTTTGCCTCCTTTCCAATCTAGTGTGTAACTCATTTTTTGGATTCTAGGTATAATAACAGTGTTGAAGTACTCACCTTGCTCAACAAGCTTAAATTTCATTTTAGTATTGTTTTTTAAATTAATATTCTTAACTGCTTGTGCAGTAGTTCCTGAACCAGCAAAGTAATCTAGGACTATGTTATCGTTGTGAGGCTTACATATAGCTGAAATTGACTCAATAACTGTATGTACTGATTTAGGGAAATCAAATAATTTTTTGTCAAACCCCATGTCTGTAAGTACTTTAGTACCATAATCACCTGCATTGAAAAGAGATGAGTACCAAACAGTTTTATAGGGGGCATCAGCTTTAGCTTTTTCTATTTGAATTAACCCGTCGTTAGATACCTTAACCTTTAAAATATCAATAATTTTTTCTACAGTATCCCGTGCAAATCTCCACTTTCTTTCAATTCCTTTTTTATCTATAGGGTAAACCCAAACACTACCATCGGCTTGGTGAACATTTGCAGAGTCAGGACTAAAGCTCTCTTCACATACATCACCGAATCCAATTACCTTATCATTTTTTACTATGATAGGATAAAAACAAGTTTTACCGTCCGTACGCAGAGATTCACCGCCCCAATTTCGTAAGTTATCATACTCCCACTCAATTTCAGGGAGTGTTTTTCGATTTACAATGCCTTTTAAATCGGGGACAGCAAAAACTGCAAATTCATTCGTGAATGAGAAACCATCACCTTGAACGCCTTTCTTATTATGCTCTACAGGAATATTAGTAACTTTATAACTAGAGAAATTTTGTTTTAATAGTCGCTCTAACCCATTTTGTTCATATTTATCTATAGCAATAACTACCCCCGCATCTTCTGAAATAAGCGACTTGCTCTTTTCTAATCGATTATCCATGAGTGTTAACCATGATGAGTGTTTAAAGCTATTCTTATATGCAATTTCACTAGATGGGGAGTTATAAGGCGGATCTATATATATGCAGTTAATTTTCTCATTATATTTTTTATTTAAAAGATTTAGAGCTTGATAATTATCACTATGGTAAAGGTAGCCATCTATTTTTTCTTCAAGGTTATTTATAGAAATTAGTAATTTTTCATAAAATTCAGAATCAAATAACCGGGTGTTTAACATCAGATAAGGACTGTTTAACAAGGTGTTTTTATCTTTACTTTCGAATGTGAAACCTAACCCTTCCCATTCGTTCCATTGCTCATCATTTTTGACAACATCTGTATATAACTCTTCAGGAACTATGTCGATCGTGGCTAAAAAGTCAGCTTTAATAACAAATTTTTTCTTAGTCCAAAGCTTTTTTTGAAAATTCTCTAACTGCGATAGAAAGCTAATAATATCCTTCGAAATTGAACGCAAACATTGAATCATACGTAGCTGCTTTTCAATATCAGCAAAAACCTCAGCGTTTTGTACATTATCTAAATTCATCACTTCATTTTTAATATAAAAATCTAGCTCATTAGATAAAAAGCCACCTAAGTCTTTATGAATAAAGTAATCTGCGGTATTACGTTGAGTGTAAGTCGTTAAGTGCTTTTCAAGCAGCGTTCTATTAGGGTTCTTCTCGGTAGGCTCACGTTTGGTTATATCTGCCCAAGTACTTTGTACTAGCTGATTACTCATTATTGTTTTTAGTGCGTCTGTAACTAACACATCTTGTTTGGTACCTTTTTTAACGGTTTTGTATTCAAACTGAATAACCAGCTCTTCGGTACCTTCTGATTTAACAACGGTAACTGGTTGGTACTCTTCTTCGAACTCATTGCCTTCTTCGTCAAATTTAGTACGAGTATGTGGTTCAATTAAAACAAAGCGCCTATCTGCGTCATTGTCTTTTCGGTTATCTTTTGCTGTATCAGCCGCTAACAACTTAAAACTAACTTTTCGCCCATCATCTAGTTTGAACGAGTAATTAGCGAAGTTTTCACCACTTTTTATGTAGTACTGGTCTTTGTTTGCCCAATGTAACATCACTTCTTCACCCGCATAGGGAATAGCGTATGTATCGCCCTTATAACGACGCTTACTCACAAAGTCTCCACTATCGTAGTAGCGAGAGAAAAACGACAGTAAGTGGGTGAACACTGCATTTTCGTGCTCGTTAGCGCCTTGTGATGTAGTAATAATTTGCTGGCGTAAGTCTTTTACTTTGGGGCTATCTTCAGGATTGAAACCCGCATCTTCTGCGGCCTTAATAGCTGAGCTTAATTGTTTTTCAAGTTCTGCTTTATTGGCATTGCCTGCTGTTGCTAACGCATCACTTATTTTTTGTTTAAGTGTATTTTCTAGGTAGTTATTTATTTCATCAGCTTTTGCATTAAGGATACGGTAAATGCCAAAGTCCAACTCTGGACGGTCAATCTGAAAAATCTCTTTTAATTTTTTTACTAGTTCGTTGTACTTGCTCATATTAGGTTTTGCTCTTTAATTTTTTAACTAACGGTAAATTGATTCAGTGCTGCTGTTTTAATACTCTAAAAGCCGGTTAAGCCACTGACCATCGCACCGTAAACAATTCTTTAACTTCTGTTTTTTGCTTCATTCGTACTTCTAATGCGGTAATAAGTGCATCACGCTTTTCTGCAATTTCATCCTCAACATCCCATATTTCAGCGCGTTGCTGTCGTTGCTTACGCTCTAAATCCTTTAGTTGTTTTTGCATTTGTTGTTGCTCTTCTACTGAGACAGCATGACGGCTTTCTCTTTTAAGAGATTTTATTTGGTTTTTAGTATCTACAAGGGCTTGTTCTGCTGCCAGTACTTTATCGTCTGCCCACTTTTCAAGCTTATCTCTTTCTTCCTGAAAGTATTGGTTATTCAAATCCATTGCTTCTGCAAGCTTGGCATCAAGTTGCCTTGCTTGGTTTTCAATGAGCTTTTCAGGAGTAGCAGATTCAATACTCCCCCCACTTGTAGCACCAACATTAAACAGCGCTTTACACGCTTCTGCATCAATTAACTGGCCTTTATCGGTAATACCAGTAAAGACTAAGTGCTCTTCTGTTTGAAAAGCTTCTATTCTTAGCAAGTTTAATGATAGCCAGCCTGATTGGCCTTGTAGTTTTTCTGCTACCGATACCTTTGTAGGGTGGTTTTGATAGTCAAATATTATCTCACTCTTAGGCGTGCCAGTCACTCTTGCATTATCGATTACATACTCACCTAAGGGGTGTGTAATACGGTATTTGTGCGCATGACTGTCAATAGCTTGTTTAGCTGTGTTTTCAGGTTGTGTGCCTTTACGAATAAGCTGGTACTTACCTTGAGCTTGTTCGGCTACTTGGTTAGTTAAGGTAAAGGTATAGTCTTGCTCGTTAAAATAAGCCTTCTCTTGAAGCTGGTGCTGAGTCACGGCCCAAAACCACCGAGATACTTTATCAAGGCGCTCGTTTGCTTGGTCTAACTTTATTTTGAGTAAATCATGTATATCTTCATCAAAATGCTCTAGTAGCGCCTCTTGTGTTTGCTGCATTTTAACGTTGATATCGGCTTCAAGTTCTTTTTGTAATGTTTCAAAAGCCGCTTCAATTTCTGCTGGCGAGCGACACTCTTGATAAATTTGCTGAATACGTTTTTCAAAATCAACACCACTTTCAAGGCTACCTAGCACTGAATCAGATGCGCCAAATACACCATCAAATAAAGTGAATTTATGAGTGAGCAATTCAAGTACTCGTTGATCCGCATAGTTACGTTGATTCATGAAGTTAATAACAACCACATCAAACTTTTGGCCGTAACGATGGCAACGACCTATGCGTTGCTCTACGCGCTGTGGATTCCATGGTAAATCGTAATTTATCAGTAATGAACAAAATTGTAAGTTAACACCTTCTGCGGCAGCTTCTGTAGCTATCATTACTTCGGCACTATCTCTAAAGTGCTCAATTAACGCTGTTCTTCTGTCTACTTGTGGGGAGCCGGTGACTATATCTGAACCTGCGTGTTTATCGCGCCATGATTTATATACTTCGGTTGCTTCACTGTGAGTGTTGGAACCACTAAATGTGACTATTTTGTCTTTAAAACCATGCTGTGCAAGGAACGCTGCAAGGTAGGCTTGTGTTCTTTTGGATTCTGTAAATATGATAACTTTTTGGGCCGCGCCCATTTCAGCCATTTGTGAAAAACCAAGCTCTAAGGCTTGTAATAGGGCTTTTGCTTTTTCGTCGTTATTAATGCCTTGCGCTTGTGAGATAAAACCTTCAAGTTCCTTTATTTCATTCTCTAAGCGTTTATCATCAATAACTTCTTTCGCTGTGTCTTCATCAAGCAACTCATCGATGTCTTCTTCGTCTAAGTAGTCAGTTTCTAAATCGTCATCTTCAATGATAGTGCGCAGCAAATCATCTTCGTGATCATCTCGTTGCTCTTTCAACTGCTCTAGGCGGCGCTTCATGACTTGAAGTGTGTTCAATACAGCATGGGAGCTTGAGGCAAGTAGCTTGCGTAATATTAGGCCTGTTAAGTGCTTTTGTCGTTTAGGTAATGCGTAGCTGTCGTCTTTTTCAATAAACGTTGAAACAGCATCGTATAAGGCTTGTTCTTGATCTGATGGCGTAAAAGGAACGGTTAATGCTTTTCGTTGAGTATACTTTACATACTCGAGTACTTGTTTACGTAGTGTGCGTTTAACAAAAGCAGCAAGACGTTCTTTTAATTCTTGCTGGTCACTATCACCTTGCATGAATTGTTTTCTGAAGGCTTTGTCATCACCAAAGATATGTTCATCTATCAGCGTTGACATACCGTATAACTCCATCAAGGAGTTTTGCAGAGGTGTTGCTGTAAGTAGGAGTTTCTTTCTGCCAAATAATGCTCGCGTGAGCGCTTGTCCCATTTTATTACTTTCACGATGGGCGTTACGTAATTTGTGAGCTTCATCAATAACGACCAGATCCCACATTTGGCCTACGAGTTTTTCTTCAAGCCTTGCTGCGTAATGATATGACATGATCACTACTTGCTTATTATTTAATGGATTATATATACCTGACTTTTGAAGTTGATTATAAGTTTTAGCATCCAGTATTTGCGACGGAAGGTTAAACTTTTCCTGTAGTTCTTGTGCCCATTGACGACGAAGAGAAGCTGGGCAAATAATAAGAAGTTTACGTTTTCGCTCTGCCCAGTACTGACATAGCACTAAACCAGCTTCAATTGTTTTACCTAACCCAACTTCATCTGCTAGAACTACACCTTTATTTAAAGGGTTATCAAGTGCAAATAAGGCTGCTTCAATTTGGTGTGGGTTTAAGTCAACACTTGCGTCGAATAACGATTGTGAAAGTCTATCAACGCCGTTGTTTGCATGAAGAATAGATAGTTCGTGCGCAAAGTATTTTGTGTGATATGGAGTGATATTCATTTTACTTCCTTGTTCTTTTGTTTTTCAATCCAATGCTCAATATCTTCGGCTTTAAATCGCCAGCTTCCACCAACTTTAAAGCCGGGTAGCTTTCCTTCACTCGCTAATCTATAAGCTGTTTTCTCCGCCAGTTTTAAATAAGAGGCTACCTCTTTCAAGGTTAATATTTGGTCTGCCATCTAGAGTGTTATCTCGTTATGGTTCAACTTAAATTGATAATGAGAGAATATGAGAAAATTGAGGAATGGTCAATCAATGAAATTGTTATAAAGTAATTGTGATAACTATTTGATGTAAAATATTTAAACAGCATTAATGACCTATCAAAGTGGGTGTGAGTTTTCTTTGATAAGTTTACTTATCGACCTGCCAAACTTGCTGCTCTTCAATAACACGTAAGAAGTTTTTAGCCGTGAAGCCTGTAGGATACAAAGTGAAGTTATCATCACCCTGTAGTATTTGGTTTTCAGAAAACTTTTCAATCTCAAATAGCAGGTGGTTATCATCCCTTAGTGCTATAATTATTTCTTCAAGTGATACTTTTAAGAAACCAGAGAAGTACTCATGGTCATACTCTAACGATGAATCTACTATCCAACCAGTTACTGATGGGTTTATATCAGTGTTATCAAAACCAAGTGATGATTTAAAATTTTCATCGGTCAATAGTGCTTGCTTAACCGCATTAACCTTTCCGCTAATTTGTTGATCAGCCTTTCTCAGTGTTCTACTTTTATGAAACCAAGCATCTTTTTTAGTACTGCGTAAAAAGGTTGATTTAACCTCAAGCACAAGAACATATCCTTCTAAAGCACATATAAGGTCAATTTCACCAGGATTATATTCAGGTGTTTTTGGTGGGTTATGATTAAGTAGAACTGTAAAGTTTCTGGTTTTGAAACACTCAGCTAATCTTAGCTCAATAGCTGCTGTCTCATTACGAGCATCACTTCTACCAGCACCAATACGCCTGAGGTTATTTAACGCTGCTGTAGTGTTGTTCTGAAATGCCACCATCCAAGGAAATTGAAAAATATGTTTACCCAATGAAAATATAGGACGCTCATAAAGCTCAGGTATTAGTACTTGCTGTGACTTTTCACTTTGTAATTTTTTTGCAGTGGCTTTTATATCATAAGTCCAAAAATCTATTATTGCTTCAGCTGCTTTTTGATTACCATTCGGGAAACTTTTATTAACGGTCCAAGCTTTAATTCTTGTGATTTTGTCTTTTTTAGATGACCAGGTAATTGGAAATCGGTTTTCACCTTGTTTCATACCTTCAAAGGCTAAGCGACTAATTGATGATAACCAGTTTTTTTCTTCTAACAAATATTGTTGGTAGGGAGCGATAAAGTCTTTATTAAAAAAAGCTGACACCAGGTTCAGAGACAATAACGATTCATAAAGGCTTACTCGCAAGCCCGAATCAGCCGTTAAATATTCATTTAAACCGTACACTTCCATTAAACGTAACTGAGTTGAATATGTTTTAATAAGAGCAAGTTGATTCGCTTCATGGTTATCTTTAGAGCCAATTGGTTGTTCAGCCATGCCGGAAACGATAAGTTTATTAACTCCTCTATTAAACCAATAACCGTGCAATAACTTTAATTTATTACCATTTTGCTGCCAAGCAAGTTTAGCGGCCACATCAACATCTTTAATAACAGCGATACCCTGTTCTATTTTAAATGCGATGGTGTCATCAAAACAAAATGCATCGGCTGATTGCGAAATAAAGCTATTAAGTGAAATCTGTTTGATGATTAGTTCTGAAACTTTTTGGTAAGTGTGGGTATGAACCACTTCTTCTGCAGAAGGAAACAAAAAAGGTATTAAGTGCTCCTTCACTGTTGCAAGAAGTGCATTTTCAGTTAAATCAAGTTCTTTGAAGTCGCTACTTTCTAATTTCCAAGCCAATATATTTTTAAAAGCTGACCAAGCCTCTTCCATATTATTATTTACAGGTAGTTCATCACTTTTAGCACTATTGGTCTCGAGTAGGTATTCAAATGCAAATAAGCTGATATAAATTAAGCAGCTTAATGGAGTTAAAGAAGTTAACTCATTTTGAGTTTGCTCTAAATCTATTAGTAAACGCTTATGCTCTTTGTGCATTAGTTTAATGATGGCGATTAACTCATCGAACTCATTTGGGCTGGTTTCAGCTAATTGTTGTAACTCTTGCCATTTATTAGCATTAGGCTTTATTGCTAGTTGAGAATAACGAGCCGCATTCTTCACAGATAAAGGTGATTTTGAGGCGATAGATTGAAGTAAGGGAAAATTACTAACATCTTCCTGACTAAAGTACCGCGTAAGCGCGAAAGACAACAGCTCTGTATCAAAGGTTTCCAAAACGATCTCTTGCCAGAAGTCACTGTACCAAAATAACTGATGCCTTTCATTTGGTGACACCTTATTATTTTTAGTGCCTGATGGTTTATTATCAAGGTAAGCATTTATGACTATTAGTGCTGATTCAGTTTCAGATTTATCACTGGCAAGGTGGTTTTTGAAGCTTTTATCGTAGTAGTTGTGATTATCCATAACCTATTCATTGTCCTGTTATTCTGTTTTTAATTGCTAACTTAACTTTTTATTCTTTCAGTTTTTTTGGTGGAAGATACAAGTATTACGTTATTAGGTAGTACCTGTTTACTTTTGAACTATCGCTTCCGTTTTTAAAACTCATCGCTAATTTCCTTTTCGAGGTAAAGTTCATGCAAGAGTCTACATGGGTAACCTTACATTTCAAGTACTTACACTTATAGTCATGACTCCGGATGATATTTTTTTTACTAATTATCATCCGGAGTCAATAAAGTACCTTATTTTAATTAACTTTCACTCTTTTCAAGTAGCTGGCTAATACTCAACGTCTCGTGAAATTGAGCAAAACTAGCCATCTTTGAATCTATAGCGTAATTTGCCATTCTGTCTGCAAGTTCATTCCCTTCGATGGCTGCATGTGCTTTAACATGCTTAATTGCTAACTGCCCTTGTAAAGATACGAATAGCTGATGACAACATTGTATTAGATGCAAGTTTTCTATTACCCCTTTATTCTTTTTCCAGTTATTATTCGCCCAGCTAAATGACCAATCAGTTACAGCGTTGATTGCATAGATAGAATCACAATAAATTTGTACGCTTAAACCATTACTAATATAGGTTTGTGCCCATAGTAGAGATTGATGTAGTGCCAGTAACTCCGCAGCATTGTTGGTTGAGAAGCTGTTGTATACTCCATAAAGTAAAAGGTCAAGTTCCTCCCGTTGATAAATAGCTATACCAGAGCCAGCTGGTCCGGGGTTACCTCGGCATGCTCCGTCACAGAAGATGGTGTAATCAAAATAATTGAGTAATAAGTTACTTTCTTGTTCTTCTTTATTATTTTCAGCATTAGCCATATAGTCAATGCCATAGTAAGCCTCTTCAGCAGCTTCTGCTGACAAATAACTTTTATGCTCAGCACCTTTAAACTTATTTATTTGCTTTTGGCATTCAGTCCAGTTTTGATAAATGCCTGGTGTTCTTCCTTTAAAAACCACGTAATATTTCATGTGTTATCTCTTTTTATCTTGGCTTGACAGTAATCAAAATTGTTTTGGTTACTTAGGATGCATTTAGTTTCGACTTGTTAATTTATCGGAACCACATTGTTCAAATGATTGACTAGCTCAATATTTTTTTACTGATGAGTTGAGCAGAATCCTAGTGGCACCATAATTGGCAATTTACGATATTTAACACCTAACTTAACTATTAAAGAGTCCTATTAACCACGCAATAGCCTCGCTAACATTACTCCCCTTGAACTTGTTGTTTATAAAACTAATGACGTCAGCCTCGGTTACAAAACTCGTTAGATTCTTTTTAGGTTCACCTTTGTTATTATTAGTTCGCTCTTCTATTTTAATTGATATCCATTCTTCTACTTCACTCAGCTCCCAGGCAACCGCCCTTTCTCCAAGTGATATTGACTGAGGGAATGCCCCTTCAGAAATAAATTTATAAATTGATGAACGGCCTAGCCCTGTGATTTCCATAACTTCTTTTAATCTAATTAATCTCATTTTTCATTCCTCTGTGTTGGTTCACAACATGAGGTGGGCTTGTAAAAAATTACTGAGATTTAACCTTTAATTAGCCATCAAAACACGATCCCAAAATGTTTAAGGTATATATCATTTTTATGCATATACATCGCAACCCCTTTAATTAAAGTAATGGAGTTAAACATGGCTAAAAATAAAGATATAAACACAACTAATTCTTACAGCAACAATGAGCCTATGACAGAGAATCAGGTGCTTGAAGCTGCCGCAGAGATATTAGCGTGCAAGTATGTTCGTAAAGATGCATTCACCAGTAGCGAGGCAACTAAAGACTTTTTGAAATTCAAGTTAGGGAAATATGAACGTGAGGTTTTTGCGGTGATGTTACTCGACAGTCAGCACCAGCTAATTGATTACCAAGAGCTATTCTTCGGCACCATTAATGCCGCCAGCGTTTACCCTAGAGAGGTTGTTAAAACAGTAATTACAGAAAACGCAGCCGCAGTAATTTTAGCTCATAACCATCCTTCAGGAGAGGTTGAACCATCGCAAGCTGACATTGCGATTACTAAACGATTAAAAGAAGCGCTGGCGCTAATTGACGTCCCTGTGCTAGATCACGTAGTTATTGGAAAGTCGTGTACATCGTTTGCAGAGCGGGGCTTAATTTAGTTACTTGGAATTAAAATTATTTTTTGTTAATTCAGGCACAACACCTTGAGAGCGTCGCCCCCCTTATTTAGTACTAAATCCCCTTATAGCATGGCGATTTCAAATTTCAGCACCAAGATAAAACGAGGCGATTGAGTGACTACATTGACCCTCTACTACTTCATCTAAACCACATTTATTAACTGAGAGACAAGCTATGAAACTGATCTTTAATAAAGCGCAGTGCTTTAAGCTGCCCGATGCTTTTTATCGAGTCATCGAAACTGAATTTAACAATGATAATAGCGATAAAAACACTATCATTGCGTTCACCTTAAACTTTCGAGATGAAGGATACTCATCTGAATCTGGTGGGTATCACCCTGTTGAAATACGCTTTGAAAAACACGATGAAAAATGGTTTTGCATTTATATTACCGACTTCTCTTTTTCAGGTGGCCCTTATCCTGAATTAGTGAAAGAGATTGATGTGTGCTTCAACAGCAAACGAGTATTTAGCTTATACGGAGGATGGCTAAACAATAGAGATGGCAATGATTTACTAACGATGTTTATCAATAACTTTATTGAATATTACAACAGTGGCTCTTACACCATACAAATTAGCTTTAATTAAAGCTATAAGTCATCCAAATCCCCCAAACAACGCATAAACATCTCTGGCTCCCAATTAGGTAAAGCGAGACCCAGGGAAGCTAGGTATATCAAGGGCTGTAGAAAAAGACATCGTTTGAAGTACCTATAAACGCGTTTCACTACAAAAAAGGAACCAGCTATGGAAGTACAAGCAATAAAAGATACAAATACCATAAACTTAATTAGCCATTTATTAGAAGTTCGCTTTAGCAAGCAAATGGCTGATGTGTGGAATATCGGTTTAACACAAGAAGGTATTGATAATGACTTTGTCGACCTTGAAATACAGCAAGAACAACAGCTAAGGAAAAATAATCATGTGGAAATTATTACCGTTTTCTACACCAATTATTAATATACTGGAAGGTATGGTTGATTCATGTAGAGACCCTGTAATACCCATAGTTGGAAGTATCGTTTATTGTGACATCGCTTTTGGCTATGCTGAGCATTCAGGTGTTTACATTGGCAACAATCAAATTATTCACCTTAATGGTAAAGGTGATATAGAAGCTGTCTCCCCTCAGGGTTTCATGTCAAACACTACTGCGTTAAACATTTACGTATCATGTAATGGCCTATACCCCGTAGGAGGAGAGTTCGTAGCTGTTATGGCACAATCAAAACTTTATGAAAGCATTCGATATAATGTATTATTAGAAAACTGCCATATATTCACCTCTGGCTGCCTAGGCGGAGATTTTAGTAATGCTCATTCATTTATGTGGATGTTAAAAGATGAAGCCAAGAAGTGCATTCAAGCGACTACTTGGCGTCAATGGGATAGTAATCATTACTAATGATTGAAGAAAAGGGTAATCCTTTTCTTTTTTAGTTAATTGAGTGCACTGTACCCAAAACAACGATTCCCTACTCCATCACCAAATTGCTTTGTATCAACCTTAGCGAAGTAACTCAGTCGATAAAGAACATCTTGTACCTGCTGATGATAATTATCGTCGTTGGTCTTAATTTTATATACTGCGTTATTAGGTATATGTACTAGTCCTGAAGATTTTTCAAAACTTAGTCCTAACGCGCTAGCCCATGCTGCCCTTATTCTCGAGTACATATTGCCTTCAGTATTCAATAGATTACCAACACGAAAATATATATCACGGTTAACAAAGATAACTACATGATAATGCCAACCCAAAGAGCTTGAGCGTTCAAGAGTCCAAATATAAGATAAAATACAAGTATCATTTCTTCCTGTATGTTTATTCTTCCTAGCCAAATCAGACTTTATCCGCACCCTCAGTGAATCAATAAACCGTGAAATAGCATAATGTTGAATATCCCATCCCTTAGGGTACTTCAACTCAAACCTCATCGCGCAGGTACGCTTATGATGAGATAACGCCTTCATCAATACTTGCTCATTAATTAGCAAGTAGTTCATTATTAAAGGTTGGTATTTAACCTGAACAGGATACCCGTTAAAATATTCAGATGTGTGTAGCTCTAGATGTGGTAGGTATTGATTGTCTTTCATTATTAATCCTTATGTAAAGTTGTTTGTTTACATAAAGTTACAATGTGTAATTATTAATTAATAAAGGGATTGTTCTATTAATATAGCTACACCAATTTAGTAATCCCTTTACACAGTTCGATTTAAAATTTTATGAGCCATCATGGTTGAGTTCCCCACACTATTTTACTCTGGAGTTATTTTGAGTAAAAGCCACCAATCAAGCTCGAAAAACCCTATGACTTTAAGGTAACATAAGACCAAAATTGAGATTTTTATTAATATAAAGATTTTTTGACGTCCTTGTTATTGCAGTGTACAACCACCTGAGGTAAAACTTCTTATCAGGCCTGAAAAAAAATGCATCAACAAAAACATTAGACCATTCACTCCCTTGTGATTTATGACAAGTTATTGCATACCCAAACTTTATCTGCATAACATTTAGGTAAGGGTCTGAATATTTTGCTTTTTGGAACTCTACAGGGTCCTTCTTACGGTTTAATTTGGGGTTTCGCTGTAAAAAATCTGCGTAGAGCGCTTTATATTCGAGGTGACTTATTTTTGATGAAGAATCATACAAGAGGTTAGTTAATATTTTTGTTTTTATTAATATAGGTTTACCATTATCATTCATAAACTCAATTTCAACATCTACAAAAGAAAGCCCTACAAACTCTAGTTTGCGACCTTTGTGAGTTTTATGACCTACCTCAATCGTACGTAATTCTGGATTAGATAATACTTTAACAACTTTACCAAACTCACCATTAGATATAAATTTATCATCATGATTGAAGTTAGAGACACATATGATTCTTTCATTGATTTGTATTGGGGCCTCTAAACTAAATAGATTAGCTCGTATGCTGTTATTATAATCCCTTACTTGAACATTAGTGTGAGCAATAATTATTGAAGAAAATGTTTTTTCTACTTGATTGGCGCAAAGATGAAGATATTGCTCTAGAAAGTCCGTGCCGGATAATACCTCTACATCTGACGCAGAAACATCAAAGGATACACCCTCGAATTTATTTTCTGTCATAGCACGCCTCAACCTATTTGCGTTGGTTATTACGCCACTTGACAGTTGTTGGCGTACAACTTGGCTTAGCTCAAAAGGCCAACAATTTAACCCTAAAGTCTCTTTAACATATTTAGTGCTAAGTGCAGGTGAGAAGCTGTTACGTACTGGGGGTAATTGAGCATCATCACCAATAAAGATAATCTTCTTGTTACCTTTATTTAAATTAATATATTCCAATAAATCATCTAATAAAAAACCCGACCCAAAAAAGCACAACTCTGATTTGTTATATTTATTAGATACCATAGAAGCCTCATCTATCAAATAAACTGTATCAGGCGAATCTTGATTTTCTTTTAATTTTGACCTCATAACAGGAGGCTCACCTTCAACCTCTTTTTCAACATCTATATTGTCACTATCGAAATAACTATAAATAATTCTATGGATAGTCTTGGCTTCTTTATTGGTTTTATTCGCTATAACCTTTGCTGCTTTTCCTGTAGGAGCCATTAAAACAAAATGCCTTTGAATTGCTTGTAAATAATTGGTAATCCCAGCAGTAAGAAAAGTTTTACCGACGCCAGCATGGCCCTTAAGCAAAAACACAGAGCAATCATCTTCGATTAAAAACTGCTCTAACTCTTCTACTAAGTCACTCTGCCCTTTTGTTAATTCATTACCTTTAAAATAGTCTGAAATCTTCATTCTGTTTATCTCATGTCTGAATAGTCACAACATGAGGGAAAGCATTAAATATTTAACTGCTTCATAACCCAATAAAGGTTTTGTATACAGTTTTAAGTATGCTAAAGCTTATAACTATAGCTTTAAGCTTTAGCAATAAAACTTAAATTACTTGGTTAAGTCAACGATCCTTTTCAGTAGACGTCTTTTTCTTAATTAAAATCCCCTTTCTTTCCTTAAGGTCATCTACATTGTTAATTTTTAAATATTGTCGCACTATTGCAAAATTAACGACCTCATATGAATCAAAAATTTGTTTCACATAAAAAATATATGCGTTATTAAAAACCAAAAAAACAAGTGCATTAGTCAACTCTTCTTTAAGAAGCAAACTATTCGATACTTCTCTCTCTTCAAAAAACTCTTTTTTTATCTCATAAATAATATTCGTATAATAAGGTGTTTTCTTTATAAGCCCAGCCAACTGGGCATAGTCCACTTTACCTAGCTTTCGCCCAATTTTTATTTCAAATACTTCTCTTTCCAGGTGCTTGATAAAACCAGTTATAAAATGACCTTTGTCTAAAGTATCCTTATTTAATTTTGACAATAATTGTCCAGTATAATGATCAGCAATTGCCACTACAGTACTTATAAAAAATATAAGAGACTGCTTTGTTAGCGATCCAATGTAGGATTGAATGGTGCCACTTAATTCCTCATTATCCATAAAGTAATCGTACGCATCATAATAAAATGTATCAGAACATAATTTTTGACTCTGAACATCTGTGAATTCAAATCTTGAATTATTTATATAAAAACGACTAATGGTTCTACCTGAAAACACTGACAAACTGCCGCCAGACAGAAAGTTATACAAAAAATCTTTATCTATTAATACTCTAAGGTTTGGCTTTAAAGTACGCTCATTAACGCCAACTTCTCTAGCTAACTCCTTAAAAGTTATTTTTTGAACTTCCCCTAGTGCATTAGAGTTTTTCAAAAGAATAAAAAAAATCAGCTTCTGCAGATAATTTAAATCGCTAATTTTAAGTACATGCTCGAAGATCTTTTTTTGCTTAATTTGAGCAGCCAAATCATATCTTTCGAATAGTAAATAAGAGTTAACACCACGCCCTTTTCCAAAAATAAAATCACGCTCAACTTTAATAGCACCTTTATCTTCTAACTCAACCAACGCATAGGATATTGTTCGCTCTGATAAAGAAGTTATGCCTTTCAAATATTTGATTGTTTTAAAACTTACAACGTTATTAATTAAACCATCTGTCAACATACTTAAATGCATCAATAAATATTTCGAAGTATATGACAATTTATTTAAAATTTTATTTTCTTTTACTGGTACATATTTAAATTCACCGCTCATTATAAATCCTAATAAAATTGGATATAAATATAGTGTATTATAATGCATCTAATACATGTAATTTTACAACTAATATCTATACAATCGATACATGTATCTACAAATTATTACTTTCATGTAATAAACTCATTTAAACAAAAGGTTTTAGGTGTAAGTCATGAAATCAGAAAATAGCTTTAAATGGATTAAAAATAATAGGGTTCAACTTGAATGGTTAAATACTTATTTACAAGCAAGAATAAGTGGATTTAAATGGATAAATTTTAAAGACACTAATGATGATGTTGTTAATGTTGTTGTACACCAAATAAAAGAATCTATGTCTGGCGATACATTAGAATTATTCAATATAAAAGCCCGTGCAGCTTGGAACCAACATACAAGAAGACTAAAGCGTAAAAACACTCATGTTACATCTTCTTTTGAAATAGAAAAAAACATCTACAAGGAAATAGTCAGAGTAGCAAAGAAACACAATATTCCTATTACGCTGGCTGTAGAAGAGTTGCTAAAAAAAGGATGTGAATTGGCTAAAGATGCTGACAATTTAGATAAAAGGAAATTAATTACTAACTCTTTAAGAAAGAATGTTATCAAAAAAAACAAATTAATAAGCGATATATTCAATGACTCACCATCTAAACAAATATCAAAAGAATCATTGATTGAAGCTTTTTCCGAGGAAGCTTATGAAAGACATATTTTAGAGCTTGAGTACATAAGCCTTGATGGTAAAAAAAGTGAAAATGAGCTTAAAGTAGCTCAAGATGAAGAGGTGAAGCGATATAACAATCTTTGTAACAACCTGAATCTTTTAAACCTAATTATAATGGATTAAATTTTTATATATTTGTATAGTGAGGTTAAGCTCAAGTTTAAAATATAACATAAAATTAAATATTACTTATTTGGATTAGTTAGGATCTGATCGTAGACACTTTAGAATAGAACTTTATTAAAACTGACACCTAATGCATCGCTGATATTCGCTACTTGTTGTCATTAATGTCAGCTTCGAGCGAACAACGGACGTTTCCTATTAAAATTTTAACGGCAGCAACTAGCCAATAGCTGACATTGTAGTGGTCAACTAATTTTCTAATTTATGAACATCATTGCCGTTGGTTTTATTATCTTTTGATGTTAACTTGAGAGCGATGCGTTATATAACTAAATATTATCAAAAAAACTTTAAGCGCATTTAATGAATCTAAAGCTGTTGGTAGCATGATTTACTACCTCTATAAATTTGATGAATCAGGATTTTCAAAATATCTAGAAGCTGAGATATTTTCCAATGATGGAACGTATAATTTTAGATGGCTTAGATAGGGCTATTGCAATACAAAGGCCTTTTTTGGAAGTAGAAGCAAATTTTGCATTAATGATCTGGAGTGTAAGTGAACGTAATTAGTTTGATGATTAATTGGGTAATTGAACTTTTACGCAATGTAGATGACAAAATAAGTGGAAAGGATAATGCTACTGAGAGAGTAAATCTAAATGACTCTAATGAACATCAGCTATCTGAGTCAACAGAAAAAAAATCTGTGATCGAACTGCCAATTAAAGTTATTGAAATCCAACAGAGTGAACCTGTACCTTCCTGTGTACTAAAAGAAACAGTAAAACATGAAGTAGTCATAGGTAGTAAATTTGCTGTCCAAGCTAAAATAAAAAATTATCTAATTCTGCATAATGTTGAAGTCTCTGATGGTGTTATTGAAAGTTTATATCGCGAATTAGGCGAACTGCCAGAAATTGAAATTAACAGCGAACTCAATGACGCGATAATTAGGTACAAAGAACATGGGATCTTTACCCTCGATGAAATCCCGTACTTAAAAACGATCATAGATAAAAATGGTGATATGGTCAGCTTTAATGGATTAAATCTCCAGGATGAAGATCAAAGTAATCATCATGCCGTAAAGGAAGCTATTTATAGGCAATTAGAAAATGAAGGTATCACATGTACTAACTTTAGGCTTAATAGCTTGGCTAAAAGTTACGTTAATGGTACTAAGCAACCGTTATATACAATGATAAACCAACATAGATCATGGCAATTTAATGATTATAAGAAAACTATTACCCCGAAAGTAAAAAATACCACAGCAGGTGTTCAGGATGATTTTGAATGCTCTAGTGATTATGAGTACTCTAGCGGTAGTTATACAGAATATGATCCTGGTGGTGGAGTAGGAGCTGATATGGACTCTTTTGATGATATGGACTCTTTTGATTATGCGGATGATTTTGGAAATGAAGATATTCATTAAGTTTATCTGCTTGAATAAGTATCGATTCTATCTCTCAGAATTAATCAATTATGGCAGTGGAAGATTATATTTACCTTAAAGAGATTTACCATTAACGTCTGTTATTCGTTCTGAAATTACCATAGATAATTAATTGAAATCATGGCCGCAAAGTCGGATCACTTGTCGTTCGATATGCAAAGGCTAACGTCTGGTATCTTATCATTGCTATCTTAATAGCTAAGAGTCTGAAGGTCTGCTCTTGGCCTTGAGTTCAAGCCATCGTAACCAAGTCTGGAAAACAAGTTAAGGCTTATTCAATTTCGGTTTTGTTCAATCTAGATTATATTAGAAGCAACACTCATATTCCCTACAGAACACATTTCGATATGATCAGACCACCAGTTCATCATTTCTCTTCTCTTATCCAAGTAATTGGCCCTATTGTAAGCTTTACGAACCTCGTTTTTATCAACGTGTGCTAAAGAAGCTTCAATAACATCAGGGTTAAATTCTTTTTCATTTAACGTTGTGCTGGCTAAAGCTCTAAAACCATGAGCAACCAATCTATCTTTATAACCGATTCGCCTTAAAGCTTTATTTACAGTTTCAGTATTAACATGTTTTTTTGGATTGTAGCGAGATGGAAATACAAAATCAGTAAACGGCTTTCTAAATCGTTCTAATACTTTTAAGATATCCAGTACTTGTGGTGTTAATGGAATGATATGTTCCCTCCCCATTTTCATGCGAGATCCTGGTATTATCCATAATTTATTTTCTAGATCGAACTCTTCCCAACAAACCTTTGCAGCTTCGTTTGAACGCGTCATGGTATGCAACTGAAACTCTATTAATGCTCTTGTGACCACAACTAAGTTAGCCGCATTTAACGTTTGCATAAACTCTGGCAATTCATCTGGCTTTATTGTTGCCATATGCTGTCGTTTAGGCTTCTCAAACGCTGCGTTAATACCACTTAGAGGGTTTGCATGAATAAGTCCTGTATTAACCGAAAAAGTCATGATTTCGTTTAATCGCTGGGTTAAACGTCTAGCTGTTTCTAAATTTCCAGCTGAAGATACTTTTTTCAACGCATCAATAGCAATGGGCGCAGTAAGTTTAGAAACTGGATATTTACCCAAAGCAGGGAATACATGAATTTCCAAAGAGCGCCAGATGTCTTTTGCATAATCTTGTTTAATCGAATTTTTCTTAATATCAAACCAATCTACTGCGACTGACTTCAATGTGTTTTCTAACAAACCTTTTTTCTGAGTTTGTACTTCTATACGGTGCTCTTTGGGATCGATATCCTGCGCAAGTAACTCATGGGCTTCTTTACGCTTCTCTCTTGCATTAGCTAAAGAAACAGCAGGGTAAGAACCAAAGCTAATATTGGCTCTTTTTTTAATAAACGGCCTAGTATAATTAAACAGCCAAAGTTTAGAGCCACTGGGCTTAATCCTAAGATGTAAACCATCACCATCAGCAAGGTTATATTCTTTATCTTTAGGCTTTGCTTGTTTAACTTCCGTATTAGTTAAAGGATTTGTTCTTCTCGCCATAGTAACACCATCATGAAATAACATTATGTTTTAGTAACACTGGTAAAACCATCAAAATAGACGTAGTAACACTAACTCAAGACCAATAAAAACAGAGGCTTCAGCATTTACCATTGAAAAATTAGAAAGTAAAAACTTGTATTTTAGTAATACTGCCGACATTGAACGACTTCCAGTGTTACTACGGATGTTACTAAAAACTTTGGATAGTGTAAAACACATATGAATTAAAATGGACGAAAACACAAGCAAAAAAGTAGATATAGCAAAGGGTTTAGGATGTTGCTGGATATTATTGGAAGAGAAGATGGCGGTGACGGAGAGATTCGAACTCTCGAAAGGTTGCCCTTTACACACTTTCCAGGCGTGCTCCTTCAGCCACTCGGACACGTCACCTATGTTTGAACTGTATTATGATGTTTTATGTAAGTGTCATCTTCACTTTTTTACATCACTTTTTAAAAGCTGCGCTATGTTAGGCAATACCACGAGATTAAGCAATAAAAACTAAAGCTAAGTGTTTTAGTTGTCTAAGATTTAAGCGTTTTCAGAAGATTATGTTATTTACGTAGGCTTGCTGAAAATTCTAACATTCGATTTGTCGATTTAAGTGCACCCTCGCGTAATGACATATCAACAAAGACTTCTTTACCTTTAGCATCGATAAGTGCTTCTTCTATCGCTTTTAAACCGTTCATCGCCATCCAAGGGCAATGAGCACAACTTCTACATGTTGCGCCTTCACCAGCCGTAGGAGCTTCAAAAAACTCTTTATCTGGACACACCTGCTGCATTTTGTAAAAAATACCGCGATCGGTGGCCACTATAAACTTTTGATTCGGTAATTCTTGTGCCGCTTTAATTAATTGACTAGTTGAACCAACCGAATCAGCTAATTCAATTATTTCAGCGGGAGATTCAGGGTGTACTAAAATAGCGGCATCAGGATGCAGCGCTTTCATGTCTTCTAGCGCTTTCGTTTTAAACTCGTCATGTACTATACAAGCCCCTTGCCACATGATCATGTCGGCACCTGTTTGCTTTTGAATATAGTTACCTAAATGGCGATCAGGTCCCCAAAGAATCTTTTCGCCTTGTTCGTCAAGGTGTTCAACTATTTCAAGGGCACATGAAGACGTAACAATCCAATCAGCACGCGCTTTAACAGCCGTAGAAGTATTAGCATAAACCACAACTGTACGGTCGGGATGCTGATCACAGAATTCATTAAACTCTTTTATTGGGCAACCTAAATCTAGCGAACAAGTCGCTTCTAAAGTCGGCATAACGACTGTTTTTTCTGGTGTTAATACTTTAGCAGTTTCGCCCATAAATTTAACACCAGCGATTATTAAGGTTTGTGCTTGGTGTTGATTACCAAAGCGGGCCATCTCAAGCGAGTCAGCGACACAGCCACCTGTTTCTTCTGCTAATGCTTGAATAATAGGATCAGTATAATAATGAGCAATCAAAACAGCATTTTTTTCAACAAGTAATTGTTTGATGCGTGATTTGTATTGCGCTTGTTCATCTTCAGTAAGACGAGCAGGCTTTGCTGGAAAGGTGAAATCGAATTCTACCGCTAAATTACTTTGCGCCATTATTTACTCTATTAAACTCCAAGAAAAATCGCGGGAATTATACGTGAATAAAGGGCAAATGTGTACCTACAAATAGCAAGGTAAATTGAATTTTAATGATAAAACAGAAAAGCAAATAAAGCGTAAAAGTGGTCGGTCGTGAAGGATTTGAACCTTCGACAAATTGGTTAAAAGCCAACTGCTCTACCAACTGAGCTAACGACCGATTGTAGGTGGTGAATAAATTTAAATAAAGATCATATACTTTAGATAAGATCTTCACTTTTGCTATCCCGAACAGGGAAATAAAAGTGGTCGGTCGTGAAGGATTTGAACCTTCGACAAATTGGTTAAAAGCCAACTGCTCTACCAACTGAGCTAACGACCGATTAAATTTATTGTATAAATGGGCGAACCACACATTCTTTCATATCGAATAAAAAAGAAGTGGTCGGTCGTGAAGGATTTGAACCTTCGACAAATTGGTTAAAAGCCAACTGCTCTACCAACTGAGCTAACGACCGACATTTATGCGCGTTGAACGTCTCGTTCAACGCGCCGCATATGATACTGATAATTCTGTTGAGTGCAACAACAAAATTAAGTTTTTTTAGGATATCTTTGTAATTGTATAAAAAGCCAACATTGTGAACAAGTTATCAACAAAATTATTACAATAAACTAGATAGCCTAGGCTGGGCTAATTTTGCCGCACTAGAATTTGGGTATTCTTTAATCAGCTGTTGATACAAACTAACTGCTCTCGCTTTGTTATTTTGCTTTTGTTCAACCGTTGCTAATTTAAGTAAAGCATCACTTCGTTTAGTTGATTTTGGAAACTGCGAAACAACAATATCAAATTCTTGTTTTGCTTCTACCAATTCATTTTTATTAAACAATAATTGCCCTAACCAATAATGAGCATTCGCTGCATAGGTTGAATTAGGAAAATTTTGATTAAAAGCACGAAATTCTGGGATGGCTTTATCATACTGTTTTTCTTTTAACACCATATTTACCGCACGATCATACGCTTCATTTTCAGTTAAATTACTACTGTAATTTGTTTGAACCGAATTCGCAGGTGCTTCTATTGATGCTGGCACAGAATGAGTAGGTTTTAGCGCTTGTGAGACGCGACGATCCAATTCTTGATACAATTCACGTTGACGTTCAAGTACTTGGCTTAATTGATGTGTGTGTAGCTCAGTGACACCACGTAACTCATTCACTTCGTTTTGTAATTCATCAAGTTGACGTTGAACGTTTATTTGAGCACGATTTCTCGCGTCAAGCTTACGCTCTAATTGGTCAAGTCTTTCTTGAATTGACAATGATTTAAAAGAAGTATTACCGCGAGTAACATCTACTACAGGGGCTGGCTCTGCTGCCATTACAGTATGTGTAATAGCAGCGAAAGTTATGCCAAATAAAACTTTATTCAGTTTCATTTAATTACCTAACCTTTTTGTCTGAATTAGTATACTAAAACAGCACGACGGTTTTTAGCAAAAGCACTCTCTGAGCGATCTTTAACCATAGGTTTTTCTTCACCATAACTAACAACCGTTAATTGTGAAGAAGCGACACCCATGTTTTCTAAGTAAGTAACAACCGCTTTAGCACGACGTTCACCTAGAGCAATGTTATATTCAGGTGTACCGCGTTCATCAGCATGACCTTCAACTAAAACACTAACGTTTGAATTTTCATTTAAAAATTTAGCATGAGCATCTAAAATTGCTGAAAACTCGCCGCTTACTGAAGATTTATCAAAATCAAAGTAAACGATATGTTCAGAACGTAAACGCTCAATTTCTTGACGTTTTTGCTCTTCAATTTCAGCAGCACGTTGTGCAGCAGTCACTTGAACATTATTTTGTTCAGTTGATGTTTGCGTTTGTGCATTGGTATCAACTTGGCTTTGTTCATCAGTTTCAGAATTTGAACTACATGCAGCTAATGCCATCATTGGTAATGCAATAGCAAGAGCTTTAACAGTTTTATTCAAGCGCATTTCGGTTTTCCTTATTGTTTCAACATTTTAAATTTTTCAATTTTATTATAAAAACGGTGACCAAGCAGGTGCTTTTACTTGCCCATTCAGTGCAGGTAAACGAGCCTTAAATCGACCATCAACAGAGACTAAACTTAATACTTGGCGATTATTATGCAAAGTACTGTAGATAATCATGCCACCATTTGGAGCAATACTGGGAGATTCATCTAAACGAGTTTTAGTTAATACCTGAAAAATACCAGAATCTAACTCTTGTTTCGCTAAATGATACTGACCACGTGTTCTATTTACCATAACGAGTTGACGACCATCAGGAGTTAATGAGCCACCAAGGTTCATTTCTCCATCAAAAGTTAGTCGCCTTACTTTACCGTCCACTAAATTTACGCGATATAGCTGAGCTTTTCCACCCCGTTCTGAACTAAATATCAATGAATTACCATCTGGAGACCAACTTGGCTCAGTATCGATTGCTCGATGACGGGTAATTCGGCGTAATTTTTTCGTGTTAACGTTCATCACATAGAGCTCTGGATTACCATCTTTCGATAACACCATCGCTAAACTCTTACCATCTGGAGACCAGCGTGGCGCACTATTTATGCCTGAAAATGAACTGATTAAATTTCGTTTGCCAGAATAGATATCAATGGTGAATATTTGCGCTTGATGATTTTCAAAGGTGACGTATGCAAGTTTGTTTCCGGTTGGATCCCAAGATGGCGACATTAATGGCTCTTTTGAACTTAATAGCACATGCTCGTTGTAACCATCGTAATCAGCTATTACAAGCTGGTATGGGTAATTGCCTTGGTCGCGCACAATCACATAAGCAATTTTCGTTAAAAATGCGCCGCGAGTACCGGTTAATTTAAGATATATTTCATCACTTATACGATGACCATAGCGTCTAAATTGATCACTACTAATTTCCACAGAACTTTCTGCAAGAATATGATCAGAGGTTTTCACTAATTGGCCATTGCTGAGCATCTGTGTTTGACCACCCGTAATTTGACCACGAATAACATCTATTAATTGATAGCTTACTTTATAGCGACCAACGGCTGCTTGAGCAATTTGACCAATAACAATATTTTCAACACCAGCGGCTGCCCATGCCGCATAGTCAATTTCATTGGCATTTTGTGGATGTTGTGGAAAACGAACTTGATTGATCGGACTAAACTTACCACTACGTAGTAAATCTTCACTTATCACATTACTGATATTTTCAGGTAAAGTATTATTGCCTGCCCACTTAAATGGCAAAACGGCGATAGGTCTTGCACCATCAATACCTTCTGTGATCACAATTTCTAAGGTGGCGAATGCTTGGTGAGTGAATAAAGATAAACAAACAGCTAAAATTAATTTAATTTTCATCATAAGGATAAGGTTTATTACTACTTTTATTGATTAAAATTCAGGTACTACAGTTAAACTGATCGTACGCATTTTTTCAAATACTTCTGGATCTTTTGATACTGGAAGTTTTCCGGCTTTATAAACCGCTTTGCTTGCAGCATCACACACGATTCGATCGCCGTTACCCGATACTACATTAATAACGAAGCCAGATGGAGCCAATTTAATGGTTAATTTACACGATTTATTTTCCATTGTAGCTTTATCAGTAATTAAATTACTTTGAATCGCTCGTGTAATTAACGCGGTATAACGACCAACTTCGGTCATCATTTGTTGTTGTCTTGCTTTTTGACGAGCGGCCATTTCTTCCGCCATTTGATTTGCAAGCGCTTGTTCTTGAGCCGCCTTTTCTTTCGCTGCTAATTCTTTACGTTTTTTTTCTTCCGCTCGTTTTTTACGTAAACGCTCAGCTTCTTTTGCAGCTTTCTCTTCTTTTAAACGTTTTGCTTTGGCATCTGCAGCCGCTTTTTCCGCTTTCTTTTTCTCTAATTCTTTTTTCTTACGCAGTTTTTCAGCTGCATTAGCTTTTGCTCTAGCTTTTCTAGCTGCATCATCTGCGGCTTTTTTCTCGCGTTCTTTTTTCTGACGTTGTTTTTCTAGATTCTTAATACGAGTTTCTTCTTTCAAACGTTTGCGTTTTGCCGCAACAGCCTGATCTTCAAGCTGCTTTATACGTTTGGCTTCATCAAGTTTTTTTTGCTTAAGCTTATTTACTTGCGCTTCTATCTTACTTCTATCCACGGCAACAGCTTGAATAGGTTGAACTTGAACGGCAGTTGGCGTTGGTTTAGGAGGATGCGCTGAAAAGTCGCCAAGCACTAGCACTAACAATAACGAAATATGTAGTCCTAAACTTAAAGCAATCGCACTTAACAACTTATGATTCACGTATTTATTTCTCCAACGAATCAGTCATTAACCCAACAGAAGGCACACCGGCTTCCTGTTGAAGCAACACCATTAATTGAATAACTGCATCATACGAAACCGCACCATCACCATTAACGACCACAGGTGTATCTGGTTCAACTTTCAGATGCGCAGCAACTAAAGTAGCAACTTCTTCAGCCGACATAGGTTCATTTTTACTGGTACCTACGGCTAAATAATATTGGCCGTCTGCATCAACCGAAGCAACAAGAGGAGGTTTACTGTCTTTACTCAACGGCTCAGCATCAGCTTTAGGTAATTCAACTTTTACGCCTTGTGTAATAAGAGGAGCCGTTACCATAAAAATAATGAGTAAGACCAGCATCACATCAATGTAAGGCACTACATTTATTTCAGCAACTTTACGTCGCCTTACGCGATTATACATAATTAACCCTACCTAACGTTATGACTCACTCGTGGTTTGACGCTGTAAAATACTAGAAAACTCTTCCATAAAGTTACCGTAACTATTTTCGAGTTTTTCAACATGATGGGTAAATCGGTTATAAGCCATGACGGCTGGAATTGCGGCAAATAAGCCCATAGCGGTAGCAATTAACGCCTCTGCAATACCTGGTGCTACTTGCGCTAATGTTGCTTGCTCTTGAGCACCTAAGGCAATAAATGAATTCATGATGCCCCAAACAGTACCAAATAAACCAATATATGGACTGATTGAACCTACAGTCGCCATAAAGGGTAAGTGGGTTTCTAATTCGTCGACTTCGCGAGACAATGCAACACGCATGGCTCGATGTGTTCCATCAACAATAATTTGTGGCGTACTAATATGACTTTTTCGTAAACGAGCAAATTCTTTAAAACCTGCCACAAAGAGACTTTCAATACCATGTATATGCGATCTAGCTGACACTTCGTTGTATAATTTTGTTAAGTCTGCGCCACTCCAAAACTTATCTTCAAAATTTTGTAATTGCTCTCGCGCGGCACGTAACGTTTTTCTTCGCTGAAAAATCATCGCCCAACAAGCAATTGAAAAACCTAATAAGGTTAACATCACCGCTTTTACTAATAAGCTAGCTTGTAAAAATAAATCTAAAAAAGAAAGTTCAGCTGACACCTTTTAACGCTCCTAATATCGTGTTTGGTATTGCACAAGGTTTACCACGTAATAAATTAACATAAGCTACAACAACTTCTACCTTACAAAGGCAAACTTGTTGTTCATTGGTGATTTGTTGAGTAAACCTAAGACTAGCGCGTTTAATTTCACTAATTGTTGAAGTTACTGTAAGTAAATCATCCAGTTTAGCCGAAGCTAAGTTATCCATTTCAACGTGTCTGACCACAAAACCACAGTTTTGTTCTAAAAAAAAGGATTGATTAATTTTAAGCGTTCTTAACCATTCAGTACGAGCACGCTCACAAAATTTTAAATAATTGGCGTAATAAACAATACCGCCTGCATCAGTATCTTCATAATAAACCCGGATCTGAAATGTATTACTAAGCGTTTGCATGAATTTATGTATGGCTTTTAATCTAAAACTTCAAGCCCATATAGTAATAGAAAAATAGCCATGCAAACAAGTGTTTAAAGCAGGAGATTGCAAGAAAATGAGAATATTAATTTTCGGTATTTTCAAACCTAAAAATCTTCTACGAAAGATAAAACACCAACCATTGATAATCCATTAGTTTTTCTAATGCGAATTATAAATTTTATTCGTTTGTTTTTCTTGGTTAGCATCCATATAATGGCTTTGTTTTCTGAGCTAGCCCATGAAAAACTCTCCCCCTAGGTTTTATCATGAACTAGATTTTGAATAGGTAACTTGTTATTTATTCTCTCTGACATGTTTTTTGAAACATTTTTTCCTTCTAGTAACTTAAGTCTTAAGTTGGCCCGCTTCAATTGAGCGGGCTTTTTTTTAACTAAATTTTAGTTCGTCATGCAATAAGAGGGAGTTATTTCTTCACTATCAATCAACAATCAATCATTGATAGGCTATGTATACATAGCGTCATTGAGGGTTAAGTAAGGAAAAGTGCTGATAAGCTTTATCTGTCACGATACGACCGCGTGGGGTACGTTGTAAATAGCCTTGTTGAATTAAAAAAGGCTCGAGCACATCTTCAATGGTTTCTCGTTCTTCACCTATCGCTGCTGCAACATTATCTAATCCGACAGGTCCACCTTGGAATTTTTCAATAATCGCTAGCAAAAGTTTTCTATCCATAATGTCAAAACCTTCGCTATCAACTTCGAGCATATTCAACGCTTTACTTGCTGTATTTTGATCCACTTCACCCGCTGTTTTCACATCGGCATAATCACGGACACGACGTAATAATCGATTAGCAATTCTAGGAGTACCTCGCGAACGTTTTGCCACTTCAAACGCTCCTTGTTCATCCATATTTAAATTTAGAAAATGTGCAGAACGTTTCACGATGTCTGTTAAATCTTTGGTGTTATAAAACTCTAATCGTTGCACTATGCCAAAACGGTCGCGTAATGGTGAAGTTAATGCACCTGCTCGGGTTGTAGCACCAATTAAAGTGAAAGCAGGTAAGTCGAGTTTGATAGATCGCGCAGCAGGCCCCTCACCGATCATGATATCTAATTGATAATCTTCCATCGCCGGGTACAGCACTTCTTCAACAACAGGACTTAATCGATGAATTTCATCAATAAAAAGTACGTCATTTTCTTCAAGGTTCGTTAATAGTGCCGCAAGATCACCCGCTTTTTCTAAAACCGGGCCTGAAGTTGTGCGAATATTTACTCCCATTTCATTGGCAACAATATTTGCTAACGTTGTTTTACCTAAGCCGGGCGGGCCAAATATCAGTAAATGATCAAGTGGCTCACCACGCTTTCTTGCCGCTTCAATGAAAATTTCCATTTGGGTTTTAACATGATCTTGACCAGTATAATCAGCTAATAATTTTGGACGAATAGCCCGATCGACTCCTTCATCTTCCAAGGTCGCAACAGGCTCAATTAATCGATCAGCTTCTATCATTTACTTTCTCTATTCTTTAATTTATCAAATACCGATAAGATATTTATAACATTGCCTTTAAAGCGTCTCTGATCAAATCTTCGCTACACTTGTCGGCACTAAATATTGATTTAATCGCTTTGTCCGCTTGTTGTTGACTATAACCAAGAGACACCAAGGCGTTAGTTGCATCACCTTTCGCATTATTAACATAACTATCTGTTTGCTGAACATTTAAAGCGAAACCTTCTGATGAGCTTGTATCACTACCAGCTTGCCAATCTTTGAGACGATCACGCATTTCAATTAATAAACGCTCTGCGGTTTTCTTACCAACGCCTGGAATTTTAACGATAGTCGTTAAATCATCGTGGCTTACACAACTGACAAACTGGTCCGCCGACATACTCGACAAAATAGCTAAACCTAATTTAGGACCAACGCCATTAACTTTTATCAACAAACGAAAAAGTTTACGTTCAACTTTATTCGCAAAACCATATAATAATTGTGCGTCTTCTCGAACAACAAAGTGCGTATAAATAATAGCTTCTTCATTTAACTCAGGTAAAGCATAAATACTGGTCATTGGCATCGTCACTTCATAACCAATACCGCCACATTCAATTAACACTTCTGGAGCGATTTTCTCCACCAAAATACCACGTAAACGACCTATCACAGCAATAAAACCTTGAATGAAATTATTTTAAGAAACCATAACACTATATATTTATACAGTAAAGTACCTGTTAGGCTGTTCGAGAAAATTATTATTAACAACGGCTATTTTGCCAGTAATTAACGCAATCGTCCTCTAACCATTTTGGTTGCTTGTCCTGCCATTTTATCTAAAGAATCATGACTATGGGCGTGGCACAATGCTACGGCTAAAGCATCGGCAGCATCGGCTTGCGGTGTACCTGGAAGCTTTAAAATAGATTTCACCATATGTTGAACTTGTGTTTTATCGGCTGCGCCTGTGCCAACAACTGACTGTTTGATTTGTCTTGCTGAATATTCTGCAACCGTTAAACCATTATTGGTTGCCGCAACAATCGCTGCTCCTCTAGCCTGACCAAGTTTTAACGCACCACCAGGATTAACCCCCATAAATACTTGCTCAATAGCAAATAGCTCAGGATTAAATTGAATAATTAGCTCAGATACACCAGCAAATATTGTTTGGAGTCTGTCACTGAAATTTTCATCTTCTTTATTAACAGAAAAGGCTTTAATGCATCCACTACCTAAATATGAAAGTTTACGGCCTTCTTGCCTAATAACGCCATATCCTGTAATTCGAGAGCCAGGATCAATTCCTAAAATAATAGACAAAGATACATTCCTATAGCGTTGCTAAAAGGTGAAAGATTTTCATTATTCAACCCTTTATATCAAGTTGAAAAATATTCTGCCATTAAAAAAGCAGTAAATATTTACATATTTACTGCTTTCAAAGTAAAGCTAACTAAGTTAACAACTATTCAGTTGCAGCAGCGTTTTCTTCGGTTTTAGCAATTCCTAACTCTTTCAGTTGTTCAGGGTTTGCTTGCCCGGGAGCATTGGTTAACGGACAAGCCGCAGTCGTCGTTTTAGGGAATGCCATTACATCACGAATTGAACTTGCACCTGTCATTAACATCACGAGTCTGTCTAAACCAAACGCTAAACCAGCATGTGGCGGCGCACCGTATTGTAATGCTTCAAGTAAGAAGCCAAATTTTTCTTGTGCTTCTTCATCACTGATCCCTAAAATTCTAAAGACAGCTGCTTGCATATCTTGATTATGAATACGGACAGAGCCTCCGCCTAATTCACAACCATTTAGTACCATATCATAGGCATCAGATAATGCGCCGACAGGATTCGCTTCAAGCTCTTCTGCGGTTAAGTTTGTCGGGGCAGTAAAGGGGTGATGAATAGCATGCATATGACCATCAACTTCTTCAAACATTGGGAAGTCAACTACCCACAATGGTTTCCATTCGCCTGTTAGTAATTCTAGATCTTCACCTAATTTAAGGCGCAGTGCACCGAGTGATTCACTCACTACATTGTATTGATCAGCACCAAAGAAAATAATATCACCTGATTTGGCGTTTGCACGTGCAAGCAAAGCTTTAGCAGCATCTTCTGTTAAAAATTTTAAAATTGGCGATTGTAAGCCATCCATGCCGGCATCAATGTCATTGACTTTTAACCAAGGCATGCCTTTCGCGCCATAAATACCAACATATTTAGTTAATTCATCAAGTCCTTTCCGTGAAAATTTCGCAGCGCCTTGCGGAACACAAATGATTGCAACACGACCTTTTTCATCGTTAGCTGGTCCTGAAAACACCTTAAATTCAACGTCTTTTAGAATGTCTGCAACATCCACTATCTCTAATGGATTACGTAAATCAGGCTTATCACTGCCAAAACGAGACATTGCCTCAGAATATGGCATGCGAGGAAATTCGCCCAAATCTACATTCAACATGGTTTGAAACAATTCACGGATCATTTTCTCTGTCACTTCCATCACTTGATCTGATGACATAAATGACGTTTCAATATCTATTTGAGTAAATTCTGGCTGTCTATCGGCTCGTAAATCTTCATCACGGAAACATTTAACGATTTGATAGTATCGTTCCATTCCCGACATCATCAACAACTGCTTAAATAACTGTGGTGATTGCGGTAATGCAAAAAACTGCCCTTTGTGGGTACGACTTGGTACTAAATAATCGCGTGCACCTTCAGGAGTTGCCGCGGTAAGAATTGGTGTTTCAATATCTAAGAAACCTTGTGATTCAAGTGAAGAACGAACCGCTGACGTTACTTTTGCACGAAAACGCATACGCTCTGTCATTTCAGCGCGACGCAAATCTAAATAACGATACTTTAAGCGTTGCTCTTCTGAGTTAGTTTGGTTTGAATCAAGGGGTAATGGCGCAGACTTATTTAAGATAGTTAGATCTAAACCTAATACTTCGATACCGCCGGTTTTCATGTCTTTGTTGATTTGTCCTTCTGGACGAGCACGAACTTTACCTTTAATTTGTACACAAAACTCATTGCGTAAAGTATTGGCTTTTTTGATCACCTCAGGTAAGTCAGGATCATAAACAACTTGCACTATGCCTTCACGGTCACGGATATCTAAGAAGATAACAGCGCCTAAATCACGACGTTTGTTAACCCAACCACATAATGTTATTTCTTGACCGATATGAGATTCATTGACCTCACCACAATAAAGCGTACGCATACTAATTTGCCTTGATTACTCGAGAATTTAGCGACTTGTTTTTCGCAGGTTTCTTTTAGGATAAAAATTTGCCGACATTATAAAGCAATCAAGATTAAAGTCACCAGTATTCAATGCGAGATGATAAAAAACCTATTTACAATGTGGAGTGCCACCAACAAACAGCTTATGAACTAAATGCAAAATGATTTTTACCCGTGGCTTTTACTTCATACATTAATCTATCGGCTTCTTTTAGTAAGTCGGTTTCAGATTTAGCATCGCCAGGATACATTGCAATTCCAATACTACACCCGATTTTGGCTTGGGCGATAGATAATTGAAAGGGCTTTTGCATCAGTTGTAGTACTTTTTCTGCAATAAAAGCAGCTTCATCTTTATTATGAAGTCCTGTGAGTAAGAGCACAAACTCATCACCACCAAAGCGAACCGTGGTATCAGATTTACGAACACACTGAGATAATCGGTCAGCCACTCGTATCAGTAATTCATCGCCAACATCGTGGCCATAGTTATCATTAATACCTTTGAAACCATCGAGATCAATAAACAATAATGCCATTTGTAATGACTGGCGTTGATGAAAGTTGATGGCGGTTTTAATTCTATCTTTTAATAAAACGCGATTTGCTAGCCCCGTCAATTCATCATGCGTTGCCATATGCTTCATTTTTTTCTCGAGGGATTTTCGTGTTTGAATTTCGACATAAAGACGTCTATTCCACACAACAATAACCACTATGATAGTAATAATAATAACCCCAATTTGCGCCGACAGTCTTAAAACCGTGTCTTTATCAAAGCCTGTTTCTAAATTAATGCCAAACCATTTTTCATAAATGACAAAACGCTCACTTTCAGAAATAGTTAATAATGCTTTATTAATAATACGGGTTAATTCAGGCCAATCTTTACGAATCGCAAAACTATTCTTATCAAGATTAAATTCATCAACCACCGACATATATAAAGTCATCAAACTTTCACGTCGAATCAGTTCAGAAGCTGAGGCTATGTTTTCGATTAACCCTTGAACTTCTCCTTGTTGAACTGCTTTTATACCCTCTTCGTGATCGTCTACTAATTTTAAAATAATGTTGGGGTGATCTTTTTGAATGACTTTCGAGACATGATAACCTTTAACGATCGCCAATTTTTTCCCATAAAAATCTTTTAATTTCAAACCACTTCTTTGTTGACGTTGATGAATAACAACCCAAGGCATATCCCAGTATGAGTCGGTAAATGATAGTACTTTTTTACGCTCTTCTGATTCATTAGCACTACCAAGTAAATCTACTTCTTTATTGATAACGCCTTGTAACATTTCGCTCCAACTGTCATAAAATTTAAAGGTGAAATTGATGCCAGTTTTCTGACTGATCAGTGCCAAAATATCAGCATTTATCCCTTCGGCTTTACCATTTTCATTAACAAACTCTACCGGTCGCCAACTTTTGTTAATCCCTACTTTTATGGTGTCTACTTCTGATAAAAAAGTTTTTTCATCTTTGGTTAATTCCACTTTTTTAGCGCTTTGCTTATAAAAACCTTCTTGTTTATTTGACAACCAATTTTCTTCCAGTTGAATTAATGCTGCTGTTGGTAGGAGATCAAAACCTTCCTTTATAATTTCGACAAGACGCGTGTTTTTATGTTGCGTTAAAGCAAAAATATTGGTTTTAAAAGGGCTAATAGGTAGCTTATAAAAAGCGAGTTGTAAATTTGCTTGTGTAAGCTGTTCGTGTGTGGTTTCAACTGCGCCAACAAATGCATCTATATCATTTTTATCAATGGCTTTTAACACATCTTTATAGTTTTTAAGAAACACCAGTTTTATGTCGGGATGATTTTTTGCAATCTGTGCTATGTAAGGTGCAGTCTTAAAAATACCTAATCGTTTGCCATTAAGTTGAGAAAGCTCAGAGATATTCGGTATATTATTTGAGATATAAACATTTGAAGGTACAGAATAAATTTGATGAGCGAGCGTTAAGTTATCACTAGAGAGTTTATTATTGGGGTAAGCAACATGGGCATCAATCTCTCCTGCTTTGATCAATTCAATTGCATCCGTCATTTTTTCAGGAATAAACTCTACCGCTAACCCTGTTTGTTCTGACCATAAACGCCAAATATCAATAAATAAACCTTGTGCCTTGCCATTAATAGACTCTCCCATGTAAGGAAGTAAATTAGGCGTATACGCAAGTAATACTTTATCGGTGCTTTTATTAAACCCTAACCATTTTTTCTCTAATATCGTTTTATCTTCTGGTGTTATTTTTGCTAATCCGTCCTCAATAAACTGGGCTAACACAGTATTATCTTTTTTAACCGCCGAAACATATTCATCTTGATTTAATAAAATTCTACGATAGGTTGGAAATTGCGTTAATAGTTCTTTTCGTTTTTGATAATTTCGAAATACTCGATCTAAAATACTAAATGCGGCTATTTCACCGTTTAATGCGCCATCAAATAATGCAAACCTACTTTTATATTCCCGGATCATAAAATCAGGGTTTAATTTTTTCAGGATTTCTATATGACTTGACCCAGCAACAACGCCAATGGTGAGCGGTATTAATTGTTGAAGTGTTTCAATATGTTCGTAATTACGGTGTAAATATATGTGGCTTTTTTGTTTAAAAAAAGTGTCGGTAAAAGTAAACACTTTTGCTCTATTGTCGGTTTTGGCCATGCCTGCGTGAATATCGGCTTCACCTTCACTCACAGAAGCTAATGTTTCAAGCCAACTCATTGGAACAAACTCAACGACTACATTCTGTTTGTTCGCCCATAGTTTCCAATAATCCACCATAATGCCATCAGCCTCACCTTGCTGATTTTGAAAATGAAATGGGAATGAAGTTTTATTGAACGCTATTTTAATAGGTTGTGGTATTTCTGCTTTGGTTTGAGCAAATACTTGGCAACAAAAGAATAAGGTATTAATAAATAAAAATTTAACTAACCAATATTTCAAGCCTTTCTCCTGTTTATGGGATTTATTTAACTGTCTTTAGCACTATTAGTATAGGCAAATAATATTTATCCATTTTATTGATCATTGTTTTTCAGTTAAAATACCAGCAATTAGCATTCCTACACAATGACTTTACGCTATGACTCGCTCAGAAACCGATTTAATTTTTTCAAACAAACAAAGTAAAGTGAAAGATTTTACTTTTGACGCACAAGTTGTAGAAGTTTTTCCTGATATGATTTCACGTTCAGTACCAGGCTACAATACTATTATAGAAACGATTGCTCAATTAAGTCAGCAATATGTCACTAATAATTCAAATATTTATGATTTAGGTTGTTCTTTAGGTGCTGCAACCTTAGCTATGCGAAAAGCCATTACAGCTCAAAATTGTCAAATAATAGGTGTCGATAACTCCACAGCCATGGTTGAACGTTGTAAAATGCATATTAATGCTTTTAAAGGAGAAACGCCTGCTGAAATTGTAGAAGGAAATATTGTCGATTACCCTATTCACAATGCTTCAATGGTTGTCTTGAATTTTACTTTACAATTTATTGAGCCTAACCTGCGCGAACAAGTCATCAATAATATTGCCAATGGCTTACTACCCGGTGGCGCATTGGTATTATCTGAAAAACTCTCTACTGACGATCAAACATGTCAAAATTTATTAACTGATTTACATCATAACTTTAAACGTGCCAACGGATACAGTGATTTAGAAATAGCTCAAAAGCGAACGGCTTTAGAAAAAGTTATGCTCACTGATACGGTTGATACTCAAATAACACGCTTGAAAAATGCCGGCTTTACTCACGTAACGCCTTGGTTTCAATGTTTTAACTTTTACTCTTTAGTCGCCATCAAATAAGTAGTTGTCTCAATGAATTTTAATACTTTTTATCAAGAAATCGCTCAAAACCGCTTATCTCATTGGTTAAACACCCTACCTGCTCAACTTACCCACTGGCAAAAACAAGAACTGCATGGTGAGTTTTTACAATGGCAAAAAACACTCGATGCATTACCTGAAACAAAGCCATCAAGCATCAATTTACAAGATGGTGTAATTGTCGGTGAAAAAAGCGACATTAAAGAGGGTGAATATAAACGTTTAGAAAACTTATTAAAAAAATTCAAACCTTGGCGCAAAGGTCCTTACCATATTCATGGCTTACATATTGATACCGAATGGCGATCTGATTTTAAGTGGGATCGACTCCTTCCTCATATCAGTTCATTGAAAAATAAATATGTATTAGACATAGGTTGTGGCAGTGGTTATCACTTATGGCGAATGCGAGGTGAAGGTGCAGAATTTGTCGTGGGAATTGATCCAACCCAGCTATTTTTTACTCAATTTAACGCCATCCAGCATTTTGTCAATGATAAACAAGTCCACCTATTACCTTTAGGTGTCGAACAATTACCCGAATTACATGCCTTTGACAGTGTATTTGCTATGGGCGTTTTATATCATCGACGTTCACCGATTGATTTTTTATATCAATTAAAGTCACAACTCGTAAAAGGTGGTGAATTAGTACTAGAAACATTAGTGGTTGATGGGGATGAAAATACTGTATTAGTGCCTGGCGAACGTTATGCGAAAATGCGTAATGTCTGGTTTCTACCAAGTTGTGATGCAATGTGTGCGTGGTTAGCTCGTTGTGGCTTTAGCAATATTCGGGTGGTCAATACAGATGTTACAGCCCTTGGCGAACAACGCAAAACAGACTGGATAGACACTGAATCTTTGGAAGACTTCCTTGATCCAGACGATCAATCAAAAACAATAGAAGGTTACCCAGCGCCAAAAAGAGCCATTTTCATTGCTAATAAATAACTTTTTAATTCAGGTAGTTATCTATTACCAACTGATAAGTACCGTTTTCTTTAATGGTTTCTATGCCTTTATCAAATGTTTCCTTTAACTCATTAGATTTAAAACCTACTGAATAAGGGCGTTCATTAAAAATATAATGCACGGTATATGGTTTATTAAAAAGCGGATTTTTTTGTGTTTTTACGAAATACTTAAATATATTAATATCAAGAATTATCACTTCCGTTCTACGTAAAAACAATAATTCAATTTGCTTCATTTGATCAGGCACTTCTCGGTAATCCATTGAGTAAGCGATGGTACCTTCATATTCGTCACCAAGAAATTTCTTAGCATTTTGAAATGCAATAATGCTTTTATCAGATAGTTCTGATATTTGCTCAATTTTAAAGTTATCTTCAGAAAGACTCACCGCGACATTTTGATAAATGATGTAAGGCTTTGAAATAAAAAGTGCAGGATGTTCATAGCTTGGCGGTAACGTTATGATGCCGTCGGCGTTCATGCGTCGAAAGCCAGTAAGATTTCGCCCCAGCGGCATTGCATTAAAGTTAACGTTATAGTTTTCGCTAGCAAACGCTTCTCTGATCAAATCGAGTTGCAAACCATGTTGTTGATCTTCAAGGATAAAAGGAGGCTTTGCTAAACCAGTGACAAGCTCTAGGGTCTGTTCGTCTACTATCGATTCTCGTGGAAAAATGTTTTTTTGTTCAACGGCTAGATCGGTATATTCTACAGCTTTACTTAACAATGGCGTAATAATAACTAAACAACAAATTATTTTATAAAAAGACCCCATTTACACCCTTGCTTTTCTATAACTTTCAACAATATATCGTTTGTGACTAACAATAAACTAAGTAAAATGTTAACGTGAAAGTTAAGAAACTATCTGTTACAACAATACAGAAGTTTAGCATGTATTTTAATAATATATTAGGCCTGCTATGAATAATATCTGGTTAACGAGACAATTTACTAAAGTGGCAACACGTCGACAAGATCACCGTAGCCCTTTTCAAAGAGACAGAGCAAGAATTCTTCACTCCGCCGCTTTTCGTCGACTGCAATCTAAAACACAAGTAATGGGCAGTGGTCAAAGTGACTTTTATCGAACTCGTCTGACACATTCATTAGAAGCAGCACAAATAGGATCAGGTATCAGTGCTCAACTAAGAGATAAATTTCCAGATCTCACGGCAACGTTATTTCCAGAAAATGACACCTTAATAGAAGCCATTTGTTTAGCTCATGACATAGGTCATCCGCCTTTTGGTCATGGTGGTGAAGTTGCCTTACATTATATGATGCGTGACTTTGGCGGCTTCGAAGGAAACGGACAAACTTTTCGGATAGTTTCCAAGTTAGAACCTTATAGTGAAAATTACGGGATGAATTTAGCTAGACGTACATTATTAGGACTAATGAAATACCCTCAAACCATTGATTGTTTATCATCATCAGATCAAGTCAAAACCTTATCATCGCATCGTCAATTAAAAGCAGCAGATTTCCATCCACCCAAGGGATTATTTTTAGACGATGAAGAGACTTTAAATTGGGTGCTTGCTCCATTGAACTTAGAAGATAAATCATTATTTCAGCAAACCACTCAACATAAAAATAAGCACAATAAAACGTTATTTAAATCACTCGATTGCTCCATCATGGAGCTCGCAGATGATATTGCTTATGGCATTCACGATCTAGAAGATGCCATCGTTACCGGCGTTGTTAACCAAAACGATTTTGAAAAGCATGTTGTTAAGCAACTGAAAGTACTTGATGATGAATGGTTACAGGAAATTAGTGAGACTTTAACTCAGCAATTATTTAGTCAACAACATCACTTGCAAAAAGAAGCAATTGGCGGATTAGTCAATTATTTGATCACGGAAATTGTGTTAGTTGATCTGAATGAAGCTGATAATATCAACTTTTCGGAGCCGCTTTTAAGGTACAATGCTCAACATCCTGATATTGCTAAAAAAGCATTACAAATATTTAAAGATTTTGTCCTTCAATTTGTTATTAAACAAACGGCAATTCAACAAATTGAATATCGTGGCCAACAAGTTGTCATGGAACTTTTCGAAGCACTAGCGTCGGATCCTGAAAGGTTACTACCGATAAATGCGAAAGCACGCTATTTACGAGCAAAAGCTGATGGCACGAATTGTCATCGGATCATTGCAGATTATGTTGCGGGAATGACAGACGATTACGCTACGAATTTATATCAAACTTTATTTGTGCCAAGTAATCAAAGTCATTACTCTTGGTCGAATTTATAATGTGTACGATTTAACCGTCGCCCAAAAAAGAAAATAAATAATAATCTTAAAAAAGTAGAGTTATAACATTAGTCATGCTTGATATTTATGCCGGAACCCACGCGCTAAAAACCATTCAGCAACAAGGTTTTAAACAAGAATTATTCACTTCAATGCTCGGCGCCAGCGGTGGACCTAAATGGTTTACCTTGTTTGGGCTAGATAAGTATATATTTGGCGAATTCTTTCAAGAACGAACAACTGAACTCAACTTAATAGGCTCATCGGCAGGTGCATTTCGTTTTGGTGCCCTAGCTCAAAAAGATCCGGTAGCTGCCATTACTCGCTTAGCTAAAATTTATAGTGAAACAGTTTATACTGAAAAAGCCGATGCGCTTGAAATTACCACCAAAGCTAAAACGTTATTAGACGCTGTTTATGGCAAGAATGGCATGGCAGAGATCATTAACAACCCTATTTTTAAGGCACATTTTATAGTTGCAAAATGCCAAGGATTAACAAGTTTTGACAGTAAGCCCTTACAGTTTTTAGGTTTATTGGGCAGCATTGTGTTAAATCGAATTGACCGAAATTTATTAAAACACCAATATCAACGTTATGTATATCATCATCCCAATAGTCGAGTAAAACTTACTGACCATTGTCAATTTGACACCTTTTATCAGCCTTTAACAGAACGGAACTTAAAAGCTGCTTTACTTGCATCGGGCTCAATTCCTATGGTGATGCAAGGGGTAAAAGATATTCCAAACTCATCAAAAGGAATGTACCGAGATGGCGGCATTATTGATTATCATTTTGATATTCAAATAGAAAATGCTGAGAATCAGAAGAGTGAGAATGAAGGTTTAATTTTATACCCCCACTTTAATGCGCAGCCAAAAGCTGGATGGTTTGATAAAAATTTAACTCGCAAAGTACAAGAAAATCACTATCAAAATGTTGTGATGATAGTGCCGTCTCAACAATTTATTGCGTCAATACCATTTGGCAAAATTCCGGATAGAAAAGACTTCACTGAAATGGATGCCACTACCCGTATCAAATATTGGCGCACGGTTTTAACTGAAACAGAACGTTTAGCTGAGCGTTTTGATGCTTTTTGCCAACAACCAGACCTCAGCCAACTAAAGCCTTTTCAGGCTTAACTTAAAGCAAAAGAATTAGCATAACTTTCGATTAAAGGTAAACGGGAATTACTCGATACCGTTTACCTCATTTTATTGCTAGGCTTTTTGATAAATAGCACAAACCGCGCCTGCAGGATCTTTTATCACCGCATATTTATCATCGCCCATTGATTTAATTTCAGTGACCATTTCACCGCCATTTGCCAAAACTTGGGCGACAGATTCAGTAACATTCTCAACTAAAAAATACGGCAACCACGCAGGAGGTAAATCAGCATTACAACCTTGTGCATGACAAATTCCACCCACGGCCTCTCCCGAGCTTGGCGACATAACCGTATGGTCATTATAATCTCCCATAGACACAGCTTCACTTTGCCAACCAATAACTTGTTGATAAAAGTCTTTTACTTGTTCAGCATTGTTAACTGAAAGATCTAACCAAGCCATTTCACCTATTTTGTCAGTCATATTTTTCTCCATGTGGCGATAATTGCATAAAAAGTTGCTGCTAATAATCAGTATAGTCGTTTATTTGCTTGTCTTGAGTTTAGGATTTGCCGGATAAAACTTCTCAGGCAATTTATTTATATGTTCAAAAAAACGGGTATCTTTATAAGGTAATTTCATAAAACCCGAAATCCCCTGACCATTGATAGTCGGTAAAAGTTGCAATATTTCAGCTAAACACTGCCTAAACTCTTGCTCTTTATCATGGTTTAACAACATTAAGTAACTGTGAATTTTTAAATGGGTTGGTAACACTTCAAAAATAATACAGCCGGTATGATGAATTGAGTTTAACCGCGTTAACACCGTCATAATTTCATCCGGTAAATATAAATATTCATCAGGGTCTTTACCGTCTTCAAAATAAGAGTGCAATTTGGTGATGTCGTCAACTTCTGGTACATCACTGATATCAAAGTGTATTTTTTGTCCCGGCGTAACTGAGAATGGTGCGTTTTCATCTTCACGCTCAACATGTAACGTATTACGAGCATTAAACAAACAACTTTTGAAAACACCCACGCGAAAAATACCTTGTGCGAGTCGGATCATATTATTTACAGCACTTTGAAAAGATGTTTTTAACGATTGATCAAACATGGTTAAATTCGAATCAATATAAACCCCTTCTTTTTCCCATCGAATCGCTAAGCCACCAACAACAGGGAAGTTACCTAAACGACTAACCGCAGCCACAAAAGCTTTTTCGGTATCTCCCATTCCCATTAAGTAGTTTTTGTAATATTTTTCTAACTGAGCATCATCAATATCAGATAACGAGTCGCTGTCGCTCTCTTCGCGTAAAAACGATTTTCGAGAGCCATAAACAACCGTATCTATTTCTTGTGTTGACGCTTTGATCCACACAGGTATTAAAGGTTTAATCTCAGGTGTCGTTGGTGTACTTGCTAACACTGTATTTTTTAGTAGCTTTAAATGATCAAAAAAGTAATCACCTGCTTGGTTTCTTTGTTGAGGATCATCACTGAGCATAGCTTCAATGATTTTAGCTAAAACTTTAGGTAACCCTAGGGAGCAAGGGGTTATTACATTGTGTCCGTAGCGGCATGATTGTCCTGAAGCCAAGGCGTATAAAGTGGCGGCTAATCCTTGCTCATCAAAACGAGGAGAGGATAAATTGCCATTGATTTGTTCCGGCCCGATAAAGTAAACATCGCCTAAGCGTGCATTAGAATTTTGTAAATCACTGCTCATCAAATCCATGACATTATTGGATGTGGTATTGCCGTGAATATCAAGTTGTGCCGTGACTGCAGAGCCCCAATCTACCAAGTAAATTTGCTGACTTTCCTCATGAAAAACCACATTCGACGGTTTTATATCACCGTGTACATACGGCTTACCATTTTGATGCAAAGAAGTATCGCGTAAATACACTAAAATATCAGCCAATTGCAAAGCTATATGAACAATTAACTCAGGAGGCAATGGCCCGTGTAAATGAGAATATTGCTCGAGGTTAATACCAGGTGCTCGCTCCATATGCACGATGGATTGACGTTTAATTTTATAATATTCGATGATTTTTGGAATTTTAGGGTGGGCTAATTGAGCTTGAATTTCCGCTTCTTCCGCAAGCCTATCTTGAACATGCTGAGGTAAATTAATACGAGAAAATTTAAATACTTGTGCTAAACCAGTGCTGTTTATCCCACCAAAAACAAAGCCAAAAGCTCCTTTACCGATAAGAGATATTTCTGAATAGCCTAATAGTTTCAACTGTTGCTGACATAAATCAACCCACTGTTTCAGTTTCGTGGCATCTTTATGGCTCAATAAATAAATTGATTGTTCTTCAGCAATGTAAAAATGTTGAAGTTTATGCTTGCCCACAACTAAACCTTTGCTTTTTTTTCATCGCGAATATTTTGTCATAAAAAGGTCATATAGCTTAGCTATGATGAACATGCTTAATTTATACTCGTTGTAAATAATATCTCTCCCCAGAGATTTTTTAGATGTAGTTTATGCCTTAGGGTTAACTTGTTAACACTAAGGCATTTTTTTATCTTTAAGATAATAATAATAAATAACAGCTGCCCGCCACGATACAAGAAACAATAAAGCTTAATATCGCGCCTTCTTTTACCATATCTTGAATAGTAATTTCACCTGTACCATACGCGATGGCATTCGGAGCCGTTGCCACAGGAAGCATGAAAGCACAACTTGCACACATAGCCGCAGGGATCATGAAAACACTAGGCTCGTAACCAGAAGCAACAGCTGCAACAGCTAAAATAGGCATCAATAACGTAGCGGTTGCGGTATTACTAGTAATTTCTGTTAAGTAAGTTACCACTAAACAGATAGTTAAAATCATTAAAATGGCTGGTAAGTTCGCTAAAGACGTTAACCAATCGCCTAAAATCGTACTAAGCCCAGACGCAACAAACCCTTTTGCAATTGCAATACCGCCAGCAAATAACAACAACATTCCCCATGGGATATCTTTCGCTGATTCCCAATCTAAGATCCTTGAACCTTTACCATTTGGGATCAAAAACATGATCACAACAGCCAAAAGAGCTACAGTACTATCGCCAGCTATCTCAACACCAAATAAACCACTCCAACCACCAAATGGTTCTCCACGGGTTACCCATGCTAAGGCCGTTAAACCAAACACCCAAAGCGTTCTACTTTCTTCTTTTCGCCAAGCGCCTAATTCAGGCAATTCAATTTTATGCTCTAAGGTTATATTGCGTGTTAGCCATAAAGCCATAATAGGTAAAACAATCAGCACTATTGGAATACCAATTTTCATCCAACTTACAAAGCCAAACTCTTGACCTGTATGCTCTTCATAAATCCCCATAAAAATAACATTTGGTGGTGTACCAATAGGAGTGCCTATCCCACCAACACTTGCCGCATAAGCAATACCTAAAATTAAAGCAACTTTTAACTGAGGGTTATTTACGTGCGTTAAAATGGCAAGCGCAATGGGTAGCATAATAAGCGTTGTTGCGGTATTAGAAATCCACATACTTAAAATGCCCGTTGCTAACATAAACCCTAACACTAAACGTTTTGCACTACTGACTCCAACAAGCTTAACCATATAGACAGCAAGCCGATGATGCGTGCCACTTTTTTCAATTGCTTTGGAGAGCATAAAAGCTCCCATTAACAAAAGGATAACGTGGCTACCTAAAGAGGAAGCGACGGTTTTATGATCAACGATGCCAAATAAAGGTAATAATGCAAAAGGCACCAGTGACGTTGCTGGAATAGGAATAGCTTCTGTTACCCACCATATAACTGTTAATAATGTAATAGCTGCTGCAATAGCCGGTTTATCTGCAAGCCCAAGTTGCAATAAAATAAAATAACTACACACAGCAATGAGAGGTGCTGCAACAATCATTAATGATTTATTAATTTTCAACATACTATTTTTCTCGCATCAATAATTGCTGATTACGTTGAGATAACTCTTGCCACATAGGTTGCTGCTGCATTGCCTGCCATGAGAAATCAGAAGTTTTTAACATCTGAGCAATTCTTTTTTCACTTGCCACATTATGGATTAATCGAGCATTATCAATAACATTTATCAAGGCCTGACGATTATTACATAATAACAACATGTCGCAGCCTGCCTCTTGTGCCGCTTCAGACCGTTCAACATAGCCTCCGATTGAACCCGCTGCCTCCATTGACAAGTCATCACTAAATATCACGCCGTTGAACTTGAGTTGATTACGTAGAATATCTTGTAACCATATACGCGAAAAACCGACTGATTTATTATCAACATCAGGGTAAATAACATGAGCTGGCATTAAAGCGTCAACATTGTTGGAGGCAATCAATTGTTGAAAAGGAATTAAGTCTTGGCAAGTGATCTCAGCTAAACTGCGATTATCTATCGGCAAATCGACATGCGAATCTGCTTGAACACTGCCATGACCAGGAAAATGTTTACCCGTAGCTTTCATGCCAACTGAATGCATTCCTTCAATGAACGATTGTGCTAATGGTGTGACTATTTCAGGTTGACGATGAAAACTACGTTGTCCAATGACTTCACTAATACCATTGATGTCGAGCACTGGTGCAAAACTAATATCAATACCAACGGCTTGAACTTCTAACGCCATTAGCGCGCCACTTTGTTTCGCAAATTGCTGTGCTTTTTTGATATCTTGTTCGGCATAATCAATTAACTTACCCATCGCAGGAATAGTAGAAAAGCCGTCACGAAATCGTTGTACTCTGCCTCCTTCGTGATCTACTGCAATTAATAAAGGCTTTTTGGCAGCCGTTCTAATATTTTGAACTAATTCAGTTAATTGCTCAGGAGATTGGAAGTTACGTGTAAATAAAATTAAGCCACCGATAAGAGGGTGACTCAGCAGTTCTTTATCTTCTTCAGTTAGTGACGTGCCAAGCACGTCCATCATGATAGGACCCATAAAAACGATTCATATTTTTTTGTTATTTTATAGGAAGTAACTCTACCCAATTAAGCTTAAATAACATAGTGATGATTGAATAATTTATCGTTTTAACTTTTTAAAGCCAAAAATGAGTTATAGCATGTATTAGTCTAAAGGAGCGCCAACTCCAGAAGCGACAAACGGGATCACTTTACGAATAACATCAGCAATATCAACATCTTGTTCGAAATCATTCTTGGCAATATCCATTAACGCATCACTTGATGACATGGTAAAAATAACCGTTCCCATGGTGAAATGTAATCGCCAAAAAATATCTTCCGCAGAAAGTTCGGGATAAGCGCGTTGAACTGCCGTCACAAAGTTAGTAATGACTTCTGGGTATTGCGTGGTTAAAAACCAGCGTAAAAAACCTTGGCTATCAGTATATCCACGACCAAGTAATTGTAAAAAATTACTCGTACCATTTTCTCTAAACACATTTAAAGATAATAAAGGTTCAATAAACGCCGAAAACACTTCATGTAATGTAGGTTTAGTATCTTGTTGGCAAATAACGAGTAAAGAGGCTTGTAAATTTGGAGATAGTTCGTTCATATAACGAGACATCACCGCTTTAATCAACTCTTTTTTAGAGCCAAAATGGTAATTAACGGCTGCTAAATTGACTTCCGCTAGACTGGTAATTTCACGTAATGATGTACCGTTAAAGCCTTTATCAGCGAACAAACTCTCAGCTGCATCCAGTATTTTATTTTTAGTGCTCATAGGTCATTACTGCCAGTTCATTTCTTGATTTATATTGACAGTTTAAACAAGCGTTTTAAATAACGCAACTAGGTTAAATCAACAATAAAAATTCAAGTAATACGAACCAAGGGTTTACAAGAAGAAGGTTTGAACGACACGAGCTGAGAAAAAACAAATGGCGTTTTAACAGATAATAAAACGCCATCATTGATTCATTTAAGGTTTTTGAGTGCATGAAAAGTGAAAATCTACCAACGCTTAACTGATTTAAGTTGTTTTTTGCTCTTTGCTAATTCAGCCCTGTTTAGGGTGTAATGAAACTTTATTTCGTCCGTTTTCTTTTGAACGATATAAAGCCGCATCAGCGCATTCAATCCAAGCTTCGTAATTATTGATACTTTCATCGATTTCTGCAACACCTAGACTAATCGTATATTTCAGATCAATATCATTATACTTGACCACTGAATTTTCAATTTCCCTTCTCAGTCTTTCAGCAAATACTTGCGCATTTTCTAGGGTAGTATCGGCGAGTAACACCGCAAACTCCTCGCCACCATAACGCCCAGATATATCGGTTTCTCTAACATGATGTCTAATTTTTTCTGAAATATGGCGAATGACTTCATCTCCAAGCACATGACCGTATGTATCATTTACATTTTTAAACTTATCAATATCGATCATGACTAAACAGCTTGGATTCGCACTACGTTGCCAGCGTTTAAATTCGCTTTTTAAACAACTTTCCCAATGCATGCGATTAAACAGTTGCGTTAAACCATCCGTTTGACTTAATACCTCTAATTCACTATTTGCCTGCTCTAAATCTTTTTTATGTGTGGCGTTATCAGTTACATCATAAACAATTAAACATAAATGGGTAACTTCACCCGTAGATGACATTAAAGGAATAAATGTTGTGTTCTGGTACATATAGTCAGCGGTACCTGTGATAGGCCGATAATTCTGAAATTTAAAAAGATATGGCCGCTGTTCCCATATAGTAAACGCTTTATTTTTTAGCATGAAAACAGATTCAGATTTTCTCACAAACCATTCTTTGGGAATTTCAGGAAACAGCTCAAACAACGCCTTACCTTTCACTTCTCTTGGAAGCAAGCCGCTATGATTTTCCATAAAGCCATTCCAAATTTGAATGTTATATTGCCGATCTAAAACAACTAACCCAACATCTATGGTGTGGAGCATTTCCATCAACCAATGCATTTCATTCATTTGTTCTGTTTCTAACGACATAAATTAATCCAGCAAATAAGCAATTTTATTATTTAACGTAATCATTGATGCTTCAGTAAACAGCAACAATAAATCACACTTTATTGGATAGTTTTCAATGTTATAACTGATCTCTATCGCTAAAGTTCTTTTCCATTTTGTCGAATTGGTCGCAATTAATTCAGAAATTTTCCGATGTTGGCCTAATACAACGGGGTGGCCTTGGCTAAACGTCATATCTAGCTGCTCTGATACCCCTTTCAAACATGCGCCAATCAGTAAGTTTGCCATATCCATTAACAATTCAAGTTCAGTACTTTCATCAACTTCATATTGATAATTCATTAAAGAAGCAACGTCTTTAAAACTAGAGTCGTTTAAAATTAACAAGGCTTCTCCTGAAATACCAGCACCGATAAAACCTTGGCATATTCCGGAAGTGCTTTCATGTTCTTCTACTGCGGACAATGCCATACTTAATTCACTGACTTCAATTAAGTTAACATTGGGAATAGGTAAAACAACAAAAACATCGAGCAACCTAGCGAGTAAATCCCCCGCTTGCCCCATAGCAACATTGGCAATTTCTTGATAACAATCTCTTAAGTCTGCATCAAGAACAACAAGCTCAGGCTCTGCTTCTCTTATGACTTCTGGCGCAACAACAGGCTCTGTCATTGGCGATAAGCTAACTTTTTCTTCTAAAACCGTATTTACCACAGGTTCAAAGGACATTTCTTCATCAGAAAAAATACCATAGGCTTTTAAAATATCCGTTAATTTATCCTTATTAACTGGCTTTTTGATAAAGTCTAAAGCCCCCATACTGGTGACTCGTTGATGAGCTTCAGGTTGAATATCACCCGAAATTACCACGACCATAGTAGGTAAATCTTCTTTAACAATCGCCTCTAATACTTGATAGCCATCCATTTCTGGCATATTTAAATCTAAAAGCAATACATCGCCTTTTCCTGCTTTAATCAACTCTATTGCTTCACGTCCATTTGTTGCAAAGCTAATATCAACATCCCATCCATCAGGTAGCGATCGAGCCACCTGTTTACGCGCCATATTCGAATCATCACAAATTAATAAAGGTGTTGACATAAACTCACTCTAATTTTCTCATTACAAACAACGATGTTTTAGTAAAAAACACACTCATAATAGTATGTTGTACTTTATAACCATAGATAATAATTAAAAAAAAAACTATTTTATGGCTATTTTTTTTTGCCAAGGTTAAGCTTTCATTAATTTTCATTATCAATTAGTTTTTCTTATGTTTTTAGCTCGATGTTTAACATTTACATTTTTTAATTTCTTACTTGCATTCACTGTATTAGCGAATGGTGTTTCGACGGCAAGTCTCACTGAAACAAATAACTTAGTTATGGCGGGTGAAAAATACATCACCCTTTTAGGCAATCAAGTAACGGTTGGCGAACCAGCGCCCCCTTTTAAAGTTGTGAACGAGTCTTTTGCTGCTGTCTCGCTTTCAGATTTCACAAATAAAACCCTATTAATTTCTGTGGTTCCCAGTTTAGATACGGGAGTTTGCTCACTGCAAACTAAGCGATTTAATGATGAAGTTTCTAATTTTTCAGATCAAGTTACTATGTTAACCATTAGTAATGATCTTCCCTTTGCACAAAAACGTTTTTGCAAAAACGAAAAAGTTGAAAATATTAAGGTATTGTCTGACGCGGTTTGGCGTGATTTTGGCAGTCAATATGGCTTATTGATTAAAGATATGGGGTTATTAACTCGTGCTATTTTTATTATTGATAACCAAGGTAAAGTCGCCTACAAAGAATTAGTTAAAAATATTTCAAATCACCCTAATTATGAGCTCGCCTTAACCGAATTGAACAAATTAACCTCAGTCAAAGAGTCACAAGATTAACTCATATCGTCGAATGATGGTAACTCAGTGAGGAAGTTCATGAAGAGTTTTCTCACAAAAACAATATTTCCCATTAAAAACATATAAAAATTACCTTCTAATTTTCAACAACTTACCTTTAAACTTTAAATTAATTTAAAAATATTCGCTTTATTTTCTTGAAATTAATTTTCTCGTCCTTATCTATTTAACTGTAGACGCCGATAGGGTCTACTACTTTAACCGCCTGTTCTTGATGAAAGGCACATTGATTGTTTAATACACGCAAAATGTTTCGTCGCAGCAGATGCTGGACAATTAACATTGAGTTATTAAACAGATAAACAGCATATTGCTAACTAAATAGGATATGAATTATGCGTACAAATACAGATTTTAGCCCACTTTACCGTTCATTTATTGGTTTTGACCACTTAGCTGGTTTAATAGATAAAGCCTCTAGAGCCGATAAACAATCGTCTTATCCCCCATATAATATTGAATTACTAGCAGAAGACCAATACAGAATCACTATGGCTGTTGCTGGGTTTGCTGAAGATGAATTAGCTATTGAGTCTAAACAAAATAATTTAATTGTCACCGGTAATAAACCGGCCGATAAAGAGAAAACAGACAGAAAATTTTTGCATCAAGGCATTGCCGAAAGAAATTTCGAAAGAAAATTTCAGCTAGGTGATCATGTGAAAGTTATTGGTGCTTTTATGGAAAATGGTTTACTACATATTGATTTAGAAAGAGAAATACCGGAAGCGTTAAAACCTAGAAAAATAGCGATTAATGGTAAAAGTTTATTAACAAGTAAAACGAGTTAATAACTAAATCGACATGTTTTCCCTTATTTTGCCCGGTTTGTCACCGGGCTTTTTTAATTGTCATTAGACAACTGAGTATATAACTTGGCATATACTCCATCTAAATCGTCAAAATTCACTTTTTTTAACAGTACTTTAACGTTATTTCTATTATTTAAACGATGATAAATATCAGCCAAATTTAAATACGTTTTATCTACTAAGCTTTGATTACGTGCTTTTAATGACACAGTTAACGCCAAATTGAAATATTTGATAGCAACGTCAAAGCTATCAACAAAATAATGTGAACGTGCAACATTAAAATTTGCAATCGCTTGCATGTTGGTATTATCCGTTTTTTCTGCCCACTGCAGAGCTTTTAAACGGTATTCCTGATGTGCAGGATGATCTTGTAACCGTAAAGCAAAATGCCCTAAGTTAGTATATAAACGGTATTTAAAATTAGCATCGGTGAAATGGCTAAACTTTTCTTCTAATCCTAATAACATATCGTAGCCAATCTGGTACTGATTCATATAAAGCAGCATATTAGCAACTTTTATCAGCTCAAACGGTTTAGGCCACTCTTTATTTACCGCTAACAAGAGTTCCTTTGCTTCGTTGAAGTAACGATTGGCTAGTTCTGTGTCACCTTTATATTGAATTAATTTTGCGTATAAAATATAGCTATAGATATGGAACTTCTCAGGTAAATCCTTTCTTGATACGACTGTCAGCAGCATTTTCTCTAGCTCTTCATCACGTTCTAACGCAAATAAAGCTTCTAATTGATATAATTTATAGGCGTACCATAAGCGACTATATTTTGGTGATTTGGCTAAATATGGCGGTAACAAAGATAAACAAAGATCATAAGAAGATTCACAAATATGATGAATATTTTGTTGCGCAGATTTTGATGCTTTACTATTCGCGTAAACTTCCTCATTAACCAAGATGAGAGAAGCAAAAAGTAAAGAATAAAATATGGAAAATTTCATGCCGTTACTTTACCACTCAATATTCATGAAAAGAAGTAATAAAAAAACTCACTTCACATGATAAATAAATGAAGAAATCAGTGGTTGTACAAGGTTTGGATGACTGATTGGCGCCATATGACCTGAGGAAATTTCTTTATATTCAACATGTTTTAACGACTGAGCAATAGCTTGACTCAAAACATGACTGACCGCTTTGCTGTATTTCCCTACCATAAGCAAACATGGACATTGAATCACTTGTAATGCCTCAAAAGAATAACGTTCTTGCAGTATCCCGATAAAGTCTAATTTCACTTTTGTAAACTGCTCAATCATTGTCGTTTGAATTTTGTGAGGTAACTTCGCAAAAAATCCTTCGCCATTCCAAAAATCAATGAAGGCTTCAGCCCCTTGTTGTTGGCTAACAGAAGCAAGTTTTTCAGCAAAATTTTCAACATCTCTTGCTAAAGCATTGTGATTTTCATTGTGTGAAAGTGCTAATAAATGAAATGCCACAGGCTCAAACAGAGACAAACTTAATAGTTTTTCTGGCTGTTCAACCGCAATTTTTAACGCGATTGCTCCGCCACACGAATGGCCAACTAAATGAAATTTTTCAGTCGGAGCAACCTGACTTATGATCGTGTTTATCCGAGTGGTTTCAATGGTAAAATTATAGTTTTTTTCGCAAGCTGCACTCGCATTCCCATAACCTAATAAGTCGATATTGATACACGTGAAATGCTCACTTAATTGAGCAGCTAAATTCGCCCATTGTTTTGACGAGCTTAAAGAGCTGTGTAAAAACACAACGACTGGTCCTTGCCCTGAAACACTTACACCTTGTTCGATCATATTTGCCATGCTTAAAAACTTTTTAGTCAGCTTAATAAACGATCTGACAACTGTCAAAATAAATCATCAAAAAATAAAATATAATTGCTAAAACAAATCATAGCTTTCTATGGTTAAATACCATCATCTGTTAGCTATTTTGAAATATTATGAATATTAATTTAACGTCAAAAAACGCCTTAGTATGTGGAAGTAGTCAAGGAATAGGTAAAGCTTGTGCTATTGAATTAGCTGCACTAGGCGCAAATGTAACACTTTTTTCTCGTAATGAAGATGCATTAAAAACGGTGCTTGGTGAGTTAGATACAAAAAATGGACAGCAACATCAATTGCTAGTCGCTGACTTTAGTCAGCCGGATCAAGTAAATAGGGTCATTAATCAAGTTGTATCAGAAACAAAAGGTTTTGAAATACTTGTGAATAATACTGGGGGCCCGGCTCCTGGACCAGCAAATTTAGCTGCGGCAAGTGAGTTTAATGACGCCTTCAATTTACATTTAGTCTCTAACCATCACTTAGTTCAAGCGCTCATTCCTTACATGAAAAATAAGGCGTACGGTAGAATTATCAATGTCATCTCCACATCAGTAAAACAACCTTTACCTAACTTAGGCGTTTCTAATACTATTCGTGGTGCAGTAGCAAGCTGGGCTAAGACTCTTGCCTTCGAATTAGGAGAGTTTGGTATCACGGTAAATAATGTTTTGCCTGGTGCGACAGCAACGGCTCGCTTAGATGCCATTATTCAAGGAAAAGCGGCCAAACAGAATATTTCGTTTGAGCAAGCGACGCTCAATGAAAAAGCTCAAATTCCATTACGCCGCTTTGCTAAACCGGAAGAGTTTGCCGCAGCAGTAGGCTTTTTAGCATCTCCTTCAGCAAGTTATATTACTGGCATTAACTTACCTGTTGATGGGGGAAGAACTTCAAGCTTGTAGAACTAATTAAGCTAAAATCAATTAAAAATTAGTAGGTTAATTTAAATAATAATTCGGTAAGATCAGGTTGCCATTGAAATTCAAACAACTTGATCTTCGCCCCTTGCACAATAATATTTTCTTCTTGTAACAAGCCTTTCTGTCTCACAAAAGATTCACTGTCGATCGGGAAAGAGATTTTTCCTTGTGAATTAACCACCCTATACCAGGGTACAGCTTGATTCTTCCAACCTAAATCAGGCACTTTAGCTAATGCTTTTCCAACTAATCGTGCCCGGCCGGGTAAACCAGCCAGATCGGCTATTTGTCCGTAAGTGGCAACTGTGCCTGTAGGTATTAATTGCACGGTTTGCCAAATACGAATATAGCGAGAGTTATCGGTTTTTTCAGGCATTACCAAGGAAGTAGTTGGCCATTAGAATGTTTAAAAACTCCAGATTCTTGCATTGTTAAATCTAGTATTAAATTGACTAACTTACCGGCTGATTCGTCGGCACTAATGTCTCCTCCATGATTCACCATATCTGTTTGCACGTAACCTGGATGATAAACGCCTACTGCAACATTTTTATCAGCTAAATCTTTAGATAGCGACATTGCTGCAGAATTAAGCGCAGCTTTTGACATTCGATATCCGTAACGACCACCAGAGCCATTATCGGCAATAGAGCCCATTCGTGAAGTTATCATGGCCACTTTACTGCCGGAAATAAATTGCTGACGTAATGAATCAACACAACGTAATGGTGCGATAGCATTAACTTCAAATTGCTCACGGATCGTTTCAATATTTAATGAACCTAACTGTTCTTCTCTTAAGATCCCAGCATTACAAACCAGGATATCAATAGTAAGACCTTTGAGCGCTGAAACCATCAATGCTAAGCCTTCATCAGTGGCAACATCTACGCCAGTGATAACTTGTAAGTTATTGGCTTGATTAGCAAGATTTTCTAACTGTTCAGATGAATGACGACATAAGGCAAAAACAGTATTCCCTTGCTGTGAAAATTCTTTACTCATCGCAAAACCGATACCACGATTTGCACCTGTAATGACAATATTTTTAGACATGAAATAACTACTTTATGAATTGAAATTAAAAGATATATTAGATGATTTTTTGCAAATTAATAATAAAATTAAATGCTTTTTAAGTCGTTAAAAAACTAAGTAAACAAAAAAGCCACATAATTGTGGCTTTCAAGAGTATCAATCAAATGTCGGTAATCTTACTTACCTTCACCACATTTACTTGATTTATCTTTTTTCATTTTTTTACCTTCGCCACACTTGCCTTCACCGCATTTCCCTTTCTTGGCTTTTTTACCTTCGCCACACTTGCCTTCGCCACATTTTCCTTTCATGGCTTTTTTACCTTCACCGCACTTACCTTCGCCACATTTTCCTTTCATGGCTTTTTTACCTTCGCCACACTTGCCTTCACCGCATTTCCCTTTCTTGGCTTTTTTACCTTCGCCACACTTGCCTTCGCCACATTTATGATCTTTATCGTTATCTGCGACGATAGAAACGATACCTTTAGACTCAAATGGGTTTGATTCAGCTTTTGCTGAAACACTCACTAACGACGTTAAAGCAAATGCACTTAACATTAAAACAACAGCTGATTTTTTAATTATATTCATTTTGTTTTCCTTTAAATTGTAAACTTAGACACTATATCTAGTATTATGTATTGAACCACTTTCTACACAACAGTAATTAAGTACTACTAATTAACAAGACCTGACGTTTAAAAATAAATTTCATTCCTCGCTTATTTTTATAAAAGATTAAGTGAAGTTCACTAAAAAGTCTATTAACAAAGCAGTTTAACGTAATGATTAATCAAATAAAAAAAGTCACGTTAGCCCCCATGGAAGGCGTGGCAGATGAGCTTATGCGTAATTTACTTTGCTCGATAAATTGTTACGATTTATGTATTACTGAGTTTGTTCGCGTTGTAGATAGGCGGGTTCCTACCCATATTTTTCATAAAATATCACCTGAGTTAAAGCGTGGTGGCTTTACGCATAACAACACCCCAACTCGAGTGCAACTACTGGGGCAAGAACCTCATTGGATGGCTGAAAATGCCATTAAAGCTATTGAATTGGGCTCTCATGGCGTAGATTTAAATTTTGGTTGTCCGGCAAAAACAGTCAATAAAAGTAAAGGTGGCGCAGTTTTATTAAAAACACCTGAAACTATTTATCAAATAGTAAATAGTGTTAAACAAGCGTTGCCGCAAGATCAAATATTATCCGCCAAAATTCGTTTAGGCTTTGATGATGCATCCCTTTTAGATGAAATAGTCAGCGCCATTACTAGTGCAAACGCCAATCAATTAACGATACACGCACGTACAAAACGTGATGGGTATAACCCTCCGGCATATTGGCATCACATTGGTAAAATCAGCGAAAAATATGCCATTGAGTTATTTGCTAATGGCGAAATTTGGTCGCTATCCGATGCAAAAAAATGCATAAAAGAAGCGAAAACAGCAAACATTATGTTAGGAAGAGGCGCATTAGCTATGCCTAATCTCGCGAATGTTGTTAAAGGAAAAGAAGATAAAATGCCTTGGTCATCCGTCAATAAATTATTTCAACACTACGCCTATTTAGAACTACAAGGTGATAAAAGTTTCTATTTTTCTAGTCGATTAAAACAGTGGCTAAGATATTTAAAATTACAATATCCGCAAGCTGAGACCTTATTTAATGCAATTAAGCTGTTGAAAAATAAAGATGACATATTAAAGCAACTCGAAAGAATAGAGTAAGCTAACGTTTTAGCCTGTTTTATTGTCCTTTTGTTCTTCTTGCTCATCAACCTTTCGTTTGGCAATGATAATAGTGTCAATTGTTTTTTCTACTTGTGGATCCGGTAATAACATTTGTGCCATGACCCCAAAAGCTACAGCAATTCCTTTTCTGCTTTTTGCTGCACTAATAAGCATTTTCGCTACTATGGCTAAAAAACCTAATATCAAACAAGGGGATAATACGATGAAAAATTCACGATAATATTCCATTTCAATTCCTAAATCGATCGCTCCATGTAAGCTATCAATAAGCTTGAACTATAGAGAAAATTTATACTGTTAACGCGGCTGGAAGTGCAGCCGAAATGAATTAAACCAAGTAAAAACTAAATGCTATTGAAAGGAGTTTGATGTAAGCGATTTATTAAGACATGTAGAGAAAGAAAAGCAAATTCAATCTCTTTCATTATTTGAAATTGAAAAGTTAAATGGATTTCAGTCAATAAATTCAGCCGTTTATGAGTAACAGATTGAGGAATGTCAGTTAAGTCATGGTAGGTGAAGTTACTGTTAACGATTGATCTTGGTTCAAAAATTAAATTTTTAAACGAGATGGCTAAGCGAGAGTTTTGCTTTGATAATTTGTTTAGTGACAGTTCAGTGAGCGTTGATTTACTCCTGTCAGTAAGTACTTCAAAACTCGAGCTTGATGGCGAAGAATCTATCAGAGGTACGGCAAGTAGCGCATTGGAAGATAAAAGACCAAAGGTTAAAAACAAGCATTTAAAAAACAGATGCCACACTTTTTAAACTCCCTGTTATTAACACTACAAGATAATGATATTTATCTTATTTAAATAAGGGTAAATGACAGTAAATCAAGCTATTTGTGATAATAAATCACTTTTTTGCATATCGTTAGGTAAGATTTTTAATTTGAGAAGGGTTATCATACTAGCAATTAAAATTGTTAAGAAAGAAAAACAGTGAATAACGGATCAGAGCTAAAAGCAAGATATAACGATGTAACGCGTGGCGTATATTTTATTGGCACAACACCACCAAAAAGTGACACCCCTATTGAACAAGTAGAAAGCATTGCAAGCAAACTTCTTGAACGTGTGAGTGATATCGATTTCGATGGTTTAATTGTTTATGACATACAAGATGAAGACTCTCGTACCAATAAGCCTCGACCTTTTCCGTTTAAAACCACGCATGATCCGAGACATTATTCCGCGCTATTAAATCAAAAATCAGCACGACCTGTGATCACTTATAAAAGTGTCGTGCAATCCAATGCTGAAGATTTTAACCAATGGGCAAACGAAGCGTGGCAAGAGTACGGTATTCGTGACATTGTTTTAGTCGGTAGCCCTTCGAAGAAAAACACTATTTCACTCTCTCTGGCTAATGCTTATAAAACCTTAGTGGATAATCAGAATGAGTTTTTTATTGGCGGGGTAACTATCGCAGAACGTCATGCGAAAAAAGGCAATGAACACGAAAGATTAATCGAGAAACATCAGCAAGGCTGTAACTTTTTTATCTCTCAAGCAATATATAACCCGCAAGCTACCATAGATATGCTGACGCGCTATGCTATTGAATGTAAAAAATTAAATATTAAACCACAACGCTTTATTTTAACTTTTTCGCCTTGTGGTAGTGAAAAAACCTTAGAGTTTATTGAGTGGTTAGGCGTTAGTGTGCCAGAAGCTACTTCTTTACGTATTTTAAATGCAGATAAACCACTTTATGAATCGATTCGCATTTGTGCAAATAGCTTACAACAAATTTTAGACGCCGTATTACCGTATAATTTACCACTTGGATTAAACATTGAAAGTTTAACTAATCGAAAAGAAGAAATAGACGGCTCTATTTTACTTTATAAATTATTGCGTTCGATGATGGACAGTTATCTAGCCAAACAAGAACTTGCTAACTTAATTAGGTAACCTCATGAAACTGATCATGAAAACAGAGTTTGATAACTTAAGGCTCAATCCTTTCCATGATTATGAAGCAGACAGTAACGGTGATAAACAGGTAGTTAAAATTTATTGTGACGGCCTGCTTATCGCTAAAAAAGTCAAACTTAAAAAGTCTATTCGATATTTTGCCGTAAAAAATTATCAAGATTTTATTACCGATGAAATTGAATAAAATCATCAAGCTAAAAGTGTGTTGTTCAGTAATATGAACACGTCAATTCATTTCAAAGCATGTCCAACCTGTAACATGTTTTACAACTCTTACCAGTTCAATATATAATCAATTTATTCAGTAACTGATATCTAGAGTCGTAAAATGAAAAATGTTGTAATAAGTAGTATTTTCATGATATTCGTTGCTTCATGTGCTTCAAACGGAAATGTTTCGCATTGGCAAGGTGAATCGCTTAGCTCGTTAATCGAACAATATGGCACGCCCGATAGTTTTTTAAAGCTTGAAGACGGTAATAGAATTATTGAGTATGATAAAAGCAACGCATTACATGTTGCCGGTCATTTCTGTTCATTAACTTTTATGGTTGATAGTAGCAACAGAATTTCAGGGGCTAAAGCGTTCGGCAATGGTAATAATTGTTCAAATCAATAAGGGTTATCACACATTTAATGCCCTTTTCATCACAACTGTATAAGTACGCGGCGAACGAAACATTACTTCTCTTCGCTTAACTTCATACTTTTTTACGCTGTATTCTACAAAAAGCGACTCATTTTCATGAGCCGCTTTATCTATCTCATTGCTCGCTTATTTAAACTAGTGGTTTTTATTCACCCTCAACCAATATGCGCCATACATCAAACCAGCGCCAAATAATATGGCAACAATGCTAATTTTATCTTTCATGACATTAAATGGCATCACGGTAATACTCGTGTGTTGATTAGCATAAATTTCTAAAGCATTATGCGAAATTGTAAAATAATCCATCAAAGTTTGAGCAAAAAAGCGCGTATGGAGATCAAAGTAGCTAACAAAAAAACTTTCCACCAATAAGACAATAATGATAGGTAACACGGCCCAGAGGAACGGAGCTTTTTTGGCAAAAGCGGATACAAACATTAACCAAGCATAAATTGGAAACATCCATAATGAGTAAGGCAATAAACTCCCCCATGAAGTAAATAGATGCCAGATAACGTCACTATTTGCCCATAATTGCCATAACGAAATATCGTAACCAAGTGAGAGAATAATACTCAAGATGACAATCATCATAAGAAAGACCAGTACTACCCCCGTTGCCGCAATTAGGAATATTGCCGGTAGAATGAGTGCGCCGACTAAAAGCTTAACCCCGATAGTCATGGCATCAGATACAGGTAATGATCGCCAAAACATAATGGATAAATCACGACGTTCATCAAATAAACACGCGATAAAATAATAAAGCTGAATAATGCCGGATATAATAACAAAAGGTAAAAATAATACCGATATAAAACCAAAGGCTATTTGTGAAAACTCTTCTGAATGAGTGAGTCCGGAAATACGTTCAAACCTAGTTAACCAATGACCGCTGGAAACATCATTTAATAATAAACTGATAAACGGAGCACATATTAACAAAATAGCTAATGTAACTGGGATCCATAAAAATATTTTTTTATACTCCCATAATTCTTTTTTCATTTGAGTAGTAAATTGCAAAGTATTCATTAGATTGCCTCCTTCGCCAGCACGCCAACAAAAATATCAGCCAAGCTTGGAACACTTACTTGACCTAAGGGCTGAAGATCATCGCCGCTTTGGTTATCAAACAACATCATGTTTATTCCCATCAAACTATTGGAGAACAGCGGTTTCAAAGCACTTGCTTGTGCTACGTTCTCATGAGTTACGGCAACTAACTGAAAGCGTTCTTTAATCTTGTCGGTACTTTCATTCAGTACGAGTTTACCTTCTTGAATAAATGCAACATCCGTTAAAATATGCTCTATTTCTTCGATTTGATGCGTAGTTACAATGATACATTTATCATCATTGTAAAAATCTTCAAGTAAGTGTGTGTAGAATTGACGGCGAGTTAAAATATCCAATCCTAATGTTGGCTCATCCAAAATCAACACTTTGGCATCTATTGCTAAAATTAACGCTAAATGTAACTGCGTTATCATGCCTTTTGATAAATGTTTTACCTTACTTTCAAGTTTGATATTAGTTTTCGCTAATAACTCTTTTGCTTTATCACGATTAAAACGAGGATGAATACCAGCTAAGTATTCCAGTGACTGATGCACTTTCAACCACTTAGGTAACACGGCAACATCAGCAATATATGCAACTTGCTCCAACATTTTTTCACGTTGCTTTCTAGGGTTAAATCCTAAAATATCGATATCACCTTGATAGTCAACTAAACCTAGCATGGCTTGTAAACAAGTCGTTTTACCTGCGCCATTGGGGCCAACCAAGCCTAGTATTTGTCCAGGATGCACAGATAAATTAATATCTGAGATCACATTGCTAGCACCGTAGCTTTTATTTAGTTGAGAAATAGAAATTAATGGCGTCATTACTTCTCTCCTCTTTCATTGGATAATAGTTGCTCTACCGATAATTGTAATCGTGTGATCTGTTGTAATATTTGAGGCCATTGTTGTGTTAAAAAAGTTTCTTTTTCTCGCGCTAACATTCGGCTCTGTGCACCATCTTTTACAAACAATCCTTTCCCTCGTTGTTTTTCTACTATCTGCTCGTCTTGTAACATTTGATAGGCCTTAGAAATAGTTATCGGGTTAATTTGATATTGAGAGGCGACTTTTCTCACCGAAGGCAACGCCTCACCCTCTTTGATATAACCGTCGAGTATTCGCGATATTACTTGCTGATAAAGCTGTAAATAAATAGGTTTATCAGCATCCCATTGAGTTGTCATAGCAATTTCCTGTGATGAAAATACAAACAATTAATAGTGTTATACATCACCAACACACCATGAGCAAATAATTAACCTAGTCTAAATGTAATTATTTATGAATACTGTTAAGTAACTCTAAGAATTGTGAACAAGCAGGAAATAGTACCCTGAATATTATTATTTTACTTTTTATCTAAAATCAATAACTTATAATTAAGAGTAACTCAATCATAAATTTAATAACGAATGATTAATGTAAGGAGGGAATTAAATACGCTCATCGTTGCAGTATTACATAAGTTCTGTAATATAACGGCTCATTTCATCTCCCCCTCTTGTAAAAATCTTAGTTTCAACAGGGGCACAAAACACTGTTAAAGGTTAAGTGTTTTCACTTCATCAATGGTTTGCTGTTTAAGCGCTTCAAGCGTTTTACCGTGGGGAACAGGTTGTCGAGTTTCAGGATCAACCTTAACAAAAACAATATCATCGGCTAAACAAATCGTTTTTTTAGTGACTTTATTGCGTACCAAGCAAGTGACGGTAATTGACGTATTGCCAACCTGTTTGGTTTCTAAACCAAATTCTACAATATCCCCTTGCATTGCTGGGGCTTCAAAGCTGATTTCACCAATATGTTTCGTCACTAAGCAATTAGTTTCAAGTTGACAAATAACATAAATTGCCGCTTCTTCGTCAATCCATTGCAATACGCGACCACCAAACAATGAATAACCATAATTTAAGTCACTTGGCATAACTAAACGTCGAGATAAAAATCGCATAAGCTACTCTTTTGAAAAATTTAATGAACCGTAGAAACACTTAAGGGTAGAAACATAATAACGTCACAGCAAGTAAAATTTTAATTACTGATATAATTTTTCATGATGTTTAATCCAACCGGATGGATGTTTACCGTGAGGATCATGGTGAGTCCAATGCACCATTCCGCCTAATTTATTCCATTGATACACGCCCATAAACTCAACTTTATCACCTACGTGTAAGTTAGCTATTCTTGGAGCTAAATCAATATTATGTATCACTAAAACTGTTTTATTGTTTTTTAATCGTAACGTAAAACGTTGATGCTTATTCCCATCTAAATCGTCCGCGAATATTTTTTGCACAATTCCTGTCGCTTTCATTTCAGTTATAGCATCCACACTTTGAGTGTAAAATAAAAAGAAACAACCATAAGTATTAAGAACATTAGACTATAAAGCCATAAAAACAGAAATGATAATTTTCGTTTGATGACACCAAACCATGTTAATTTTTTTGTTGAATGTAAAGCAGATGTTTGAGCAACTTGTGGATCAAGATAAAAACTATGACAAAGGACAAATAAAATTAAACTCCACAAAAGTATCAATAAACTTGGAGTCAAATATGTTGCTTGAGCATATTGAGAAGAAAAAACGAATAAATACAAAATAACGATAAATGCTATTAAACTAATAACAGCAAGAAAATATCTGATCGGAAAAAACAGAGTTGCAATTAGATTAAAAAACCTCGTCATTTTAATGCCTTTTAAAATAACTGTATTATAACGAACCCTCGCCAAGCTACCAAAGATAAAATCTTATTAACGGGCAGATTAACGTTTAGTAAAGTTAATGCCATGTTTCGAAAGTTCACCATAAATATGTACCATAGCTTTGCTGTTTTCAGATAACGAGTCCTGCCATTTGTCACGTTTTACTATCCCTAAATCTGTGATCACAAAGTAATGTGACGTTGCAACTTCAGCATTATCTAAACAGTTTTTTGTACAAGCAAGATCACAACCGTCAATAGCAATAATCGACCTTCCAGACGTCGCGATTGCTTTAATAGGAGCAACATTAGCAATGACCCCTGATACGCATGACATTTCAGCAATCCCGTCTGAATCAAGGTTTAATGCGATATCATGTGCAATACGAGCAACATTAGAACAACCGGAGCATGAATAAACAATTGGTATATCAGTCATAAAAAGTATCAAGTTATTGAACCGTGCAGATATGCTAACAACTCGGTAAATTTTAGTGTTGATTTAAATCAACCTTTCTTTTTGTAAGGGTATTACTAATAGCCTTGGTGAAAATCAACAGAAGGTGGGATCTTGCCTGTTAAACAATACTCTAAGATATTGTGTTTCACTATTTCACAAGCGGATTCACGATTAGTCGGCGCAGAAATATGGGGTAAAACAGTAATATTTGGATGTTGCCATAATATATTATCTTGCGGTAACGGCTCTTGAGCAAAAACGTCTAACACAGCATGTGACAGTAAGTTTTCATCTAATGCAGTTATTAAATCATCATGATGAACTATCTTACCTCGAGCAAAGTTGATTAGCCCTGCTGTTGGTTTCATTTTGCTAAATAAACCTTGATTGATAAGACCCAACGTTTGCTGAGTGAGAGGTAATAACACCACCACAATATCACTTTCAGAACAAACTTTTTCCAAACCATCAGCGCCTGAGAAACAGGTTAAATTATCAATCGATTTTTTTGTACGACTCCAACCTAAGACATTAAAGCCATTTAACCTTAGTTTTGCTGCACTCGCCTGCCCTAGTTCCCCTAATCCTAATATCCCTATGGTTCTTTCACTCGTTAAAGCAACCGTATGTTGTTGCCATTGTTGACTACGTTGTTGACTCAAATACCGTGGCATATCCCGATGTAAATAGTAACTCCATGCCACTACAGCATCAGCCATGGTTTGCGCTAAACACGGATCAATTAAACGAACTATTTTAAAGCTAGGTGATGGTATTTCGGCAATTAAACGTTCGACCCCAGCCCATAAACTTTGCACCCAAACTAATTGAGGGAAATCAGCTAGAGTAGTAGGGTCAGGATTTGCGACTATCGCAATTTCACATCGCGACTTTTCAAGAGTAGACAAACTGTCGGCGAGCACCACATTAAACGAACTTTTATAGGAGTCATGTTGAGCGGCCATTGACTGTGATATCAAGGTATTTAAGCGCTCAAGCCATAGTAACTGTTCCGTTAAAGCAAGTTGACTAATAAACGGGATTAATTGTTGAGTCATTTACTGTTTTTATAAATATCTTCGGGTTTTAATTTTAAAACCGTACGCGTTGATTTTTTACTGGCTGCTTTAGTCGCATTAGGGTTCACATAAAGTTTACTGGCATTCGCTCGGGCAGATTTATACGAAGTATCGACTAGTTCATTTTCAATATCAGAAGCTACAGCGCCGGTGAGTTTATTTTTAGATTTTTTTGGCGTATAAGGTTTACGGTGTTTATCTTGTAACGCTTGTAAAAAGTTACGTAAGAATTGCGATTTACAATGACGGTAATTTTTATGATCCGGTTTTCTAAAAAACGCCGTTAATTCTGATTTACCTAATGTAAAACCAGTACTAGCCAATAAATCAATAATATCGTCATTTTGTAACTGTAAGGCTATCTTCAATTTCATCAACATGATATTTTTTGTTAATGTTGTTTCTGGTTTAGGTTGCTCGCCTGCTTTTCGTCCTCGTTTTTCAATGATAAAACCATTTAAAAAACTCGCAAGTTCAACATCAGCAAGCTCAACCATAGTGGCATCATCATCCTTTTTTAACCAGTTTTGAACCTGTGTTTCACTCACTTTGCATTGTGCGTGAGCAAAAATTGCCACAACTTTTTCATCTCGTAAATTAAAGGTGTAGCGAATACGGCGTAAAACATCATTATTGGTCACTAAGGACTCCTAATTAAAGTGATTGTTCAAGTCTATTTTTCATTTCGTTAAGTATACTACCTTGACCAGTCGTTTTCCTATCATTCTTAGTAAAGTTTACGGTAAACCGGTTGAGTCACACTTACTATTTAGTGATTATTTATTTCAGTTGAAAATACCCAACTTTAAATTCTCGCATGTTATCATATAGCTGAGTGATTTCAGCACGACCGATAATTACACGTAACATTGATATTAATAGCACTTACACGACAAAAAGTATAAAGAACGAACCTATTCATGAGTAAATTACATCATCTATATTCACCGGTTTTAACCTCACGCAGAGGGAAAGTGGCGAATAAAAAATCTTGGCATAACTTGCTGGGCTCTAGTAGTACAATCGCTATCTTTCAAGCGGCGAAACAATCTGAAAAACCGATACTATTAATTACTCATGACACCCCTTCTGCTCTTAGGTTAGAGCAAGAGTTGTATAGCATAAACCGAGATAATGAACTGCCCATTTGTTTATTTCCCGATTGGGAAACATTACCTTACGATACTTTTTCGCCTCATCAAGATATTATTTCTCAACGATTGGCAACGTTATATCAATTATCAAGAATGGAACGAGGTATAGTTATTGTTCCTGTTTCAACGTTAATTCAACGACTTGCACCAAAACAATATTTAGAAAAAAATAGTTTATTAATTAATAAAGGCGACAGAAAAGATCTTCATCAACTGAGACAAGAATTAGAAGCGAGTGGTTATCGCTATGTTGACCAAGTTATGGAACATGGTGAATTCTCTGCTCGAGGTGCTATTTTAGATCTTTATCCTATGGGCAGTAATACCCCCTTTAGGTTAGATTTTTTTGACGATGAAATAGAAGAAATCCGTTTATTTGATCCCGATAACCAACGTTCAAGTGATAAAATTTCAAGTATTGAATTATTGCCCGCACATGAATTTCCAACGGATCAAGCAGGCATTCATTTATTTCGCCAGCAATACCGTGAATTATTTACGGGAGTGATCAATAAAGAATCAATTTATCATCAAGTTAGCGATGGTATTTTACCTGCTGGTATTGAATATTACTTGCCTTTGTTTTTTGAACAAACTAATACCCTCTGTGATTATCTCTCTGAAAATGCCTTACTTATAGTCACCGGTGATATTGATAAAGCGATCGAGCAATATTGGCACGATGTAGAATATCGTTATGAAGATAGACGCTATGATCCTACTCGTCCTCTACTTGAACCGAGTAAACTGTTTTTAAATAAAGATGAACTATATATTGCATTAAAACCTTTTGATCGCATCTCTATACCTGACATGCCCAAAAATACGGCTAGCGACGATAAGGCCTTGTTAGGGTTGACAGAAAACACTGTAGACACTGAAGAGCAACAGGAAAGTAAAGAAAGTAAAGGCGTTATTCATTACGATATTAATGAATTGCCCAACCTAACGGTAAATCATCAGTTAAAACAACCATTCGATTTATTAAATGTATTTATCGCTGATAAAACCACACCACACAAAATATTATTTGTAGCGGAAAGCCAAGGTAGAAGAGAAAGTGTTTTAGAATTATTAAAACGCAATCAAATGGTACCTCAACAATTTGATGATATAGAAAGTTTTATAGATTCCAATGAACAAATTGGTATTACTGTTAACGCACTATCCGCTGGATTCATCTTTCAAAGCAAAGGTTCGTCGCTTAAAAATGCCATTGCATTAATCACAGAATCTGAATTATTAGGCGATCGAGTACGCCAAGCACGGCGTAGAAAAAAACAACAAGATACTCAAGCTGATGCCATATTTAAAAACCTAGCTGAACTTTCAATTGGCCAGCCAGTTGTGCATATAGAACATGGTATTGGCCGTTATGTCGGTTTACAAACCATAGAAAATGGCGGTATTACCACAGAATTTTTAACGTTAAGTTATGCCGGTGAATCTAAATTATATGTACCAGTAGCGTCACTGCATTTAATCAGTCGTTATTCTGGAAGTGATGCAGAAAACGCTCCGTTGCATAAACTCGGCAATGACACTTGGACCAAAGCTAAACAAAAAGCTGCTGAAAAAGTTAAAGATGTCGCCGCAGAGTTACTGGATATTTACGCTAAACGCGCGAATAACAAAGGCTATCAGTTTACTCGCAATAAAGACGATTATATTGCTTTTGCCAATAGTTTTGGTTTTGAAGAAACTCATGATCAAGAACAAGCGATAAATGCTGTCGTAAGCGATATGCTCTCAGATAAAACCATGGACAGACTAGTCTGTGGTGATGTGGGTTTTGGTAAAACAGAAGTAGCGATGCGCGCCGCCTTTATTGCCGTGAATGACGGTAAACAAGTAGCTATTTTAGTGCCAACGACTTTACTCGCCCAGCAACATTATGAAAATTTTAAAGACAGGTTTGCTAACTGGCCTGTATCCGTAGAAGTATTATCGCGATTTAAAACAACAAAACAGCAAAATGAAGTCATTGCTAAAGTAGAATCAGGCCATATTGATATTTTAATTGGTACGCATAAATTATTACAAAATAGCATTAAATATCATGATCTTGGCCTTTTGATAATCGATGAAGAACACCGTTTTGGCGTGAAGCAAAAAGAAAAAATTAAGAAGTTAAGATCAAACGTTGATATCTTAACTTTAACGGCAACCCCAATCCCAAGAACCCTCAATATGGCCATGGGCGGCATGAGAGATTTATCGATTATAGCCACGCCGCCTGCCAAACGCTTAGCAGTAAAAACCTTTGTTCGTCAACGGGATGATGCCTTAATTCGAGAGTCGATCTTGCGTGAAATTTTGCGCGGTGGCCAAGTATACTTTTTACACAATAACGTTGATACGATTGAAAAAGTGGCCGCTGATATTCAAAACTTACTACCTGAAGCAAAAATAGTTACCGCACACGGCCAAATGCGAGAGCGTGATCTAGAGCGGATCATGAGTGACTTTTACCATCAACGGTTTAATGTTCTAGTGAGCACGACTATTATTGAAACGGGTATTGATGTCCCAAGTGCCAACACAATTATCATGGACAGAGCCGATCATTTAGGATTAGCACAACTTCATCAATTACGTGGTCGTGTTGGTCGTTCGCATCACCAAGCATACGCTTATTTATTGACTCCCCACGAAAAAGTAATGACCAAAGATGCGAAAAAGCGTTTAGACGCCATTGCTTCTTTAGAGGACTTGGGGGCTGGCTTTACGCTTGCTACTCATGATCTTGAAATTCGTGGTGCAGGTGAATTACTCGGTGAAGATCAAAGCGGTTCAATGAGCCAAGTTGGCTTTAGTTTATATATGGAAATGTTAGATCAAGCTGTGGCTGCATTAAAAGAAGGTAAACAACTTTCATTAGATCAAATGACAGCTCAACAAACTGAAGTCGAACTAAGAGTTCCAGCATTAATCCCTGATGATTATATATTTGATGTTAGTTTACGACTAAGTTTATATAAACGTATTGCCAGTGCAAAAACCAAAGCCGAGCTGGACGAAATTCAAGTTGAGCTTATCGACCGGTTTGGCTTATTACCTCAAGCGACCAAAAATTTAGTCCATATCGCCAAATTGAAACTAAAAGCGCATAAAATTGGTATTGCTCGCATAGAAGCAGGACCTGCAGGTGGCTCCATTGAATTTAGTGACAATACTAACGTTGATCCTATGTTCATCATAGGTTTGATACAATCTCAGCCAAGTGTTTTTAAAATGGCAGGCGCGAATAAATTAAAGTTTGTCCGAGCAACAGAAGATGCAAAATCACGTTTTATGATGATCACCTCTATACTGAGTGACTTGAGTAAAAAACTTAATTAACAGCGAATAAAATACAAGGTATGATGAGCTTATAAAATACCTTAAGCTTATCATTTACTTTAGGAAATTGATGAATATTAAACAAAGTCTCGTTTTACTTTCCAGTTTATTTTTTTCTTTATCTGCTATGTCAGCAAGTAAATGGTTGGGCGATTGGTTTGAAATTGAAGTCATTCTGCTCAGTCAACTTGACGATAAAGCGAAACTCAAAGAAGCTTTTACTGAGCAAAATTTTTCGATAAATTATCGTCATTCACTCGATTTATTCACCCCGTTATTAAACCCTGACATCGCAAGTTTAAAACAACAACTTCCGGTATGTAATCAACAAAATGATCTACGTACTTATGTTGAGCAATCAGCGATTTGGCCAAGATTTTATCAAAATAAAACCCTGTCTACCTTAATGGAAGAGCAGCTCGCTGAACAACAAACTACAGCGAACAATAACAATATTGAATTGACAGCAGTAAGTCCTCTGCAAACTGACGACAATGATAACAATCAACAACAAACCGACTTTCCTGTAACTAACAATAATATTTTAGAACGTGAGCAATTAAATACAAATAGCACTGTAACACCTGAACTTGATGAAGAAGTCGACGTTATAATCACCGAAGCACAACAAGCCCTTGTTTTAGAAGCCGAGCAAGTTTTTGCTGATAAACAATTCCCAAACATTGATGTTTACCCTCATTATGCTAAAACAAGTCAACATCAAAACGATACCTCAGTGCTGTGTCAAATACCTGAAAGTGAATTTAACCAATTAAATGTCAATGAAGATCTATATTCTTATCATGGCTTTTTAGTCAATAAAGTACCGAATGTTCTTGATGCTGCCACCAATATTTATAGCGAAGTGCCTTACCTGTTAAATGCCGACGCATTACAATTAAACGATATAGTGACACAACTTCGCCGCAGCAGAGATTTTCGCCCGCTTTTACATTTTGCATGGCGACAACCTGTATTTGAAAAAAACACTTCTCAACCACTAAAAGTGTTTGCCGGTGATAATATTCAAGGCCAATATCTTAAAAACCTTGCAAGTTATCACCAAGAACAAAAAGCGAATATTTATGAGGAGCAAATGCTCAACAATATTTTTGCTTTATCTGAGGAGCAATCATCGCTTGGTAAGAATACACCTATTGCCGACGATACACGTTCTGCTCACACTATTTCGCAGCAATTAAAGGCTGAAAAAATAAACGAAATATTAGCGAATATAAACCAGATAGATACAGTGGAAGACGTTATCGCATCGCTAAGTAACCCTGGTAACGAAACACAAGATAGTTACTCAATTGATACAAAATTAATGCAGCCTAAACCATTACCTCCGGTACAACCTTGGTATTTACAAGGCTTAATTGACGTTTATTTGATTGGTAACTTTTTACATGTTGCCACCGATTTTAGTATTTTAAACATGACACTTGCCGAGCAAGAGAGTCTGAAATTAAAATCTCAAATGCTAGGTGAGACAATAAACTCGGAACAAGTGATCCCGATCCGTATGACACAAAACCGTCGAATGATCAGCAGAGAAATACATTACTTTGATCATCCATATATGGGGATCATCATGCAAATCCGCCGTCACCAACGGCCAGAAATACCCGAAGACGATATTTCTGAAAATTTAGATGAAGTGTCTCAATAACGTATTTAATTACCAGCAATTTATAACCTTTAAAGAGAAGTCAGATGGATAAAGAAATTGAAATTCAAGCCGCCGTTTTTCGCCGTTTATTAAGACATTTAGATAATAGAAAAGATGTACAAAATATTGAATTAATGAACCTAGCGGGTTTTTGCCGTAATTGCTTTTCAAAATGGACAGTGGCTGAGGCAGAGAAATTAGGGGTTAACATAGATATTGAAGATGCCCGCGAGCAAGTTTATGGTATGCCTTACGCCGACTGGAAAGAAAAATACCAATTACCTGCAACAAAAGAGCAACTAGCTAAATTTAATGAATTAGAAGCAAAAAAGAAATAGCACTTTGTTTATATTCGCTACAATAAGGTTTTCGCAAAAACTAACGTTATTTAATTTGTGTAATACACTTTTCATAAAAACATTATCACTCATAGTAAACTTGTGACAGCTAACGGTATTTCAATATATCTACACTTAAAGCGAAATGAATAACAACTCTGAAGAGGCTTGTGTAAAACTAAATTAATTAGGTCTAGAACACCATCTAAGCTCTTTATTTAAAATGAAATTATAAAGCTACTAAAAAACAATTATATTTCAGGAACTTTTTGCTTTTTTTGATAACTCTAAGCCTAATTTTTCACACATACTGACTAAGTTACTTTGCCTTAAAGGTTTGACTACATAGTTTTTGGCTCCTAATTTAATGCACTCTAGGGCGGTTTTCTTTTGCCTGTTACCTGTCAGCATAATGGTATTTGCATTTTTATTATTTTCACTCTGGGATATTTGATCGAGTAAATATATACCATTAGTATCTGGCAAGCCGATATCTAATAAAATTAGATCATATTGCTTACTCTTCAAACATGCTAAAGCTCTTCTACCACTATAAGCTGGATCACACTCTACATTATATAAATTAAGGATGTCTGACGTTAAATGAAGACTTATAGGGTCATCTTCAATAATTAAAACCTTAAGTTTCTTTGGGGTTTTGACAATATCACTATCATCGGACTGGATTTGCATTTCTTGAAATTTATTATGTATATGCTGATTAGCAACTTTGGCTATTTCCTCTTTATCACCTTCAATTTTATTCAGAATATTTTCATTATCTTGTACAAATGATTGCAATATGTTTAAGACTTTACTTTGTATTTTTAATAGTTCAGGTCTAATTTCATCAGATTTTATTTTTCCTAATGTTTCTCTTAATGCTTCAAGGTCTAATGAGACTTTTTGTTGTTTTTGAATCTTTTCAGCAGCATTGTCCAAAGCAGATTCAATGACAGAAACTGAGCTTTCAAGCTGTTGTTTCATCTGTTCCTTGCGCTCTAAGCCTTTAGAAACCACTCCCCTAACATCATCAGCATATTTTTCTTCCTGATATATATACTCAAGGCCTGATTTTTCCTTTTTTGCAAAACCAAGTTCAATTAACAAATGTTCACAAATCACTATAGGTCTATGGATTTCGTATAAAGGTCTTGCGACTAAATAATCATCTATAATACCATTTCGATATGCATTATAGGCTTCAGCCTCATCATGCCTAGAAACCAGTGAAACGAAAAAGTGTTCACACAAGTTCTCATCTGGAACTTTATCAAGTGACCCATAGAAAATAGAGAGCGTTTCTTGAAACCTTTCCGCAGAAATCAAAATAATTTTAGGTGTTTGTTCACTTAATTGCGCGACCAACTGATCGGTACTCTGCGTAACATTTATCTTTTCATAATGCTTGGTTAATGTGGAGATCAATAAAGAATCTGTATCTTTATCATTGGAAAATAATACTATTTGGTCAGCTTTATTCATAAAATCAATAACCCTTTAATTAAAATTTGAGTCAACTCTGTCTAATTTCAAATGAATTCTGAACCTAACAAGTTACACGAAGTAAATATTGAAAAAGTACTTCAATAAACAACGTAAAGTTAAAAAACAATGCCTTTCAAACAGTCATATTAATGTTCATGACTAATTAACCTTGACGGTCAAATAAAGTATAGGAATTAAACTTTGAAATTCAAATGAAACTCCATACTTTCCACAATATGTTATTTTTTGATATTTATAGGTAGGATTACGAACAATTATTTTAATGGTATGAATCAACTAAAAATACAGGTTTAGCTATAACACATCCAATTAAACAGCATTTCTCAATGAAAAGTGCCTGAAACAGGAAGGCGAGCTATTTAACTTGATTATGATACAGTAAGAGAACAATTATAATGGCGGGGCTCTTTCTCTTTGATTGTCAGATAAATACCAAGGGTGCAAGATCGCAAAAAAACAAATTAAAATGAAATAGTAATATTTAGCAGTAACTAAATTTTAATTTGGATTGCCTTGGCAATTTGCCGACGATCTTTTTCTGCCCTTGACTCTAGCCAACGACCTCGGCCTTCCATTTGTTCACGACGATCTTTACCTGAACGACGTTCTACTTCATCCCAGTTAGACACTTTACGAACCGCAGTATTCTCATTTGCTGAATCCGTAACTTCCTGACGAAATTTTATCGTATTTTTATATTTGTTTTGCGCGTTTTGTTTACGATCTTTAGCCGTATTTTCGGTTTTAAAACTGTTTGATGGTTTTAATATTTCCGTAAAAAGATCCATAGCCTGTCTAACTTATTAACTCATGTGAATAATACATGATCAAAATATCGGCAGTTTTTTACAATTCTTTAATAATTTTTTGACAAGATAACGCTTATTTTCTGAGGACAATAAACTGAACGAAAAATCATAGCGCAACAATATTCAAAGACATTTAACAAAACTCACTTACTTCATCTTTTGTTAAATAACGCCATTCACCAATAGGTAACTCAGCTAATTTTATTTGGCCAATTTGCTCACGATGTAAACCAACAACTTTGTTACCAATTGCCGCAAACATACGTTTGACTTGATGGTATTTTCCTTCGGTGATGGTCAACAATACTTCTTTGTCGTGAACAATGATTAATTTAGCTGGCAAGGTTAATGAATTTTCACCTTGTAACTGCACACCCGCTTTAAACTTTTCTACGCTATCGGTTTTAACCTTATCTCTAAGCCATACTCGATATACTTTTTCACACTGTTTTTTAGGTGAGATAATATTATGCGACCAACGACCATCATCAGTAACTAAAACAAGACCTGTTGTATCGGCATCAAGACGACCAGCAACGTGCATATCAAACGCTTTATCAACGTCGATTAAATGAAATAACGATGGATAGCCTTCATCGACATTAGAACATATGGTATCAAGTGGTTTGTGTAACATAATATACCGAGACTGACGGGCAACTAGGCTTTGTCCATCAAGGGAGATATCGTTGTTTTCATGCACTTGCATAGCCGCATTTTTACTTATTTCACCATTGACGGACACCTTACCACTTTTCAGTAAACGCTTTGCTTCTGTTCTCGTAAGCTCAGTACTTTTACAAATGAATTTATCTAAACGCATAGTCAGCCTATAATCGTGTTGCGAGGCGCGATATTAGCCGACAATAGACTAATGTAGCAAGCAAGAATTGAACATTTCTAGCGTCAATGATAGCCTGTTGTGATTCGTTCATGAACAATAAATTAAGAGTGAAGTAATGGAGTTATTTTCTGGTTTACTGCTAATAACCTCTATTCATTTATTAGCGGCTGCCTCACCAGGACCGGATTTTATATTAGTGAGCCAGCAAACCATCACTCAAGGTAAAAAAGCAGGTTTATTGTCTAGCATAGGCATTTCGTTAGGCTTATCAATTCACATAATTTATTCCATATTTGGTTTAGCGACTATCATTGCAAACTCTTCAACGGCCTTATGGTTGATCAAAATTCTCGGTGGTAGTTATTTACTGTACATAGGAATTGGCGGATTACGCGCAAAACCGCAAACGCAATTTATGCATACAAACGACCATATCCAACGAACTTCATCATTAAAAACCATCAGCAAAGGATTTTTATGTAACGCCCTAAACCCAAAAGCCCCTGTTTATTTTGTCGCGCTATTTACGATTGTGATCTCGCCTGAAGTACCAATGTTACACCTTATTATTTATGGATTGTGGATGATGCTAATTCAACTCGCCTGGTTTTCAACCGTCGTCTTTATTTTATCAAGACCTCGTATCAACAAAAAATTTCATCAAATGGGTCATTGGTTAGATAGAATTATGGGAGGTGCTATGTGCCTCGTAGGACTGAAAGTGTTAACATCAAAATTAAACGAATAGCGTAAAAGATTCCTTTAGGTTATTTGAGTAAGATACCCCCTAATAATTCCTGCTTTCTTAGTTAAAATTAGTGAGATTCAGGTACGTTTATAAGGCCGATTATTGATGACAAAAAAATACCAATCGTTTAAACGTTTTTATCCTTTTTATTTAAGCCAACATAAAAACCGAGTTTGTCGCAGGTTGCATTTTATTGGTTCAGCACTAGTATTATGCACGCTAAGTTATGCTGTGGTTACACAACATCTCACGGTACTCTTGAGCCTTCCTATCATAGGTTATGGCTTTGCATGGTTAGGTCACTTTTTTTTCGAAAAAAATAAGCCCGCGACTTTTACTTATCCTTTATATAGCTTAATTGGTGACTGGGTTATGTTCAAAGATATGTTAACTGGTCGAATTAAATTTTAACAAACATTCAGTGAACAATTTTGCTGTTAAGCAATCATTATTCACACAAAACAAGGTTAATGACGGATGCAAAAATATATCGCTTTTCTACGTGGCATCAATGTTAGTGGGCAGAAAAAGATTAACATGGCTGATTTAGTAAAGCTTTGTCAACGCATTGGTTTTAACCATGTGTCCACTTACATCCAAAGTGGCAATATTTGCTTCTCCCATGCAAATAACGATAAACAATACCTGATAAATCATTTGCAAGTTGAAATAAAACAGCAATATGGTTTTGATGTACCGGTAATAATTCTAACTAAAGATGAACTCAATGAAGCTTATCGCAACCTTCCTTTCAAACAAATAGATATTGAAAACCAAGGGAATCAGGTGTTATTGAGCTTTTTAAATGAGCAACCGCAAAAGGATAAAATCGATCAGTTGCTAGCTTATGTCAACCCGCCTGAAAAGCTGACAATTGCTGATCAGATCATTTATTTACACTGCCCTAATGGTTACGGTAAAAGTAAATTATCGAATAATTTTATTGAAAATAAATTAAAACTGGTTGCAACGACACGCAACTTAAAAACCATTAATAAACTTATTTCAATACTCAGTCATTAATTTATGAACAAGTACTCAAAACCACAATACCACCTAAATATCAATAACTTACACGAAGATCAAGTGTATTTCCTTACAATTAAACACTGCTTCCCCCTACTTAACAAGACAACAATTAGTGACACTAAGTAAAAAATATTTGACACAAAGTGATATTCTCTTTAACATCCATCATGTCAAATAACTTTAACACCATGTATATAAAAACATACTTACAGGAGTCATAATGTCTTATAAAGAAAGAAGTACTTGGATTTCGTTAGCCATACTTGTTTATATTTGGTTTGATTATTTCGTGCAATTATTTTCATTGCAAGGTACAGAGCAACTTAATGTTGAATCTGTGAATAGCTTATTATTAGCCGTTGTGTTGAAAACAATAGTCTTAGAAATAGTACTACAAATAGTGCTAGCAATTATTGATCATAAAGATGCAAATTACGCTGACGATGAAAGGGATAAACTAATAAGCTTTTATGGTAGCCGGAATGCTTACGGCATATTATCAGTTGGGATAATAATGACCGTTTTTCATACGGTATTCCCTACTTTATCCTCGTTTTCTATGATGCCAACACAAGCATTAACGACCATTTCATTACCTAATGAATATAAAATCATGCATATCGTGATCGTATTTGCTTTAGCTGCCGAATTAGCCAAGTTTTCAACCCAGTTATTCTTCTATCGTAGAGGTTTTTAACATGGCTAAAGTGATCACCAATAACATTCGTCGATTACGCTTTGATCAAGATGAAATGACACAAAAAGCCTTAGCTGATCTGGTGGGCGTGTCAAGACAAACCATCGTTGCTATTGAAAAAGGCAAATACTCTCCTTCATTAGAAGTCGCTTTTAAAATAGCGGAAGTATTTACCATGGCTCTTGATGACGTTTTTCAGTACAAAGAACAGTGATGGCTAAAGGGAAACAACAGAGACGTTTTTCAAATATTTACCATAATACCTGATCAATCTCATTTAACAGTATTTGAGATTGATCAGTAACCCTTTCATAGTCTTTATTTTTTAATGACGTTTCTAATGCTAACGCATATTGAGAAAGTGCAGAGAAGCCAAACATTTGAGCGGCACCTGCTATCCTATGCACCAGTTGAGACAATTGTTCATAATCATCATTTTTAATGTGTAAAATGATATCTTGTTGTTCTAATGCAAGGTTAGACTTAAACTGTTCGACCAAATCAGACAAATCCACTTGATTTAAAGTTTCTGCTACTTTATCTGAACACACTTTGTGCTGATAATATTGACAAATGGTCTGAATAAATACCTTTCTCTCTATAGGTTTTTTAAGATGATCATCAAAGCCTTGTGCTAAATATTCTTCCACCTCATGAGCCATTGCGTTAGCGGTTAAGGCAATAATGGGTTGAGTTGCCCCTTTTTGCCTCATAATCGTATGTGCTTCGATTCCATCCATTTCAGGCATTTGTATATCTAACAAAATAACTTGTGGTTGATATTGAAGAAACTTTTGTACCGCTTCTTTACCATTTTTTGCGGTATAGACTTCTAAACCTAATGAACGTAATAAACGACTGATTAATTTACGATTATCTTGATGATCTTCTGCCAATAAAATACTACCAGAAATATTTTCAATATTTTCCTTAACCGTATCTTTTTCAATAGCCGGTTGAATAAGCTCAAGCTCTCTATTTTGGTAATTATCTAACTCAACACTAATGGGTAAGATAAAAGTAAACGTACTGCCTTGATTTAACACGCTTGAAATTTCAATATTTCCGTTCATTAGTTGTGCCAATTGTTGCGATAAACACAAACCAAGTCCTGTACCACCAAAACGACGACTGATACTACTGTCACCTTGAGTGAAACTCTCAAAAAGACTGTTGATTTGAGATGAACTCAATCCGATTCCAGTATCTTCGACAGAAAAAATTAATTGCTGTGATTCAATTTTAACAATGACTTTAACTTGACCTTGAGATGTAAACTTCACGGCATTTGAGCATAAGTTGATAAGAATTTGTTTGATTCGAATACCATCAATGGGCAGCACAAAAGGACGTGGCAGCGCATGATAAACCGAAAAAGTTAAACCTTTACTTTTTGCTTGCTCGGTAAACATATTTGAAACATCTTGTAATAGGCAATGTAAGTCTTGAGTTTGAATATCTAAATCAAGCTTATTCGCTTCTACCTTACTTAAATCTAAAATATTATTGATTAATTCTAATAAGTGTAAGCTATTGCTATGAATAATATTAATATCAGCATGCAAAGTTTTTTCATCGATATCATCGTAAATTAAAGCCTCTGCTTGGGCAATAATGGCGGTAAGTGGTGTTCTTATTTCATGGCTCATATTGGCTAAAAACAAACTTTTAACCTTATTCGCTGCTTGTAACTTATCAGCTAATAATTCAAGTTCTTTCGTCCGCTGCTTCACTTTAGTGATTAGCTCAAGTTTAGAGCGGCGTTCGGCATTCCTACGATAGATAAAAAACGCAGTTAACAGTAATAAGCCAAATGCAACAATAATAAACTTTCGTTTTTGTCCCGTTTTAGACAATTCTAATTGCTGTAATTGCTCATTTTGCTTTAATTGAAGCACCTGTTGTTTTAGTTGCTCAGACTCGTAGCTTGCCAACAATAAATTGAAATTATCATTTTCTCTTTTATTTCGCGCCAAAATATATAATTTATGATATTTCAATGCGTTAGCAGGTTGATTTAACGTCGCATAGACTAATGAGAATAAAGAATAGTTATTTAAAAGCTGTTTCGCGTAATTGAGTTCTTCTGCTATTTTTTGAGATTGAAGTAAATAACTTAATGATTGCTCAGCATTTCCTAAATAATACAGTCCTTTTGCGTAGGTATGCAAAGCGCCAGACAAGGCCGTTTTGTATTCATTTTCTTGCGCAATAGCAATCGACTCTTCTGCAAAAGTTAAAACTCTATCATGTTGATTTAATTCAAAATAAACTTCAGCTATATTGTGATAAATAGAGGCTAAACTAAATAAGTCATTTTTTTCTAAATAATAGTTTAACGACTTTTGCATGAACTCTAAGGCAATTTCAGCTTTATTTGACTGCTTATATGCAATACCTAAATCACTATAAGCATCGGCTAAGCCAGATAAATCCTGAATTTTTTTTCGTCTTTCTATCACATCTAAATAGGCTTCAATTGCCGTATCATAACGTTCAAGTTTTAAGTACAAACCAGCAATATTGAAACGTATATCAATTCTGTCTAACTCGCTGCCAAACTCTTGATAGATCTTTTCCGCCACTTGATAACTATTAATGGCTTGAATATTTTGGCCTAAAGCGGCTTGAGCAAGGCCAATATTATTATTCATATTTGCAATTAATATCGGTTGGTTGAGACGATTTATAATCTCTAAAGCGTCATGATAATGCTCAATAGCTTGTTGGTACTCACCTTTCAGATAATGATAAATACCCAACCTTTTATATGCTTGTGCTAAATCCAGCGAGTTATCACTTTGTTCAGTTAACAGAATAATGCGATTAACAGTTTCAATGGCATTAATAAAATCGCGAGTATTTTGATAGTTTTTTTCTATCGCTTTTAATACGTCTAACCTTTCGTTATTGGTTAAATTAAAAGCCGTTAACAATTCTTTCAATTCAAATAAGATAAGTGCTTGATCTGTTTTCGCTTCAATGGAGGAAATTTTTTGAGTGATGGATAGTTGGGACGATTGCTCTAGATACGGTTCAGTGTGAGCACTACAAACAATTATGAACAAGCCGAAAACTAGTAAAGTTTTTTGAAAATAACCTAACATAAAAGCGCGTAATCAACCTCAAATAGAAACGTTGATTTTTATAGTACGCGCTTATTGTGATTTATACAAAAATTCAATAAAGGTAAATCTATCCTTGCTTATTTTGAACGTTTGCCTGTTGAAGTAGCGTTTTTATTTCCATAAGTTCGCGCGCTAGACTGTCAATTTGTGCTCGACTTGCCGGTTCACCGCCTTCTTCCGTTTCACCATGTAATTCTGCGCGATAACTTTCATGCTCTTGACCCATCACTTCTAAAATGGTGCCGACCATCATATTTAAAAAGATAAAAGCCGTTAAAAAAATAAACGAAAGATAAAAAATCCAGCTCATCGGATGGACAGCCATGGTTTCATACATCACATCAGTCCAATCTTCAAATGTTGCCACGCGAAATAAGGTCAACATAGAAATAGAAACGTCTCCCCAAAGCACTTCATTAATATCTTCAAACAAAATACTGCCAATGGCGGCGTAAATATAAAAAATCACAAACATCAGTAAAGCAATATAGCCCATTCGAGGAATCGCTTTAATTAAGGCGTTTATCAATAAACGCAATTCAGGCACCATCGAAACTAATCGTAATACCCTGAAAACACGTAAAAGCCTAGCTAATAAAACACCTGAGCCACCTGCTGGAATTAAACTCCCGATGACAATAACGGTATCAAAAATATTCCAACCACTTTTGAAAAATTCTTTTTTCTTCCGAGTTGCCATAAAACGAATAATGATTTCAATTAAGAAAAATACCGTAATCGCAGAATCTAATATGGACAGTAAATGGACCGCAGGCTCTGGTAAATCATGTGTTTTGGCACCTATCAATAACGCCGAAATGATAATGACGGCAATTACAGCCCATTGAAAGACCGGACTTGAATCAACTTTTTTTAAACGACGTTGAAAGCGAAAAACCATTGAAGCCATTGTTTTATCCTATTTTAGTCACTGCATCACTGACAAAAGGGTTATGTTTACGTTCTACACCAAAGGTGCTCATTGGTCCATGACCGGGTATAAATTGCACGTCATCTCCTAAAGGAAATAATGTCTGTCTTATCGAATTTATTAAAGTTGCATGATTGCCACGCGGAAAATCGGTTCTACCAATTGACCCTTTAAATAAAACATCGCCCACTTGCGCTAATTTCGACTCAGGATGATAAAACACCACATGTCCAGGAGTGTGGCCGGGGCAAAAATATACCTGTAATTCAATTTTGCCAAAGCATACGGTATCCCCTTCATTTAACCAGCGATCAGGCGAAAAAGACGCTGCTTCTGAAAAACCAAATTGCTTTTTTTGTTCTGGGATCAAATCAATCCAAAATTGATCTTCTTTACTCGGCCCCTCGATTGCAATGTTAAAGCGGCTAGCAATTATTTGACTGGCACCGGCATGATCAATGTGTGCATGAGTGAGTAGTACTTTCGTTAACGTTAATCCATGTTGCTCTATCGCTTTAATAATCAGTTCAACATTTCCACCAGGGTCGACAACTGCCGCTTCCTTCGTAATATCACACCAAAAAAGTGTACAGTTTTGTTGAAATCGTGTTACAGGAATTATTTGATATTGCAGCATATTATGTCGGCTTTCATTCATTATTACTTGAGCATCACTCGATATGTTTAAGTGATGTGGGTATTGATGCTCATAACTTCAAGAGAGAAATATACCTGTTGACTATTTTTTACAAAATTTCATCGATTATTTTCAAGAAAATACACCGAAAATATAAAATAACTTCACTAAAGAGATTGAACTCGGTAAGCTCGACAAAAATAAAAACTATAATGTAGTAAATTTATGACCAATGTTAGAGACTCATTTCATTCCCGTATCGGTTTTATTTTAGCCGCAGCCGGTTCGGCTATAGGTTTAGGTAATATTTGGGGCTTTCCAACTCAAGCAGCCAATAATGGTGGTGGTGCCTTTTTATTTGTTTATTTACTTGTCACGCTTTTACTTGCGTTACCGGCACTTTATGCTGAAATTTATATTGGTAACCAAGCACAAAAAAATCCGGTTTCAGCGCTTGGTGATGCCTGTAGTCATTTTTCCGAAGGAATAGGTAGAAAAGCAGGAATTATCGGCTTATGTGGCGCAATCATGATGCTAAGCTTTTATACGATAGTGGCTGGTTGGATGTTGGCCCACACCCTTTCTTCAATGGCTGAATTAGCTGGAATGACTCAAGCTTCAGCTTGGTTAGCAAATTCAAGCACCGAGCGTAACATACTTTTTACCCCGATATTTATTTTCCTAGGTGCGGCGATTATTCACCAAGGGGTTAATGCTGGAATTGAACGTTGGTCAGCACGTTTGATGCCGATTTTATTGGTTATGCTAATTGGCTTAATTATCTACATTTTACAACAACCAGGTGCTGATAAAGGGTTAGAAGTGTATCTCATTCCTGACTTTGCTCGTGTTACCGATCCTGAATTAATCATCTCAGCGATGGGCCAAGCTTTCTTTTCATTGTCAATTGGTGTTGGAGGTATGATGGTTTATGGCTCTTACATGCAAAAAGATAAAGATATGGGTAAATTAGTCTTATCTATCACTGCATTAGATACGGGAATTGCATTTTTAGCCGGCTTGTTAATTATTCCTGCGTTATTTGTCGCAGAACATGCAGGTTTGGACGTTTTTCAAGATAATCAGCTTATTGGTGAGGGACAGTTAATATTTCATATTCTTCCGGCCTTGTTTGATTCTATGGGCACTATAGGCTTAATTGTCTCTAGTGGTTTTTTCCTACTCCTCTCGATTGCAGCACTTACTTCAACCATTTCATCAACAGAAGTTCCTGTCGCTTATATGGTGGAAGATAAAGGCTTTAGTCGTAAAAAAGCGACGTGGTTAGTCTCTATTATTGTTTTATGTAGCAGTGGCTTACTCATTGCATTTTTTGATGTGTTATTTGGCGCAGTTATTCGAGTATTAACAACAATATTACAACCGCTAAGCTGCTTATTTTACTTTATTGTCGTTGGTTGGTTATGGAAAAGAGGCAATAAATTACGAGATGTATCATTACAGAAAGACCGAAAATGGTTAGCTTTATGGGGAAATTATTTACGTTATGTTTGCCCTGTGTTGTTAACTGTCGTTTTTGTCAATGTCGCCATTCTAAATTAACCTTCATTTTGCAAGACACCGATTGTTTAATCTCATTTAGCAGCTTTTTCCAAGAAGCTGCTAAATGATGATAATCACGTTAAATTCACGGTCAGTGTTAGTAACTCGATACCAGTCTCTCAATCCTTAAGAAACCACAGCACGTGACGTGACACCCAAATAGAGAGCCATCATTGGCAAACTTGATTTCGCCCTTTCTTTTTCGCTTTATACAAGGCTTGATCCGCTTGTTTAATGGTTTGTTCAAAACTCTGTTTTGCTTGTCTAGTTGCTACCCCGATAGAAATTGTGACATTCACGGTTTTCAGTGACTCGGCCTGATTATTCTGTCGAGATTTTTTTGTTTTTCTTATGGGGTGACGAATTACAATATTATAATCAGCAACCGACTGTCGAAGCTTTTCTAATTCATCAAGGGCTTCTGCTGCAGTTTTACGCGGGAAGATTGCCGTAAACTCTTCACCACCATAGCGAAAAACTCTTCCTCCTGATTTCACTTCTGCAAGCTTCGCGGCAACTAATTTAAGGACTTGGTCACCTATATCATGACCATAGTTATCATTAAACTTTTTAAAATGGTCGATATCTAACATGGCAACACAATACTTGCGCCCTAAAGATAATGCATATTGATTCAGTGCTCTTCTTGAAGGTAAATGAGTTAACTCGTCTCGATAAGCTAAATAATACGAATCAATCACTACCACGATAATATAATGCAAAACAAGTAAGCTAAACATGATACTAAGGGGCAAAGATATTTGATCGTTAAAATAAAGATTGCCGACAATTAACGTTGTTAACAAAGAAGAAACGAATAAATTTGGCTGGCGTAAACTTTTAAATAACACCAAAAGCGCCACAATAAATAACGGAAAATTAATAATAATTAATTCAATATTTAGATAAGGTAGGCTGTTTTTAATGCTATAGCTTTGTAGCCAACTCATAGCCATTAACCATAGTTTGGCTAACGCAATACAAAAACCAAGACCAACTAGTCGCGCTATACCGTGCATAGAAATTAATGCACGATCTTTAATTAAAGTTAGGTAAGCTAATATAAATATCGTTGAAAGATATAACCATTGGGGATATTTATTTAAAAAATCTAGGCCAGTAAAGACATTTTTACTTAGTAAGTAATAACCAAAACAAAGTGCAATTAATAAAGTAAAACGGCTACGCGAAAATTGCGCTGAAAATAGAATACCAACAACAAATCCCCCCATTAAAACCTGTTCAATAAAGTTAACTTTTGTCACCCAATAATGTTGAGTAGCAAGTGTTGCCACGATAATTAAGCTAACTGCTAAACCACTCCATAAAGTGGTTTTTAAACCTTCTAACTTTTGAATCAAACTTTATCCTTTAATTAAATCAGGGACATTGGTTTTTTACTTATAAACACGAAAATAACTCCCCCGTTTTGAACTATGCAGTGATTAAAGTAATCAACTCGAGAAATCTAATCAACTAATTTTAAATTAAAGGTTGGTACTTCAACCAACTCTCTAATTAAATACCTTGAGTGATCACTCAAACAAAACAAAATTAAGTATTTTTACTTTCGGCTAACTCTTTGTAATGCTTTTCATCATGACTAAGTTCAACATTTTCTATTTTTTCAAAACGCGTTGAAATTTTCTCTGCTGAAGTATGAATTTGTTTTACATCCGTCGCCGCTTGATCGATATGCTTAGCTAAATTAGCAAAACGCACCTTAAATCGTGAAAAATCTTGAGCTAAATACGTTAAATGATTTTGAATAACATGCACTTGTTTACGGGTAGCTTCATCTTTAAGCACTGAACGAGAAGTGGTTAATATAGCCATCAAAGTGGTCGGTGATGCCAACCAGACGCGTTTCGTGTTTGCATAATCGACCAAATCACTTTGATGAGCATGAATTTCAGCAAAAATGGCCTCTGCCGGAATAAACATAATCGCCCCTTCTGATGTTTCATTCGCAATCAAGTATTTATCACTAATATCATTAATATGTTTTTTAATATCTAGCTTAAATTGTCGCTCTGCCGCTTTTCTTTCATGTTCACCTAAAACGTCATCCATCATTTTTTTATAACTTTCTAACGGAAATTTTGCATCGATCACCACATTTCCCGTTGGCTCAGGTAAAAATAAAATGCAATCAGCAATTTTTCCATTTGATAAGGTATGTTGTAATGAAAAGTGTTGCTCAGGTAAAACATTTCGGATCAAACTGTTCAATTGTACTTCGCCAAAGGCACCACGCGATCGTTTGTCGTTTAACACCTCTTGCAAACTAACAACATTCGTTGATAATTCAGTGATTTTTTTCTGTGCATCATCAATTAAAGCTAATCGTTGTAGGATGTCATTAAACGTTTTCGTTGTTTTTTCAAAACCTTCAGCAAGTCGTTTTTCAACCTGTCCGCTGATCTCTTTCAGACGAAGATCAGTAGAAGTCGTCAACTCATTGATTTTAATTGCCATGGCATCGCTTGATTGTTTTAAGGTTTTCGCTTGTTCATCACGCGCCGCTAATGCTGCTTTATTTAAATGTTCAACCAGTTGATCTACTGCTTGTCGTTGGTTTTGATTAAATAAATGTTGATGTTCGTGAAGGGTTGTTTGTAGTTTGCTATTAAACTCAGTTAACGCTGAGAACTGCTTGGCAGATTGTTCATTAAATTGATTAAGAAACTTTATTTTAAAATCAGCAAATTGTTGTTCTATATAATGTTTAAATTCAAACTGTTGCTTGATTATTTGTTGTTGCTGTTTTTCAGATAAATTTGACGTTAATTCAAAATGGTGAAGCAATTGTTTAATGTCTGATTGTTGATCATGAACCTGTTTTGAAAGTGATATTACTCTCGATAACATTAAAATCAAAAGTAAGAAAACAATTAACACACATGACACAATAAGTTCATTTTGAAATGAATCTACCATTAATAAAATTTTATCAACCACTACACACCAACTAACCACTGTATTTATTAACAGTCATTTAAACACAATTCAGGGTGAAGGTTAACTTTTTTCTTTACCCTTGAGTGCTTTAAGCTTCATCTTCAATATTGTTATTTTCAACTCTATCGCCAATTTTATTAAGAATGTTCACCTCCCCTTCACAAACGGCAATAATCGATTTTCCTTGTTTAAACTCTTTTGAAATAATTACTCGTCCGTTATCGTTTTGTGGAAAACAAACCGTTTCATGCATCAATTCAAGAGAGATATCACGGTAATAAATAATAGTGACTTTTCTGATTGTAGTTTCCACTTTCTATCCTTTTAATCTGTGGCAATTCATTCAATTTTGTTTCATTACTTTAATCACAAGTGTAGTAAATAAATCTGACCTGTCTATCGATTGAACAGACTTTATAAACAAAAAAAGCGCTCAAATGAGCGCTTAAATGATTCAAAACAAGGTAAAGTTTAGATAAGTTATTTAGATAATTTATTATCTAAATCTTCAATCTTCGCTTGCCAAATTGCTGGTCCCGTAACATGAGCAGATTCACCACGACTATCAACCGCGACAGTTACTGGCATATCTTCGACTTCAAACTCATAAATTGCTTCCATCCCCATATCTTCAAAGGCAACAACTTTTGCTTTTTTGATTGCTTTTGACACTAAATAAGCCGCGCCACCAACAGCCATTAAATAAACTGATTGATGGTTTTTAATACTTTCTACCGTTTGAGGTCCACGCTCAGCCTTACCAATCGTACCAAGTAACCCCGTTTCAGCCAGCATCATTTCAGTGAATTTATCCATGCGAGTTGCTGTGGTAGGTCCTGCAGGTCCGACCGCTTCATCACCAATAGCATCCACTGGCCCTACGTAATAAATAAATTTATCCGTAAAGTCTACCGGCAGTGTTTCACCTTTGGCGAGCATTTCTTGAATACGCTTATGCGCAGCATCACGACCAGTTAAAATGGTACCGCTTAATAAAACAGTTTCACCTGTTTTCCAGTCACTGATATCGGCTTTTTTCAAGTCATCAACATTAACTCGACGGACATTTTCACCAACTTCCCAAGTTATTTCCGGCCAATCTTCAAGTTTTGGCGGTGACAAGTCAGCAGGCCCTGAACCGTCGAGGTGAAAATGCACGTGACGAGTTGCAGCACAATTTGGGATCATCACCACAGGCTTTGAAGCGGCATGGGTTGGTACTGAGTTAATTTTGATATCAACCACTGTGGTTAAGCCACCTAAACCTTGTGCGCCAATACCGAGTTTATTCACTCGTTCGTAGATTTCTAACCGTAATTTTTCTTCGGCTGTTTCAGCACCTTTATCAATAAGTTCTTGAATATTGACAGGATCCATTAAACTTTCTTTTGCTAATACGCCAGCTTTTTCAGCAGTACCGCCAATACCTATGCCTAACATGCCCGGTGGACACCAGCCTGCGCCCATAGTAGGTAAGGTTTTAACGACCCAATCAGCAATGGAATCGCTGGGGTTTAACATCACCATTTTAGATTTATTTTCGCTACCACCACCTTTTGCCGCGATCATCACTTCAATTTGATCACCAGGAACCATATCAATATGAACAACAGAAGGGGTATTATCTTTAGTGTTGATGCGAGCTCCCGCGGGATCTTTAACAATAGATGCCCGTAGAGGGTTGTCTGGATTCAAATAAGCACGTCGAGTTCCCTCATCAACCATTTGTTGAACGGTTAAGTCAGTTTTATCCCACTGTACCGCCATCCCCACTTTTACAAAACAGGTAACAATCCCCGTATCCTGACAAATTGGACGTTTACCATGAGCAGACATACGAGAGTTAATTAATATCTGCGCGATAGCGTCCTTTGCCGCCTGACTTTCTTCTTTATGATAGGCTTTTTCTAAAGCTTGAATAAAATCAAGTGGATGGTAGTAAGATATATATTGCAATGCATCTGCAATACTCTCAATTAGATCTTCTTGTTTAATGGTAGCCATAACAATCTCTTTACACAGTTAGGTAATGTAAAATCAACATTTGCGAGCGAAAACGTTGAAAGTTAAAAATTTGCCGATATGATACCCTGCTTATAACGAGCTCGCCACCACAATGCGAGCTAACTTTTATCTAAAAGTTTAAGAATAATTAAAATTAGGGTTACATTTTGCTTCTCAATAATAACGCCGTTATCAAGGCAAAGCCTCTACAATTTAGTCATCAGCTTCAACCTGAAGCATTATTTGAGCATTTTGCACACCAGCCTTGGGCAATGTGGTTAGATTCATGTCAAAGCGAGCATGTCGATAGCCGCTATGACATCATCGTTTGGCAACCTGAAATAACCTTAACAACAACAGGTAAAAATACCTGTGTAGATTATCTCTCTGAGAAGCGCTCAGAAAATAGCATCGACGACCCTTTAACTATCTTGCAACGTGTTCAACAAACCTTCTACCAAAACATTGAAATTCAAGCCAGTGAATTACCTTTTATGACAGGCGCTGTAGGACATTTTTCTTATGATTTAAGTAGACGATTTGAACAAATTCCTAGCCAAGCTGACCAAGACATTCACCTTCCTGAAATGGCGGTTGGTATTTATTCACACGCGATTATTTATGATAATAAAAAGCAGCAATATTGGTTAATTGCTGATGAGAATCAATTAGATGAAATAGAAAATCACTTAAATAAAATGATTCGTGAAGGTATCGCATTACCTCTTGAACCTTTCAAATTATTACAGACATGGCAAGCCAATATGTCTGCGCAACAATACCAAGAAAAGTTTACGAAAATTCAGCAATATTTATTATCAGGTGATTGTTACCAAATTAATCTTACACAGCGTTTCAGTTCCCATTATCAGGGTGAAGAATTCCAAGCCTATAAAGTACTAAGGAACGCAAACCAAGCACCATTTTCCGCATTTATTTGTTTAGCTGATTACCGTATTTTAAGCATCTCACCAGAGCGATTTTTACAGGTAAATCAAAATAAAGTACAAAGTAAACCTATAAAAGGCACAAAGCCAAGAAGCTTAGATAGCGCACAAGATAACGAGCTTGCCAAAGCTTTGCAGCATTCAGAAAAAGATAAAGCAGAAAACCTGATGATCGTTGATTTACTCAGAAATGATATCAGTAAAGTTTGTTTGCCTGGCTCGGTAAAAGTACCGACACTATTTGCAGTAGAAAGTTTTCCTGCGGTTCATCATTTAGTCAGTACGGTAGTTGGGGAATTGGAAAATCAATTCGATGCTACCGACTTACTAAGAGGGTCATTTCCAGGTGGTTCGATAACTGGCGCCCCCAAAATAAGCGCGATGGAAATAATAGATGAACTTGAACCACAACGCAGAAGTATCTATTGTGGTTCTATTGGTTATATCTCGGCTTGCGGTAATATGGATACCAGTATTACGATAAGAACCTTGATTTGTGATAAAACTCGCGAACAAAATACCATACATTGCTGGGCTGGCGGCGGGATCGTTGCTGACTCAAATGTCGACGCTGAATATCAAGAAACGTATGATAAAGTAAATAAAATTTTACCGGTTCTAGCAAAACTTTAAACACCGGCCACGATAATTTTGCTAAATTATAGTGGTTTTAAGTTACTAAGTTGAATGTGAATTAACATGACTAAAAATGAATTTTTACAACGTTTTAATTTGAGTCAATTAGCAAAATCAAATAATCAGGAATTTTTACTCACTCAGCCAAAAATATTCACACCATCAGCCGTACTTATTGCTTTATTCGAAAAAAACAATCAACTGCATGTGGTACTAACCAAAAGAGCTAAACATTTAAAACATCATCCTGGACAAATTAGTTTTCCGGGCGGAAAAGTAGAAGCGTTTGATAAAAATCATATTTGTACCGCGTTAAGAGAAGCACATGAAGAAGTCGGTATTGAAAAAGATGATTGCGAGATTCTTGGTCAGTTACATCCATTTCAAACCATGAGCGGCTTTTCTATTACCCCTGTTGTGGCTATGTTAAAGCGCAGTCCTTTTTATACGATTGATGAAAATGAAGTCGCTGAAATATTTCATGTCCCCTTTCATCATTTTTTATCAACAACGCAACACTATACCATTGAAGTAATAAATAAAACGGGACAACACCCTGTGCACTTTATGCCCTATAAGTCATATAATATCTGGGGAGCCACAGCGGCTATTTTAAACGACCTTAGCCTGCATATAAGAAATAACCATACCTAAATATTAAGAACCGTCTATCATATGCTATAAAAGTGTTTATTTAGATGAATACTTTCAGTTATCATTACCGTATAAAATTTTAACTTACCGTATAATTACGGATAATAATTCAGGTTTAACGCATGATTAGTGTATTTGATATGTTCTCAATAGGTATTGGGCCTTCTAGCTCGCATACAGTTGGTCCAATGAAAGCAGCCAAACTTTTTGTTGATCATTTAATTGAGCAACAATTAATTGATAAAGTTGATCGTGTTAAAGCAGAATTATTTGGCTCACTTGGTCAAACAGGTATTGGTCATGGCACGGGAAAAGCAATTATTCTTGGTTTATCTGGACAAGCACCTGAAACCATACCTGTTGAGTCAATCGATAAAATTCTCAATGAAGTCATCGCCAATGAAACGATAGCGATTTCACAAGATAAAACGGTTAGTTTTCCAAAGAATGAATCGATTATTTATCATCGACGCAAAACCTTGCCTGCTCATGCCAACGCCATGACATTATATGCGTACAATGACAATGAAGAAGTGCTTCAAGAAACATATTACTCTATCGGTGGCGGCTTTATCGTTCGTGATTGCGATTTCGAAAAAGAAAAAGATAAAGCGCTGTCTTTACACAGTAATATTGATCGCCCACATAAATTTTCAAGTGCGGATGAATTAATCTCTCTAGCGAGTGAAAAAGGCCTAAGTATCAGCACTATCATGATGGAAAATGAATTGTGTTTAAATGATAAAGCAACCATCACTCGTAATTTAATTAATATCTGGCAAGCGATGCGTGATAGCGTCGAACGAGGCATGGCAACAGAAGGTGTGCTGCCAGGCGGTTTAAAAGTCAATCGAAGAGCCCCAGCTTTGTATCGTTCACTTTCTGTTGAGAGCAATAATGATCCCCTTTCAGCAATGGATTGGGTCAACCTTTTCGCTTTAGCCGTTAATGAAGAAAATGCCGCCGGTAGCCGAGTGGTAACCGCCCCAACGAATGGCGCTGCGGGAATAATTCCTGCTGTTTTATGTTATTACGATAAGTTCATTAAACCGGTTAAAGATGAAGATTGTATTCGTTACCTTTTAACTGCTGCTGCAATTGGAATTTTATATAAAACGAATGCAACAATTTCGGGTGCTGAAGGTGGCTGTCAAGCAGAGGTAGGCGTTGCTTGCTCTATGGCTGCTGGTGCTCTCACAGAATTAATGGGAGGCTCGCCTAAACAAGTAGAAAATGCTGCTGAAATTGGGATGGAGCATAACCTAGGGTTAACATGCGATCCTGTTGGTGGTTTAGTGCAGGTGCCGTGTATCGAAAGAAATGCGATGGGATCGGTAAAAGCGATCAACGCATCTCGACTTGCTCTTCGTGGTACAGGTACTCAAAAGGTGTCATTAGATAAAGTGATCAAAACCATGTGGGAAACAGGCAATGACATGAAAACAAAATATAAAGAAACCTCTCGTGGCGGTTTAGCGGTTAATATTATTGAATGTTAAGGCACTTTAACACGCATTTTTCTATAAAAAAAACCTATGTTAATTTCAACATAGGTTTTTAAATTTAAATAAAAATTATCTCAATAAAACGTTATTTGATGGGTAACTCAATATTTGAAAATAATTCTTCAACTTCGGTATTATTTTTGAGTAAAACAGCTCTAGTCACTAGATCACGATTTAAATGCGGTGCAAAGCGCTCAATAAAATCAAACATATAGCCACGCAAGAAAGTACCACGTCTAAAACCTATTTTAGTCGTACTTGCATTAAATAAATGGCTAGCATCAATGGTAACTAAATCACTATCAAGTTTTGGATCCATCGCCATCGTCGCGATAACACCTATACCCACGCCCATTCGAACATAAGTTTTAATAACATCGGCATCGGTTGCGGTGAAGGCTATTTTAGGTTCAACCCCAGCTTTATTAAAAGCGGTGTCTAATTCTGAACGACCAGTAAAACCAAAAACATAAGTGACTAATGAGTATTTTGCAATATCTTCAATGGTAATATTAGTTTTCTTAGCTAATGGGTGATCTGGTCGAACGATAATACTGCGATTCCAGTGATAACAAGGCAGCATGATCAAGTCGTTATATAAATGAAATGATTCAGTGGCTATCGCAAAGTCAGCATCACCTTTCGTGGCAGCATCACTAATCTGTGCCGGTGTCCCTTGATACATATGCAAAGAAACTTTGCTATATTTTTTCATGAAACCTTGAATAACATCAGGCAATGCATATCGTGCTTGAGTATGCGTAGTAGCAATTCGAAGCTTACCTTCGTCTGGTTGGGTGTGTTCTCGAGCAACCGCTTTAATTGCTTCAACTTTTGATAAGATCTCAGTGGCAATATTGATCACTTCTTTACCTGCCGAAGTAACATGGGTAAGGTGTTTACCACTTCGCCCAAAAATTTGAATGCCTAACTCATCTTCAAGCATTCGCACTTGCTTACTAATACCCGGTTGAGAGGTAAATAAACTTTCTGCTGTTGCAGAAACATTCAAATTATTATTTTGTACTTCGACGATATAACGTAATTGTTGCAGCTTCATAATGTATGTTCAGTGTGGCTTATGCAAAAAATATATACTTAAATAACAATTTATTCCATAGAAACTTAACGAATTTGTAAAAAAATTTCAGTAAAGATCAGAAAAAACCATTTATTGTTGTAATATTACAACACAAAATAGAGTAAAAGGCTAATAAAGCATCAATGAATCGTTAATTCTAATAAAGTTTCATCAAAACGAACTTTCATAGGAAAAGCTCAACTTAGCGCTATGCTAAACAGTTCATTTTTTGTAGACTGAGGAGTATAAGTCATATTTTCATAAAATGAGTATTATCTATGGGTATAATAATAGGTTTAGTGATTGCATTAGTTATCGTTGTGGTAATAGTAAATGCAATTCAACAACACAAAGAAAAACAAGAACAAGAAAAACGTGCCAAAGCCGCTAAACAAAAAGCAATAATAGATGAGACTGAAGAATTACTATTAAACTTAGCGCACTTACCCCCTAATCCTAAAGTGGTAGAGATCCTTAATCAAAGAAGTTTAAATGCTGTAAAAAACATGGCAAAAATAATGCCTGAAATGAAAGGCATTAAAAATAGAATTAGTGAAATGGAGGCACGCTTGAACGCTTCTGTTGATCTCGCTTCATCGAATGCAGGCCAAGAGCAAAGTTTTATTTTACCAGACAATGATCAACAGCTCGTTGTTATTCTGCAAACCATTAAAAAATTACGAGCAATGTTGAAATCTGAGCAATCAAAAGGTGCTTTAGATGCTCAAGCCTTTATGATGGAAGATTTAAAACTTGATGCTATGCAATTAAAAATTAATGTTGAAAGTTTGCACAAACGAGGCATGCAAGCACACCAAAAAGAAATGCTCGGCTCGGCTAGACAGTATTATGAAAAAGCAATACAAACCATCACAGATCACCCTAAACAAACCGACTATACCGCTGCGAAGAAAACTGAGTTAGAAGATCAACTTGAAGAAATTACCGCCGCGTTAAAAAATACTAATGCTGCCGATGCCGCTAAAAAAGCAAAAGCAGAAGAAGATGATTTAGATATGTTATTCCAACCAAAGAAAAAGTGGTAATAAATATCGACACACCTTTTCGAATCAACAAAAAAGCTCAAGTGTTAACTTGAGCTTTTTTATAACGAAAATAACCTTCCGATTTAAAACGGCATTTTCATCCCAGGGGGTAATTGCATTCCACCTGTTAAAGCACCCATTTTCTCTTTATTTTGTTCTTCAACGCGTCTTACCGCGTCATTAAATGCGGCAGCAACTAAATCTTCAACCATTTCTTTGTCGTCTTCCATTAAACTGTCATCAATTTCTACACGACGAACACTGTGGCTACCAGTCATAGTCACTTTCACCATACCTGCGCCAGACTCACCAGTTACTTCCATATTAGCTAATTCTTCTTGAGCTTTAGCCATTTTTGCTTGCATTTGTTGGGCTTGTTTCATCAAGTTACCCATGCCACCTTTCATCATAATTTCTCCTTCAAAATTAAATTGCCGCCACGATAGTAGTTAATGAATTAAAATTCAAGTTTACTTTATCGGGCTATAATACTTTCTTCATCGATTTCAGCTTGAAACTGCTCAGTGAAAGATTGAACTATCTCATCTTTCAAAAGTAATTCTTTGGCATAATCATAACGTTTATCGTTGATTTTTCCTTGAATCTGAAAAGGGTCATCAATGGTTTCTTCAACGACGGTTATTTCAACTTTCATTGGTTTGTCAAAATAATCCGAAACAAACTGTTCTAATTGTTCCAATGCCACTGGTGATTTTAAATGTTTAGTCGACGTATTTAACTCTAATATAAAGACTTCATCATCCGATGCCTCAGAGATAGTCGCATTAAGGGCTAGCTGTCTTAAACGACCATTAAGTGCCATTGTATCGATAATATTAGCCCAGCGATCTACCTGATTCGCTTTTTTAACCACACTAGGGTCAATTTCTTCAGGAGTAAAAGGTTGCTCCGAAATGGTCGCGATATCAGGTACGTCTTCAATAACCGGTTTATTGACCACTTTTTCTGTATTTTTCTGACGCTCAGCGGCGTCATTAAGCTTTTTTCCATCTTTCTCCAAAGCTTTTTTACGACTACGCAGCATATTTCTACTTGCTAAAATAGAATCTATTGGTGAGGCACTTTGTGGATTGATTACTTGTGCTATTTCAGCTTCTGTGAGCAAAGGTGCTTGTTCATTAGATAAGTTATTATCAGAAGATAGACTTGGATCATTGTTAAGCGCATTTTCTTGATACTCAGTAGAAATTTGAGTCTTTGCACTTTGATTGCTGTTTGTTAAACCGGCTTGATTCTTCTCTTCAACTTCATCAGATTGAGCCTCAATAGAGAGTAAGTCTTCCTCGTTCCTTTTTGGCGTGTTGATGGGGGGAAGCTCATTTAAACTCTGGGCAGCTTGCTGCTCGATGCTTGCCAATTCAGCTGAAAGGCTTTGCTCTTTAGACTCACTTGCATGAGATAGGGTTTGCTCGTTTGCTTTTAAGGCTTCGTCTTCTTGTTTAACAAAGTTTTGCTGTGTCATTGGCTGGTTGGGAAGATTTGGCTCCAGATCTGTAAAGTCGAGCTCTCTATCAACCTGCTCTGTTATTTCTATCGCACGGGTTTGCGGTTTAAACGCTAATAACCGTAATAACACCATATCAAACGCCGCTTGTTCATCTGCAGCATATGGTAAGTCTTTTCGACCTGTTAAGACGATTTGATAATAAAGTTGTACATCTTCAGGGCTCAATGCCTGAGAGAACTTTTCTAATAATTGATTATGCTCAGGCGATAAATCAAAATGCCTGTCGACAACTTGCGCCATGGCAATTTGGTGAAGTAGCTGAATCAATTCAGCCATTAAACGTCCGTAATTCGGGGCATAAGAGGCAATATCCAACGATAACGCCATTAATCCTTGAGTGTCTTGCTTAATTAACGCTATTAATATTTTATACACCCAATGATGATCAACACCCCCTAACATATTTTGAACGTTACTAGCGAGGATATTACCATTTCCTTGAGCGATAGCCTGATCCGTTAAACTTAACGAATCGCGCATACTACCCCGCGCCGCTTTAGCTAATAAAGAAATGGCTAATGGCTCTGCAGACACATTTTCAGCAGTTAATATGGTTTTAAGCTGTTGTTCAATCTGTGGTACAGCTAATGCTTTTAAATGAAACTGTAGACACCTAGACAGTACCGTTACGGGGAGTTTTTGAGGATCTGTTGTAGCTAAAATAAACTTTACATGCTCCGGAGGCTCTTCTAAGGTTTTTAATAAAGCATTAAAACTGCTTCTAGAAAGCATATGTACTTCATCAATTAGATATACCTTAAATCGACCTCTCGTTGGAGCATATTGAACATTATCAAGTATTTCTCGAGTATCATCGACTTTAGTTCGTGATGCAGCATCAATCTCTAATAAATCGACAAACCTACCTTGGTCAATATCTACACAGGTATCACATTCGCCACACGGCTCTGCCGTGATACCAAGATTACAATTTAAGCTTTTAGCAAAAATTCTAGCGATCGTTGTTTTACCAACTCCGCGAGTACCTGTAAATAAGTAGGCGTGGTGTAAACGTTGTTGTTTTAAGGCATTAGATAATACCGTGACAACATGCTCTTGCCCCATTAATTCCTGAAATGATTTTGGGCGCCACTTTCTTGCTAATACTTGATAGCTCATAAAAAACCTTACTCACCTTCATACTGAAGAAGTGAAGTGACAGACAATCCTAAATTTTCTAGTTTATTTTCACCACCCAAATCGGGTAAAGAGATGATGAAAGCAGCATGAGGCGCTTGAGCACCTAACTTTTTAATAAGTTTACTAGTCGCTTCTATCGTACCACCAGTGGCAAGTAAATCATCAACAATTAATACTTTATCTTCGCTGGTTAACGCATCTTGATGAATTTCAAGCGTATCAGTACCATATTCAAGTTGATAATCTTCAGCATAGGTTGGTCTCGGTAATTTCCCTGGTTTGCGTACGGGGACAAATCCAACGCCAAGGGCTAGTGCCAATGGTGCTCCAAATAAAAAACCACGTGCTTCAGTGCCAACGACTTTTGTGTAACCTTGGTGTTGGAATTTTTCTTTTAAAAGATCAATCGTCAGTTTAAATGCTTCAGCATCGTCTAATATGCCTGTTACATCCCTAAATAAAATGCCTTTTTTAGGGTAATCAGCAATAGTGTGAACCGCGTTTTTTAGCTTTAAAGTTTGTGTTTCTGTCATTATTCAATATATTCATTATTTGGTAATGTTAAAGAATAATGGAAAACGAACTAATTTTATAGTGAATGTACCAGAGAATTTTCAACCAACAGCTTGTTAATCAATTGAAAGAAAGTTTCTTCATTGATTGGTTTAGCAATAATCTCCTGACATTGCTTTAATTCTTTAACATTATGAAGTGAATTGAGATCTTGAGTCGTCATAAAAATGACAGGAATATTCGCTGTTTCCTGCTTTGACTTTAAGTTTTTGATTAGCTGAATGCCATTCATCACCGGCATTAAATGATCAATAATATACAAATTAAAAGTTTGAACTTGGGCTTTTTCAAGCGCATCTAAACCATTATTCGCACATTCATAGGTGTAACCAAGTTGAGCAAGTAATCCCCCAACCTTTTCACGAACAGCGGCTTTATCATCAACGACTAAAATATGCATATTATTGAACTACTTTTTTAATTGAACTTAGTTTAAAACGGTAAACCAACCCATTAGCATAGGTAATAATGGCGCCGCTACTAACGCTGTTAAAGCTGCAAATAGGTGACGTTTTGATGAACTATCTTTAAAATTTTCATGTTGTGACATCTTCAATTTCCTAACTAAACTACAAAATGAACGGCGCGAATTCTAGCTGAAATAAGAAGAAAATAACAGGAATATTTAAACTCCTAAAAACAAAGCAATGATTGAAAGCCAGTTTCCACACAAAAAAAAACCAGCCAAGCGGCTGGTTTTTTATAAGAAAGCTAAATTAAATGGCTTTGCCTTTACGAGCGGCAGTATCTTTAATATAACTTACCCAACCTTTAGCACCCTTACGAGTTTTAGGGTCTTTCATCGCATTTTGAATAGCTGCATAGGCTTCTTTATATTGAGCAAGGTAGAAATGAGACTCAGCGATACTCATATAAAGTCTACCCTTATTAGAAACACCTAAATCTAATGCTTTATTCAAAGCAACTACGGCTTTTTCAAACTGTTCATCTTGTGCCAATAAAGTGCCTTGCTTACTATAGTGTTTAGCTTCATTAGTCATTTTAGCTAATTCACCATAATATTTAGCAGCTTTATCAATATGCTGTGCAGCATGCCAAGCATTCGCTAACGAATAGATATTAGTATCATCACGTTTAACTAAGCCTGAAGAGATATGCTTCTCTAATAATTTTGCAGATTTATACGGCATATTATTTTGCGCATACAAACTAGCTAACGTTTTAATTTCTGACTCTTTTTCAAGATAACCTTGTTTATAAGCCAATTCTAACGTTGCCATGCCTCGGTCATAATCTTCAATTAAAAGATAAAAATTCCCTAACTGTTTCCAAAATGCTTTTTCATTTGGAAATAATTGCACTGCTGTTTCCAGTACATTTACCGCTTCTTTAAATTTCTTAGTCTCATAATAAGACGTCAATTTTAAGATATAAGGGTTTTTATTATGCTTATCACCATATGCTGCAATAGCATTATTTGCTGGCGTGATCATTTTAGGTAAACGTTTAAGCTCATAGTTCGCTTGGGCAATTTTCACCCAAGTATCACCATCAGATTTACCGGTAAAATCCATCCAAGCTTTATAATTGGCTAAAGCACCTTCATATTCTTTCGTTTGCATTTGAAGATCAGCAAGTAACTTAATCGCTTCACCATGATCAGATTCATTCAAAATATCTGGCTCAACCGCTTTCTTTAAATACTCAATCGCTTTCGCTTCTTGATCACCTAAAGTTGCGTACATAACCGCGATATATCGAGCCAAAATGGCTTTATCATAATCACTTTTTGCATTGATTTCTAACAGTAAAGCAAGTGCCCCTTTGATATCATCTGTAGAGTAAAGCTCAAATGCTTTACCCACTTTTTTACCAACAGAAGGACCCATTAAGCGAGTTTTACGTTTTGGCTTTTCTGACTTTTCTGCACCAGCTGCGCTAACATCAAATGATGTTGGCAGCTGAACTAATACCAATGAAGCCAATAAAGTCAAAGATGTTAATATCTTATTCATTATTACGAACCTCCATCCATTTTAAAGTCTAATTGAACTGACAAACCTGTTTGACGTAATGGCTTACCATCAACAACCTTTGGTTTGTACTTCCACTTACGTAAAGCACGTTTAGCTTCTTTATCGAAAATACGCTTTGGTTCTGCATCGATAACCGTTACATCTTCAACACCACCAATCTCATTGATAGAGAACGAAAGTTTTACCCAACCTTCTTTACCATCACGAGCTGCTTGTATTGGATATTTAGGTTCAATACGTACAATTGGTGTTGCATCACCATCACGACCAAAGCCTGCGCCTGGAGCAGATATACCTGCATTTGCACCCGCTAACTGCACACCTGGCATATTAAACGTTAATCCACCAGATTGATTATTAACTTCAGGCTCAGGAGCTTGAGGTTTAGGTGGCGTTTTAGGCGGCGGCGGCGGCGGCGGTGGCACACGTCGTCTTTGCTCAGCAGCTGACTTAGGTGGCGTAGTGTTAACTTCAACAATAATATTTTCTAATTTTTCTTCTTCTCTTCTATCACCACTGGATATAAGAAAAGCCATAAAAGAAAATAATGCAAAAGTAACAGCTGCGCCTAGTAGTATTGATACTAATAAGCGAACCATATAACTACCCCTTAGCTGCAGCGATAGAAATTCTGTCTATGCCCGCTTCTTTAATAGCGTCCATTACTTTAACAACTACGCCATGTTTTGCGTCTTTGTCAGCTTGAACAATCACTACTTCACTTGGTTGTTCCGCTAGTAATTTTTCAATATTAGCCGCTACACGCTCTATATCAACACGACGTTTATCTAACCAAATTTCACCATTATCTTTCACCGCAATGAAAATATTAGCTGACTTTTGTTTAGACTGATTAGCCGCTTTTGGTTTGTTAACTTCAATACCTGCTTCTTTTACAAAAGAAGTGGTTACGATAAAGAATATAAGCATGATAAATACGATGTCTAGCATCGGCGTCATATCAATTGCCGCTTCTTCGTCTTCACGAATACGTTTACGTGCCATTCTAATCTCTCTCTAGTGATGAGGTAAACTGTCAACCAGTTTAGCCTTTGCTAGTTTAACTTTAGCGTCTAATCTTGTGCTAAAAAACACCCCTGATAATGCTGCAACCATACCCGCCATTGTCGGGATAGTCGCCATTGAAATACCAGAAGCCATTAGACGAGGGTTACCTGTACCTTGCTGAGCCATAGTTTCAAATACTGAAATCATACCCGTTACTGTGCCAAGTAAACCAATCAGTGGACACATTGCCACTAAAGTTTTAATCGTAATCATATTACGTTCAAGTAATTCTGCCGTTTCGGAGATCCATGTATCTCTAATTCGATGTGCATACCATGATGTTGTATCAGTTCGTGCATTCCAATTTGCGATGATTTCATCACGCATCTTAGGATAAACTGATGCTAAGAACCAATAACGTTCTACCATCATAATCCACATCAATAAGAGAGCAAAGGCGACAAAGTAAAGTACATTACCGCCAGTTGCAATAAAACTCCTGACAGATTCTATAAGCTCTATCAGGAATAGCATTATTTAGACTCCTTCTCTGCAATTGCAGCAATTAAACCAGCACTTTGCTCATCTAATTTATGAAGAACGGCTTTACTACGACCAGCTACAATGCTGTGTACTAAAATTAAAGGTAATGCAGCAATAAGACCCAAAGCAGTTGTTACAAGTGCTAATGAGATGTTACCCGCCATAATTTTCGGGTCACCTGTACCAAACAATGTAATCGTTTGGAACGTCATGATCATACCGATTACTGTACCTAATAGACCCATTAACGGAGCTATAGCAGCAAACATCTTGATTAAGCTAATACCACGGTCAACAGTTGGTGTTTCACGTAAAATCGCTTCATCAAGTTTAAGCTCTAATGTTTCAGCATCAGCGCCTTTATTTTCTTGGTATACCGCTAATAAACGACCTAATGGGTTATTACTATTTGGTTGGTCAAGATTCTTCTGTTGAGCTTTCATTTTAGAAGAAACCGCACCAAGAACAACAACACGCTCAAGGGCAATTAATAAACCAATAATTAACAATACAGTGATTGCGTAACCAACTGTGCCACCTTGATGGTAGAACTCTTCTAATGTTTTCTTACGAGTTTCTAACGTTAAAATAGCGCCACGAGAAGGGTCAACATATAAAGGAGAGTAACCTGAAGTTTCACCAAAGAAACTAGAAGCTGTATCAGCAATATAACCAGCAGGTTGCTTAGCTAAAGGTTGAATTTGACCTACTTCATCGTTGTAGTTTAAATAACCATTTTCTGAAACAAGGTTAAATGTACCGATACGAGTCACTTGTTCAGTTGATTTAGAACCATCTAAGTTAGTTACTTCAGCTGTAAATTGTGAAATTTCACCTGATTGAGTCATTTCAGTTTGTAAGGCAAACCATAATTCTTCAAGTTGTTCTAACTCAGGGATTGCTTTAGCGTTAGCAATTGCATCTAATGCTTCACCACGACCTGGGTATTCAGCACTTACAATTGATGTAGCAATTTGACCATAAGCGTTTGCAGCAGCTGCACGACTTACACCAAACATTTCACCTAAAGTACCTTTAGCGTTATCTAGTTCAACTTCTTTTTGTGCTAATTTAATTTCATTAGCTGCATATTCTTTCGTTAAACGTTTGTTACGTGCTTGCTCATCAGCAAGTTGCTTTTTCGCTTTATTTAATAAAGCTTGTTTGTCAGCACGAGCAGAAGTAAATTCAGCTTCACGTTTTTTGTCAATTTTAGCTTCAGAAATACGGTCTGCTTTAACTTGCTTTAACAGCTCGTTCAAGTCATTAGCGTTTGCTGAAGTAGCAATACCTGCTGTCATCGAGGCAGCAAGCAATACAAAATTAAATACTTTTTTCATTATTTAGCTCCTGCTGCAAATACTGGTAATTTAGTTAAATCTAATGGTAATTGCTTGCGAGCCATACGGATACCATCAGTGATAGGCTTAAGGTACTCATCATCTAATACTTCCCATGAACGAGTTTCGTTATTCCAAACCCATGCATTTTTCATATCAAGAGATTGAGCAACAAAAGAAATACGACCCATATGTAAGAAGTCAGCCGTAAGTGTTTGACCACCTAGATCTAACTCTGCTTGATAAACACCAAACACTGTACCGTAGTTAGCTTCAATTTCGTAAGCTTCAAGAACTAAACGGAACTGCTCAGAAACAGAAACGTTTGAGTTACCCATAACATCACGTAAGGCTTGAATACGCTCTTTACGTGCAGCAATGTTCATTGGCACATCTAAATCAACAAATTTTTCCAACGTGTCGATCATTTTGTACATTAATGGTACAACACCTTGTTTTGTTTTATCGATACCAGCAATTTGCTTTTCAAGCGATTTAAGATTGGCATTTTGATCATCAACCATTAATTGAACATGATCGTTATAACCAGATAAAATTTCAGCTTCATCAACCGTATTACGGTATTCAGCCAATAATTCTAACGTTTGCTCGTAGATATTATCGATTTTGCTTTGTGATTTTTCAGAAGCTTTGAAAATTTTTGCTTCCGCTTTATGTAGTTCAGTTAATGCATCAGCAGAAGCGAAAGTGCTTGCTGTTAATGCTAATGAGCCGATTATCGTTGATGCGATAAGGCTTTTTTTGCTTAATTTGGACATAGTTCCCAACCATTGCTATTTAATTTTGATAACAAATATTATTGTTAACGCAAATTTAATAATCTGCCATTTTTAAGTTTTAATTTCTCTAGAATAAAACCATGCAATATTCCCAGACGACAGTGTTTATGTCAACTGAACATAGTAAAAAGGTGGTTAATTTAGTAAAAAGTACAAAAATCAACCTGTTTTAGTGACGATCAACCAACAAGACATTCGCTTGTCGCTTAAATTGACTATAAAATAACCCCTAAATTATGTATTAAATATTTGCTACACATGTTTTACTAAGTTGTTCGTAGTAAGTCAAATATTATTACAATTTTATATAATATTTTATCGCTTGTTTTAAATCTATTTAAGGTGCATTTAGCCAAGACAGTTTATTCTTAACGTCAATACAGGAGAGCTTAAGTGATTGTAATTAAAGCATTAGCTATTCATTTTATTGGGTTTGTTTGTCTTTTTTATTCAATATCCGTTTCCGCTAATGGTATTTTATCTACTAACTATTTATTCAAAAGTAAATTTTTACAATACGATCTAAACTATAGAGTTTATACTCCAAATGTAGAAAATAGAAAGAGTCTTCTGCCCACGTTATATTTAACTGATGGTCAATGGTATCTTTCAAGTGGCGATATCAAAAAGACATTAGATAAGTTAATTGCTTCAAAAAAGATTTCCCCTATTTTTGTCGTCTTTATTGACAGTAGGAATCCGCATAAGTTAACTGAAAATAGAAGAAATGATGAATTTATGTGTAATGCAAAATATATCAGTTTTTTCATCAATGAACTCATCCCAACGATAAGCCATAACTTTGCTGTTAGTTCAGCTCGGGAAGACAGAGTCATTGGAGGGATTTCATTCGGCGGATTAAATGCAGCTTGCTTTGGTTTATCTGCCCATAAATATTTTGGTGGGCTAGTGATGCAATCGCCAGCTAATGAGCAACATTTGAAAGTTATTCGTCGTTTATATTCAAAGTCTTCAACACTTCCCTTAAAAATGTTTCTGTCTTCCGGTGGCAATAACGATAACGGACGAGCAATTAAGAAGTTTTATCAAACTCTTGAAGACAAGGGTTATGATGTAACTTTTGTAAAAAATAACAAAGGTCACCATTGGGACAATTGGCGACCTTTACTTCCTGAAGTTTTAACCACTTTCTTTTCTATCAACGAAACTGATAAATAATTAAGTGGGTGTGGTTTTTATTTCTCATCAACCGCCAACTCTTCTAATAACTCAGTAATGTTTTCTTGATATTTTTGCCATAAGCCAACAGATGTATCATAAATTGGTTGTCTCACCTGATATGCACTTGCTGTTTTTATCACAGCTTCCGTTCGATGAAAATTCAGACAAGCTTCTTGCCAGTCTAAATCACAGGCCTGCACTAATTTTTTAATTTCAACGTCTGGATTTTTTATTAACGCTTCGTATTCAATATCATAAATGGACTCAGGAAAGTTCTCATGCCAATGCTGCATTAATTTTTGATATAACCGATGAAATTGACCTAGGGTTTTTAAATTGTAAGCGAAACGGTAATTGTCGGTTGTGAAATTTTTTTTATAAATTGATAAGCAATTATCTTTAGCGTTTCTAACACAATGAATAATTTTTGCATTAGGGAAGGCAAGCTTTATAAATCCAACCATCAACATGTTAAAGGGTAGTTTGTCAGTTATATAGTCTGCATCAGAATCAATACTTTCTAATTGTTTTAGATACTCTCGTGCGATATTTGCTAACTTTTCTTTCGGGTATTGATCTAACGGGGAAAATAGAAAATTATTATTTTCGGTAAGAAAGCCCTCCGTTGATAGTTTGAAAAAGTGCTCTAACTCCCCTGCTCCATGTACTTTAGAGTGACTTGCCAATATCTTCTCAACCAAAGTAGTGCCAGAACGCGGCATACCAATAATAAAAATCGGCTTTGATGACGTTTCAGGGGTTAACTTTGCTTTATCTACACTATCTTTTGTAAAAGTATTAATAATATTGCTAATAAACGCTTCATCAGACTCAATCGTATAATTATTCCTAGCATATCGAAGGTCATTCCCCGTCTTAAGAAACAGAAATGCTTGAGCGTAATCTTGTAAGTCTTCATATGCCTTCGCTAAAGCAAAAGCCAGTTGAATCTTATTATCAACGGGTAGATTCGTTTTATTGTATTGTTCTAACATTAAGGCAATATGCGGATCTTGACTATCAGCATATTTATTAATCGTTGCAAAAGTAAAATGAGCTTGAGAATACTCAGGGTGAATTGCGATTGCTTGTTGATAATATGTTTTTGCTTCGTCTAATTTACCTTGAGATTTTAAGATATTTCCAAGGGTGTATATTGCTTTAACATTTCTATTATTTACTTTTATTTGCTTTGCACAAAGGGCTTTTGCTTTATCTAGTTCGCCTTTAGCGATATAAATTTGCCCTAAATGCTCTTCTCCTTGTAAAAAATTTGGCGTAATAGTTAGCGCTTTTAAACACGATTGCTCACTTTCATCAAGCTTCCCTATTTGTAAATAACAATAGCTTAAATTTAAATGGCCAAGGCTAATTTTAGGGTTTACGTTAAGCACTTGTTGGTAATAATGAATGGCTTGTTTAAAGTTACGTTCAAATTTACATATATCACCTAAGCCAAGTAAAGCATCTGGGAAGTTAGGCACTATTTTTAACGAAAACGTCCATAAACTTTTTGCCTCTTCAATTCTATTTGTCTTTGCACAAATAAGTGCCAGTTGTGAATAAACTTGAGGTAACTGAATGTGACTCTCTACGAGTTTCCTAAATTCAATTTCCGCTAAAGATAAGTTACCGGTTGAAATGGCCTTTTCCGCCTTTTGTAACCCTTCTCGCTGTTGTGGGGTTATAGTTGGCTGATTATTAAAATGCATGGTGAGATCCGTAAATTATAAATGTTCGTTGCTCAATTAAAATTGATATTAAGACTCAAAAGAAAAATGATGCTGATAATTTTTCCAACGCCCTGATGAGCCTTTATACAAAGGCTGCCTAACTTGCCATACACTCGCAGTTTTTACTTGATTTTCTGACTGATGAAAATTTAAACATGATGATTCCCATGATAACTTGGCAAAGGCTAACAACTTTCGAATATTAGATTCAGGATCACTGATAAGATCGTCATAATTAAACGATAAAATGTCATCGCCAAATAGAGTTAGCCAATGATTCATCAACTTCTCTTGTTGTTTGTAAAAATGAATCGTGTTTTCTATTTTTGTTGCATAGGACATTGATGGCCCTAATCTTAGAAAAAACACCGATAAGCAATTGTCAAAAATAAAACGTTTAGTCCAGATGATTTTTGCCTCTGGCATTAATGCTTTTATTAAACCAAGGTACAAGAAATTATCTGGTCGCTTATCTGTTAATAATTTTCCTTCAGACTTAAATTCACTCACTTCTTGCCGGTAATCTGAAAGAAGTTTTCCACTGAGCGATTCGAATTTCTCAGGGAGATCTTTTGGGAAATCAGGAAAATGATGAAGGATAGAACGATGAAAAAACTCTTGTTCTCCCCCTGAGCTCACCTTGGAATGGCTCGCAAGTATTTGTTCACAAAGTGTTGAGCCAGAACGAAACATACCACAAATAAAGAGTGGCGACTCTTCTGTTACTTGTGCTGAGTGTTCCTTTACTTTGTTAAACCAATCTTGATTAAAATATGCAATGATACTTTCAATATATTGTTCATATTTTTCTGGTTCATAACGAGGCAAGTAGGCCTGATCCAATGTATTGGCTTTTTGATAAAACGAAGCGGCTAATTGGTACTCCTGACAATCGTCATGAGCTTTACCTAATGCATAAGCAATATTAACTTTCTCTTTATCGGCAAAATTTTTGGAATAGAAAACTGCTTTCATCGCCAGAACTATTTCATCTTCTTTCGATTTAATTTTATAAATATCAGCTTGTCTAGCAAGTGCATCAACATTTTTTGGGTTTTGAATAAAAGCATTTTGAAACATTGAAAATGCTAACGCTTTTTTGCCTAATTGTTCGTAAACATTCGCTAAATTATATTTTAGTGAGTCTTGATTGGGATACTTTTCAATCGCGATTAATAATAGCTCAATAGCCTTTTCGGGGGCTGATAAATGTTCACTATAAATAATAGCGATATTTAAATACACTTCATAAGCATCACTTACATCTAACGACAATGCTTGATTATAGTGCTCAATTGCTTCTGTAAATTCGCCACAAAGCTTTAAATAATAGCCACAATTAAAATGGTGATCAGCATTCTTTGGTTGCTTTAACGCTAATTCTTTATAAATTAAGGCTAGATCAGGCCAACGTTTTTGAAAATTATACAATTCAATTAACGGTTGTAGATAGCTGTCTGCAGATGGTTTAATTTTTCTTAATGCTAATAAATGTTTTTCTGCCAAGTCATGATTTTTATGTTGAAAGCTAAACTTCACCATCACTTGATGAGCAGTAACATTGTTTGGCTCACACTTAAGTATTTCTTCGATAATTTTGATGCCTGCTTGCTGATTATTCGAATTAAGCAGAGTAATGGCATGATTAATTGATAGTTCTTGTTTCATTGATTTACATTTAATTACAACGTTGATCAAACTTTACCATAAAAAAAAGCGGCTAACTTTGCAGTTTGCCGCTTTATTTAGTTTTTTAACTTTTTATTAGAAAGTTAAAGAAACTGAACCGTGAATGTAACGACCTAATTGGTCATAGAATGCACCTGGGTCCATTGTGTTACCAGTCATTGGTGGCTCTTCATCTAAAATGTTATTAATACCTAAACGAGTAGTAATATTTTCAGATACTGTGTAACGAACACTTAAGTCAAGGTAAGTTTGAGAACCAATACCTGTACCTACTAAGTAATCATCTTTATCATCGCCATCGTAATCGCCGTTAGTAACTTCGCCATTGATACGGATTTTAGCATTTAAGCCAATATCGCCCATGTCGTAGTTAGCATTGATCACGCTTCTCCACTCTGGTTGAGGGAAACATTTAGCACTGATAGTACCAGAACAGTCGTAAATCGCATCTGGGTTACCTGGAAGCGGCTCATATTCTTTAGTCATCATGTAAGTACTAACTAAAGTAACGCTAAATGGGTTACCTGATAATTCAGTGTTGTAAGCTGCAGTAATATCTACACCTTCCCATTTACGGCTCGCAAGGTTAATGTTTGTTGCTGTGATATAACCTTGAGTACCAGCCCAAAGACTACCACCACTGTTACGGTTGATGTTATCACAGAAAGCCGCATTACCAGTTTCAGCACATTGTGTTAATGTTACGTCTTCACTAACCGTACCAATAACTTCATCAATTTCAATTTTCCAGTAATCTACTGAGAAATCGATCTCATCAGTTAATTGACCAACTAAACCTAATGATAAAGTATCAGCAATTTCTGGTGCTAAGTCAGGGTTACCACCGTAAACACCATTATATTGACCAGCTGGACTTGCAGCAATATTACCGTATTGCGCAGCAGTTACACCTGTGTTAGCACATTGTGCTGCTGTGAATGAAGGATCATCAGTCGCACACGGATCTTCACCAGACCATAAACCTAAACCTTGGCTTGCGAACATTTCACCAATGTTTGGCGCACGTACCGCACGGTTATAACTTGCACGAACTTTCCAATCATCAACAGGTGTCCAATCTAAAGCAATTTTATAAGTTGGCTCTGAACCAGTTGTGTCGTAATCAGAGTAACGGTAACCTAATTCAAGAATTAAAGATTCTGCAAATTCTTTACCTTCAAGTAATGGTACACTTGCTTCCGTGTAAAGTTCACGAACTGAGTAACCACCTTCTAAGGCATGAGTTGGACCACCTTGACCTAATAATAAGCCTTTGTCGTATACTTCATCTACGATACGCTCATATTCTTCTTTTCTGTATTCTGTACCAAATACTACAGCAACAGGCGTATCTGCACCTGGCATAGTAAAGTCTAATTCACCAGTAACATACGCACTGAAGATAAATTGGTCAGAAAGCTCAGATCTAGCTGCAACACCTGTTAATAGGCCAGCCGACTCTTCTGTAACACCTTGGTAAGTAAATACTTCGTATGGGATACAATCAGCAGTATCCGCACAGCTTTCGCCGTTTGCACTTAATGCTGTAGTAATACGTGGAGCGAAGAAATCGTTAATGTAAGCATTCGTAACTGTAGTAGAACCTACTTGGATGCTTGTATCGTAAGACCAAGTATCGTTAAGCTCACCTTCAGTACCTAAAACGATACGGAAAGAGTCATGTTGAATTAATGATGCACGAGCACCACCTTCAACGTTACGCTTACCGATATAAGTTGCAAATTGATCACCAGAAGCTAAACCAAACGCATCTGTTAAATATGAACGTTGTGCGTCGCTAAGTAGCGGGCTATCGTAATCGATTCTGTATTCTTCGTTGAAGAATGTACCAGATTCTGCGATTTGACCTTTAGTTTGGTCACGCATATACATGAATTCCATGTATGGCATGAAATTGTCATTGATTTCATAATTAACAAATGAACCGAATGAGAATCTTTCATCTGGACGCATGAAGAAGTTAACAGGGTTGTAGTTATACACGTTACCTGATGAAGGTTGGAAACCACTATCAGGAGTTAATGTTAAATACTCGTAGTTACCCCAGTCAAAACTACCTGATTCATTTAATGGACTTAAGTAGAAGTTAGGAATAACAGCGTTACCAGAACCACCACATGAAGTAGCTGTCGCATTCAATGCACATGAAGTGTAGTCACGAGTACCAAATTTCATTTCATTGTTACGTTTCCACGTTGCGTAAGCAACGGCATGACCTTTACCATCGGCAAAGTCACTACCCATAGTAATTTCGATACCGTAGTTTTGACCTTCGATATCTGAACTACCTGAAGGGTATTCAAAATCTTTTTCATCCATTAAACCTTGGATGTAAGAGTTGTCGTTATTATGTTGGTAACCACCACCAATGAAGTCAATTTCTAAACCTTCGAAATCATCGTCCATTACAAAGTTAACAACACCGGCTACCGCATCAGCACCGTATACAGAAGAACCACCACCGGTCATTACTTCAACACGTTTAACTAAAGCACCAGGAATGCTGTTAGCATCAGCAGAACCTGAAGAACCACCACCTGGTTGCATACGACGACCATTGATTAGTACCAATGTACGATGCGCGCCTAAACCACGCATATCGATACCACCACGACCGGTAGCACCGTTAGATGAGAAAATTGTTGAAGATGCTTCAATTTGAGGCAATGTGTTAAGCATATCTTCTACACGAGTCAAACCTGAAATTTCAATATCTTCAGCACTTGTTACTTGAATTGGGCTAGAAGTTTCCATGTCGGCACGTTTAATACGAGAACCGGTAACTTCAATACGCTCAACTTTTTCAGCTGACTCTTCTTCTTCAGCTGAAACTGCCGATGTTGAAACCGCTGTTGCTGCGCCTGCACCAAAAATCATGGCAAGACGAACAGCTTTAGCTATTTTGCTATTGCTATACATATTTTCTCCCTGGATCACTTTCGTGATTCTAGTGTTTAAAATCAAAGCTATATTGCTTCGTTTGTTTATAATTTTGGTCATTGACCTGATCTGTCAATATGGATAGTAAACTTAATATCTATTTATGGTCAATACCATTTGTAACTATTCAGTAACAATAATTACAAATCTACACACATAGATATTTTTTAATAAACTTATATTTCAATAACTTAACTTTTTCACATTAATTATATCGATCATAGATTATAAAATTTCAACTACAAATAAAGCGAGCAAAACCAATCGGTTTAAAGTATAAAAATCAACAAGATAACAAAACACATATAATATTACATCCTTAAAATACGTGATAAAAATAGAATTTTAACTACACGAGAAAGCATATAAATTAAAAAAAATAAACCTATTAAATTCAAGCATATAATTCAAAGCATAACCTTTACGTAAAGATAAAAAGACATTGTTCAATAAAAAAGCACTAAATTAAATTGTAACAAGCCCGATTGCTCACTGAAAATAGCTGGTTCTGTTCAGTAAACATTATGTTAGACTGCACAACTTGATTTTAATTAGTAGGAAATATTGTCCTTAATGGAAGTTGTTTTAAATGTTGAGTTATGGATAACACTTTGCAGTGTAGGTTTTCTTGCAGGTCTTATTGATGCTATTGCTGGCGGAGGAGGTATGCTTACTGTTCCTACCTTATTAACCGCAGGTCTTCCTCCTCATGTCGCACTTGGTACAAATAAATTAGCAGCAACTTTTGGCTCTTTTACTGCGTCAGTCACTTTCTATAAAAAAAAGCTATTTGATATTGCCTTTTGGCGCATCTCAATCATTTGCACCGCAATAGGCGCTATCATTGGCACAGTTATAGTAAAATATTTAACGATTGAATTTTTAGACAAAGCTTTACCGCTTTTGATTGTTTCTACCGCTGTTTATACCTTATTTGCCAAAGGAACAGTTTATAGTGACCAAGGTTTACCTAAGCCGTCAAAAGCTTTAAAAATAAAACAAGCTTCACAAGGCTTAATTTTAGGCTTTTATGATGGCATAGCAGGTCCTGGCACGGGTGCTTTCTGGACTTCTTCTTCAAGTGTTTTATATAGAATTAACATTCTTCTGAGCTGCGGATTAGCACGTTCAACCAATTTTGTTAGTAACTTTTTTAGTTTATTAACTTTTATTTATCTTGGTTATGTAAACGTATTATTAGGCGTTGCAATGGGGATTTTCATTATGCTTGGTGCATGGGTTGGTTCGCATTGGGCAATTAAATTTGGTAATAAATTTATTCGTCCTGTTTTTATTATCGTAATCCTTGGTATGTCTTGTAACTTAGCCTACCAAGCTTGGATCCAATAAATATTACAAGTATGTCAAACTCAGCTATAACGAAAATCAACCATATTTTATCTGATTTACACGCAAAAGCAGTTGATGTGGATATGGCTAATAGCAACAATAAATCCTTTTCCATCAGGAAAGACTCGCCAATATTTTCTGAAACATTGTTTAATACCAATAGCGATAAACTCTCTCATTATGTCGATGAAATAAAAAAGAAAACGCAAGAATTAGCACTTTTAATCAAAACAAGAAAAGTACAGTTTTCCTATGCAAGATTAGCAATAATCGAACAACAAATATCAGCAATCAAAAATGCTATTGATGCCAATGATGCACAAAATAAAGCTTCAAAACATCATATACAAATTCTTAAAAACAAAAAATATCGTCAAGCGGCTCAATCCTTGATTATGCCGACACAGTCACTTTATCAAAAATTATCCGAAACGCATGAGTTTGAGAGACGTTTGCTTGATATGCTTGAGCAAAAACAAAATCAGTTTTCACAAGCAACACCACATACTAAAAACAAAATTTCAGATGAGCTATTGATCATACATCAACGGTTAGGCAGGTGTCGTCAAGCTATCTCTAAACTTGAAAGGCAAATAGAAATAAGTGAAAAACGGTAGCGAGTCATCACAGGTAAAAATTTACTTTACTTGCGGAAATCATTCGCTTTTTATTTCATCTAGCATTAGGCTTAATACAAAATAACTCAAGAGGTTAATCATGAAAATTTCAGATGATATCCATAATTATTATGAAAAATTAGTTATGCAACATTTTGCAGCATTAAAACTTGAAGAAAAATACGATGCAGACTTTATTGCAGACTTAACTTGTGTGGTTTTAAACCAATTACCTAATAGATATATTCGACATGAAGTAGATATGGCTTTTTATTTACCTGCTTCGGAACGATTTGAAATGGAAAGTAACGTAAAGGTAGCTGTAAACAAATCGCTTGAGTTTATGAAATTACATAACGATTAATTTCTAGACTTTTTTCAATGATAAGCAAGCGTGTCACAAAGTATATGCTTGTTTATCGCTATTCTTTAATAAACCTTAAACTGCCCTATTCTTATCCATTTATTTCAACACTTAATCACTTTGCTCCTGACTTCTTTTTAAAGAACACTCCATAACACACTGTCAAACTTGATTTTTGATTTGTTACTAAGCTCAACCTTTATGAATCAGTCATGGTTAGTTTGAACAATAGTCTATTTTTCTAATTACCCGTCAATGTAATTCGAAACGATAGATACTATTACAACAATCTAGATAGGGAATAATTGGTAGCACGTATGTAGCAGGCCATGTAGCAAAAAGCTAAAAATATGCGTAAGCCATTGAAAAGTAAGGATTGGGTGGCGACTTTCCCAGCCACACTCCGGCACATGAGTCGTCTGCTGCGGTTGCTTCCTTCCGGACCTGGCCGAGTTCACAGAGTATCATTGCGAAGGGACCAAAAAAGTCACCATAGAACTGCTAATTAGCGGTGAGGATTATCGCTAATCCCAATGTGTGATGCAAGCACTACTAGCAATTATCAAACTAAGTGTGGATTTTTTGCACAAACATCGACAAATTGTCTCTTAATTCCCATTAAAGCTTGTTGGATATCATCTTGAACAATATAAGGTCGGTGGATCTCGACTTCTTTTTTCCTAAAATCGAGACTGATCGGAATAATCGGTACATTGGCTTGCTTTGCAATAATAATAAAGCCCGTTTTCCACTGTTTAGTTTTGCTACGAGTCCCTTCAGGGGATAGCGCTAAAATCATACTTTGACTGTTATTAAAAACGTCAACCATCTGACCAACAACCCCCTGAGGATGTTTTCTATCAACAGGTACACCGCCAATTTTTTCTAGAAACCAACGCAATGGCCAAACAAAAATACTTTTTTTCCCCATGAAGGTTACTTTTAAATTGAGAGATAACATCACCAAAACAGAAACAATAAAATCCCAATTAGACGTATGTGGAGCAACAGCGAGAATAAACTTTTTTTCAGCTGGAAAATTTCCAATTATTTTCCAGCCAAATAATGTCAGCAACTTAGCTGATAAACGCCTGACAAGTCGATAGTTAGTTTGTGGTATTCCAGCAGGTATTTTTGGTGTCACCGTAAACCCTAATTATTTTCTCTGGCTATTTTTTCACTTATTTCTAGTAATACCGATTTAATCACTAATAAGTTTTCTTTACCAAGGCGTAACATTAATTTTTCGGCGTCATCTAATCTTTCGATATCTTCATCTTTAAATTGATACATGACACTTGGACGAACTAATTCAATTTGCTCTTTAGGTATTTCCATATCAAGCACTTTAGTAATGGCATCTTGTAAGATATCGGTAAAATCTTCTTCTGGGTAACCTAACTCTTGGTAGGCTTCGTCAACTAAGGGTTTTAATTCAAAATACCAACTCACTAATGTTTCGCTATCAACAGAACGAAGTAGATCAACATATAAGCTAAATCGTCTCGATGACGTGTCATCCCATTTGATGATCACATTGCCATTTTCATTGATTTCTCGACCTGAAAATGGACTCGTAGGTTTTATTAATGGGCTATGTTCATAAGCTAAAATGCCTTGTGAAAAATTATCGGTAAAAACGACAAAGCGACGAATCATATCGTCATCAATCACTAATTTTAATAATTCTTTACGCCAAGTAATCGTAGGTAACTTTTCTTCTAACCAAGCATCACTTTCATCTAATGTTGGTAGTAAAGATGCTGGCTCTGGGGCCGGCTTTTCAATAACTTCTTCTTCGATAGCAGGTTCAACGACTTCGGGTTCAATAATTTCAGGCTCAGGCGTTGGTTCTACAATGGGTTCTTCTACCACAGGAGTGTGAATAATAGGTTCAACCTCGTCTTCCGACAGAACGAACCAAAGGATCGCGATAATAACAATCATAATGCCAACAATGACGCCCCATGGCACAGAAGATGATGTAGATTGAGAGTTTTCCATAATTACCTTTCGTAAGTTACTTTATAACGAAATAATCACCCTATCGTTTTTACAAACGTTTATACCTAGATGAGGTGAAGAAAATATTAAGGCTATTGCAACGTTTTTTTTACATCGTTGCAAGTACATTTAGCCATTTCCGTGGATAAAAAGCCGTTTTATTGCTCATGGTGATAACTGTCATCAATTATTACCCAGCTAAGTCAGGCGTTGCCAGTTAGCATTCGCTAATAATTTGTTTTTCATAAATTTACACCGCATCCGGTTGATTTTCAGGAAGAGCTTTTATAAATGCCGGTAATTGATTACAACGATCGACTATGCCATTAATAAGTGGAAATGGTGTCATATCAAGGTTAAAACGTTTGGCATTATAAACTTGAGGGATTAAACATAAATCCGCGATGGTAATCGAATCTGCAAAACAATATAAACCGGCTGTTTTAGCAAGTTTTTTCTCTATCGCTGTAAATCCTGTTGCCATCCAATAATGACTCCATTGTAGTTTAGCTTGCTCATCACAATGAAGTTCATTAACCAAGTATTGTTGTACTCTTAAATTATTTACTGGATGAATTTCACAGGCAATATCTAAAGTTAGCCCTTGTACTATAGCTTTTTCAGCATAGTTATTGGGGAATAACGGCGTCACAGGATATTGATTATCTAAATACTCAATGATGGCCAATGATTGATTTAACACAAGATCACCGTCGACCAATGTTGGGACAAGATGCGTTGGGTTTAAGTTCACATAAGTTGACTCATGTTGCTCGCCACCGTTGTTAATTAAATGCACAGGAATTAATTCAACGTCGATATTTTTTAAATTTAATGCAATGCGAACACGGTAAGCCGCTGAAGAACGCCAATATCCATAAAGTTTCATTTCAAGACCTTAAATAGAAGTTTAATTGACTATGGTATGACAGCGAAAATTGAACACCAATAGCTAACGGCTAAATAGCTTAGCCGTTATTGTTAGCGATCCTTTACATATGAGTTTGAATAAGCAATCACACCAGATTTCAGACTTTCTCGATATGTTTATATTTTTACTGTCTTCTTATTAATATCATATTCGCGAAGTTTATTGGCTATGGCCGTATGGCTTAACCCCAGTTTTTTCGCTAACTGGCGCGTACTTGGATAGGCTGGATACAGCTTCCTTAATAAATCAGCTTCAAACCCTTTCACAGCAGCATCTAAAGTCCCTTCAAACTCTTGCTCTAAATAACCATGTTCACGGGTATAGGCAGGGAGTTGTAAATGATTTGTCATGATAACGCTGCCTTCCATTAAAGACACAGCACGAATCAACACGTTTTCTAACTGCCTTACATTGCCTGGCCATGGATAATGTTCAATAAAATCACGACAATCGTCAGATAAAGTAATATTAGTTTTTCCAATCCGTTGTCCGAACTTAGCAATAAAAAACTCAGCTAAGGGAATAATATCTGAGCGGCGTTCTCGTAATGAAGGGATATTAAGACCTAAGACATTTAAACGATAGTATAAATCTTCACGAAACTCACCTTGTGAAACCATGGTTAATAAATCATGATTGGTTGAACTGATAATGCGAACATTCACCGATATTTCATTTTCGTCATCTACTCGTCTAAAATTACCATTTTGTATGACACGTAGAAGTTTAATTTGCAATTTAGGTGACATTTCCCCGACTTCATCAAGAAAAATAGTGCCTCCATCAGCTATTTCAAATAATCCTTTTTTACTATTTTTAGTATTAGGCGCTCCAAGACCAAATAACTCAGTTTCTGCTGCTTCATCAGGCAAAGAAGCACAGTTTAACGTCATAAATGGCTTTTCTGCTCGATCACTCGCCGCATGACAAGCATGAGCTAATAACTCTTTACCTGTGCCAGTCTCACCGACAATAAGCATGGAAGAATCAAGTTGTGACATTCGTTTAGCTTCTCTGATCACTTTACGCATGCTGCCACTACTTGCTTGAATTCCTGCGAAGTTGTTTTCGTTAGCCTGTTTAAATGCGCTAATTTGTTGCCCTAAGCGAGCTTCAGATTTAAGGATTAAAACAGCTCCGGCAAGTACGGGATCACCAATGTTATCTGAAACATGAATCGGGATAATATCGGCAACATAATCATCGTCGATAAATTTTAAACGGCGTGTTTGTGCAAAGACTTCGCCTCCATCTAACCACCGATTAAAATTAAACCCTTTAACCCATTGATTAATATGCTCGCCGACGATGTCATGTTCTTTGCAGTTCATCATAGATGCAGTTACATTATTAACAATTCGTACATGACCTTTAGCGTCTATAGAAATAAAGGGGTCTGGAAAGGTTTTAATTAAAGTGGAAAGTTCATTTTTTTCACGTTCAGATGGCATGTAAGGAGTGGTTTTGACATCAACCACACCTTCTATTAACCTCAACTGAGGCATAAAAGTTTGTAACTCTGAGAACTCAAGATCTGGAATATTAATATAAATTTTACCTGGTTGCTTTAGCTCAATGCCGCGTAAATCGATCTGGCGCTCAACAAAAATAGTTAATACATCTTGGGCAATGCCGACACGGTCTTGACAACCAATTTCCAAACGCATTTATCAATCCTCAAAAGTTTTTTAATTAGCCGCTTATTGTAAACTAATTTTTACAATAAAAAAAAGCCCCTGATTTACAGAGGCTTTTATTTTTTATAATTTGTTGTAACTAAATATTACAATAATTTGTCTGTTTTCGCGGCACAAATAAAATCATTTTTATGTAGCCCTTTTATAGCATGGGTCCACCAAGTAACCGTTACCTTACCCCATTCTAATAAGGTGGCTGGGTGATGAAACTCTTCTTCGGCTAATTCTGCCACCTTATTAGCAAACGCCCATGCTTGTTTATAGTTTTTAAACTTATAAACACGTTCTAACATCATAATACCATCGCGAACTTCTGGCACCCAATCGGGTAACTGAGACATTAGCTCGCTTAATTCTTCTTCGCTCACTTTCGGTGCATCAACATGACATGCTTCGCATTGTTGGGCAGATAATTGAGAACTCATACTAATTCCTTAACTTGCTATTTTTGATTCTTTGGGTGGAAACTTGGCTTCAAATAGTCCTAACAATTTCGCTTGCTCGACTAACGCCATGATATCTTCAACTTCGTATTTTCTAATTTCGTCTAAATCGCTCACTTTACTCAACATATAATAAACAGGTTGCATAATATCTATTCGATAAGGCGTTCTTAACACATCAAGAATATTATCAGCAGTCAAAGTTTTTCTTTCAACATTTTGATCATGTAGCGCATACTTAGTTTCACTTGGCGATGAAATAATCCCTCCGCCATACACTCTTAAACCTTCAGAAGTATCTAATAAACCGAATTCAACTGTAAACCAGTATAGTCTCGCTAAAAATACCCGTTGCTCTTTAGAGGCATTTAAGCCCATTTTACCGTAAGCTTCGGTGTAATTAGCAAACGATGGATTTGTTAGGAGTGGACAATGACCAAATATTTCATGGAAAATATCGGGTTCTTGTAAATAATCAAATTCCTCTCGAGAACGGATAAATGTGGCCACTGGGAATTTTTTTTCGGATAATAATTTGAAAAACTCACCAAAGCCAATTAACGCAGGAACTGGTTCACATACCCAACCGGTGGTTTTCTTTAAAACACTACTAACTTCATCCAGTTGTGGGATACGATCAGTCGGTAATTTTAATTTTTCTAATCCTTCAAGATATTCATCACAAGCTGTGCCTTTAATACAGGCTAATTGTCGCTGTATTAATTCTTGCCAAACTTTATTTTCTTCTTCAGACCAATCAATGATACCTTGTTCGTCTGGTACTCTAGAGACGTATTTTGTCGCCTTTGCCATGATTCAAACCTTAAATAAATTTAAATTAACTCAACCGTTTTTTTAAGTTAAATGATTTTGTAGCTGTTGAGCTATTTTAGTTAAGATCATCATAAGCTAGAGTTGTAAGAAAAATCACCAAACATAATTCGGCTGTTTTTTATACGATATGATTTTTTGTATTGATTTTGTTACATCTCTTTTTACATCAAAAGTAATTAATCTTATGTTTCATAGTTTTAACCATTAATTACTACTTTTTCCACCAACAAAAAACACCTTTAACAGGCTTAATCATAGTCTTTATTAGTCAACGACTTAATTTGGCCGATGAGTTGTTTTCGAACATCTTTTAATTTCGGGGCATCTTGCTCAAAAGGGATGGGACGACATAAATGCATTGTTTTCAGCCCTAATCTTGCCGTTAACATACCAGCACCTAAACCTTGTGCAAGTCTTGCAGACAGTTTACCTAATAAATCAGCACCAATTAGATCAGTACCAACATCAGCAATAAGTTCAGTAGCTCCAGCATAAACCATATTAATAAAAACTTGTTTAAGTAATTTAATACGTGACCAATAAGAAAGCTTTAAACCATATAAATGAGCAATTTCATCAATCATTTTTAAATTCCGCCAGAGCATCAACATCATATCGACAATAGCAATAGGACTTAAAGCCACTAAAACCACTGACTCTGTTGAATACTTACAAGTTTTATCTAATGCTTTTTTATCAACGGACGTTAATACTTGCCTTGAATATAAACGTAACTGTTCTGCATCGGTTAAATCTGCGTCAATATTGGTTTCTCCGGTTTGAACAAGGAGATCACAAGGTAGGTCTTCTGAAATTTTTTGACATAATTGTTGACCTTTGTGATGGTCATCACTGAATAAACTTTCCTTAACAGATTTTTGCAATTTTTCACGACGTTTAAATTGTCGCAAACCACGATATTCTTTAATAACGGTGCCGCCAACGATTAAAGAGATGATAGTTAAAAGCAAGGCATATAAGCTTGCAATGAAGGGTTCTTGTGAAAAACCAAGCATAAAAAATTCAACCGCTTCAAGAGTCACTAAGACCATAAAGATAAAAAACGCGATGCGCCAAAGCCATCTCGGCTTAGATTTTTCAATGACTTGGTCTGCTAATTCTTCATTTGGCTCAATAATTTCAATTTCATCAGATTCCAATATCACTTGTTGACTTGGATAAGGTAAGTCCGATTTATCTTCTTCTGTTTTTATTTCTTCAAATAATATCTGTTGTTGATATTTTTCTTTTTGTTCACTCATTTTATTTTATCTCCGAGCAAAAATTCCAACACTTGGTCCATACGTAAATGTGGTAATGCTTGATTTTCTGCCACAGCGTCTAATGGGGCAAACGATACATAATTAAAGGTTTTATTTTGCCAAAACTCTTGATGTGGAATTTTATTAGGTACGGTTCCTGGGAAAAGAGTAATGAGCTTATCATCGCCAACTCTTCGTCCTTGAATAACAGGTATTTTTCTTCCTTGGTGCTCTCCAACGCCCGACTTAGTTGACTTGACTGATGCTATTGCCAATGTTGCCATTTGTATTTCATCGAAACTAAGCTGATGTTGTGTTTGATGAACTAATTGATTAAGTAAGGTCGTTAACTGTTCATGTTGCTCTGGTGTAACATGATCCGCCTTCGTTGCGGCAAATAGCAGTTTATCAATTTTTGGTGAAAACAATCGGGTAAATATACCAGACTTTCCGTAGTTAAAGCTTTCCATGATTAAATTCAACGCGTGTTGTAAATCTTTAAAACTTTCAGGCCCTGAATTTAAAGACGTTAGGCAATCCGCTAAAATAATTTGACGATCAAAATTAACAAAATGTTCTTTATAAAATGTTTTTACGACTCTTTCTTTATATTCAATATATCGTGCTCTAAGCATCCCAATTAAAGAATTATCATCAGCATTTTGGTATTGATCTATATCGATATTGTTAAAATTGGTATAAGGAAAAAACTGCAATATGGGGGCGTCTTGAAGATCTCCTGGTAAAATGAACCGTCCAGGTTGAATAACAGATAAACCAAGTTGATGACGAAAATGCAGTAACAATTCTGTGTATTCTGCAGATAACTCAGCAAGTTTATCTTCATCAACCGCTTCAAAGGGGTCTAATTGGTTTATTTTATCCAGAAAGGGTTGTGCTTTATCACGCCTTATTGTTTGTGTTAATAATAAATTAGTTGCATCACTCCATTCTTCAAACGTTTGATTTAACATAGGTAAATCTAACAACCACTCGCCAGGATAATCTGTAATATCGACATATAAAGTCACAGAATCGGTGGCATATTTTAACAACGAATCTTCTGGTTGATAGCGAATGGCAAGCCTTAATTCACTGATGCCATGAGTCGGCTCAGGCCATGTTGGAGGCGTTTGAGTAAAAGCAGACAATGATTTTTCATAGGCAAATCGTGGAACATGTAAAGACTTTTGCGGTACTCTTTTCGCGGCAATAAAGCGCCCTTGATGAATAACATTAAAAAAATCTAATTTTGATTGGCTATTCTCATTCACTAATTGATTCACGAATGATGTGATAAAAGCCGTTTTTCCACTTCGACTTAAGCCTGTTACTGCAAGGTTTATATGTTTATCAAAAGTACGATTAACCAATTGATTGGCTTTTTGTTTAAAAACATTGAGTGTTTCATTATTAATAAATGCCATAAAAGAACATGCTCACCTATGGTTAGAATTATTTTTGATTAGCGTTATTATTGAATTCGTTAAGATTAAGCGCTAATCAGTATCATAACGATTTATTGATAAATTTCACAGTAGTTCAACAGGAAATAATTAATAAATAAATGTCTGATCTATATACAATAAAAAAGCGGCTAATGCCGCTTTATTGAAGGGTAAATACACGATAAATTTATAAATTATTAATTTCTCTTGAAACGGTGAATTCGGGAGATGTCACATATTTTTCTATTTGTCTAAGCTCACGTTCTAAGGTATTAAATTTGCGTCTGATATCATGAAAAGCTTGTTTAGGTGGCTCACCCGCTTGCCAAATACGTGATTTCACTTTAATCGATTCTGATGCAAAATCCTTCTCAGCTGCAGATGCTGCATTAACTACGGCTTGTTTCACTTTATCTTTTATCGGTGCTGAACCGGCTTTGGCATTTTTTTTATCTAAGATAAACCATGCTGCTATGTAAATGACAACAAACCATCCCATACCAAGTAACACGCCTGAGACAACTAAAATACGCACTAACCATGTTTCCCAGCCAAAGTATTCGGCTAAACCGGCACAAACACCAGCTATTTTACCTTGGCTTGGGTTTCGATATAACTCACCTCGGCCTTTAATGGTCATACTTTATTCCTCCAATCTGGCGTTTCAGCATCAAGGATAGCTTCCAATGTTTTGATTCTATCAGTCATTTTATCAGCCAATTCAGAAAGCTCAGACAACTGAATGTACTCTTCTTCACTGAACCCTTGGCTAATTTGTCGCTTACTTCGATAATGAAGCACCAGCCATATAGGTGCGACAACTAACATAAAAATAATGACTGGGGCTACGATAATCTCTTCCACGATACTTCTCCTTACTTATTACAGATCTTCGATGAATTTAGTTAATGACTTATTTAGATTTTTTATCTTTATTCATTTTAGCTTTTAATTGAGCTAATTCATCATCAATATTTTCATCATTTTCCAACTCTGCAATTTCATCGGCAAGTGACTTACTCCCCATGTCATACGCTTCAACTTGTGCTTCAATATCATCAATTTTACGCTCGTAACTATCGAAACGACTTAGTGCATCATTCACACGTTCACTGTCGATATTTTTCTTCACTTTCAAGCGAGAACTCGCGGTTTTTTCACGCATGATTATCGCTTTTTGACGAGCTTTAGCATCGGCTAGTTTTTCTTGAAGTTGTGATATTTCACCTTGCAACTTTGCGATGTGCTCTTCAACATGAGAAAGCTCATCAACTAAAGCCTCAGCACTTTCAGTGCATTTTTTCTTTTCTAACAGCGCAGCTCGTGCAAGATCATCCCGTCCTTTACTTAAAGCTAATTCTGCTTTTTCTTGCCATTGTTCAGCATCTTTTTCAAAGCGTTGTGCCTGTCTCGAAAGTTCCTTTTTATCCGCTAAGGTTTTTGCTGATGAAGAACGCACTTCAACTAAGGTATCTTCCATTTCCTGAATGATTAAGCGCACCATTTTTGCAGGATCTTCTGCTTTATCTAATAAACTATTGATATTAGAATTGATAATATCTGTAAACCTTGAAAAAACACCCATAACTACTTCCTCATTCAATTTAAATTTTTCATACTGCAAAAATACTATTCATGATTTGAGCCACTTTTAATTTAAAAGCTAATACCTTGTTTTGTCTAATTTTATTATATTTTTAAAAAATGCTTTCATCCATACGTTTAATAAAATACACTATTTGTTAGCCAAATAAACCAATAATTAGGTCAACAATGTCTCGCTTCAATCAACAAGATAATCTCATTGGTCAATCCAATAACTTTCTAGAAGTTCTTGAGCAAATTTCGCAAATTGCTCCCCTTAGTAAACCTGTGCTAATCATTGGTGAACGTGGAACTGGTAAAGAGTTAGTTGCTGCTCGATTGCATTATCTCTCTAAACGTTGGGATCAAAATTACTTAAAACTAAATTGTGCAGCATTGAATGAAAACTTGTTAGAAAGTGAACTTTTTGGTTATGAAAGCGGTGCTTTTACTGGCGCGAGTAAACGCCATGAAGGACGATTTGAACGAGCTGATAAAGGTACATTGTTTTTAGACGAGATAGCGAATACCTCGGGCTTAATACAAGAAAAGTTATTACGAGTGGTGGAATACGGTGAATTTGAGCGCGTGGGTGGTTCGCGCACAATAAAAACGAATGCACGTTTAATAGCTGCGACCAATGAAGATCTCCCATCAATGGCAGATGCCGGTGAATTTCGTGCGGATCTTTTAGACAGACTTGCTTTTGATGTTATAACCTTACCCCCCTTGCGTGAACGCGTAGAAGATATCATGGTGCTGGCCGAAAGTTTCGCAATAAATATGGCACGAGAGTTAGAATTTGAATTATTTAGCGGCTTTACCGAAAAAGCAAAAAGAGCCATGCTCGACTATGATTGGCCAGGCAATATTCGTGAATTAAAAAATGTCGTTGAGCGTAGTGTCTATCGCTGTAACAATCCTCATTTACCTGTTCATGATCTAGTTATTGACCCATTCGAGTCTCCTTATCGTCCTTCCAAGCGAATAAAAACGCAAGTTCGGCTGGTTAGTCAGCCTTTGGTCGCACCAACCGTTGAACCTGTAACAACCAGCGAACCCACAGAAAAAATAGCGACAAGCTTGAAACAAAGTTTTGAATTTCCGTTATCACTGAAATCACTTTCCCAAGACTATGAAGTTGAATTGATAAAATCAGCATTGGAAAATTGTCAATATAATCAAAAGAAAACAGCCGACGCGTTAGAATTGACCTATCATCAATTAAGAGGGTATTTGAAAAAATATAATTTATTAGAAAGCAGTGCTAACGAAGAAGATTAAGGATTTAACCGTGACGTCTAACTTTTCACATAAGCAATTTTTATATCTGCTATGCATTGTGATGTCTTTGGGGTTATTCGCCTGCAATTCAGAAAATAAAGCCTCATTAAGTGCTAATAGTATAATTTATTGTAGTGAAGGTGCGCCTGAATTATTTAATCCTCAACTTGTTACTTCTGGCGTAACCATAGATGCAACGTCAAAACAGCTTTACAATCAACTAATTACTTTTAATACCAAAAATAACAGTATTGCTCCGTCATTGGCAAAATCTTGGCATGTCACGCGTGATAATAAAAAAATAACTTTTTACCTCAGAAAAAATGTCAATTTTCACCAAACAGACTATTTTATGCCAACAAGACCCCTTAATGCAGATGATGTTCTTTTTAGTTTTAATCGGGTATTAGATAAAAAACATCTTTATCATCAAGTTTCAGGAGGAAGGTACCCTTTCTTTCAAAGTGTTGGCTTTTCAGATTTAATTCAATCGGTTGAACGTATTAATGATTACACCATTAGGTTCACGCTAAATAGAGCTGATAGTTCATTTTTAGCAAATTTAGCCACCGATTTTGCCGTGATCTTGTCAAAAGAATACGCGGAGCAACTTATTAAACAAGATCAAATGGAAAATATTGATTTTTATCCTATTGGCACCGGACCTTTTAAATTAAAAGAATATCGAGCAGGTTCATTTATTCGCTACAGTCCTCATGAGCAGTATTGGGGAACAAATACCACTTTAAAACAATTAGTCTTTGATATTACTCCCAGTAATACTGGACGACTCACTAAGTTGTTAGCCGGTGAATGTGACATTGTTGCTTATCCGATTGCTCATGAAAAAATTATACAAAACCCAAAACTTGCGCTTAACGATGTAACAGCATTTAATATTGGTTATTTAGGGTTTAACACGACAAAATACCCTTTTGATAATAAATTAGTCAGAAAAGCTGTCGCCCACGCCATCGATCGACAAGCAATTTTAGATACGGTGTATTTTGGTGACGCTAAAGCTGAAGGAGCAACCTCTCTTTTACCTCCTTCTTCTTGGGCTTATGATAATAAAATTCCAGTGATCAACTATTCAATTGCTAAAGCTAAACAATTACTGGCAAAAGCAGGATTGCCAGATGGTTTTTCGATTGATTTATGGGCAATGCCTGTGCAACGAGCTTATAACCCAGATGCCGTAACAATGGCCAAACTTATTCAAGCAGATCTGCAAAAAATTGGTATTACGGTCAACATTATCAGTTTTAATTGGCAAGAATTTTTAAGAAGAGTCGCATTAGGTGAGCATCATGCTGTTTTACTTGGTTGGTCAGCAGACCATCCTGATCCCGATAACTTTTTCAAACCACTATTAAGTTGTGCTTCGGCAGAAACCGGCAATAACAGAACCTTTTGGTGTGATGAAGAATATGATGATATTATCCACCGAGCTTTACTGACAACGAATATTAAAGAACGAAAACAACTTTATTCTCAAGCATTAAATATTGTCGCAGAAGAACTACCTTTATTGCCTATTGCTCATTCGAAACGGTTCCAAGCAAGATCAACCAAAATAAAAGGTCCTTTATTAAATGCTTTTGGTGGTATCGACTTTAACGGGGTAAGTAAAAACTAATATGCTAATTTTTACCCTAAGACGCCTGAACTTGTTTATGTTTACTATGCTGTTATTAAGCATTTTATCCTTTAGTTTAAGTTTCTTATTTCCTGGCGAACAAATCATCAATATATCTGGGCAAATAAATACTGGTCCTGCTGGAATTGAACTTGTAGCTTTACAATACGGCAAACATGAATCATTTATCACTCAATATTGGATTTACTTAAATCTATTATTTGAAGGTGACTGGGGTATTTCAATGACCAGTCAATTACCTATCTTCGGGGAAATATTAAATCACTTACCTGCTACAATTGAATTAACCATGACCGCTTTATTTCTTGCAATGGTGACAGGTATTCCGATTGGTTTTTTTGCTGCAATAAATCATAGAAAAAAAACAGATGATTTGATTTTATCATTTGCAATGTTAGGTTATTCCATTCCAATATTTTGGCTTGGCTTGCTGACAATTCTTATCTTTTCCATTCAACTGGGTTGGCTACCTTCTGCCGGTCAAATCAGCTTGCTCTATGAAATAAAACAAGTCACGGGTATTCAGTTTATTGATATTTTACTAAGTGATAGTCCGTACAAATGGCAAGCATTTCAAAATGCTAGTAGCCATATTATTTTACCGTCATTTGTTGTTGCTTTAGCTCCCGCAACAATCTTTATCCGCTTAGCAAGAACTTCGATGCTTAATGTGTTAGATACTCACTATATCAAAGCGGCAATGGCAAAAGGGTTAACTTTTCGACAGATTATCTATCGCCATGCCATTCGAAACGCTTTAGTAAATGTGATAAGAGATGTTGGCTTACAGTTTGCCAATTTAGTGACTTTAGCCATGGTCACCGAAGTCATTTTTAGTTGGCCTGGCATTGGTCGTTGGTTGATTGAAAGTATATATCAACGAGATTACACTGCGATTCAAGGTGGCTTGTTAGCGTTATCAAGCTTTATATTTATTGTTCATATATTGACTGATTTTATTTATGCAACTTTAAACCCTCTTGCCCGGGAGACTCATCGTGGCCCGCGATAATATTTATCAAGAAGAAGAATTTCCATCACCATTAATGCAATTATGGTTTCACTTTCGCCAATCCCCTGTCGTTAAAGTAGGGTTTGGTTGTTTTCTATTTTTGTGTTTTCTTGCGGTATTTTCATCCTTAATTTCACCATACTCTCCGGTAGAAAATCACTTAGACAGCTTACTTCTTCCTCCCGCATGGGATGATAATGGCGATGTAAGTTATTTATTAGGGACAGACAACCTTGGCCGAGATATGTTATCCCGCTTGATACATGGTACATCATTAACCTTCGGTTTAAGCTTTGTCGTGGTATTAATCTCTTTAGTGATAGGCGTTGTTATCGGGTCGTTATCCGCCCTTACCAAAGGGGTAAAATCAAGTTTTTTAAATCATTTTCTGGACGTAATTTTATCCATACCATCTTTATTATTAGCCATTGTCATTGTTGCTATTTTAGGGCCTGGTTTAAATAATACCCTGTGGGCAATTGTCATGGTTTTAATACCTCAGTTTATTCATATCACGCGCAATGCCGTCGATGAAGAATTTAATAAAGACTATGTATTGGCTTCACGATTAGACGGTGCTAACTCACTAAGAATCTTGCATTATTCAATTTTCCCTAACATTATTGAAAAATTAATAAGCCAAGCAACTTTAGCCCAGTCTGCTGCAATTTTAGACATTGCGACCTTAGGCTTTTTAGGATTAGGGGCGCCTATTCCAATGCCAGAATGGGGTGCTATGCTGGCCAATGGAATTGATTTATTTTATATCGCTCCTTGGACTGTTTACTTACCTGGTTTGGCCATTCTTTTTTCTGTAGTCGCTGCTAACTTAGTCGGTGAAGGGATGAGACACGCACTTAAAGCTCGTAAGGAAAGTTAATGAACATACTCGATATTCGTAACTTATCTATTAAACTGGTCACATCGCACAAACCTATTTTAGCCGTTGATCGGGTTAGTTTAACCATGAAAGAAGGTGAAGTTCGAGGTTTAGTCGGTGAATCGGGCTCTGGAAAATCACTGTTAGCTCAAGCAATTGTTGGCGTATTAGATGATAAATGGCAAGTAGATGCTGATCGTTTTCACTGGCGCGGTATCGATCTTATGCGGGTATCGATAGAAGAAAGAAAGAAAATAATTTCTAAAGATGTCGCGATGATATTTCAAGAGCCGATGGCGTGTTTGGACCCTACGACCACGATCGGTGCTCAGCTTGAAGAAGCCGTTGATCATGAACAACTCACGGGTTATTTCTGGCAAAAAAAACAACAACGTAAACTCGCTGCTGTGAATTTATTGCATAAGGTTGGTATTAAACATCATGAAATATGTATTAAGAGTTACCCACATCAGTTAACTGAAGCTTTATGCCAACGAGTCATGATAGCGATGGCATTAGCAAAAAGACCACTTTTATTAATTGCCGATGAACCAACAGCCGCTATGGAAAGCACGAATCAAAATCAAATATTTCGCCTTCTCGCCAGTTTAAATCAGCTAAAAAATATGTCGATATTATTGATCAGTCATGATTTAGAGAACGTCACGCATTGGACAAATACGATCACTGTGATGTATTCAGGTCAGTTTGTAGAAGCGGGAACAACGCAACACATTTTTAATAAACCTTATCATCCCTATACGCGAGCGTTAGTTGATAGTAGTCCAAAAGCAAATATGCAAATTCCGATGAAGTCTAGATTAATGACCTTGCCAGGAAGTATACCAATTTTACAACATTTACCGATTGGTTGCCGATTAGGACCAAGGTGTCCTAAAGCCCAAAAAGCTTGTGTGCAAGCCCCTAAAGTAAAAAATTATCACGGTCACCAAGTCAGTTGTCATTACTCGTTAAAAGGTAGTTATTAAGATGACTTCATTATTACAAGTAAGTAATTTAAGTAAGTCTTATAAACTAGATGGCTTTTGGTTTAACCGAAAATCGGTCTCCGCACTTGAACCCTTATCTTTTGAAATTCAAGCCTATAAAACCCTAGCGATTGTCGGTGAAACAGCCTCAGGTAAGTCCACGTTAGCGAAATTACTGGTAGGTGCTGAAAAGCCAACAACCGGCAATATCAAATTAAACGGACAAAGGTTACAACATGGGAACTTTAAACAGCGTTGTCAACATATTAGGATGATATTTCAAGATTCTGGTACCACGTTAAACCCTAGTTTAACCATTCAACAATTACTGGATGAACCTTTACGATTAAACACGGATCTAACGGAATTAGCACGTAATAAGCTAATTAGGGAAACGTTACAAAAAGTCGGGCTACTAGGTGAGCACATGAGTTTTTACCCTCACATGTTCTCAGGTGGACAAAAACAACGTATTTCGCTTGCTCGGGCGATAATATTAAAGCCTCAAGTAATTATTTTAGATGAGGCACTTGCCGCCTTAGATCCTTCGTTACGCTCACAAATGATCAACTTATTACTCGATCTTCAACAACAAATGGGCTTAGCTTATATTTTGATCTCCCATAATCTAGGTATTGTGAGACATTTCAGCGATAAGATGATGGTGCTGTGTAAAGGGCGTGTTTTGGAAGTGGGTGATACTCAACAACTCTTAAGGAATCCTCAACATAAATATACTAAAAAGCTTATTATGAATCAGCATTTTAAGTTGCCTAAAAATTAACCTGTTCATGGTGTTCTTTTAAAGATTATAGATTTAATAATGTCGATGTATTACACGCTCTAATTTATTTTTAGTAACCACTAAATTGCTATTCTCGTGGTTGTCTGTAATGTCTGAAAACTCATTGCCAATCAATTTTTTCAAAACAAGATAAAGTAACCAACAAAAAAGGCACCAAAAGGTGCCTTCATAATTCAACCAAGAGAAACTAATTAGTACTGACTTGTTGTGTCAACAACACTTCGTTGCGTAATTTTTGCTTCTTCTCTTAGAGATTCAACATAATTTTGATAAGCAAATTGCGCTAACTGTTGCGAGTATTGCTCAGCAAAATTAGCTTGTGATGTACTTTCACCAGCTTTAACCGCTTGAACTTCTACAATCGCCAAATCGCCGTTTGATAAATTGACGGATGTTGCCGATATAGCGCCTTCAATAGGGTGTGGTAATTTAAACGCTTCTCTTGTGATACTAGCGTCTACGTCACTGCCGTATCGTGCAACATCAGCTTTAACAGTAAAACTTGTTCCATTTTCAGTTAATTGCGCTGAAATATCTTCACCCGCTTTAAATGCTGTTAACAATTGATCTGCAATCGCTTGTGCTTTATCACTCGCTTTTTGAGCAATTAACAAGGTTCGTATTTCTTCAGATACCGTTTCTAACGGTTTAACTTGTGCCGGTTGGTACTCATTTAATCTCAACACAACGGCTAAACTGTCAGTCACTTCAATAATGTCAGAGTTCAATTGCTCTTCAATGATCATATCTGAGAATGCCGCATCAATTAACTTAGCATTATCAAAAGGAGCGGGGTTGCCAAAACGAGATAACCATACTGATGTTGCTACTTCTACGCCTGTAGCATTAGCTGCATCATCAAGGCTGTCTGGAATTTCAAAACTTAATTGGGCTGCTGTTTGTTGTAATTCAAAAAACTTATCTTGCGCTTTTTGCTTACTAACAGCTTCAGTTAATTCATCTTTAACATCTGCTAACGCTTGAACTTCTTCCGCTTGATAATCGGTTAATTTAATTAAATGCAAGCCTGCATCCGATTTTACAACATCGCTCACAACGCCCACTTCATTCATCGCTAAAACAGCGGCATCGAACTCGTCACCAAAAATACCGGCTTCAAACCAATCTAAATCACCACCATTTTCACCACTAAACGTATCTGCTGATAACTCTTGTGCTAATTGAGCAAAATCTTCACCCTTTGCAATCTTGTCTTGAATTGATTGGATTTGTGTTTGAGCAGCCGATTCGTCATCTGAAATTTCGATTAAAATATGAGAAATTCTCCGTTGTACTTCTTTACGGTAATTCGCCATATATTCTTGATAGTAAGTGCTAATATCTTCGTCAGAAACATTGATAGTTTTAGCAATATCGTTTACATCAATGGCAATATAATCGACTTTTACTTTTTCTTGATTTTCAAATCGAGATTGATTGGCAAGATAGTAATCATTAATTTCGTCATCAGAAACCTCAACACCTTGCTCAAACTGCTTAGCTGAAATACTCGCAAAACGAATATCACGCTTTTGGTTTTGCAAAGCCGTTAACTGTGTTTCCTGATAAGGCAAGCTAAACTCACTGGCAACTAAGCCTTGAGTTAATTGACGACGCGTCATTTCAACTCTTAAATAGTCACGAAAATCAGAAGACTGATAAAAACCAGCTTGATTAATTAATGCTAAGTAACGGTTATTATCAAACACACCTTCCACTTGAAATTCAGGCATTTCAAGGATAGTTTTCTTAATGCGATCATCAGAAACGCGAATTGACATGTCTGCCGATGCTTGATCAACTAACGCTTGGTTAATCAGGCTTTCAACTACACTTTTACGAAAGTTAGCCATATAGTTTGCATCACTTGATAGTGTTTCAAACATATCGCCATACTGTTGCGCCATTCTGTTACGTTGATTTTGATAGGCTTTTTCAAAATCAGCTTGACTGATTTTTTCACCGTTCACTTCAGCAACGGATGTATCTACGCTATTTGTATAACTACCAATCCCAGCAAGTGCGAAGGTTAAAATCACTAAACCAAGTATAATTTTTGCCGCTAACCCCTGAGAGTTTTCTCTTATCTTTTCTAACATCTTTTTCTCTTTACACTAGGTGTGTTTAACGAAAGTATTTTTATTGCGCGCGATCTTATCAGATGTACTGCCGACCTTGAAGTAACAGATAACAATAATCGTAAAAAACTAGTTATTTTATCATCGCCAGCTATTAAATTTTAATTTTCAAATAAAAAGACCACCCGTAGGTGGTCTTAAAAATACTTAATAGCAACTGTGATTAGTTACATGCATCTTTTAAAGCTTTACCAGCTTTGAATGATGGTATTTTCGCCGCAGCAATCTGGATAGTAGCACCAGTTTGTGGGTTACGACCAGTGCGCGCTGCACGGTCACGTACTGAAAAAGTACCAAAACCAACTAGAGCAACTTGCTCACCACTTTTTAACTCTTCTGTAACCGCTTCAATAAATGAATCTAATGCACGACCAGCCGCAGCTTTAGAAATGTCAGCACCCGCAGCAATTTTCTCGATTAATTGAGATTTATTCACAGTGTATTCCCCTTCAATTGTTATTATTCAGCGCTATCTTCTGTTTTTAGCGTCCTGCAGAAACTTTTATATCAAGCTTCTTTTTGAACATCAAGCACTGAGTTAAAGAAATTTAAAAACAGACAATTTTTTTTATCTTAACTAGATCCCTTATCTACATTGGGGTCTAGGGCTTTAAGCTTCATTAACTTACCATAGTTTCAGCGTTTGAAAAGCCCTATTTTCATTTTTTTGGCATTTTTTTCGTTTTTTTTGTCTTTTTAAACAAAAAAACAGCTATTTTTAGTGGTTACTTGGCTAATTTAAATTTTTCCACTGGATGTTCAAGAGCTATTTCTAGGACTTCTTCTATCCATTTTACCGGATAAATAGCTAAATCCGCTTTCACATTATCCGGGATTTCTTTTAAATCTCGCTCATTATCTTTTGGAATAACAACCGTTTTAATGCCACCACGATGTGCAGCAAGTAATTTTTCTTTCAAGCCACCAATAGGTAATACTTCACCACGTAATGTAATTTCACCTGTCATGGCTACATCGGCTTTGACCGGATTCCCCGTTAAACTTGAAACAAGCGCGGTACACATTCCTATCCCTGCACTTGGACCGTCTTTAGGTGTTGCTCCTTCAGGTACATGAACATGAATATCACGCTTTTCATAAAAGTCATCATTAATGCGTAAAGCTTCTGTTCGACTTCTCACGACAGTCATTGCCGCTTGAATAGACTCTTGCATTACGTCACCTAGAGACCCCGTGTAAGACAGTTTTCCTTTACCAGGCACAGAGGCGGTTTCTATCGTTAAGAGCTCACCTCCTACAGAAGTCCAAGCTAATCCTGTTACTAAACCAACCCTATTTTCATCATCAGCTTTGCCATAATCAAAACGTTGTACACCAAGATATTCAGACAAGTTGTCTTGATTTATGGTAATTTTCTTCAATGTTTTATCGAGTAAGATAGCTTTGACCGCTTTTCGACATAGTTTTGAAACCTCACGCTCTAAACTACGAACACCTGCTTCTCGGGTGTAGTATCGAATAATGCCAATGATTGCACTATCTTCAATCTCGATTTCTTTTGCTTTTAAGCCGTTACGTTCAATTTGTTTGGTAAGTAAATGACGCTTAGCAATATTAAGTTTTTCGTCTTCGGTATAACCTGATAAGCGGATCACTTCCATACGGTCAAGCAATGGTCCAGGAATTTCCATACTGTTTGACGTAGCAACGAACATTACGTCCGATAAATCGTAATCAACTTCCAAATAATGGTCGTTAAAGCTGCTATTTTGCTCAGGATCTAATACTTCAAGTAATGCAGATGCAGGATCGCCACGCATATCAGATGCCATTTTATCAATTTCATCTAATAAAAATAATGGGTTTTTAACCCCCGCTTTGGCAATTTTTTGGATCAATTTACCAGGAAGAGAACCAATATACGTACGTCGATGACCTCTGATCTCCGCTTCATCACGAACACCACCTAACGCCATACGAACATATTTACGGCCAGTAGATTTGGCAATCGATTGACCCAAAGAGGTTTTACCAACACCAGGAGGCCCAACTAAACAAAGAATGGGTCCTTTTAATTGTGAAACGCGTTGTTGTACCGCCAAGTACTCCAAAATGCGCTCTTTTACTTTTTCTAAACCATAATGATCAGTTTCTAGTACTTCTTCAGCAAGTTTTAAGTTACGTTTTAGTTTGCTACGTTTTTTCCATGGAACACTGATCATCCAGTCAATATATGATCGAACAACCGTTGCTTCGGCGGACATCGGCGACATCATTTTTAACTTTTTCAATTCGGCTAAGGTTTTTTCCTTCGCTTCTTTTGGCATTTGAGCTTCATCAATTTGTTTCTCGATTTGCTCAGCTTCATTAGAGCCTTCTTCATCGTCACCTAACTCTTTTTGAATAGCTTTCATTTGCTCATTCAGGTAATACTCACGTTGGCTTTTTTCCATTTGCTTTTTAACACGAGTACGAATTTTTTTCTCAACTTGTAATAAGTCTATTTCACCTTCCATTAAAGCCATTAAATGCTCTAAACGTTCTGCGACATTTTTTATCTCTAGAACTTTTTGTTTTTCTGCCAGTTTTAATGGCATATGAGCGGCCATGGTATCTGCCAATTGCTCAGGATCTTCAATACCTGACAGTGACGTTAAAACTTCTGGTGGGATTTTTTTGTTTAGTTTTACGTAGCCTTCAAACTGAGAAATAGCTGAACGTACTAAAATTTCAATATGCTCAACATCCGCTGATTCAAGTGATAAATAATCAATCGCGGCAGTAAAATATTCTTCGGTTTCAATAAAAGCACTAATTTCAGCACGGCGTACGCCTTCAACTAAGACTTTCACTGTTCCGTCAGGAAGTTTTAACATTTGTAATATCGTCGCAACGGTTCCGGTGCGATAAACATCGTCGTCAATGGGATCATCAATCGCGGCATCTTTTTGCGCCACTAAAAAAACTTGCTTATCACTTTCCATCGCAATATCTAAACAGCGAATAGATTTCTCTCGTCCAACAAACAATGGGATCACCATTTGTGGATAAACAACCACATCACGCAAGGCTAAAACAGGAATTTCAGCAACATGGGTTACTTCAGCTAATTCTTCAGACATAGGTACTCTCTTGGAAATCAATAGGAGATAATTATAATGATGTTAAAATCTATATGGGGATAATAGATTATCTTTCAACAAATGAATAAAAAAAAGAGCCAATCTGGCTCTTTTTATTGCTTACATCTTATTTTAAGGTAAGTGCTTAACTATCTGAGGCCGCTTTATCTTGCGGTGTTTCATAAATAATAATCGGTTTTGATTCACCTTTTATCACCGTTTCGTCAATCACAACTTTTGCAGCATTATCCATCGAAGGTAATTCGTACATTGTATCAAGTAAAACCCCTTCAACAATTGAACGTAAACCACGCGCCCCTGTTTTTCTCACCATGGCTTTATTCGCGATAGCCTGCAAAGCATCTTTTCTAAATTCTAACTCAACATCTTCCATATCAAATAGCGCAGTAAATTGCTTCGTCAGCGCATTTTTAGGCTCTTGTAGAATTTGAATCAATGCATCTTCATCTAATTCGGTTAATGTAGCCACGACGGGTAAACGACCGATGAACTCTGGAATTAAACCATATTTCACTAAATCTTCGGGTTCAACATCTTGAAAACGCTCTGTTAACGTTTTACCTTGATCTGAAGATTTAACTTCAGCGCCAAAACCAATACCTGTGCCCACATCGCAACGTTGCTGAACCACTTTATCTAGGCCAGCAAATGCACCACCACAAATAAATAAGATTTTCGACGTATCAACTTGCAAAAACTCTTGCTGTGGATGCTTGCGACCACCTTGAGGAGGCACGGAAGCAATAGTTCCTTCAATCAATTTTAATAATGCTTGTTGAACACCTTCACCTGAGACATCTCGAGTAATTGATGGATTGTCTGATTTACGAGAAATTTTATCAATCTCATCAATATAAACGATACCACGTTGCGCTTTCTCAACATCGTAATCACATTTCTGTAATAGTTTTTGAATGATGTTTTCAACATCTTCACCGACATAACCCGCTTCGGTTAACGTGGTAGCATCAGCCATAGTAAATGGCACATCAAGTAATCTTGCTAAGGTTTCTGCTAATAAGGTTTTACCGCTACCAGTAGGCCCTATAAGTAAGATATTACTTTTACTTAATTCAATCCCATTGTGTGAGTCACCGTTACGTAAACGTTTATAGTGGTTATACACGGCAACCGCTAAAACTTTTTTCGCGTGATCTTGGCCAATAACGTAATCATCTAAACTGGTTCTGATTTCTACTGGCGTAGGAAGACTTTCTTTTTCTTCCTTGGGTGAAATCTCTTTGATCTCTTCTCTGATAATATCGTTACAAAGTTCAACACATTCATCACAAACAAATACAGACGGGCCTGCAATGAGTTTGCGCACTTCATGTTGGCTTTTGCCACAAAAAGAGCAATACAATAACTTTCCGTTATCACCGTCACCTTTTTTAATATCGGTCATACGGTACCTCTAATCTTAAATTCTAAACACTAATACTGTTAAGTATTTCATAAATTTCACAGATAACAATGTGAAGTAATTATTTTCTTAATTACTTGTCGAGTCTCTGTTCTAATATGGAGTCAACTAATCCATATTCAACAGCACTTTCGGCACTTAAAAAATTATCACGATCGGTATCTTCCGAAACTTTTTTAAGGGGTTGGCCTGTGTGTTCAGCCATTAATTTATTCATTTTTTCTTTGATATAAAGAATTTCTTTGGCATGAATTTCAAAGTCAGATGCTTGCCCTTGAAAGCCACCAAGCGGTTGGTGAATCATCACACGTGCATTTGGTAAACAATAACGTTTGCCTTTTTCACCACCGGATAATAAGAAAGCCCCCATACTGGCCGCTTGACCGATACAAACCGTACTAACGTTCGGACGAATAAATTTCATTGTATCATAAATAGCCATACCCGCAGTGACAGAGCCACCAGGAGAATTAATATATAAATAAATATCTTTTTCTGGACTTTCTGATTCTAAAAACAGCAACTGGGCAACAATTAAGTTGGCCATATGGTCTTCAACTTGACCACATAAGAAAATTACACGTTCTTTTAAAAGACGAGAATATATATCATAAGAACGTTCTCCTTTGGCAGTTTGTTCAACTACCATAGGGACTAATGCGCTTTCAGTGATACTCGTAAGATCTTGAGAATTATTTTGAGAAGTTAACAACTATTTTTCCTTAATATAAAAAAATGGCTCATATGTTTCCATATAAGCCATTTAAGCGATTGCTTAAGCTATTGTCAATGAAAATAGCTTATTTACCTTCAGGATTCATTACATCTTGAAAGCTAGATTTCTTATCTTTTACTTTTGCTGAAGCAATTAATACGTCAACAGCTTGCTCTTCTAAAGCAACGTTTTGCATTTGTTGGTTCATTTCTTTGTTCGTTTTGTAGTACTCAATAACTTCTTGAGGATCTTCATAAGCAGATGCCGCTGATTCAATCAACTCATTTACTTTTGCTTCATCAACTTTCAAGTCATTGGTTTTGATCACTTCACCAAGTAAAAGACCAACTTTTACACGACGTTTAGCTTGCTCTTCAAACATATCGGCTGGAAGTTCAGGCATGTTTTTAGGATCCATTTGACCCGCAAAACGTTGCATCGCTTGTTGACGTAATACATCAACTTCTTGAGCAACTAGAGCGCTAGGTAATTCAACGTCATTAGCTTCAAGTAAACCTTCAATCACTTGATCTTTAACTTTAGCTTTAACTGCTTGGTTTAATTCACGTGTCATGTTTTTCTTCACTTCTTCACGAAGTGCTTCAACACCACCTTCCTCAACACCAAATAATTTAGCAAAATCTTCATCAACTTTAGGTAATACCGGACCTTCAGTTTTGATGATCTTAATATCAAATTCTGCTTCTTTACCTTTAAGGTTTTCAGCATGGTAATCTTCTGGGAAAGTTACTGTAATCGTTTTTTCTTCGCCCACTTTCATGCCAATAATGTCTTTTTCAAAACCTGGTATCATGCGATTTGAACCAAGTTCTAATTCGAACCCTTCAGCTTTACCGCCTTCAAATTCTTCACCGTCAACACGACCTAAGAAATCAATCGTTAATTTGTCGCCTTTCTTAGTTTTACGCTTATTTTCTTTCCACGTTTGATGCTGCTTTTGTAACGTTACAAACATTTCATCTAAATCTTTGTCTGTTACTTCAACCGCTGGACGTTCAACTTTAATTTTCTCAACATCTTTTACTTCTACTTCAGGGTAGATTTCAAACGTTGCTTCAAATTCTAAATCTTTACCATCTTCATTGCTTTTAGCAACAAATTGAGGACGACCGGCAGGATTAATTTTTTCTGCAATGATAGCTTCAACAAAGTTACGTTGCATTACTTCACCAGCAATTTCCTGACGTACAGAAGCGCCGTATCGTTTTTGAATAACTGACGGTGGAACTTTACCAGGGCGGAAACCATTGATTCGTTGCGTTTTAGCAATTTGACGAAGACGGTTTTTCACTTCTACATCAATTTTATTTGCTGGAACAGAAATAGTTAATTTACGTTCCAAACCTTGTGTAGTCTCAACTGAAACTTGCATTTACTTACCTCAATACTTAGCGTTTTTTTACGCTTTCAATAACGCATCTATCTATAGTGAACAATTAATAGAATATTAAATGTCCGCAATCCTTTAGCAATAAAGCTTTAGAACCCGCTTCCTAAATAAAGATGCGAATAAAAGATGTTCAGATTAAAAAATAATGACGCAAAATTATAGCGGTGGTTTCAACAAGAGTCGAGGGGGGAATGCAATTAATTTTCAGAAACCCGTAAAAAAAATCGATATCTCGATAAAAAGATTGAAAAATTATGATATTTTTTCTTTCCTAAGCTTTATATAAGGTATTCGCGTTAGTTGTAAAAGTAGGATGTTTTTATCATCCAGTCTCTGTTTAGTAATTACGGACGTTTCTATACGCATTATCAATTTTTGTAGAAGTGGTCGGTGATGCAAGATGACTTCGTACATTCTGTACTTCGCCCTTCGGGACGCTATGCGTGCAAAATTGTTCCAGACAATTTTGTTGACTTGCTTCGCAAGTTCTCATCTAGAATGGTAAAT
>NZ_BAABWW010000007.1:0-289910 GCF_040362795.1 Thalassotalea sp. SU-HH00458
ATTCTGCGCTCAGGTCAACAACTATTTTCAATTATTTTTTTGTTTGCTTGGTTTTCGTACAAACCCCGTATTAATTGATGTTTATTCATCAATTATTGATAGTTAATTAGCCAAGAGAATACAAATTCTTATATCGTACCTATTTACTTTCTAATAATTCAATTCGCGTTATTTAACGATAAAGCGTACTCTTTTATTCATGATTTAGTTAAAACGTATAGAAAGAGCTCGTTTATGAAAAATAATAACTTAAGATCTTATAAAGGAATTACGCCAACTATTGGTCATAATTCTTATGTTGATGAGAGTGCCGTGTTAATTGGCGATATTGTTGTTGGCGCAGAGGTAAGTGTTTGGCCATTGGTTGCAGGAAGAGGTGATGTTAATAAAATACGTATCGGTGATAGAACCAATATACAAGACGGTACTATTTTACATGTAACTCGCAAATCTAGTCATCAACCGGATGGGTTTCCGTTAATTATTGGCGATGATGTTACTGTTGGTCATCAGTGCATGCTACATGGTTGTATTTTAGGAAATAGAATTTTAGTCGGTATGGGGGCTATCATTATGGATGGTACTGTCGTTGAGGATGATGTTTTTATTGGTGCTGGAACCGTTGTTCCTCCAAATAAAGTACTACGCAGTGGTTATCTTTATGTCGGCAATCCAATGAAAGAAGCCCGATTACTTAAAGATAAAGAACTGGCATTTTTAAAACAATCTGCGGATAACTATGTTCATTTGAAAAATGAATACTTAGAAGAAGTCGAAAGTTAAGCTTTCATTTGTATATGAATTTCATCCCCCTCTGGTTCATTTTTTTCGAGCCAGAGTTCAGCTACTTCTTCTAAATCAAATTTAGTACAAGCATCGATTTTATCTAAGCGCCCTAAAGAAAAAGAATGAAAATATAGTGTAATACGTTGTCCTGACATGATGCCAGTAAAGCACCAAGCATTATGAGTTTTGTCAAACGTTAGGTCATCATTAAAGAGTATTGCTTGATTCATTTCGACATTTCCTCTCTCAATGAAGTTAAAACAGGTTGTGTATCCGGTTGAATATTTCGCCATATGGCGAAACTCACTGCAGCCTGACCCACTAACATTCCTAAACCATCAATTATTTTTGCTGCATTTCGTTGTTTAGCTAGTTGTAAAAATGGCGTTAAGGTTTTGCCATAAGTCATATCATAGCAAATCACATTAGAGCGTATCAGTTCTTCAGAAATAGGTAGTGCTTGGCCATTCAAGCCTGCCGAAGTTGCATTAATAATAACATCGAACTCATAGTTAGTTACTTTTTCGAAAGAACAACAAGAAATAGGCTTTGCGAGATATTGCTGAATAATTGCTTCGGCTTTCGAGACAGTCCGATTAGCAACAACGAGCTGTGTAGGTGATTGTTCTAATAAAGGCAGAATCACCCCTTTTGCAGCCCCACCGGCACCTAACAGTAATATTTTCTTATTCTTTAACGCTACATTATTTGCTAATAAATCATTAACCAAACCATCACCATCGGTTGTATCGCCCAAGATTTCGCCATTTATAAATGACAAGGTATTCACAGCACCAGCTAATTTTGCTCGTTCGGTTAATTTATCGCATAACGCCATTGCCTCTTCTTTAAAAGGAGAAGTAACATTCGCGCCTTTACCACCAATATTGATTAATTGCTTTACTGCTTGAGAAAACTTACCTATCTCAACATATTCACTTTGATAATTTAAACGCTCTTGGGTTTGCTCAGCGAATTTTTGATGTATAAAGGGAGAACGAGATTGCTTAATAGGGTTTCCGAAAACGCGATATTGATCCATGACGGCTATTTAATAAAAAAGAATAATGGCAGAATATAACAATGATAAGGATAAAAACACAAAAAAGCAGGATTAACTGAATGCTAAAGCCTGCTTTTTAGTTATGAGTTATAAGAATTTAACTTAAAATTTATAACCCAGCATTACTGAAAATACCATAGGGTCTACTTCTATATCCGCAGAGCCTTTAATTAAATCGCCAATTTTAAAGTTAGCTTCTGTATTGATATCAATATATCGAACAGAGGCATTAACCTGCCAGTTGTTGTTAAGTTGATAATCAGCACCTACTTGAGCAGAAAGACCAAAAGAGCCATCTAATTTTAGATCATTAAAACCTAATGATTTAGGTGTATCTTTGAATTTTTCGTCAAAGAAAATAGTGTAGTTAACACCAAGACCTATGTAAGGTTTAAAGTTTGAGGCGGTATCAAAATAATATAAAGCACTAACGGTCGGTGGTAAATGAGTCACTTCACCTAAAGTTACACCATCAACATTCGTTCCAAAAATTTCTTCAGAACCCCCTTGAGGATCATAAATAGTAACATCATGGGTGAAAGGTGTTGCTGCTAATACTTCTACCGCCCAGTTGCGGTCAAAAAAGTAAACGACATTTAAGCCAAGTTGCGTATTGTCATCAACAGCAATAGATAAAGGCGTATTGCCTCCTATTGCTTCAACATAAACACCCGCTTTATCACTATTTGGATCAACCATAGTTAATCCACCACGAACAACAATATCACCTGCTTTATAATCACTTGCTAATGCTGAAAGTGAAAGAGTTGTTAATACGGCTAAAGTAATAATATTTTTTCTCATCTTAATATCCACAATAAAAGTAAGGTTTATAATTAAGACGATTGTATAGAGTGTTTACTTTAAAAAATTTGACCTAGCGCAAACTTCGAGACTAATCTCATATTTATTTAACATATTAGCAACGCAATAGCTTAAATAAACAAAAAGCGTGTCATAAATTACAACGATGGAATGAATTTGAAAGAAATGACTAGCGTTATAGCAAAGTGAAAATTTTATAAGCCCATACTAAAACAAAATATATTATTGCAACAAAAACGGCTGCAGAGCCTAAGTCTTTAGCACGACCACTTAATTCGTGGTGTTCAAGACTAATTCTGTCAACTGCCGCTTCAATGCCAGAATTAAGTAATTCGGCAATCAAAATACCCAAAACTGAAGAGATCAATAAACAAAACTCGATAAAGTCATTGGCTAGATAAAAAGCACTTGGCAATAAAATAAGGAGCAAAAATACTTCTTGTCTAAAAGCTATTTCATATTGATATGCCGCTTTCAATCCCAAAAGACTGTGTTTAATCGCGGGTATAAAACGACCGAGATGCGTTTGTTGTTTAGATGACAAAATAAAACCTAACCTATTTAATAACAACTAAAAATAATGCAATCAAAATTAATTTACATCATAGCTGCTATACTAAAATTGAGATGAAATAACCAAGCAAGATAATATTAGAATGTTAGCAAGAAGTACACTACAGCAAAGAATTCTTTGCGTGATGCCTTTACTTTCGGCAGCCGGAATACTGCCGTTAACGATTTATAGATTTATACAAGCTGAATGGGATATGGCACTGTTAGATTTAGCCATTTTCATCCTTATGTGTTTAATCGGTTATTTTGCTTACCATCAAAAACACGTAAGTACTCTTAAAATACTTTTTTGTCTATTGGCGATTTTTGGTAGTTTATCCACCCTATATTTGAAAGGTGAAAGTCAGTTATTTTGGTGCTATCCAACCATCGCCTTACTTTTTTACTTCTTAACTGTACGCATAGCCGCAATCAGTAGCCTGCTAACATTAATTGGTATAGCGATACTTGCAGCGCCATTATTAACAAATTTAATGCTAGCTACATTTCTAATTACGTTAATGATCACCGCCAGTTGCTCTTTAGCTTTTAGTTATGAAACCAGTAAACAAAATGAACAATTAGAAACCTTATCGAAAACCGACCCCCTAACCAAAACTCTTAATAGAAGAGCTTTTACCGAAATCGCAGAGTTGCAAATAAGTAAATATAAACGTAACCCTGTTGCTACAAGTATGATTCTTTTAGATATCGACCACTTCAAAAGTATCAATGATAAGTTTGGTCATAACCAAGGTGATGAGGTGTTAATAACCGTCTGTCATTTAATACAGCAAGAGCTAAGAGTAAATGATTACCTTTTTCGTATCGGTGGTGAAGAATTTATTATCTTGCCCTATGCAATTAATCAGGAGCAAGCAATTCAATTGGCAATTAAACTAAAGGAATTAATAGAAAAATATCCTTTTATTGAAAATCATCAAGTCACTATTTCATGTGGTGTCGCGGAATATACGAATAAAGAAGAAACACTAACAGATTGGTATGCCGTTGCCGATAGCGCGTTATATCGAGCAAAAGCAACGCGCAATACAGTCTGTCCGGTTAAAGGAACTTGTTACTCTGATAGCCAATCTTGTGCTACTAAATAATCGGTTAACTTGGCTTCTTCCGAACCTTGCTCGGCTTGAAAATTATATTCCCACCTTGCCAAAGGCGGCATAGACATTAATATAGACTCCGTGCGTCCGCCTGACTGTAAACCAAACAAGGTTCCTCGATCAAAAACCAAATTAAATTCAACATAACGGCCACGACGATACAACTGAAATTCACGATGTTGGTCATTATATTCAGTATCTTTTCGCTTATTAATAATCGGCACATAGGCATCAACAAAGCCTTGGCCAACGGCTTTGATATAATTTAAACAGGTTTCAAAATCCCATTGATTTAAATCATCAAAAAATAAACCACCTACACCACGTGTTTCATTGCGATGTTTTAAATAAAAGTATTCATCGCACCACTTTTTATGCTCTGGATAAACGTTATCACCAAATGGCTGGCATAGTTCTTTAGCGGTTTGATGCCAATGTTTTACATCTTCCATAAATGGATAAAAAGGTGTTAAATCAAAGCCACCACCAAACCACCATACTGGCTTCTCACCTTGTTTTTCGGCGATAAAAAAACGAACATTGGCATGAGAAGTAGGAATAAAGGGGTTTTTGGGGTGGATCACTAATGACACCCCACACGCCCGCCAAGTTCTACCAGCAAGTTCAGGACGATGAGCCGTTGCCGATGGCGGTAATTTATCTCCAGAAACTTCTGAAAAATTAACACCGCCTTGCTCAATAACAGTTCCGTTTATTAACACGCGAGTACGGCCACCACCACCCTCTGCTCGCGTCCAATTATCTTCAACAAATTTTCCGCTACCATCAGCCAATTCAAGTGCCTGACAAATATTGTCCTGTAATTGCTTTAAAAACTCGATAACTTGATTGAAATTGACTTGGCTCATGCGCGAAACTGCTCTCCGGTTAAAGCATCTATAATAGTTGATGGCTGATTATACCCTAAGGTTTGTCCTTTAATAATAAAATCTATTTTATCAATTAATTGATTCGATAATGCTTGCCACGTTCTCGCGGGAGTTTCACCAGATAAATTGGCACTGGTAGAAACAATGGGTTTATTAACGCTATTACATAAAGCCACAACATCTGGCTGGCTGGTAAGTCGTACTGCAATAGTGTCAAACTTACCGGTTAATAATGCATGACAATTTTTATGCTTAGGAACAACTTGGGTAATACCATCTGGCCACCTAGAAAGCACAGTAAAGCGCTTATCTTGGGGAATTTTATCATCGTCAATATAAGGTAATAATTGAGAATAGTTGGCAGCTAATAAAATCAGTCCTTTGTCAGCAGAGCGATTTTTTAAACGCAATAGTTTTTCAATCGCGTCAATATTGTCTGGATCACACCCCAAACCAAATACTGCTTCGGTAGGATAAGCGATAATTCCGCCATTTAAAAAAGTATCGACAGCCGTTAATGTCATAATTGCAAGTAAGTAAAATTAAATTAGCCTTGATTATACTTGTTTTATCAGCGAATAAAATTTAAAGTCACAGAAATAATCTATTACATTTCATGTAAATAGAAAAACTTGGGTTTAATTGAATACACCCTTTCTTTATCAAAAGAATCATTAAATGGATTTAAGAATGAATATCGTACGAAATCTTATTATTGTAACTACGTTACTCCTCTGCTCTTTTAATAGCATCGCTAAAAACTGGGAGCACTTATTTGATCATAATAAATATCAAAATGCCAAAATATCCCCTAATGGTGAAGTTATCGCTATTGCGATGGACTATGAAGGCAGCACAATTTTAGTATTTTTAAATAGAGAAGATATGAAAACCGTTGGAACAGCGAGGTTATCTGGCGGTTATGAAGTTGGTGATTACAAATGGGTCAATAATGAACGAGTAGTAATCGCAATGGTAAAGCACGTGCCATCCTTAGAGGAGCCTCAGTTTTATGGCGAATTATATGCTGTAAACTATGATGGTAAACGCGGTAAAATTATTTATGGTTATCAAGCAGGACAAGATCAAGTTGGCAGCAGATTAAAACGAAAAGAAAGTATATTCGGCTGGGCTAGCATAATTGACGTATTGCCTGAAGATGAAAAACATATATTAATAAAATCAACCCCAATGAGTAAAACGGGAGTTCGGTTATCGTCGGTTTTATTATTAAATGTTTATAACGGTATGATTAAAAAAGAAATGGATAAAGCCCCTCTGCCTTTTAGTCATTTTTTAACGGATACTTCTGGCAACATCAAAGCGGTAGTGGGTACTGATGAACATAATAAAAGACAACTCTATTTAAAAAAGGAAGATCAGTGGCAAAAAGTTCCTGAAAATACGGTTGGCCAATCAGTATCTTTAATTTCAATCAGTTCATCAGGTAAATATCTGTATACGAGAGACAATCACAACCAAGATTTATTTGGTATTTTTAAATTAAACTTGAACGATTTTACGTATAAAAGTTTATACACTGATAAAAACGTCGATGTTACTGACGTAGAATTAACTGTTGATGGTAGAAATGCATACGCCATAAGAATAGATGATGGCTATCCTGCATACCTTATTCTGAATAAAAAGCTGGATGAAGCAGCAATATTTAAAGATCTACTTAAAACATTTCCTTACAGCTCTATCAATATTACAAGTCGGTCTGATGATGGCGAATTCTCAATTATAATGGTTTCATCAGATACCAACCCTGGACAACTGTATTTATTCAATAAGAAAGATAACAAGCTAACATTGCTTTTTGGTTTTAAGCCAGAAATACAAAATAAAGATCTTTTTCAATCTGAACCCATTCAATTAAAAGCTCGTGATGGACAATTAATTAATGGTTATTTCACACAAGCTAAATCGTCAACTAACAATGCATTAGCTCCTGTAGTCGTCATGGTGCATGGCGGCCCTCATGGTATTAGAGATTACTGGCAGTTCTCAAATAAAATTCAGTATTTAGTGCTGAATGGATATTCTGTATTACAGGTGAATTATAGAGGTTCTGGGGGGTACGGTGAAAAATTCAGAGTAGATGGTTATAAAGTATGGGGAACAACTATTCAACATGATATTTATGATGGCTATCAGTGGCTTGTTGACAATAATAAAGCAGTAGCCGGAAATGTCTGTATTATGGGCGCCAGCTTCGGTGCATACTCTGCGGTACAAAGTGCAACGCTATATCCAGATGTTTATAAGTGTATTATCGCTAACGCAGGTGTCTATAATTTAGAATTGATTTTAGAAGAAAATGGCAGCAGAGCAGTTAAAAGTTTTTGGCGTGAAGCATTAGGTAAAGATAAGAAGGAATTAAAAAGCTTTTCACCGGTGAATTATGCAGGAAAAATTCAAGCTCCACTATTATTGGCACACGGTGAAGATGATAGAGTCGCACCTATAGAGCATGTAGAACAATTAAAAGACGCATTAGATGAAGCAAATAGGCCTTATGAATGGTTTGTTTTAGATGATGAAGGACATGGTTTTTATAACCCTGCAAACCAAAAAGCTTACATGAGAAGTGTGTTAAGCTTTTTAGATAAACATTTAAAATAAACTAATCATTCACCATCGCCCTATAATTATTTAGGGCGATGGTTTTATTAAAAATATCCAACGAGTTAAGCAAATAGCTCTTTAACCTTTGCCCGTAAGATAAATTTTTGAATTTTACCTGTTGATGTTTTCGGCAATTCACTAAACACCACTGTTTTTGGCGCTTTAAAGTTGGCCATATGTTCTCGACAGAAATTAATTATTTCCGTTTCAGTTGCTGTTTTACCTTCTTTTAACCCGACGAAGGCACATGGCGTTTCGCCCCACTTTTCATCTTTTTTCGCTACAACTGCAGCTTCTAAAATAGCTGAATGTTGATACAGGACACTTTCAATTTCTACGGACGAAATATTTTCACCACCTGAAATAATAATATCTTTAGAACGATCACGAATTTCAATAAATCCATCAGGGTGTTTTACCGCTAAATCACCGGAATGAAACCAGCCCCCTTTAAATGATTCCATCGTAGTAGTGTCATTTTTTAGATAACCTTTCATGGTGGTATTACCGCGAAACATAATTTCACCAATGGTTTCGGCATCAGCAGGCACGACTTTCATTGTATCTGGGTCTAAAACATCGACATTTTCTTGAGTAGGATAACGCACACCTTGCCTTGCTTTTAATGCCGCCCGCTCATCGTCATTACGCTGATCCCACTCTGCTTTCCACTCACTTACTACGCATGGTCCATAAACTTCGGTTAGACCATAGCCTTGCGTAATATCAAAACCTCGAGATTCCATGCCTTTGATCACTGCCGCTGGTGGTGGAGCACCCGCTGTCATAATACTAATACCGCGTGGCACTTTATCTAATAATTCAGTCTCGGCATTTAAAATCATATTTAAAACAATAGGAGCCCCACAAAAATGGCTCACTTGATGATCGATTAAACTATTAACAATGGCGTTCACTTCAACCTGTCGTAAACAAACTTGTGTTCCGCCCATAGCAACTATCGTCCAAGGAAAACACCAGCCATTACAATGAAACATAGGTAGTGTCCATAAATACACCGACTGATTATTGATCGGCCAAATCATATTATTACCCACTGCATTTAAATATGCACCTCGGTGAGAATACACCACGCCTTTAGGATTCCCGGTAGTGCCTGAAGTGTAATTTAGCGCTAAACTTTGCCATTCATCGACAATAAAATTGCCTTGATAATTTTCATCTCCTTCAGCTAATAATGCTTGATATTCAATGTCACCGATACATTCAGCCTCTTCACATTCAACATCATCGTCGATATCTATCACCAGAGGTTTACGTGAACACAAGGCTAAAGCTTTTTTTACCACTGGCGCAAATGCGGTATCCGTAAGTAAAATATCGCACTCACCATGATCTAAAATAAAAGCAATCGCTAGTGCGTCTAAACGAATATTAATAGAATTAAGCACGGCTCCCGTTAATGGCACGCCGTAATGAGCATCTAAAAATGCCGGAATATTAGCGGCAATAATGCTAACAGTATCTCCCGGTTTTACTCCTCGTTGCACTAGAGCTGAAGCTAAACGACGAACATTATTTCGATATTGTCGATAGGTGATTTTTTGCTCGCCATGAATAATAGCCACTTTTTCTGGGTAGACATCAGCAGTTCGATTTAAAAAATTGATTGGAGTTAACGGCTGGCTATTTGCAGCTACCTTGTCTAGCCCTTGATTATAGATATTACTCATAACTCAACCTCACTATTTTGGCGTTATTGCCTTGGAAACCATAATTTAAGATATGGTTATTTTACGTACATTAAAATTTTTACCTATCCTCCTTTGGTCTAATAGTGTCGACAATTATTAAACTGCTTTTATATATACTGCTGATAACTACATTTAATAACCAATATTGTCTACAACATAACTATTTTGCTTTTTTATATTCAAACAATATTATTTTAGTCGTCGTTTTTATAGACAAATTTCCGCAACATATTTCCGTATTAAAGCAAACAAAGGTATAATGCGCGGCTTATTTTTGGTGATGTTTAGATCACAGCTAACGGCATTTAAACTACAAGGTGATAAATCATGAAAGTCGGTATAATTATGGGGTCAAAGTCAGATTGGCCAACAATGCAACACGCAGCAGATATGCTTGATTTATTAAAAGTTCCTTATGAAACAAAAGTAGTATCGGCACATAGAACACCTCATTTACTTGCTGAATATTCTGAAACAGCCAAAGAGCGTGGCATTTCCGTAATTATTGCTGGTGCTGGCGGCGCGGCGCATTTACCAGGCATGGCAGCGGCTTTTACTCCACTCCCTGTTTTAGGTGTACCAGTACAATCTAAAGCACTTAATGGACAAGACTCTCTACTTTCAATTGTACAAATGCCAAAAGGCATCGCAGTTGGTACTTTAGCTATTGGCACTGCTGGTGCTGCCAATGCAGGTTTATTAGCCGCACAAATTATTGGTACGCATAAGTCAGAAATCATGGCAAATATTGAAGCGTTTAGAAAAGAACAAACAGAAACTATTTTAAATAACCCGAATCCCGCTGAATAGGTTTATTACAATGAAAAAAGTGTTGGTATTAGGTGCAGGACAATTAGCTCGTATGATGGATTTAGCGGGTGCACCGTTAGGTATGGACATTAAAGCATTTGACGTACGAACAAATAAAGTTGTTCACCCTGTTGATCCCGAGCATATTTATGGGGATTTACCACATGGCATTTCACAATGTGATGTGATCACCGCGGAATTTGAGCACGTTGCGCATAACACGTTAAATGAATGTGAAAAGAGCGGAAAATTATTTCCAAGCAGTGATGCAATAAAAATTGGCGGTGATCGTCGGCTTGAAAAATCACTTCTTGAGTCATGTAAAGTAGCAAACGCAAAACATGTAGTAATAGCCACGAAAGCTGATTTTGATCTAGCACTTAAGCAACTTGCATTACCAATAATTTTCAAAAGTGCTCTAGAAGGATACGATGGCAAAGGCCAATGGCGTTTAAAATCGCTCGAACAAGCTGATGCTATTTGGCAAGAGATGGAAGCATTTATCGCCAACGCAACATCTTCTGTTGCCCAAGGCATTGTTGCAGAGCAAATGGTACCTTTCGATCGAGAAGTATCTTTAGTTGGTGCACGAAATACCCATGGCGAAATAGCGGTTTATCCGTTAACTGAAAACCATCATACCAATGGTATTTTGAGCGTTTCAGTAGCTGCGCCAAGCGAGGCAAGTCTTCAATCGAATGCGGCTGAAGTTTTTACAAAAATTGCTGAACAATTAAATTATGTTGGGGTACTTGCAATAGAGTTTTTCCAAGTAGGCGAGAAGTTATTAGTCAATGAAATTGCACCGAGGGTACATAACTCAGGGCATTGGACACAACAAGGTGCTGATACATGCCAATTTGAAAATCACCTTCGCGCTATTTGTGGCCTACCTTTAGGCGGCACACAATTAATTCGTCCTACCGCGATGGTCAATGTTATTGGTGAAGACGATATTTCAGATGAAATTTATTCTATACCGAGTGTTGCAATGCATTGGTATGATAAAGCAAAGCGTGATGGACGAAAAATGGCTCATATCAACCTTTGTGGTAAAGACGAAGTTGAGTTAGCTGAGCGATTGGTTCAATTATCCTCGCTATTAAAGCAAGAATCTTTTCCTGATTTAGACAGTTTTGCCAAACGTTATCTAGCGAAAGTGTCTCAATAAGCCATCAAATCACAACATAAAGGCAGTGATCTTATTGTCTTTATGTTTCTTGAAAATGACCACATTTTTTCTGCGCACATTGTAGTTTCTCGCCAGCTGACATATTTCTTTTCAATAACAACTCAAAACCACATTTCTGACAAGTTCCAGCCACAGGTGGATGATTAACAATAAATTTGCACTTTGGATAATTATCACAAGAATAAAATATTTTACCGTAGCGACTAGTGCGTTCAATTAATTCGCCTTTCTGACACTTAGGACAATTAACGCCAGCATCTTCATGGTGGTTTTGATCTTCAATATGATGACACTCAGGAAAATTGCTACAACCGATAAACATGCCATATCGACCTTGTTTAACCGCAAGTTCGTGGCCACATTTAGGACACTCACTCCCCGCCAAAATTTGATCTTCAACTTTTTCATGTTCAACAATTGGGCGAGTGAAAGCGCAGGCTGGATAAGAAACACATCCCCAAAAAGCACCTGATTTACCATGTTTGATCGTTAATTCACTGCCGCACTCAGGACAAGGCTCATTCGCTTTATCAAGCGCATGTTCATGATGTGAAAACATTGAATCGTCGTTTGACATGAAATATCTATTTAAGTGGTATTGAATAAGAATGATTATCGCACAAAAAAACTATGCTGTGTAAATATAGCTTTAATACAAAAAACGCTCTCGGTAAACCAAGAGCGTAGTAGGTGGATTTTTACAAAAGACGAAATCAATTTGATCTGCCAATTGATTACTCATATGAGAGAACCCGTTAGTGAAGCGGTCCTTCTTGCTCATCAAAAATTAAATCTTCCATTTGTGAATAGGCAGATTCTTTACCAGGGACATTAAATAACACCATTAATACCACCCATTTTAAATCATCAATAGTGAAGTACTTGGTATCAAGCTCCATCACTCTATCGATCACCATTTCACGCGTCGTAAAGTCAAGCACATTTACTTGTTCTAGAAACATTAAAAAACCACGGCATTCTTGGTCAAGTATTTGACTTTCATCTTCGGTGTAAATACGAAATGAACGACTTGCTTCACGCGAAAAATACGGATAGCTGTCGGTGTCTTGCAAAGCGGCTAATTTCTCTAACCAAGCAAGTGCTTTATATATTTCATCTTGGTGAAAGCCGGCCCGTGTTAGTTCATCAGTGAGTATGTCGTGGTCTACCATTACCTCGGCTTCACTATGAATATAGTTTTCAAAAAGGTACATCAAGATATCAAACATATTTAGCCCCTATTAATTTTTAAGGTAGCCCCCTGGCACCGCAGACACCAGACCTCTAAGCTCAAGCATTGTTAATCGGGTTAGCACTACGTCTGTGGGTAGTTTACTCCGAGAAACCACCGTATCTACGGGAGTGATTTCATATCCCACACTAGCTAACAATGAATCGTTAAACAAGTCCTGATCACAACTTTTTTTTGACTCTTTTTCTTTCTCTTTGTTTCTACTCTGCTTTAATCTTAAGTCTAGACTATTTTTTGAATCAAAGCTTACTTCTTCCATTATATCGGCAAGTTCCTCAACTAATTTAGCCCCTTGTTTAATTAACCAATGACAGCCTTTAATTTGCGGATTATTAATATTGCCAGGTACAGCAAAAACATCTCGATTTTGTTCCAGCGCAAAACGAGCGGTAATTAACGAGCCACTTCTCATAGCGGCCTCAATAATCAATACCCCTGCTGACATACCACTGATAATACGATTTCGCTTTGGAAAGTGTCCAGATTTTGGTGGCGTATTGGGGAGAAATTCACTGACAATTGCCCCGCCATTTTCTATGATTTTTTTGACTAAATTTTTATGGCGAGCCGGATAACAAAGGTCAATACCGGTAGCAATTACCGCAATAGTTGCTGATTTGTTATCAACCGCTCCTTTATGAGCATGCGCATCAACGCCTAACGCCAAGCCACTTGTGACCACAATTTCTTGCTCAGATAATTCGTGGGCAAATTGATAAGCCGTTTCTCGACCATGGACACTGACATTACGACTGCCAACAATCGCGAGTTGAGGATGGTTTAACACCTTACTATCCCCTTTGACAAACAGCACCAAAGGCGGATCATAAATTTCTTTTAATTTCTGTGGATAATCCGCATGATCGAAGGGAATTACCTTTCCGGCAAGTGACTTTACACGTTCAATTATGCTGTCTATTTTTTGCCAATCAGGTGAGATTAATGCTTGATATTGTTTCTCTGAAAGCCCGATTTTAATTTGAGGCGGTGGTTGAGTAAATAAATCAATTAATGAAAATTGTTGAACAAGCGCTAATTTTTTATGGATGGCGAGTCGAGGAATAAATTTTAAAGCCAACCAAAACCGCACATTATTTGTGAGGTTTGGTTGGCTTAATGCTTTGCTTTATGTGCAGCTTCATCCTGAGGTTGCATCTGTTTTCTCCCTAAAACAGTTCAATACTATGTATGACAAGACTTTTTATGGCGCAGTTACCCAATCTTGTAATCTTAACGGCTTTTCAGAATTTAAAATAATTGCCATACTGACTTGGTCAAACACTTTAAAAACCATCAATTTACCAATGGCTTCTTTTGGCATTTGATAATCAGATTCGGCTTCATTCGCCATTCTATTCCAACGCGATGCATCAGCAGTATAAACAGGGCCATCATTGGTTTCGACAACACCAGGGCTTAATCGTTTTACAGATAAAACATCACCTTGTTTAACGCCATGGCTATTACCTTGGTCAATAAAAACCACTTCAAGCTTGCCAAATTCTCGCATGCCATTTGATGCTTTAATGATTTCACCTTGAACATCATTATTTGCTGCTTGCATGGTAAAAAATGAAGGTAACATTTGCCCTTCATTTACTGGTTTAACAATATCGCCAGCACGAATTTCTCTTAAAGCACCCTCAACATAAATTGTAGCCGGTGTTTTACTGGCTTTATCACCTTGGCGAATAGCTTTACCTGTGCCAACTAAACGAGCATGATAACCAATAATCTCTTCAGTAGACGGGGACAAAATAGCTTCAGATTTTTGATAAACACCATAAGACTTACCTACCGCTAAGTCGCCGTTAACATATAGCTTCACACCATCAACACTTGATTTATATCCTTCATCACTGCCTAAAATATAAGGACCAGATTCAATGTCTTCTCCAGACAATACCGTGTCATATTTTACAAAAGGTGATAATACATTCAGCGAAATGGTTTCCACCGGATTTTGATCTTTAAGTGAGGTACGAACCTTAGGAGACCACTTTAATGCTGGTTTTCCTTTCACCAACATTGGTTGACCTTGTGCATCATAAACAAGATTCAGTTCTTCACCCGGATAAATTAAATGAGGATTCTCAATGTCAGGGTTAATTCTCCATAATTTTGGCCATAACCAAGGTTGCTGTAAAAATTTTGCTGAAATGTCCCAAAGCGTATCGCCTTTTTTTACGACATAAGACGTTGGTGCATTTTTCGCTAATTTAAGCTCATCGGCTATAACACTCAACGGCAAAATTAAACAAAATATCGTTAAAATTATCCTTTTTAGCATATTTATCCGCCTATTCTTCTTTCAATTAACCTAAAGTAACGTAAAGCACTAGGATTAATTATATTTAATGGCTAAAATTGAAACATAACACTCTATGCGAAATTTCGCGAATTCTTTTGAAAAATTATGGCTATATTAGACGTTTTACGATTTCCAGATGAAAGACTTCGAACTAAAGCAGCGCCAGTTGCCGAAGTAAATGAAGATATTAAAAACATTGTTGCTGACATGTTTGAAACTATGTACGCAGAAAATGGTGTTGGCTTAGCGGCAACACAGGTAAATATTCACCAACGAATTGTGGTAATTGATGTTTCCGAAGACAAAGAACAATCCTACGTATTGATTAATCCTGAAATTATCAAGAAAAATGATGAAATCATGATTAACGAGGAAGGTTGTTTGTCGGTGCCAAGCAATTATGCAAAGGTTGAACGCCACACAGAAGTCACGGTAAGAGCACTTGATATCAATGGCGAAGTATTTGAACTAGACGCAACGGAATTATTATCTATCTGTATTCAACATGAGTTGGATCATCTTGATGGCGTTCTCTTTGTGGATTATTTATCGCCACTAAAACGTAAACGTATTCAAACCAAACTAGAAAAAGAAGCTCGTTTAGCAAAAGCTGGCGCTTAATCACTGTTATTAAGAATAGAATCTACCTATGTCACAACCTTTAAATATTATTTTTGCCGGCACCCCTGATTTTGCCGCCAAGCATTTAGCTGCACTGATCAACTCTCACCACAATGTTATTGCGGTTTATTGCCCACCCGATAAACCCGCGGGCCGAGGAAAAAAACTCACAGCCTGTGCAACTAAGCTTTTAGCGATCGAAAACAATATTCCGGTTGAGCAACCTCAACACTTTAAAGAAAGTGAAGATCAAGCAACATTGATCAATTACCAAGCTGACATCATGGTTGTTGTGGCCTATGGTTTGTTGCTACCTAAAGTCATTTTAGACGCACCACGACTTGGCTGCATTAATGTTCATGGTTCTATCTTACCGCAATGGCGCGGCGCGGCTCCTATTCAACGCGCGGTTGAAGCCGGCGATTTAGAAACGGGTGTCACCATTATGCAAATGGATGAAGGTCTTGATACGGGCGATATGATTTTAAAAGCGACGTGTGAAATTAGCCCACAAGATACCAGTGCCAGTATTTATGAAAAATTGGCGGCATTAGGCCCTCAAGCATTAATCGAAACTTTACAGTTAATGGCGGAAAGTAAACATCAGGCTGAACCGCAAAATAATGCGTTAGCGAGCTATGCAGCTAAACTCCATAAAGATGAGGCAGAATTAGACTGGCAATTACCGGCAAAAACCTTGCATCAAAAGCTCCGCGCCTATATTCCTTGGCCTGTCGCTCAGTTTACTTTTACCGATGACAAACAAAAACAACACCGTATTCGCACTTGGCAAGCCAGTGTTGTTGAAGGTAACTTTAGTGAAACTGCCGGCACAATACTTCATGTTGATAAAACAGGTGTTACCATAGCGACAGGTGAGCAAGCGTTAAAATTAGAAACTTTGCAGTTACCAGGCAAAAAAGCAATTCCGTTTAGCGACCTATTAAATGGTCGCGCAGAATGGTTTCAAAAAGGTCAATCTATTAACGGTTTAGGTAAATAACACTATGGCTACAAATGTAAGAGCCCTAGCCGCTAAATGTACATATGCTGTAATTGATAAAGGCCGAAGCCTTGCTGATGAATTACCTGCACTACAAGAAAAAGTGATAGGTAAAGACAAAGGGTTATTACAAGAGCTATGTTATGGCGTGTTGCGATACTTGCCAGAGTTAGAGCATGAAGTAAGGCAACTAATACAAAAGCCATTAGTGGCGAAACAACGAGCTGTGCATTTTTTACTGTTAGTGGGTATTTATCAAATAAAATATACCCGCATTCCAGATCATGCGGCTGTCAGCGAAACTGTAGCGGCCACTAAACCGTTAAAACATCAGCATTTAAAAGCTCTAGTCAATGGCATCTTGCGAAACTTTCAGCGTAAAACAACTGACAATGATGAAAAATTGCCTGTTGCGATACAATACAATCACCCAAGCTGGTTTATTAAGAAAATACAAAATGCCTACCCAGACGATTGGCCAGCGGTTTTAAATGCCAACCAAGAAAAACCACCGATGTGGCTTAGAGTCAATCAACAGCATCATACTATTGAACAATATTTGGAATTATTAGCAAGGGCTGATATTGAAGTAGCGAGTGTTGATGAGTTTTCTGGAGCAATAAAGCTCGTACAAGCAACAGATGTTAATAATTTACCCGGGTTTGAGTTAGGTCATGTTTCTGTGCAAGATGGCGCTGCTCAACAGGCGGCGGTACTTTTAGATTGCCAACCTCATGATAACGTACTTGATTGCTGTGCAGCACCTGGTGGAAAAACCTGTCATATTTTAGAACTTCGCCCGTCGATAAATGCAATGACCGCCATTGATATTGAAGAAAAACGCTTATTACGTGTGAAAGACAATTTAGCTCGATTAAACCTATCAGCAAATGTTATTGCCGCCGATGCGTCTAAACCTGAGTTATGGTGGGACAAACAAGCATATGATCGCATACTTCTTGATGCACCTTGTTCGGGTACCGGAGTGATCAGGCGTCATCCGGATATAAAATGGTTAAGAAAATCAACCGATATTGAAGCCCTGACGATATTACAACAACAAATATTGAAAAATATATGGCCATTACTTAAACCCGGTGGTACTTTGCTTTATGTTACTTGCAGTATTTTACCTGAAGAAAACTGTGAACAAATTCAGCAGTTTATTTCAAAAAATTCTGATGCAGAGCTGATAGCAATAGACAATACTCAACAGAAAATAGGCTGGCAAATTTTACCCAATGAGCAGTCTATGGATGGTTTTTATTACGCTAAGTTAAAAAAGAAAAATAACGGATAGCATCCAATGAAAATAGTCATAATTGGCGCAGGACAAGTTGGTGGTACACTCGCAGAGAATTTAGTGGGTGAAAAAAACGACATCTCATTAATTGATACCAACGCAGAAATACTGCGAGAATTACAAGATAAAATGGATTTGCAAGTTGTTGTTGGTCAAGGCTCTCATCCCGATGTGCTAAAGCAAGCTGGTGCTGAGGATGCCGAACTTATTGTTGCCGTTACCAGTGACGATGCAACGAACATGATCGCCTGCCAAGTATGTTATTCATTGTTTAACACCGCGACTAAAATTGCGCGAATTCGTTCCGCTAAAATTTTGAAATATCAAGATGAGCTTTTCCAGCCCAATAATATTCCTGTAGATCACGTTATTGCTCCAGAAGAATTAGTGACTCGTGATATCGCCAGACTTATCGATTATCCTGGTGCATTGCAAGTATTAGAATTTGCCAAAGGTAAAGTCAGTTTAGTTGCCGTAAAAGCTTATTATGGCGGATTATTAGTTGGTCATGCCCTATCAACCCTGCGTGAACATATTCCTAATGTCGACACACGTGTTGCGGCTATTTATCGTAACGGCAAGCCTATTCGCCCACTTGGCACAACCGTGATTGAAGCAGATGATGAAGTATTTTTCATTGCGGCTACCATTCACATTCGTGCCGTGATGAACGAACTTCAAAAGCTTGAACCCGCATACAAGCGCATCATGATCGCAGGCGGTGGTAATATCGGCGCAGGCTTAGCTCGTCTATTAGAAAAAAACCATCAAGTTAAACTGATTGAACACACAGCAAAACGTGCTGCTTATTTAGCCTCAGAGTTAAACGATACGTTAGTCTTTGTTGGTGATTCATCCGATCAAGAGCTATTAATGGAAGAACATGTTGATCAGTTTGATGTTTTTATTGCAGTCACAAATGATGACGAAGCCAATATTATGTCATCTTTATTGGCAAAGCGCTTAGGTGTTCGAAAAGCCATGGTATTGATACAGCGCAGCGCCTACATAGATTTAGTACATGGCAGTAATATAGATATTGCGGTTTCCCCTCAACACGCGACAATTTCGGCGCTATTAACACATGTTCGAAAAGGAAGTATTAATAATGTTTATAGTTTACGAGGTGGTGCTGCAGAAGCGATTGAAATTGTAGCGAAAGGGAACGAGAACTCCTCAAAAGTTATAGGCAGAACCATTGCTTCATTAAAATTACCTCCAGGTACCACTATTGGAGCGATAGTTCGTGATGAAGAAGTGATCATTGCTCATTCGCATACTGAAATTTTAGCTGAAGATCATGTTATTTTATTTTTAGTCAATAAAAAATATATCACCGATGTTGAACGATTATTTTATGTAGACCCGTTAAAATTTTTCTAATTTTTCAAGATAATCAGAATTAAGAACGCCAAAACGCTGGTGTAAACAACACCAGCAAGGTAAAGATTTCTAACCGACCAAATAACATCGCTAAAATTAGCACCCATTTACTTGAATCACCAAGGTTAGCAAAGTTAGCAGCGACTTCTCCTAAGCCAGGTCCTAAGTTATTTAAGCAAGCAGCAACAGCGGTAAAAGCAGTTATATCATCTACGCCTGCCGCTAATAATGCCAACATACAAAGCACAAACACGGCAGCATAAGCAGAGAAAAAGCCCCAAATCGCTTCAACTACTCGATTTGGTAAGGCTTTATTACCTAATTTAATGGTAAAAATAGCTTTCGGGTGAACGAGTTTATTTAGCTCACGCAAACCTTGTAAATATAATAAAACCACGCGGACAACTTTCATACCGCCGCCTGTACTCCCTGCACAACCACCAATAAAGCTAGAAAAAATTAATAATATGGGTAATAACGTTGGCCACTCTGAAAAAGATGTGGTGGCAAAGCCTGCTGTGGTACTAATTGACACGGATTGAAACAAGGCTTGATCAAAGGCTTCAAATCCACTTTCGTAGATCCCTGCCGACATTAATACCGTAAAGCAAAGTAAAGTCAGTGCTAACTGAATATAAAGAAATGCTTTAAATTCAGGATCATAAAAATAAGCACGTAGTGATTTACTGTGTACTACCGCAAAATGCAGAGCAAAGTTAACTCCAGAGATAAGTAAGAAAAGTACACAAACGAAATTGATCAATGGGCTGTCGAAATACCCCATACTTAAATCATGTGTAGAAAACCCACCAATGGCAATTGTAGAAAAAGCATGGCAAATCGCGTCAAATAAATTCATCCCTGCTAACCAATAACTGATTGAACAAGCAACCGTTAACGATAAATATATAAACCAAAGGTGCTTCGCGGTATCAGCTATACGAGGCGTCATTTTTGAGTCTTTAACTGGTCCTGGAGTTTCAGCACGATATAACTGCATGCCACCAACGCCTAGCATAGGAAGAACCGCAACCGCTAAAACAATAATCCCCATGCCACCCAACCATTGTAGTTGTTGTCGATACCACAACACTGCATGCGGAAGCCCGTCAATTTTCGTGAGTATCGTAGCTCCTGTTGTTGTTAAACCTGAAAATGACTCAAAAAAAGCATCGGCAACTGTCAAGTTAGGTTGCTCTAATAACATCAAAGGTACGGCTGAGAAACTGGCTAATACTGTCCAAAACAGAACGACAATTAAAAAGCCTTCTCTAGCCCTCAAGTCACTTTTTTCATCTCGATTAGGGTACCAAGCAAATAACCCAGCGATTAAACAGAAAACAAATGACATTAAAAATGAAACACCGCCGCCATCACGATAAATTAATGAAATAAATGCAGGAGGAAGCATGGTGACACTGAGTATGGCCACTAACAGTCCTAAAATGCGGATAATATTTTTATATTGCACGACTATTATTACTTCTTATTTTTCATGTGACTTTAAAATTAATTGGCCAGAAGACAACGTTTGTAATTGTTCTTTTAATAACGGTAAATTTTCTTCAGGAATAGCTAAAGTTAATGCAACATCTTCTTGAAAACATTGTTCAATAACTTCACCACCTATAGTATTAAGTAAATGTAGCACATCATTCACCTGAGTATACTGACACGCTAACGTTTTCTGTACCATAGGAATTTTAGTTTTTGTTTTTAATAACGTTAATGCTTGTCTTACACTCCCCCCATAAGCTCTTTGCAGTCCGCCAGTCCCTAATTTAATTCCACCAAAATAACGAACCACCACGGCACAAACTTCGCCGATGCCACTACCTTGCAAAACATTTAGCATAGGACGACCGGCAGTGCCTGAGGGCTCTCCATCATCTGAAAACCCATAATATTGACTATTTTTTGGATGCGAACTGACAAACGCATAACAGTGATGTCGCGCTTGAGGATGTAATTCAATGATTTTTTTTAAGAACGTTTTAGCGGCTTCATTAGAAGCGCAAGGTGATAGATAACAAATAAATCGACTTTTATTGATAATTGTTTCATCTATCACTTCACTTGCTGCTATTTGATAAGTTTGTGACACGTTTAACTTTTACTATGTTTAGTCTAATTCTAAATCACGGGTCATATTTTCATTATGTGATTGATGAACAATAATATTATCTTCAATTCGAATCCCGCCAAATCGGCGCATTTCATCGACATTCTCCCATTGAATCATATCGCCATTTTTTGACTGTTTTAGATCTGACAGTAATGAATCGATAAAATATAAACCAGGCTCAATAGTAAAAACCTGTTCACTTTCTATGACTCTTGAAGTTCTTAAAAACGGATGGTTGTCTGGAGTATTTACATGCGTTCCACGTTCATCAGCCATAAAACCACCGACATCATGAGTTTGAAGACCTAAATGATGACCAAGACCATGCGGGAAAAATGTACTCACCACACCAGCTTCAGCAGCAGTTGCGGCATCGACAGTTAAAAAGTCGAACTCATGTAAAACATTCGCAATATCACGATAAGTATTAATATGGAGATCCACATAGCTTTTCCCTGGTTGAAGTCCATCAACTGCCTTCAACATTAATTGATCCATGCGGGAAATTAACTCAGCAAACTTATCACGTTTATAGGAATACGTTCTGGTAATATCAGAGGCATAACCATGAAAGTTTGCGCCTGCATCTATGAGAAATGAACGATGCACTTGAGGCACACTTCTTTCTAATGCCGTGTAATGCAAAATAGCGGTATTTTCATTTAGCGCGACTATATTTCCGTAGGGTGTTTCACTCTCGGTCTGTTGACTCGCCTTTAAATAAGCTTGTTGAATATCATATTCAGAGGCACCATCAAAAAATGCAGCTTTTGCCGCTTTATGAGCTTTCACCGCAATGCTATTGGAAAGTCGCATACATTCTTGCTCATATGATGTTTTATATGCGCGATGAAAGTGTAAATAATTCAATAATGTATCTGGATTAATACTGTCAAACCCTAACGCTTGAGCTACTTCAACGTGTGCCCCTATATAAGCGTAGCCTTTTTTATCATAAGGCAGAAGCTGATCAACGGCAGAGGCCTTACTCAACACTTTTATGTCAAAAAACTCATTCCAATAGTTATTGGATAATTCAATCACTTTATGCCAAAAATCAGTCGGCTGATAATAAATAAGCGTCGGTTTGTCTTCACCATTGATGATTAACCAAGAGTTAGGCACATTGACCAAAGGAAGCCAATGTTTAAAATGCGGGTTAACTTTAAAGGGATAACTTAAATCATCTAAGAATACTTTAAGCTCTTGCCCAGAATGAATGACTATACCCTGCAAATTATCTCGTTTAAGCGCGTTTTTGGCTCTGATTTGTAGTTCAGCTACATGTGCTGGATATAAGGTCGAAAGTTTACTCATTCTCATGTGATCACCCTGATGAAAAATTTTAGCCATCATACCATAGCGTATTGTGCAGTTCAGCACTTGCGACTTTACATATCTAAGATTGCTTTGATTTTAAAGTGATTATCGCAAGATCAATATTATGATGACTACAACACCTTATCTGAAAAAGCATTATGTAGTCATTATAACTGGGTAATATTTAGGCTATGCAACTGATCAAACAGTGAACTTTGCTCACCCACTTTATGTTGATAAATTTCTTGATAAGCCAGTACGCTTTTCACATATTCACGTGTTTCCCGAAATGGGATCGTTTCAATCCAAATATCAGCAGGTAATTCGTTTGCTGATTTTAACCACTTTTTCACGCGATAAGGTCCAGCATTATAGGCCGCAGTAGCTAGCACTTGATTTCCTTTATGCCTATCTAATAAATCTTTTAAATATTTAGTGCCTAAATTAATATTATTTTTACTATCAAGCAGGTATTTAGTCGATACCTTTTTTCGTCTTGTTAAATGTTTTGCGGTATCCGGCATTAACTGCATTAAGCCTCTCGCTCCGACAGATGAGTTTGCATCCGACATAAAGGAGCTTTCCCGACGAGTAATAGCAAAAGCCCATGCAGGGTTAATGGCATACTTACTCGCATGTTGCTTAATTTCATCGTTGAATGCTAATGGAAATCGTAAATCTACATCATCTAAATATCCCACTTGAGATAAAGCAAAAATAGCACGATCATACCAACCTATTTCATTCGCTAATTTAGCGGCTACTAACTTTTGCCGTTCTGTTAATTGTCTTAGCCAATAGTTCCATTCTAATCTTGCGTGGTAATAACGACCTAAATGAAAAAATTCAAAGGCTCGCTTGCCCGCCGCATTTTTAAAAAGCTCTATTTTTTCTTGTTCAGATATTTGTAAGGGCTTATTTTGTAAATTAACGGGTTTATCGCTATAGGTTGCTGCTAAAAAACCATAATAATGACGAGTATCTGCCAACTCCTCCATTAATTGTTTACCTAATACTTGTTCATTGGTGGCTAATAAACTGCGTGCATACCAATATTTCCATTGTTGTTTTTGTTGATAAGCAACTGGTAATGACAGTAATTCTGTTTTAATGGTTGGCCAATTTTGCTTTCTCAAAACATCAGCTATTTTCCATTGAACGATATTGTCGGTTAAATTGTTATCATCGACTTGCTTTAACCATTCATTGGCCGATGGATGGTTTTTACTGGCTAAAGCTAATGAAAATTTTAAAGCAATTTGTTGCTGCTGTTCTTCAGTAAAAGCAAAGTTAGTTTTTGCTTGTTGATAAGATTTCAGCGCCCTATTTTGATCACGCCAAATTAATCTTTTAATGCCATACGTATAAATGGTAGTTTCTTTGTCATTTTTATTTGGAAATCGTGATAATTTCGTTATATAGGCAGGATCTCTACGTACTTTATGCCAAAGCTTCCCTAAATACTGCTCATTTTCAGGAAGCAGCCCTGTTAAATAAGGTATTAAAGTATGCTTACCACCATCAGCTGCTAGACCTAATCGCTGCCATACATGCTCTGGCGTTCGCAACCCTGCTTTTTGCCAACGTTCAAATAATGGATCACATGACTTAGGTTGAGACTTACCTACCACCCATAATTTCGCTATTTTAGGTAAAACGTTGCTTTCTGCTACACCTTTATTAAGTTGATACTGATAATAATGACAAGTGAGGTTAACGTCGTACGTTGGCTGAAAAAACTCGATAAACAACGCCTGACGGTTTCTTTTAATTAAATAGTTCAACCATTTTTTGCGTAATGGCCAATCAAGTGGAGAACCTTGGTATTTATCTAAAAAACTGGCTATTTCTTTCGCTGATGAAAGACGCATGCGGTGTATCAAGCGCTTCTGATCTAAATAAGGCTGCAATGGATAATAATTTAACTGTTGATAGAGTTCTTGATACGTTGATGAATTCGACTTCCACAATTGTTTCTCTGCATTTTCAAAAGTCTTCCTCAATAGGTATCCTTCTGAGGCATTTGACGTAAATACAATACTGAAAAATAAGGCAAAAACTAGGAGAAACGTGCGCATAAAAAAACCTACTCTGTATATCTCTCTTTAGGTTATTCACCCTATGACAACAAAGCAAGTATATTTACCAAAAAACCATTTTCCCTATTTGGTAGTTATCAGGATTTACTGTTAATATAAAAAAAAATATCAGAATTATCCCTATGAATAAATTAACAATTATCTTTATAGTTTTCGTGTTATTGCCTTTTTCGATTCTTGCTCAAGATAAACATAAAGTCGGTGCCGGCGTTAACTACCATCTCGATCAGGAAAACGGCCCTGGGTATCATATTTTTTATCAATGGCAATTTGGCGAATCGTTTGAATTTGAAACGCGATATTTTGATAATAATGACATTATGTTAGAGAACAATGACACCAATATCTTTGCCAATTACAGCCAATTTTCACTTGGTGCCAACTTTATTAAACGCTACAACAGTGATTTATCCATAAAAGCTGGAACGGGTTTAGGATTTGTTATCAACAGCTCGAATGAAGCGGTTATCGAAAAACAAATGTCACCTTATATTATGTTAGCTGCCACCTATCAATTAACTAAAAACTTAGCCTTAGAATTTGGCCAGTTCTCTCACTTTAATAGTGAAATAATCGATACTAACCATAGTTTGTTTTTATCTCTCAGTTATCAATTTGGTCAAAAATACAGTAATTATTCGCCTGAAGTACGCACTGCAAGTCCGGCTGTTAGAACAACAACAACAGAAACGCCAAACCAAGTTAGACCAAGCGTTCCTGCAGCTGTGGTTGAAAAAACACCGCAAATGAAAAGCCAAGCGATAAAATCGAATCCTAACAAACCTCAGTGGTATGTGCAGTTTGGTGCGTTTAGCAATATCAGTAATGCTCAACAATCTTTAACTCAATTACAGCAGTTATACCCAAATATTCATTTTCAATTAGTGAATGCCAATCATTATTTTCGTATCATCAGTCATGCTTTCGAGGCTAAACAACGCGCCGATGATTTTATTAGTATGTTGAAGACAGCTCATAATTTAAGTGGCTATATCACTCAATTATCGCTTGCTAACAATTAATTGGGTCAGTTGTAATGAATGAAATTTTTGCAAAAGCAGATCACCAGTTAGATGCCATTGGCTTAAGGTGCCCTGAACCCGTTATGATGGTGAGATTAAATATACGTAAAATTAACAGTGGCGAAACTTTATTAGTGTTAGCAGATGATCCGTCTACAGCTCGAGATATACCTAGCTTTTGTCGGTTTATGGAACATCAACTCATCGCGCAACAATGTGATAGCATTCCTTTTCAATACTTAATTAAAAAGTCTTAATACTTTTTACACAATTATATTTACCTAATAAAAAAAGGTAGCACGCTATAAAACTAGCTTGCTACCTTTTCTTTTAAGTCGGTTGTTTAACGTGAATTAACTTTGTAGTAATGAAATATCTGCAATCGCTAAAAAGCTATTTCTAATCTCATTCAGTAAAGTTAAGCGGTTAATTTTAACTTGTTCATCATCTGCCATAACCATGACACTATCAAAAAACATATCTATCGGTTGTTTAATTTGAGATAACTCAGATAAAACCGCTTTATAATCTTTTGCCGCTTGTAATGGTTTCACTTTTTCGCTGATGGCAGTGAACGTTTTAGCTAAATCAGTTTCAGCCTGTTCAGCTGCTAAAGCTGGTTTAAATTCTGTAAATAATTCACCGCTAAATTTAGCAAGTATATTACCAACACGCTTATTTGCTGCCGCTAAAGTTTCAGCCTCTGACATCGACTTAAAGTGATTAACAGCAGAAATACGTTTGTCAAAATCCAACGGCGCTGTTGGAGCATTTGCTAACACCGCTTGAATCACATCAACTGAAATATTTTGTTCTTGATAATGTGCTCTAAAGCGACCCAATACAAAATCGATAACATCTTGTTGAGTATTTTCATTAGCTAATTTGTCACCGTATAAGGCAATACTTTCAGCAACTAATGTTTCAATATCTAAATCTAATTGTTTTTCAATGATGATACGAATTAAACCAATGGCGGCTCTTCTAAGTGCAAAAGGGTCTTTATCCCCTTTTGGTGGCTGATTAATACCAAAAATACCCACTAGCGTATCGATTTTATCTGCTATCGCGACAGAGCAGCCAATGTTCCCTTCCGGTAAGCTATCACCAGCATATCTCGGACGATATTGATCTTCCAAGGCTTGGGCCACCGCTTGCTCTTCGCCATCATGAATAGCATAGTATTTACCCATAGTACCTTGTACTTGAGGGAATTCTAAAACCATATCACTCATTAAATCTGTTTTACTTAACAATCCTGCTCGATAAGCTAACTCAGCATTTTCATCGACCTGTTTCGCGATATATTGACTTAATTGAGCAATCCGCTCTGATTTAGCTTTTAACGTGCCTAATTGTTTTTGAAACAAAACTGACTCTAAACTAGCTAATCTAGATTCAAGCGATTGTTTTTTATCTGTTTTGAAGAAAAATTCGGCATCGGCAAGTCGAGGGCGTATTACTTTTTCATTTCCAAAGATAACTTTTTCTGGGGCTTTACTTTCTATATTTGCGACAAAAATAAACTTATTAATTAACTTGCCTTGTTTATCATTCACCGGAAAATATTTTTGATGGTCTTTCATCGAATAAATCAAAGGTTCAGCCGGAACTTGTAAAAACTCTTCATCAAAAGTACCGACTAATGTCACTGGCCACTCAACTAAGGCAGTTACTTCATCCAATAAATCTTGATCAATCAACGCATCTACCGCTAACGTTTGCTCAGTTTGTTTAATTTGCTCAATGATAAGTTGCTGTCTTTCTTGATAATCAGCGATAACAAATGCTTTTTTCAAAACAGCTTCATAATCATCGGCATGCGTCAAAGTCACCATACCTTCATGATGAAAACGATGACCTTGTAATAAATTATTTGATGATACACCTAAAGTTTCACCATTGATCACTTTATCAGCGTACATCATTGTTAAGGTATGTACTGGTCTGATAAATTGAATACGTTCGCTACCCCAACGCATCGGTTTTGGTATAGGTAATTTATTTAACGCATTACTCACCATTTCTGGAATAAGCATATCTAGCGTTTGACCGGTTTGAACAGCTTTATGTAATAACCATTCACCTTTATCGGTTTTTAACCGTTGTGCTTGTTCAATGGTAATGCCATTTGAACGTGCCCAGCCTAAAGCCGCTTTGCTTGGCTCACCTTTCTCATCAAACGCTACATTAATCGCAGGACCACGTTTCTCAATCTCTTTATCTTGTTGCTTATCCACTAAACCAGTTATCTTGACAGCAAGACGTCTCGGAGAAGCGAACCAGCTAGCGTCTTCATACGCTAAGTCAGCCGATTGTACCTGTGATGTAATTTGTTCAAAAAATATTGTCGCTAAGTTTTTGAGCGATTTTGGTGGTAACTCTTCCGTACCTATTTCTATTAATAATGTATCTTTCATAATCCTATTATCCTCGCTCATCTGACTTTTTACACATTGGAAAGCCTAGTTCTTCACGAGTTGCATAATATGCTTCTGCACATGCTTTCGATAAAGCACGTACTCTTAAAATATAACGTTGGCGTTCTGTTACTGAAATAGCATGTCTTGCATCTAGTAAATTAAATGCATGAGATGCCTTCATCACTTGTTCATAAGCGGGTAATGCCAAGCCTGCTTCAATCAATTTTTGGCTGTCTTTTTCACACTGGTCAAATTGTGCAAACAATGCATCTACATCTGCATGTTCAAAATTATAGGCTGATTGCTCTACTTCATTTTGATGAAATACATCACCATAAAGTACTTTACCCATTGGTCCATCTGTCCAAACTAAATCATAGATGCTATCCACGTTTTGAATGTACATTGCTAAACGTTCTAACCCATAGGTAATTTCGCCAGTGACAGGAGTACACTCCAAACCACCAACTTGTTGGAAATAAGTAAATTGCGTAATTTCCATGCCATTTAACCAAATTTCCCAACCTAAACCCCACGCACCCAATGTTGGTGATTCCCAGTTATCTTCAACAAAACGAATATCATGAACTAATGGATCAATACCTAATTCTTTTAACGAATTTAAATACAGTTCTTGAATATTTTTGGGTGACGGTTTTAACATTACTTGAAATTGATAATAATGTTGCAGACGATTTGGGTTTTCACCATATCGGCCATCTGTAGGACGACGACATGGTTGAACATAAGCACTACTAATTGGTTCAGGTCCTACAGCACGTAAAAACGTCATAGGATGAAACGTACCAGCACCTACTTCTAAATCTAATGGTTGAACAATGACACAACCTTGACGTGACCAATAATCTTGCAATTGCAAAATTAAACCTTGGAATGTTTTACTATTAAACGTGCTCATGATTTTCCGATTTTTTACTGGTTAAAAATTTTCTTGCGCTAGTATACCGTTTGTCTGATTAATCGCCTAGGTACCTAAGCAATTTTCTCGAGTTATTACTCAATTTAGGCACCAAACTTTTTGATGTCCGTTCATAGTGTTAGCGCATTTTTCTATATCACTATAATTTTATAGCTTTTGTTATCCTAATTTAGATAGTTTATAAGCCATTTGTTACTTTCTTTACCAAAAAGAAAAAGAGCCAACACGGCTCTTTTTTAATTCAACTGACTGATATATATACTATATATCTAAATTCGCCACTTTCAAGGCGTTATCTTCAATAAAGTTTCTACGTGGCTCTACATGATCACCCATCAAGGTATTAAATAATTGATCAGCCGCGATAGCATCTTCAATAGTCACTTGTAGCATTCTACGTGTTTCAGGATCCATGGTAGTTTCCCAAAGTTGATCTGGGTTCATTTCACCCAATCCTTTATAACGTTGAATATATTGTCCACGTTTTGACTCAGCCATCAACCAATCTAATGCTTCTTCAAAAGTCGTCGCATAGTTAACTTTTTCACCACGTTTAACATAGCCACCTTCTTCAATTAATCCGTTAATTGCTGAATTTAAGGCGATAATTGAACCAAATTCTTTTGAATCAATAAATTCAAAACTACAATTATATTCTGTATCAATTCCGTGTTTACGAACAATAAAGCTCGGATAATAGACGTTGCGTTCACTATCTTGTTTCACTACCACAGAATAAAGTGAACCATTACCGTCTTGGTTATCTAACTGAGCAAGTAAGTTTGCTGTCCATGCTTCTACCTTAGCTTTATCAGCAAAATCTTCTACATTGATCGTTGAGCTGTATATCATTTTTTCTAAGATATCAGCAGGTATCTGTCTAGATAATCTTTTGATTGTTGCCGTTACATCTCTAAATTGATTCACCAATTTTTCTAATGCAGCTCCAGCAATTGGTGGAGCAGATTCGTTGACATGAATGGCCGCATTATCTAACGCTAATGTTGTTAAATATTCTGTTAAACCATCATCATCTTTTATATAGCGTTCTTGCTTACCTTTCTTCACTTTATAAAGTGGTGGTTGCGCAATATAAATATAACCCCTTTCCATTATCTCAGGCATTTGACGATAGAAAAATGTTAATAACAAAGTACGAATGTGAGATCCATCGACATCAGCATCGGTCATGATAATGATACTATGATAACGTAATTTATCCGGATCATATTCATCTCGACCAATACCACAGCCAAGCGCTGTGATTAACGTTCCTACCTCTTGTGAAGATATCATTTTATCAAAGCGTGCTTTTTCTACGTTTAATATTTTACCTTTCAACGGTAAGATGGCTTGGTTTTTACGATTTCGTCCCTGCTTAGCTGAGCCGCCAGCAGAGTCCCCTTCCACAATATAGAGTTCAGATAATGCAGGATCTTTTTCCTGACAATCTGCAAGTTTTCCAGGTAAACCTGCAATATCTAATGCCCCTTTTCTTCGGGTCATTTCACGTGCTTTACGTGCTGCTTCACGAGCTCTTGCTGCATCAACTATTTTCATAATAATTGTACGAGCAACGGCTGGCTTTTCTAATAAGTACTCACCTAATTTTTCACCCATTGCTTGCTCAACGGCAGTCTTAACTTCAGAAGAAACTAATTTATCTTTGGTTTGCGAAGAAAATTTCGGGTCTGGAACTTTCACTGAAATAACAGCTGTTAAGCCTTCACGTGCATCATCACCTGATGCGCTTGTTTCTGTACTACCGCCTTTCTTGGTTTTATTTAAACCTTCTTTAACCATGTAGCTATTTAACGTTCTCGTTAATGCTGTACGGAAACCACTTAAATGGGTTCCACCATCTTTTTGTGGAATATTGTTCGTAAAACAATGAATACTTTCTTGGAAGCCATCATTCCATTGCATAGCAACTTCAACAATAATTCCATCTTCACGTTCTAAATCAAAGTAAAAGATTTCTTCATTCACTGCTGTTTTATTGGTATTAAGGTAATCAACAAACGCTTGAATACCACCATCAAAATGGAAGTGGTCTTCTTTACCTTCTTCTCTTTCATCAATTAACCGAATTGAAATACCAGAGTTTAGAAATGATAATTCACGAATTCTTTTTACTAATAAGTCGTAATGAAAAAGTGTATCAGAGAAAGTTTCAGCACTTGGCCAAAATCTTACTTCTGTACCTGTACGTTCACTCTCACCAATAACGGCCAATGGTGCTTCAGGTTCACCTGCTTGATAAATTTGCTCATAGAGTTTCCCGCCTCTTCTTATATTAAGTTTTAACTTACTACTTAAAGCGTTTACAACGGAAATACCAACACCATGAAGACCACCTGATACTTTATAGCCAGAATCTTCACCACCAAATTTACCACCAGCATGTAATACTGTCATGATAACTTCTGCAGCAGAAACCCCTTCTTCTGGATGCATATCGGTGGGAATTCCACGTCCATCATCTTTTACAGATACAGAACCATCTAAGTGGATAGTCACAATAATATCACTACAATGACCTGCTAACGCTTCATCTATAGAGTTATCCAACACCTCAAAAACCATATGATGTAAACCAGTGCCATCATCCGTGTCACCAATATACATACCAGGTCTTTTTCGAACTGCATCAAGTCCTTTTAAAACTTTAATACTATCCGAGCCATATTCATTTTCTATTGTCATAGCGTTTAGCCTACTCAATCATTGCTTTAATTTGTCCATGTTCCACGTGAAACATGTTGTAATTATTATCGTCTGGAATTAAAGGTTCCAGTGCGACCCTATCAATTGCCGATATTATCGTTTGACAATTTAGTTGCTGATAAGCTAAAAACATAGCTTTTCGTGAACTATGATCTAGTTCAGCACCTATATCATCAATCAGTAAAATTGGCTTTATTCGTTTAACTTGTTCAATCAATTTAGATTGTGCGAAAGTTAACGCGAGCAAAAACAACTTTTGTTGTCCTCTTGATAAACGATGTTCGATTGAAGCATTATCAATTAAAAACCGTATATCAAATTTCTGTGCACCATATAAAGAAAAACCCTTTTCTAATTCTTTATATTTGTTTTCTTGTAATATGTCAGATAATTCTTTTTTATTATTCCAACCTTGTAAATATTGAATTGAAATATCTTTCCCATAAGTGGGTAACATAATTTTCAACCAATAATGTAATTCTTGCTTTAAGCTTTCTATGTAGCCTTTTCTTAATGAAGCGATATTTTCAGATAGCCGGCAAAATTCATCTGTCCAGTAATCCAATTGTTCTAAACCTAGCTTTGTTCTCAAACAAGCATTTCTTTGTTTATAGACTCTTTGAAACAATTTCCATTCAGATGAAAAAGAATGTTCCACGTGAAACAATCCTAAATCTACAAATTTTCTTCTTTCTTTTGGACCACCAAAAAACAATTTAAAACTTTCAGGCGTTACAATTTGAACTGCTATATTCTTCGCTAAATCAGAAAGTTTAGAAGATGCTAAACCGTTAATCTTGATTTTGCTTTCACCAAGTTTATTTCTTTGTATACCCAATTGAGTATTTTCATTTGATTTAACACTGATAATAAAATCATCAAAGCCATTTTGAATTAAACTATCAACCTTACTTGTTCTAAATGATTTACCGTGACCTAAATAAAATAAAGATTCTAATAAGCTACTTTTACCACTACCGTTATCACCAACTAAAAAATTTAAATCTGAATGTAGCGATAATTTATTGGAAGCTAAATTTCTGAAATTTATAGTGTGTAATTCTTTTACAGACATTTACAAACGCATTGGCATTACAACGTAAATTGCTTCACCGGAGTTTTCGCCTTCAATAACGACACTACTGTTTGCATCAGCTAGAGTAAATTTAACAACAGGATCTTTAATGGCATTTAAAACATCAAGCACATAGTTTACGTTAAAACCAATTTCAACTTCCTCATAAGGAAACTCTATTTCTATGACTTCTTCCGCTTGTTCTTGTTCAGGGTTGTTCGCGGTAATTTTTAACTCTGAATTAGCAAAGTTAAGTCTAACCCCTTTAAACTTTTCGTTAGATAAAATAGACGCTCTTGATAAAACTTGCTTAAGCTGGTCTTTATCCGTGTTTAAAATTTTATCACCGTTTCTTGGTAAAACTCGACGATAATCAGGAAAACGACCATCGACTAGTTTACTGGTAAACGAGAACTCATTATCAATAATTCGAATATGGTTAGACCCTAAAAATACTTGAACGTCTTCTTCGACAGGATCAAGTAAGCGAATAATTTCTAAAATACCTTTACGGGGAACAATCACTTGCCGATTTGGCAATTCAAGTGATTCATTAGCTAGCTTACAAATAGCCAATCGGTGACCATCTGTTGCGACAGAACGTATTTCAGTACCTTCTGTTTCAATGGACATACCATTTAAATAGTATCTAACATCTTGATTAGCCATTGAAAAATGTGTGCTTTCAATAAGACGTAATAACTCTGATTTACACAGTTTAAATTCCACGTCACCTTTCCATTGTTCAATATTAGGAAAGTCAGTCGCCGGTAGCGTAGATAAGGAATATTTACTTCTGCCTGAAGAAATCGTCACTGTATCGTTATCAGATTCAAAATTAATTAAAGAACCTTCAGGTAAACTTTTACAAATATCGAGTAATTTTCTCGCAGGAATTGTTAATTTACCATCTTCACCTTGGTTTTCAACAACCGCGTAAGAGACCATTTCAAGCTCTAAATCAGTAGCTGTTAAAGTAAGTGACTGTTCACTTACATCAAGCAAAATATTACCCAAAATAGGTAATGTGCTTTTCCTTTCTACTGCTCCAGAAACGAGTAATAAAGGCTTTAATAATAATTCTCTGTTTAATGAAAACTTCATTGGTTACCTACTGTTCTTAACCTTATTATTAGGATGAAAGAGTTCTAGTCAAGTTAGAATAATCTTCTTTAATGTCGTGGGATTCTTCGCGTAAATCCTTTACCTTCCGGCAAGCATGCAACACAGTTGTATGATCTTTACCGCCAAATGCATCACCAATTTCAGGTAAGCTATGGTTTGTTAATTCTTTAGATAATGCCATTGCTATTTGTCTAGGTCTAGCAACAGATCTATTTCTTCTTTTTGAAAGTAAATCAGCCACTTTGATCTTGTAATACTCAGCAACAGTTTTCTGTATGTTATCGATAGTAACTAACTTATCCTGTAAGGCAAGTAAATCTCTTAACGCTTCTTTAACAAAATCAATATTAATTGCTCTACCAGTGAAATTTGCATTAGCAATAACACGATTAAGAGCACCTTCTAATTCTCTCACATTTGAACGTAATCGTTTAGCAATAAAAAAAGCAACTTCATCGGCCAAATTAATATGACTTTCTTGGGCTTTGCGTTTAAGTATTGCAACACGAGTTTCAAGCTCAGGTGGTTCAATCGCTATCGTCAGGCCCCAACCAAAACGAGATTTAAGTCTATCTTCTACATCAACTTCTTTAGGGTAACGATCACTGGTGAGAATGATTTGTTGATTACCCTCAAGCAAAGCGTTAAAGGTATGAAAAAACTCTTCTTGAGTACGGTCTTTTCCGGCAAAAAACTGAATATCATCGATTAATAGCGCATCAACACTGCGATAGTATTGTTTAAACTTTTCCATGGCATTATTTTGTAGCGCTCTTACCATATCTTGAACAAATCGTTCTGAATGCATATAAGCAATTTTGGCATTAGGTTTATTGAGCAAAATACCATTACCAACCGCATGTAATAAATGAGTTTTACCTAATCCTGTTCCGCCGTAAATAAATAAAGGGTTATAAGCAGAGCCAGGGTTATCGGCTACTTGAGACGCGGCAGCTCTGGCTAACTGATTAGATTTACCTTCAACGAAATTATCAAAAGTATAATTAACTCTGACATTGGTTTTTTTGGGGATATTCGGCTCAGGATCTATATTTTGTTGTGGCCTACTCTCTCTCATAGAAGGAGCAAAGTGACTCTCGTTGTTAACTGGAGCAGGTGCTACTTTTGGTATACTTCCCACGTCAAAACGTAATAAAGGCGGATTGCCATTTTCTTCAAATGAAACTAATTCAGTGATGCGTGCAACATATTTATCACGCACCCAATCAAGTACAAACCGATTAGGTGCATATAAGGTCATAATATTATCATCGATCACGCATTGAAGTGGGCGGATCCACATACTAAATTGTTGAGCAGGAAGTTCTTCTTGCAAAATAGAAAGGCAACGTTGCCACAAAGAGTGATCCAAGAAAAGCTCCTAGCTGATTTAATGCCAACAATTTTCGAAAAAGGTAGGCTTTAATAATGTTATTTTTATTTGATAAGGCATTATCTCTTTAGTTATCCACAACTTCAACAGGTGTCTGAAAAATAAATGACACCTCAGGCGAAACAAACACTTAACACTTTGATTAAAAACATAATATTTAACTTATAATTTATTAACACTAAAATATAATAGATAGAATAAATTACTATTTAGAACCATAAAAAGGACAAATAATCAACAACATGATCTAATTTTGTTATCAAACTGTGGATAGTAATGTGATCACACAAAGATCATTAAAGGATCTTTTGATATTATATTGATATTAGCCGTTGACAATTATTCCTATAATGTATAGAATTCTGCCTCTTTTTTAGACCCAGTGTGCTCAAAACGGCGGTTATGCCAGGGCAACAACAACCGACGGATAGCGTAATGAAAAGAACATTTCAACCTAGCGTATTAAAACGTAAGCGTAATCACGGATTCCGTGCTCGCATGGCAACTAAAAACGGCCGTGCTGTAATTGCACGTCGTCGTGCTAAAGGCCGTGCAAGTCTTAGCGCTTAAACTTTTTGTTGAATCATCAATAGAAAGCAGGTAACCCAAATGGTTACTTACGAATTTAATCGGGAGTCACGTTTGTTGACTCCCGGTCAATTCCAAACAGTATTTACAAAACCTCTACGTTTTGGCTCTAATCATATTACTGTTCTCATAACACCCAACCCAGAAAAAACTAATCGCTTAGGTTTAGCTATTGCTAAAAAACGCGTTAAATTAGCGGTTCAACGCAATAGAATTAAACGTCAAATACGAGAAAGTTTTCGACTTAATCAACACAACTTACCAGGCATAGATATGGTAGTAATGGTTAAATCGGGTACTGACAAGTTAGATAACCAAGAAATTAGACGACAATTAGAAAAAATATGGCGAAAAATAATTCAACGCCACAATTAATAGCAATATCACTCGTAAAAGCCTACCAACGTTGGCTTAGCCCACTGCTTGGCAACAATTGTCGATTCACTCCAACTTGTTCTTTTTATGCCATTGAAGCAATAAATCGCTTTGGTGTGATAAAAGGTAGTTGGTTAGCAGGCAAACGTATACTAAAATGCCATCCATTAAATGCGGGTGGAGAAGATCCCGTACCACCACTAAAAAAAGAGAAATAACATATTATGGAATCTCAACGCAGTTTTCTGTTCATTGCGCTTATGGTAGTAACTTTTTTACTCTACCAACAATGGCAGCTTGATCATGCCCCTGTGCAACAACCGGTAGCGACTAATCAAGTAGATTCGTCGGTTCCAAATACATCTTCAAATGATGAATTTGTTCCAGTATCAAGCACAGCAACCACCCCTGTTGTTAAACCAACAACCTCAAGCGCCGCTTTGGTAGAAGTCACAACTGACGTATTAAAAATTAAAATTAATACTCAAGGTGGTGATATAGTTGAAGCAACCTTACTCGATTATGAAACAGAGCAAGGCAGTGGTGTTCCCTTTACCATGTTACAAAATGGTACCTTTAAATATATCGCACAAAGTGGGTTAACGGGTGCTCAAGGCATAGATAGAGTGGTAAAAGGTCGTCCAATTTATCAAGTTGAGTCAAACCACTATCAATTAACAGGTGAAGAGCCTCTCGTCATTGATTTAAGCTATGTTGCAAACAATGGCTTATCTGTTATCAAGCGTTTTACCTTTGAAAAATCAAATTATAAAGTTAACGTAGATTATATAATTGATAATAATTCTGACGCAGCTGCAAGTATTGAATTATATGCACAGTTAAAACAATCTTCATTAGTTGATACATCAAGTGCCTTAATACCCACTTATCGTGGCGCAGCATACTCAACAAAAGAAGAACGTTATGAAAAATATGATTTTGAAGATATTGCTGATGCAAACTTAAACGTTACCACCCAAGGTGGTTGGGTTGCTATGTTACAGCATTATTTTGTTTCATCGTGGATCCCGAATCAAACAGAAGCCAATTTGTTGTATACCAGTTTCACAAGTAATCAAGATGCTGTGATAGGTTTTAAATCACCTGCTTTAATTATTGAGCCAAAACAACAAGCTACTGCTTCGGCAAGCTTTTATGTAGGTCCAAAAGATCAAGATGCGCTAGAAAAAATCGCTGATGGATTAGACTTAACTGTCGATTTCGGTTTCTTATTTATGATCAGTTCACCGTTGCACTGGTTATTACTTCAAATACAAGCACTAGTGGTAAACTGGGGCGTGGCAATTATCATTATTACCATTATTGTGAAAGGTGTGATGTACCCGCTAACGAAAGCGCAATATACCTCAATGGCAAAAATGCGTGAACTAGCACCGAAAATGGCGCAACTAAAAGAACGATTTGGTGATGATCGCCAAAAAATGTCTCAAGCTACCATGGAAATGTATCGAAAGGAAAAGGTCAATCCAGCTGGAGGTTGTTTACCTCTGCTTATTCAAATGCCTATTTTCTTAGCCTTATATTGGGTATTTTTAGAAAGTGTTGAATTACGCCATGCAACTTTTGGCTTATGGCTACAAGATTTATCATCAAAAGACCCTTACTACATTTTGCCGGTATTGATGGGGGTAAGTATGTTCATTATGCAGAAAATGCAACCAATGACCGTACAAGACCCTATGCAGCAAAAAATAATGCAGTACATGCCTGTTATGTTTACTATCTTTTTCTTCTGGTTCCCATCAGGCTTAGTATTATATTGGTTAGTCAGTAATGTTATTTCTATCATTCAAATGAAAATTATATTTGCGGGCATAGAAAAAAAGAAAGCGAGCTAACGAAGTAAATTGCACCAATCGAAAAAGCGACTTATTAGTCGCTTTTTTATTGACTAAAAATGACGAAATTCCAAGATATCCAATCATTAAGTAACCGTTTATAATAAACTTAATTTAATGATGAAGACCAAAACCGAGTTAATCTGCAATGTTACAAGCCTATAAAGAAACAATCGCTGCACAAGCAACCGCGCCAGGAAGAGGCGGCGTTGGCATCATAAGAGTATCTGGTCCTGAAGTAAAAAATGTTGCCCAAGCCATTTTAGGTAAAGTACCCGAGTTAAGGAAAGCAGAATACTTACCTTTTCATGCCTTAGATAACCAAGTACTCGACCAAGGAATAGCCCTGTATTTTAAAGGGCCCAATTCATTCACTGGTGAAGATGTTTTAGAACTACAAGGTCATGGCGGCCCTGTTATTTTAGATATGTTATTAAAAGAAATTTTAACCATAGATAAAATAAGAATGGCAAAACCGGGGGAATTTAGTGAACAAGCTTTTATCAATGATAAGCTTGATTTAACCCAAGCAGAAGCCATTGCCGATTTAATTAACTCGAGTTCTGAGCAAGCTGCTCGTTGTGCCTTGCATTCTCTACAAGGTGACTTTTCTAAATTGGTTAATGAAATGGTAAATTCAACTATCCATTTAAGAATGTATGTTGAAGCTGCTATTGATTTTCCTGAAGAAGAAATTGATTTTCTTGCCGATGAAAAAATTGTCAATGATCTCAAAGCCATTATTAAACAAGTAGAAGATGTACAACAACAAGCTCAACAAGGCAGCATTATCCGTGAAGGTATGCGCGTGGTAATTGCGGGTCGGCCAAATGCAGGTAAATCAAGCTTATTAAATGCGCTTAGTGGCAGAGAAAGTGCAATTGTCACAGATATTGAAGGAACGACAAGAGATGTTCTTTCGGAGCAAATCCATATTGATGGTATGCCACTCCATATAATTGATACTGCTGGGCTACGAGACAGCGCTGATAAAGTAGAACAAATAGGTATTGAACGTGCTTGGCAAGAAATAAATCAAGCAGATCGCGTACTCTTGATGGTTGATTCCACCAAAGAAGAATATCAAAATCCGAAAGATATTTGGCCTGAATTTTTTGAAAAATTGCCAGAAAACATTGGGTTAAGTGTGATAAGAAATAAAGCAGATCTATCCGGTAAACCCACGGGGATAGAAGTTAACAATGCGTTACCAACCATAACCTTATCAGCAAAAACAGGCCAAGGTACAAAAGAGTTAAAAGAACATTTAAAAGAAATAATGGGCTATCAAGGAAATACTGAAGGTGGTTTTATGGCTCGCCGACGTCATCTTTCGGCTTTAAAAGAGGCTCATCATCATTTAGTGGTAGGGTTAGAACAACTTGAAGCTTATGTCGCCGGTGAAATACTTGCTGAAGAGCTACGCTTATGTCAAGAAGCGCTCAATAAAATAACCGGTGAATTTACCAATGATGACTTATTAGGCGAAATATTCTCTTCGTTTTGTATTGGTAAGTAATGAATTTAAGTTAAATACTTCTTCAACATCACCGGCAGAATAGTCATGTCGGTGATCAATGCTACAAACATGGCAATACTGGTTAATAAACCAAACAACATACTGGGTACAAAGTTGGAAAACACCAACATACCAAAACCAATAATAATGATTAATGTTGTGTACATTAATGCATATCCAACCGATAAATTAGTTTGTTTGATTATGTTCAATTTAGTTGATGAGTCTGCACTGCCCTTTTTGCTAATATTTGAATTTTCTTCTAAATAGCGATGAACATAATGGATAGTATCATCCATTGAAATTCCCATTGCGACTGTCGCAATCGTGATTGTCATTAAGTCTAACGGAATAGCAAACCATCCCATAATCCCCATAATTATAGCGGTAGTAATGATATTAGGTATCAACGAAATAACCGCTATTTTCAATGAAGAAAAAATCACCATTAAAATAACGGTCATCGCGGCATAAACCATTAATAATGTTAGAATTTGTGAATCAACAAGCTTAGTTAAAATATGCTGATATAAAACAAATAAACCAGTAAGTTGATAATCACTTTTCGCTAAGCCTAAATTGGCTAATTCTTGATGAATATTTTTCAATAAATCAGCTCGATTCAACCCCTGATAACTGTCTTGAATTCGAGTACTAATCCGAAGTTCATTGTTGGAAGGTGAAAAATAACCACCAAATAAATCTTGTTGTATGTCTTTATCTAAGCTTTTATATAACACCGTTAGTTCATATTCAGTGAGAGGCTTGCCGTTAACCACTTGGGCAATGCGAGTAAAGTCAGCCACAGAAGTAATATTACCTATGGCCTTTTGTTGACTTAACATTGTTTGAATTGCCGTGATAGTTTGTACGGTTTCGGCGGACAAAATTAACGGTTGTTTTTGCTGCGATTTTGGAATTTTATATAACACGTCAAAAGTCGTTGACCCTCCAAACTCTTGATCGATAAATGTTAATTCACGTTTAACGTCAGTAGATGTTGAAAAGTAATTTAAAAAACTATTTTCGGCGGTTAATTTAAAACATCCTACTCCGAAAGCTAATGTAACAATGATGGTAAATAGGCTAATTTTAGTCGGTATGCGATTTACCAAAGTTGCCATGCCAGACATAAATCCTTCTATTAACGAATGTTTTGCCACGTGCTTTTGAATGGAAAAAAAACTAATTAATAACGCAGGAAAAAAAATCAAGCTCACTAACACACTTACTGACATAGCGATTACCATCATCCAACCAAAACTAATAACAGGCTGAACCGAACTAAATATTAAGGTAGCAAAACCAACAGTTGTGGTGATGGCGGCAAAAAAACAGGGTTTAAATTTAGATTTAATGGTTGCTAAGACTAAAGCTGTTTGAGTATGAAATCGTTCAGCTTCGACAAATTCTTGATATTGAATAATGATGTGAATGATCATCGCAAGCGATAAAATGATCTGCAAAGCAATAACATTGGCAGAAATCACCGTAACTTTTAGGGCAAATACCGCAAGCAAACCTAGCGTAATAATGACACTTACCGTGCAACAAAATATCGGTAAAAACACCCAACTAAATTGTCGAAACAAATAAGTCAAAATAACAATAACAGCAATTAAAATAATACTACCAAATAGCAACAAGTCACTTTCAATAATATTAATCAATTCATAGGCTAATAAATTGTTCCCCCCAAGGTAAAATTCATTTTCAGTACCATATTTTTTAATAATATTTCGAATACGGGTTATTTCTTCAATACGTGTTTTATCCAGTGATTTAGAAATAACATCTTGTTTGTTTTTTAAAGTAGCTAACTGTGCTTTTTCTGATGCCTGTAAATCACGTTCGAGTAAATGCTGCTTTATCGCAAGACTTTCTGCTTGTAAATTTACGAGTGTTTGATCTTCCTGAAAAACCACCTGTAAAGCTAAAGCGGTTTGCTGTTTATTCACTAACAACCCTTCATATAAAGGGTGATTTTTTAAGGTTTTTTGTAAAAGATCTGCTGGATATTGTTGTGCTTGCCAGGTCAAAGAATTTACATCGCCAGAAAAATTAGTCGCATTGGCGAAAATAGGTACATTAGCTATGCTACGCACTTGTGATACGCGATCTATTGCCGAAATTTCATTACCAAGCTTGGTTAGTTTAGCTAAATTTTCGTGTGAAAATATATCACCACTTTTAGGTTTAAAAGCAATTAAAATAAACTCTTGGGCACCATAACGTTGATCACTCATTTGGCTAATAATATGGTGTCTATTATTATCGACTAAGAGAGTATCAGCCGAAGCATCTATTTCAAAATGAGTCGCTTGCCAGGCTAAAAAGCCCGTTAAAATGATAAAAAACAAACAAATAACTTTAGCAAACAAAGCAATTTTCTTATCGGGCAATGTACGGTTATTCATCTAATGTTTATCCATCTGATTATTTTTATCCTTGATAATTAACGGTTTTTCACCAAACTCTTGATCTCTTTTACTTCCTTGTATGTATAAATTTCGAATAAACTCATAACGATTATCAACTCCCTCCAGCATTTGAGGATATTTCGCTAACACAGGAATTTGACGATGCACGCCATTAATGATCAAAAGCTGTGTAGCAGCTTCATCATCATTAATATGATTGAGTGGATGAGCGTATTGATCAAAAGGCATCGCCACTAAACCGCGAACATTTGATGGCCCGATAAAAGGCAAAACTAAATAAGCCCCTCGACCCACACCATATATTTCAATAGTTTTCGCAAAACCAGTAGTGTCTGCATTAATTTCAAACCAGTGACTTGCTGGATCAAACATACCAAACAACCCAATAGTAGAGTTGATTAATAGTCGAGATAAATTATTCGCTGAACGTTTAAATTCACCTTGAAATAAATGATTAATTGCAGAAACAGGCTCTGATAGATTATTAAAAAAATTACGAATACCTTGATCAATAGGCTCAGGCATAACCGCCTGATAACCTTTACTAAAAGGAGTTAACAGGTATTCATAAAACACGTCATTAAAAGAAAATATTGGTTCATTAATAAATCTAAGCGGATCATCTATAACCTGATAAGTCACAACAGAAGGGGCATGAGTATTTTGTTGATAAGGACCTAAATCAGTTTGCTGTTGTTGGGTAACAACTTTGGTTTCGTCTTTAATATTATCAGGAGCAGAACTACAAGCAGCTAGTAAACTAATTAACAATAAAACAACAAAATCACGTCGACAATAAATGGATAATGAAAAAAGTTTATTCCTGAAAATTTTTATCACAATATGATTCCTTCAACTTAATTCTAATAAATAGATCAACAGCTTCTAAGCACTATAACAAAAATTTTTATCATTCATATTGCCTTAACCTAATTAACTATTGATGAACATAATTAAAAACCTTTTAACTATGCCAAGCTAAAAATATAATGAAAACATTAATTATAATTTCATTCAGGTGAGTAAATGGCATCAATACAAATAATCGTTGGCAGTATGTTAGGTGGAAGTGAATATGTTGCAGAAGCATGTGAAGAAGTATTAACTGCTTTAAATCATCAAACAGAAGTACATTTATCACCCGATTTTTCTCAAATACCAATCGAAAATCAAACCTGGCTAATTTGTACATCTACTCATGGTGCGGGTGAATACCCAGATAATATTCAAGCCTTTGTTAATAACTTATCTGAAACAACCAATGATCTATCTAGTTTACGCTTTTTTGTTATTGGTCTAGGAGATACCAGCTACGATACCTTTTGTTATGCAGCAAAAAATATAAATAAGCTATTAAAATCAAAAAGTTCTATAGAAATCATTCCAATAAAAACATTTGATATGCTTGAAGATATAGATCCTGAAGAGGAAGCTAAACAGTGGATCATTAAAAATAACGATCATATTTAAAATAAACACAACAAAGTTATCAACAACTTTACACTAAAAAAACCATAATTGTGGATAAAAATAAAATAAGCTATGGATTAAGCGTTATTTTCCAGTTTACAAAAAATTAATTAAATCCACTTGTGGATAAATATAGCTTTTGATCATAGCTTATAAGTCGATTGATCAATGTTTGATCACAACAAAGGATCCTAAATAATTAATTGATCTTAATGAAGAAAAAGCACTTACCCACAGAAAAGCTGTTTACTAATAAGTAATAATAATAAGATCTTTAAATAGATCTTATATATTATTTAACGATCCAGTGAAGATCATTTAATGAAAATGATCGTTTCACTTAACGGTAAAAACAGTTAAAATACGTGCCCTTTTATTTTTAAATATTTTTCTAAGGTTTATTTTATGTGGTATCAAGAATCATACGATGTCATTGTTGTTGGTGGTGGACATGCAGGCACTGAAGCTGCATTAGCCTCAGCACGTATGGGCTGTAAGACTCTATTGCTTACCCATAATATCGATACTTTAGGACAAATGTCGTGTAATCCAGCTATTGGTGGAATTGGTAAAGGACATTTAGTTAAAGAAATTGATGCCTTAGGTGGATTAATGGCGACGGCGACGGATCATGCTGCGATTCAATTTAGAACACTAAATGCGAGTAAAGGGCCAGCTGTTAGAGCAACTAGAGCCCAAGCAGATAGGGTTTTATATCGTTCATTTGTTAGAAACTTTTTAGAAAATCAACAGAATTTAACAATATTTCAACAACCTTGTGATGATCTTATTTTAGACAATGATCAAGTTGTCGGTGTTTCAACCCAAATGGGCCTAAAGTTTAAAGCTCAAACAGTTGTGTTAACCGTTGGTACTTTTCTCGCAGGTCAAATACACATAGGGATGAACAACTATCAAGGTGGTAGAGCCGGGGATCCAGCAAGTGTAAATTTGGCGAATAAATTAAAAGATTTACCTTTTAGAATTGATCGTTTAAAAACAGGTACACCACCACGCTTAGATGCTAGAACACTTGATTTTTCTCAAATGGAAGAACAACCGGGTGATGATCCAAGACCAGTATTTTCATTTTTAGGATCACGAAAAGATCATCCAGAGCAAGTGTCGTGTTTTATTACACATACCAATGAAAAAACCCATGATATTATTCGTGGTGGCTTAGATAGATCTCCTATGTATACTGGTGTTATTGAAGGTATCGGCCCTCGTTATTGCCCATCAATTGAAGATAAAATTCATCGTTTTTCTGAAAAAGATTCACATCAAATTTTTGTCGAGCCAGAAGGTTTAACCACTCACGAGATTTATCCTAATGGTATTTCAACAAGCTTACCTTTTGATGTACAAATGAATTTAGTACGTTCAATCAAAGGTTTTGAGAATGCCCATATCACACGCCCTGGCTATGCAATTGAATATGACTTTTTTGATCCTCGTGATTTAAAACAAACGTTAGAAAGTAAGCTCGTGAATAACTTGTATTTTGCTGGCCAAATTAACGGAACGACTGGTTATGAAGAAGCTGGCGCGCAAGGATTAATTGCTGCTACCAATGCGGCAGCAAGAGTACAAGGTAAAGATGAGTTAGTGCTAGGTAGAGATCAGGCTTATATGGGGGTTTTGGTTGATGATTTAGCAACGTTGGGTACTAAAGAACCGTATCGTATGTTCACTTCCCGCGCAGAATATCGTTTATTATTACGTGAGGATAATGCCGATATTCGATTAACTGAAATTGGTCACAAACTTGGTTTAGTGGATGAAAATCGTTGGCGTCGTTTTAACGAAAAAATGGAAAATATTGAAGTTGAGCGTCAGCGTTTAAAATCAAAATGGATCCAAAAAGATCACCCTGCAGCAGAAAAAATAAATCCATTATTAAAAAATCCGATTAGTCGTGAAAATAATCTTGAAGATTTAATTCGTCGTCCTGAAGTACGTTATGATGATTTAATGGAAATTGAAGGCATTGGACCAGCGCTTGCTGATAAACAAGCCGCTGAGCAAGTAGAAATTCAAATTAAGTATGCCGGTTATATTGATCGCCAACTTGATGATATTGCAAAGAAAAAACGTCATGAAGATACGTTAATTCCACATGATTTTGATTATGGCCAAATTTCAGGGTTATCTAATGAAGTCGTTGCAAAGTTAACGGATGCAAAACCAGAATCAATTGGTAAAGCATCACGAATTTCAGGGATAACCCCCGCAGCTATTTCACTTTTACTTGTGTACTTAAAAAAACATGGCCTTTTAAGGAAGTCAGCGTAAACTGTTGTAAATAATGGATAAATATTAAAAATATGTCGTTGATATCAGAATTAGAATCCTTAATAAAAAAATCAGATATTAAGGTTAATGAAACACAAATATCTCAACTAATTCAATATGTTGAATTATTAGTGAAATGGAATAAAGCTTATAATTTAACTTCTGTACGTGATCCGCATGAAATGTTGGTTAAACATATTATGGACAGTTTAGCTGTAGGAGAAGTACTTGAAGGAAATCATTTTATTGATGTGGGAACAGGACCTGGTTTGCCTGGTATTCCTTTAGCTATTTTATTTCCAGAGCGATCATTTGTTTTACTTGATAGCTTAGGAAAACGTATTACTTTTTTAAGACAAGTTGTTTTTCAATTAAAACTTGCTAATGTAACTCCTTTACTTTCTCGAGTTGAAAAATATCAACCTGAAATTCCTTTTGATGGTGTATTAAGTCGAGCATTTGCCTCACTTGAAGATATGATTAATTGGTGTAAACATCTTATTGACCAAAATGGCCGTTTTTATGCGCTAAAAGGTCAATATCCAAAAGATGAATTAACTCAATTACCAAATGATGTATCATTGATAAAAAGTCATGAAATTACAGTGCCAAATCTTGTCGGTGAAAGGCACGTAATAGAGCTTAAGAAAAACTAATAACAACAATTGTTCGAGGTTCTAGTGGGAAAAATTATTGCAGTTGCTAATCAAAAAGGTGGTGTTGGCAAAACCACAACAGCAGTAAACCTAGCAGCTTCTTTGGCAGCAACAAAACGTAAGGTCTTATTAATAGATCTTGACCCCCAAGGTAATGCAACCATGGGCAGTGGTATTGATAAATATGAAGTTCCTGCTACTTGTTATGAATTATTAGTTGAAGAACTTCCTTTTGATCAAGTCGTTTGTAAAAATACTGAAGGCGTATATGATTTAATCGCAGCCAATGCGGATGTTACTGCGGCTGAAATTAAGTTAATGGAAGTTTATGCTCGTGAACAACGCTTAAAAAATGCTTTAGCGCCGATCAAAAAAGATTATGATTATATTATTATCGACTGCCCTCCTTCATTAAACATGTTAACAGTGAATGCCATGACTGCAGCTGATTCTGTGTTAGTACCGATGCAATGTGAATATTATGCATTAGAAGGGTTAACGGCATTAATGGACACAATTGCGCAGTTAACTTCAGTGGTCAATGGTGAATTACATATTGAAGGTATTTTACGAACTATGTATGACCCACGTAATCGATTAGCCAATGATGTTTCAGAACAATTAAAGCGACATTTTGGTGATAAAGTTTACCGCACGGTTATCCCAAGAAATGTCAGATTAGCTGAAGCGCCAAGTTTTGGTGCCCCAGTAATGTATTACGATAAATCGTCAACTGGTGCAAAAGCTTATTTAGCCCTAGCAGGCGAGATACTGCGTAAAGCAGATTAAATATTTACCCTAAAAAATTAAAATAATTACACTGTAAATCAGCAAGGAAAATTATGAGCCCTTCTAAACGTAGAGGTCTTGGTAGAGGTTTAGATGCATTATTAACAAATGCACCTAAAAAAGAAGAAAGCTCTGATCAAGAGTTATCGTCTAAAGCTGAAGAGATCACGCCGCCTCAAAGTGAATTACAAAAACTTCCCATTGAGCAATTACAACCGGGTAAGTATCAACCCCGTAAAGATATGTCGGCTGATGCGTTAGATGAATTATCTAATTCAATAAAATCTCAAGGTATTATTCAACCTATTGTTGTTCGTCCTATTGGTGAAAACAGTTTTGAAATTATTGCTGGTGAACGTCGTTGGCGAGCTGCCCAATTAGCTGAGATTGATCTCGTACCATGTTTAATTAAAGATGTACCAGATGAAGCTGCAGTTGCCATCGCATTAATTGAAAATATTCAACGTGAAGATCTCAATGCAATGGAAGAAGCTATTGCATTACAACGATTATTAACTGAATTTGAATTAACGCATCAAGAAGTCGCTGAAGCTGTCGGGAAATCTCGTACTACCGTTACTAATTTACTGCGTTTAAATAACTTAAATGATGAAGTAAAAACATTACTTGAACATGGCGATATTGAAATGGGTCATGCGCGAGCTTTATTAGCATTACAAAATGATGAGCAAACAACCACTGCCCGTGCTGTAGTGGCAAAAGAGTTAACTGTCCGTGAAACGGAAGCGTTAATTAAAAAGATACAAGAGCCAGCAAAAATTAAAGAAGAAAAAGTAAAAGATCCAAATACAAAATCGTTAGAGCAAAACTTATCTGAAAAGCTGGGTTCACAAGTGACTATTTCACATAATACTAAAGGAAAAGGTAAGCTTGTTATATCGTATACAAACTTAGATGAATTGGATGGTATTGTTGCTCGGTTTGGTTCTTTTTAACTATTCATCACATCAATAATTAAAATTACACAATAATCGCACATAAAGAGGGCAAGCAGCGCCCTCTTTTGTTGCATTAGTATTCTAATTAAGTATACTTGCGTCGGCTTTTCAAAGTAAAAGTATTTACTTTAAAAGCCTATAAATAATACGAAAAGCTTCGTTTGGAGAATCTCGTGAGTTCCACACAAAATAATGAACTTACCAAGGTTGGAAAACGTTTCGCCTTTAAACAGATAATCGCTATGTTGATGGCGGTTTTAATTTTAGCTTTCGTGGTTTATTTTAACTGGGGAATTGAGCATGCAAAGTCAGTTTTAGCTGGCGGCGCAGTAACGATAATTCCTCATATATTTTTTGCTCTGAAAGCCTTTAGATATGCCGGAGCACGATCGTCAGAAAAAGTGATGGAATCTTTTTATAGTGGCGAAAAAATGAAAATAGTATTAACGGCCCTTTTGTTTGCGCTAGCCTTTAAATTTTTAGCGATACTGCCGGTACCATTTTTCACCAGTTTTTGTTTAGTTGTGGCCATGCCATTACTAACACCGTTTTTTATTAAACATTAGAATTTTTAAACTTTAATCATTAGGAACCTTAATATGTCTGCTGCTGAAGTAACCAGCCAAGAATATATTAAACATCATTTGCAGAATCTTACTGTAGGAGAAGGCTTTTGGGCCCTCCACATAGATACGCTAGGATGGTCAATATTTTTAGGCTTGGTCTTTTTAACCATTTTCCGTTCTGTTGCCAAAAAAGCGGAAACTGGCGTACCAGGAAAACTGCAATGTGCTGTTGAAATGATCGTCGAGTTTGTTGACGATAGCGTTAAAAGTACTTTCCATGGGCATAACCCTGTTATCGCACCATTAGCATTAACCATTTTTGTTTGGGTTTTACTAATGAATGCTATGGATTGGGTACCCGTTGATTTAATGCCGCGTATTTTTGAGTTGTTTGGTGTTCATTATATGAAAGCTGTGCCAACAACCGATCCAAATATGACTTTTGCTTTAGCATTGGGTGTATTTGCTCTTATTATTTACTATTCAATTAAAGTAAAAGGTATTGGCGGATTCATAAAAGAATTAACGACTCAACCTTTTGGTCACTGGTCTTTATACCCAGTGAACTTTATTCTTGAAATGGTTACCTTATTAGCTCGTCCATTATCACTTGCGTTACGTTTATTCGGTAACTTATATGCGGGTGAGTTGATATTTTTACTGATTGCGACAATTGGTTTATTCCAATTGCCAGTACATTTTTTATGGGCAGCTTTCCACTTGCTGGTTATCCCATTACAAGCGTTTATTTTCATGATGCTAACGATTCTATATTTGAGTCTAGCTCACGAAGATCACTAATTTTTAACTTTATAACTTTACTTAAATAATCGGAGATAAATATGTTATATATCGCTGTTGCTTTATTAATCGGTCTAGGTGCTCTTGGTACTGCGATTGGTTTTGGTTTACTTGGTGGCAAATTCCTAGAGTCTGCTGCACGTCAACCTGAATTAGCACCTCAACTTCAAGTGAAAATGTTCATCGTAGCGGGTCTTATCGATGCTATCGCGATGATCGGTGTTGCTATCGGCTTATACCTATTATTCGCAGTTGGTGCTTAATTTTAAGTTGTTTTTTAACCGCGAATTTGAATAGGAGATACATAAATGAATCTTAATATGACCTTAGTTGGTGAATTAATCGCATTTATCGTATTCGTAATTTTTTGTATGAAGTATGTATGGCCACCAATTATTGGTGCCATCGAAGCTCGTCAAGCAACTATTGCTGACGGACTTGCTGCTTCGGACCGTGCTGCAAAAGATCTTGAGCTTGCTCAAGAGAAAGCTACTGCACAACTAAAAGAAGCCAAAGCGCAAGCTGCTGAAATTATTGAAGCTGCTAAAAAGCGTGAAACGCAATTAGTTGAAGAAGCTGCTGAAAAAGCACAAGCTGAGAAAGAAAAAATCTTAGCTGCTGGTCATGCAGAAATAGAGACTGAACGTAACCAAGCGAAAGAAGAATTACGCCAACAAGTGGCGGTTCTTGCGGTAGCTGGTGCTGAGAAAATTCTCGAGCGTTCAATTGATGCCGCTGCACATAGCGACATTTTAGATAAACTTGTAGCTGAACTTTAAGAGGGAATAGAGCTTATGTCTGAATTGACAACCGTCGCTCGTCCCTATGCTAAAGCAGCGTTCGATTTTGCTGTAGAAGCAAAAGCAATAGATGCTTGGCATGAAATGCTAACATTTGCTGCTGAAGTTTCTAAAGATGCCACTATTACAGAATATATTTCTGGTGGTGCATCGGTTGAACAAGCCACAGACCTTTTCTTAAAAGTTTGTGACGTTCAATTAGACAGCAACGGCCAGAACTTAATAAAAGTAATGGCTGAAAATCAACGTTTGTTGGTGCTACCACAGGTATTAACTCAATTTAGCGAATTAAAAGCTGAATTTGAAAAAGAAATATCTGTCGATGTTACCTCTGCTGTGAAACTAAAAGTAGCGCAACAGAAAGTAATTAGCGCCGCGCTTGAAAAGCGTTTGGCAAGAAAAGTAAAGCTCAATTGTAGTGTTGATAAAAACGTAGTCTCAGGTTTGGTGATCAAAGCTGGTGACATGGTGATAGATGGTTCAGTTAGAGGTAAATTGAACCGCTTAGCAACAACAATACAATCTTAACGGGGAACAGAGCATGCAACTGAATTCCACTGAAATCGCTGAACTGATCAAGAATCGTATTGAACAGTTTGACGTAGTTAGTGAAGCTCGTAACGAAGGTACTATCGTTTCTGTAACAGATGGTATTATTCGTATCCATGGTCTTGCTGATGTAATGCAAGGCGAAATGATCGAACTTCCTGGCAACCGCTTCGCAATAGCGCTTAACCTTGACCGTGATTCGGTAGGTGCGGTAGTTATGGGTCCTTACGCGGATCTAGCTGAAGGCGTAAAAGTTAAAGGTACTGGCCGTATTTTGGAAGTACCAGTAGGACGCGGCTTATTAGGTCGTGTAGTTAACACTTTAGGTGAACCAATTGATGGCAAAGGCCCAATTGACAACGATGGCTTCGCGCCAGTTGAAGTTGTAGCACCAGGTGTTATCGATCGTAAATCGGTTGATGAGCCAGTTCAAACTGGTATTAAATCAATTGATGCAATGATTCCAATCGGTCGTGGTCAACGTGAACTTATCATCGGTGACCGTCAAATTGGTAAATCAGCGATCGCACTAGATGCCATTATTAACCAGAAAAACACTGGTATTAAGTGTGTATACGTAGCAATCGGACAAAAAGCTTCTACTGTTGCGAACTTAGTTCGTTCATTAGAAGAGCACGGCGCGTTAGAGAATACTATCGTTGTTGTTGCATCTGCTTCTGAAGCTGCTGCATTACAGTACTTATCAGCATACTCTGGTTGTACTATGGGTGAATACTTCCGTGACCGCGGTGAAGATGCATTAATTGTATATGATGATTTGTCAAAGCAAGCTGTTGCTTACCGTCAAATTTCATTACTTTTACGTCGTCCACCAGGTCGTGAAGCATACCCAGGTGACGTATTCTATCTTCACTCACGCTTATTAGAACGTGCAGCTCGTGTAAACGAAGCATACGTTGAACGTTTCACAAATGGTGAAGTTAAAGGCAAAACAGGTTCTTTAACAGCATTACCAATTATTGAAACGCAAGCGGGTGATGTATCAGCATTCGTACCAACAAACGTTATCTCAATTACCGATGGTCAGATTTTCTTAGAATCTAACTTGTTTAACTCAGGTATTCGTCCTGCTGTTAACGCTGGTATTTCTGTATCTCGTGTTGGTGGTGCTGCTCAAACGAAAATCATCAAGAAACTTGGTGGTGGTATTCGTTTAGCATTAGCACAATATGCTGAGCTAGCAGCCTTTGCTCAATTTGCATCTGACTTAGATGACGCTACTCGTGCTCAATTAGAGCATGGTCAACGTGTAACTGAGTTAATGAAGCAAAAGCAATACAGCCCATTGTCCATTGCTGAAACAGCAGTATCATTATTTGCCGCAGAAAAAGGCTATTTAAATGATGTTGAAATTAACAAAGTTGTTGATTTTGAAGAAGCATTACGTTCTTACGTAAACAATGAGCACGCTGAGTTGATGGCTACTATCAACGAAAAAGGCGACTATAACAAAGATATCGAGTCTGGATTAGCGAAAGCAATTGAAGCTTTCAAAGCTACTCAAACTTGGTAATTAGTTAACCTTTTCGCGGAGAATAGTCATGGCTGGTGGTAAAGAGATTAAATCAAAGATCGGAAGTGTACAAAATACACAGAAGATCACCAGCGCGATGGAAATGGTTGCAGCTAGTAAAATGCGCAGAGCGCAGGATAGCATGGCTGCTTCTCGTCCATACGCTGAAAATATGCGAAATGTGATCGGTCACATCGCGCTTGGTAATTTAGAATTCCGTCATCCTTATATGGAAGAACGTGAAGCTAAGCGCGTAGGCTATATCGTTGTCTCAACAGACCGAGGTTTGTGTGGTGGTTTAAATATTAATTTATTTAAACAAGTACTTGCTGATGCTGGTAAACAGCAGGAAGCAGGCGCCGAAGTTGAATTTGCTGTAGTTGGTTCTAAAGCTACTGCCTTTTTCAATAATATGGGCGCTAAAGTTGTCTCACAAATTTCTGGATTAGGTGATAACCCTTCACTTACTGACTTAGTTGGTAGTGTGAAGGTAATGTTAAACGCCTATGACAATGGTGAGATAGACAGATTGTTCATTGTGTATAACAAGTTTGTTAATACGATGACGCAACAGCCGACAATCGATCAACTTTTACCTTTGCCTAAGTCAGATGATGACGCAATTAAGCATCGCTGGGATTATTTATACGAACCAGATGCTCAAGCATTGCTTGAACAACTACTTGTTCGTTATACAGAATCTCAAGTATATCAAGGTGTAGTTGAAAATCTCGCATGTGAACAAGCTGCTCGTATGGTTGCAATGAAAGCTGCAACCGATAACGCGGGTGACTTAATTGATGATTTACAATTGGTATATAACAAAGCACGTCAAGCAAGCATTACTCAAGAATTGAGTGAGATTTGTGCCGGCGCTGCAGCGGTATAAGCAAAGGTTCTTAATTTTAAGAGCACAAGATTAGAGGATTAAACATGAGTACAGGTAAAGTCGTCCAAATCATTGGCGCAGTTGTGGATGTAGAATTCCCACAAGATGCTGTACCTCAGGTATATGACGCATTAAATGTAACTGAAGGTGACCTTTCAGGCTTAGTACTAGAAGTACAACAGCAATTAGGTGGTGGCGTTGTACGTGCTATCGCTATGGGTTCATCAGACGGTTTGCGTCGTGGTCTGACAGTAGTAAACACAGGTGATAACATCCAAGTTCCAGTAGGTACTGCAACTTTGGGTCGTATCATGAACGTATTGGGTGAGCCTATCGATGAAGCTGGCCCAATCGGCGAAGAAGAAAAATGGTCAATTCACCGTGAAGCGCCAGCATATGCTGAGCAAGCGATGTCTAATGAACTATTAGAAACAGGTATCAAAGTAATCGACTTAGTATGTCCATTTGCTAAAGGTGGTAAAGTTGGTTTATTCGGTGGTGCTGGTGTTGGTAAAACCGTAAACATGATGGAACTTATTCGTAACATCGCGATCGAGCATAGCGGCTACTCAGTATTTGCTGGTGTAGGTGAGCGTACTCGTGAAGGTAACGATTTCTACCATGAAATGAACGATTCTAACGTACTTGATAAAGTATCGTTAGTTTACGGCCAAATGAACGAGCCTCCAGGAAACCGTCTTCGTGTTGCGATGACTGGTTTGACGATGGCTGAAAAATTCCGTGACGAAGGTCGTGATGTATTATTTTTCGTAGATAATATCTACCGTTATACACTTGCTGGTACGGAAGTATCTGCATTGTTAGGTCGTATGCCATCAGCGGTTGGTTATCAACCAACACTTGCTGAAGAAATGGGTGTTCTTCAAGAGCGTATTACGTCAACGAAGAAAGGTTCAATCACTTCAATTCAAGCGGTATACGTACCAGCGGATGATTTGACCGATCCATCTCCAGCAACAACCTTTGCTCACTTAGATGCAACCGTTGTACTTTCTCGTGATATCGCATCGCAAGGTATTTACCCTGCAATCGACCCACTTGATTCTACTTCGCGTCAATTAGACCCGTTAGTAGTTGGTGCTGAGCATTATGAAACGGCTCGTGGTGTTCAATCAACATTACAACGTTACAAAGAACTAAAAGATATCATCGCCATCTTAGGTATGGATGAGTTATCTGAAGAAGATAAGCAAACTGTATCACGCGCACGTAAGATCCAACGTTTCTTATCTCAACCGTTCTTCGTTGCTGAAGTATTCACAGGTTCTCCTGGTAAGTATGTATCACTTAAAGACACAATTGCTGGCTTTAAAGGTATTCTTGCGGGTGAATTTGATGACTTACCTGAGCAAGCTTTCTACATGGTTGGTTCTATTGAAGAAGCAGCTGAAAAAGCTAAAAACATGTAATGTAGGTTGGTGATTATTTCGTTTCTACGACTTAATCACCTCTTTAGGAGGTCAACATGGCAATACTTTCTGTCAATCTGAATGTGGTAAGTGCCGAAGAGAGTTTATTCTCGGGTGCTATTGAATCATTACAGATCACAGGTAGCGAAGGTGAACTAGGTATTATGCCTGGTCATGCACCTTTGCTGACCTCACTAAAACCTGGAATGGCGAGAATCGTTAAAAAAGGTGGTACTGAAGAAGTTATCTACCTTTCTGGCGGCATGCTTGAAGTTCAACCTAATCACGTGACAGTACTAGCTGATATTGCTGTACGTGGCGATGACTTAGATGAACAAGCTGCACTTGAAGCGAAAGAACGTGCTGAGCAGCATTTGAATGATCAAGGTAATGATATTGATTATGCAGAAGCTGCTTCTGAATTAGCACGTGCTGTTGCGCAATTACGTGTAATACAGGCGACAAGCAAAAAATAACACCATTCTACGACTTACTTAAGTTTTAGTGATTTGAAAAACGACTTTTTACTTCGGTGAAAGTCGTTTTTTTGTGTTTGAAACAATGAAATTTCCTGTCTTAATTCCATCATATAACCGTCAAATGAAAGTAACGTTAATGTAACTCAAGCTTAATAGTTATTGTTTACTTTAGTTCAGTTTTCTTAATAAATAAAAATGAACTTGGAGCAAACATAGATGATTAAACAAGGACTATCACTGGTTTTGGCCAGTTTGATATCGTCTGGTGCGTTAGCCCAAACGGTACCTGCAACGCAAACTTCTAATACTTGGTTTAAGCAAGGCCAAGAAAAACTGTTAGAAAAACTACAACAAGAAAGAGCAATAAAAGCAAAAAATGTCATTCTTTTTGTTGGGGATGGTATGGGGGTTTCAACCTTGACGGCTGCGAGAATTCTATCTGGCCAGCTTAATGGTGAAATGGGCGAAGAAGGCTACTTAAGTTTTGAAGAATTTCCTTACTCAGCCTTAGTAAAAACCTATAACGTTGATGCACAAACACCAGATTCTGCTGGGACTATGACAGCGATGATGTCTGGTTTAAAAAGTGACGCAGGTGTTCTTGGAGTGAATGAAGATGTTGTTCGAGGTAGTTGTGAATCAACAAAAGGTAATGAAGTCGTTACAGCGTTAGAGTTAGCTGAAATCAAAGGTTTATCTACGGGTATCATATCAACAGCAAGAATAACCCATGCAACACCAGCTGCTGCTTATGCGAAATCAGCCGATCGTAACTGGGAAGATGTTTCTGATATGGCGATCGCGGAAAATCCAGAACGCGCTGATTGCGAAGATATTGCTTCACAACTGATCAATTTTGAAACTAATTTAGAAAAACGTTTTCTAGGTGTAGATGTTGATGGCATCGAAGTGGTGATGGGTGGTGGTCGCCGTCATTTCTTACCAAAAGATGCAGCATTTAATAGTGCGGATGCAGTAAGTGCCGTTGAGGGTGATCGAACTGACAGCCGAAACTTAGTAACTGAGTGGCAAGAAAAATATCCTCAGGGTAGCTACGTTATGGATAAAGCCGGTTTTGAAGCGATAAATGCTGATTCAACAACACAAATCTTTGGCTTATTCAATGAATCACACATGCAATATGAAGCGGATCGTGAAAACGATATTGCCGGTGAACCAAGCTTAGCCGAAATGACAGCTAAAGCGATTAATGTGCTTGATAATAACGAAAAAGGTTTCTTCTTAACGATTGAATCAGGCCGAATTGATCATGCGCATCATGCAGGTAATGCCAGCAATGCTTTAACCGATACTATCGAATTGGCAAAAGCTGTAAAAGCAGCGGTAGATGCCACAAATGATGAAGAAACATTAATCATAGTCACCGCTGATCATAGTCATGTATTTACCATTGCAGGCTATCCTAAACGTGGTAACCCAATTTTAGGGAAAGTTGTCGGTGTTGGCTCAGAAGAGCCATCACTCGCAAAAGATGGCATGCCATACACTACAGTGGGCTATGCGAACGGTTTAGGCTATCGAGACTTAGGTAATGAGAGCAATGCCGATGCGAGTTATAGCGAAGCAGCCATGGCTGGCCGTATGGATTTATCTTCAGTAGACACCACTGTTACCGGTTTTCATCAAGAATCAACCGTTCCATTAGGTTCAGAAACGCATGCCGGTGAAGATATTTCTGTCCACGCTATGGGACCAAGTGCACATCTTATACAAGGTACGGTAGAGCAAAGTGTCATCTTCCATCTTATCAATCGCGCACTAGGTTTAGTTGACTAAATGTCATCACGTTGAAATCAAGGATATAACATTATGAATAAATTTATTATTACAGCAATCACCGCTTCATTAACATTAGCGTTAAGTGCTTGTGGTGATGGTGATAACGGAAAAAATGGCGTAAACGGTGCTAATGGTAGCAATGGCGTAGATGGATTAACGAGTTTAATTAAACAAACAGAATTACCGGTAGGTGATGAAAATTGTTTAAACAGTGGCGTTAGAATTGATTCTGGTATTGATGCGAATAGTGATGGTGTTTTAGAAGAAAGCGAATTTAGTGAAAGCCAATTTGTTTGTGCACCTACGATTAATGAAGTCGGTTCAGCAGATATTGCAACGAACAGTTATAACTCGTGGTTTGTTGCTGGTGCTTCTGAAATAGCAACCGCTGAAGCTATTTGGCAAGAGGTAACCGAGCAGGTAAATGCGACTGCCCCAGCTACTAAGGTAGCTTTTGCAAAAACAACAGCTGATATTGAAAGCCTGAGAGGTACGGCAAAGAACGTGATACTTTTTGTCGGCGATGGTATGGGAGTTTCAACGGTAACGGCTGCACGTATTTTAGACGGTCAAAGTAAAGGATTAATGGGTGAAGAGAATCAATTAAGCTTTGATAAATTTCCATTTTCGGGATTTGCAAAAACTTATAATGTTGATGCTCAAACGCCAGATTCAGCCGGTACAATGACTGCTATGATGTCAGGTATAAAAACAGATGTTGGTGTTATCGGTGTCGATGAAGATATTGCTTATGGCGATTGCTCTACTGTCGCAGGTAATGAAATGATAACTGTATTAGAATTAGCCGAAATAGCCGGTAAATCGACAGGTATTATTTCAACGGCACGTATAACTCATGCGACGCCTGCTGCGACTTTTGCAAAATCAGCCAATCGAAATTGGGAAGATGTTTCAGATATGCCGCAATCTGCTATTGATGGTGGCTGTGAAGATATCGCATCTCAATTAGTGAACTTTGAAGCCAATTTAGAAGCCCGTTATACCGGCACTAATGTTAATGGCATTGAAGTAGTGATGGGTGGTGGTCGCCGTCACTTTTTACCTAAAGATGCTGCATTTAACAGTGCAGATGCAGTAAGTGGTGTAGAGGGAGATCGAACGGATGGTCGAGACTTAATTACCGAGTGGAAAACTGCATATCCGAATGGTTCGTATATTTGGAATGAAGACAGCTTTAATGCTATTGATCCTGCAACAACCGAACGTATTTTTGGCTTGTTTAAAGAATCACATATGCAATATGAAGCGGATCGTGAAAATGATATTGCTGGTGAACCAAGTTTGGCGGAAATGACAGCTAAAGCAATTGGAGTACTTGAAAACAATGAAAAAGGGTTCTTTTTAACTGTTGAATCAGGTCGTATAGATCATGCTCATCATGCAGGTAATGCTTACAATGCGTTAAATGATGCGATTGAATTTTCAAAAGCAGTACAAGTTGCTGTAGATGCCACAGATGATGAAGATACATTAATCATAGTGACGGCCGATCATAGTCATGTATTTACCATTGCTGGTTACCCTAAACGTGGGAACCCGATTTTGGGCAAAGTTGTTGGTATTGGCTCAGAAGAGCCTTCGTTAGCAAGTGATGGCATGCCTTACACCACATTAGGCTATACCAACGGATTAGGATATAGAGACTTAGGTGATGAAACCAATGCTGACGCTTCGTACATGGAAGCAGCAGTAACTGGTCGTGTTGATTTAACAAATGTTGAAACACAAACCCCAGGTTTTCATCAAGAAGCACTAGTGCCTTTATCATCTGAAACACATGCTGGTGAAGATGTAGCTGTGTATGCGATGGGTCCTGGAGCACACTTAGTGACAGGTACGAATGAGCAAAGTTTAATATTTCATATCATGGACTTTGCAGCAGACCTAAGTAACGAAAATTCGATGAATTAATATTGTAATATCAATATATAGGGGAACATTGTTCCCCTATTTTTATGGGAAAACTAATGAAAAATTTGGTAATTGTTTTTTGTTTTATCGCTAGTCAGTTAATAAGTTTTAAAAGCTATGCAAGTGAGTCTTGTCCAAAAAAAGTTGAGCAATTAGGGGCTATTTACACAATTGAAACTTCAGGGTTAAACTCTGAAACTACAAAAATAAAAAGTAACTTTGAGTTATGGCGAAAAGGTCAAGATGTTTTACATATCAACCAATTGAAACAAACTACGAATCAATGGCATACCTTAAAAAATAACAGTGTCCGTAAAGTAAGCTATTTTGATCACTACCAAAAAGGTATTGAGTTTGAACCTGTTGCTTCAAATAAACATCACTGGCAGTCGAAATTTCAATTAGTGACAGAAGCTCAATTGGCTAACATGACCTTAATATCAACCAAAGGTCAGGATTGTAGCCGAATTGAATATTATAAATTTGAAAGCAAAGAGCAAACGATAGAACTTTGGTGGCAGCCGGAGTTGCAACTTGCACAAAAAGTTATTACTAACGAAAAAGAAACGATAACCGTTTGGCAATTAAATAAAACGATATTTTCAACAGACAAGATAGAAAGCGTCTTTAAAAGAACAGAGCATTATAAAATGACGGATTATGCCGATATTGGCGATAATGAATCGGATCCCTTTTTAAGGAAAATGATACGTTTGGGCTTTATTGACCACGCTGGTAGTGGTTTTTATGATGCGCAAGGTAATCAATTAGCTAACGATCATCACCATTAATTGGTATTTCTGTCAGCGAGCTCTGAGGAGCTATAGTTATTTTAATGAGTACGATCTGTTGCATAATTACATGTAAGATAAGTGACAAGCAAAATATACAATCCTTCTAATGCGTACTTATTAAGGTTTAGTGATTTAAAAAACGACTTTTATATAGTTAAAAGTCGTTCTTAATTTTTAAACACAATATGCAATACACAGTGGCTATTGTTGACAATAAGCTAAGTTATTTATTACGCGCCTTTAACTGACTTTGACTATGCATACGATAATGTTTTGAGTCTTCTGCGTAGTGTTTAGCTGAATATATTAAACGTTTGGCTCTGCTATTTAGTGATTGAGCAAGATTTTGTAACCAAGCTTTATAAGAAGCTTCTAGAGAATACATAGTCGTAGTTTTCTCTCGATAACAGTCTATATCGCCAGAAATTAGGCATTGTTTAAATCCTTGATGTAATTCTTGGTGATTTTCAACTAAAAATCGATGCAGTGTGTAACTCCAGATATAAATCAAATCACTACTTGAATTGTAATTTACCGTACTAATCTCTTCGATAGTAGGCCATTTATCTTCCGGAGTAGAGGTAAGAACATAGTTACCTCGAGGAAATTCATCTACCCAAGCTATATATTCAGCTAGGCCCTCTGACCACCAGGTAGTTTCATCGAGAGATAAGTGACCAAACTCACCATATTTGACATAGCGACCATCTAGATAATGCGTAAACTCATGCTCCCAGTTCCATACCCACCACGCATCCTCTTCGCCTTGTTGATAAACAAATAATCGCGCAATATTATCTTCTTGAGAAGGAGTACCCTCGAGATAGAACCCACCGTTATCTGTTGGAATTTGATAAAGAGAATAACCATATGCCCCATAATCTTGCGAGGAGTTGAATATGCTAGCGTATACAGCATCATTAAAGTCATCTTCTACTGAAACGTTATTTGTTGCCAGTACCTGATGAAATGTATCGGAAGTAGTTATTAATGATTGGCATAGGCTATCTTGCTGATCTATCGTTAAATCATCAAAACGCAGCTCAGCAAAATCATTACAACTTGTTACCTTTGGAAGTATTTCTTGTTCCGAAACTATATAGCAAATATCTTGGTATTCATTCCCACAAAGATTGATTGCTAAATCTGGATTATGATAACCAACAGCATCCGATAAATAATAACCGTAAAAAGCAATTTGTATATTTTTGCTATCTTCTGCACTGGTATGTTCAATGACTGCTCTGGTAAGTGAAACCATGCTTTGCTCTAACATGGTTTGCCATTCTGCATCGTCATCGAGCCAAAACTCATATCCTAATGAATATATATTGTATAAAAGGTAGTAGTCGCCATTAATAGGCACTAGTTTACTTTGAGAGAAATTAGTCAGTGCTGTTAAAAGTGATTCATTATAGTAACGTGCTACAAAATCTCTATTTTCACTGAACTTAAAGGCATAGGCAGTACGATCTATTAGATCGAAAACATTGTAAATTCCAGTTTGTAAATTGTAAGTATCACCTTGACCATCAAATCTACTATATAAGTTGATTAGAGCTAAGTTGATGTCAAAAAACTTTGTAAGTAGCTCATGCTTATGGTCAAACCTACTCAGTGAATAAACGGTATCGGTATAACCAGTGTGGAGTTTGGTTGCTGATTCTGATAAACCATAAAAACCAGACATTTGAGTTAACCTCAGGCCAGCGGTATTAAGGTTATTTAATTGGTTATCGGTTAATTTTTCACTGTCTAAGTGAAAGATATGTGCTCGAATGTAATAAGTTAAATTATATAACCTTTCGTCGGTAATATTATCTCTAAGTGCCAAAGCGTCTAATGCTTTGATGGCATTATTAAACTTTTCTTCGTTATGTACAAAGTCTGAAGAGAAAGGGTCTTGACCACTAAATATATCATTAAGTAATTCAGGGAAATCGGAGTCTGATTGCCAGCTGGGTGCTAACGGTTCGGTTAGGTTGCCGTTATATACGATAGCATGATCGGCAAATTTGAATTCATATTTGATTAAGTGAGTATTACCAAGGCTATCGATTATTGAAACGATAACTCTATCATCACTGACATTTAATTCTTCAATGCTGGTTGTGTTGGGTTGATAAGTAAATTGTTGGTTAGTGTAACTAAAAGAGCCAAATCTAGGCTCAGCTAATACAACAATATTATCTGAAAATACTTCATCTGTGTTTAATTCTGCTGCCGGTAAGATAAAAACACCTGACATTGCATCTTGTGAATTTCCGAACAGCTGATAACTAAAACGGGAAATTTCAGAACTGTTTGGTAAAAGGTTGATAACAACATCACTAGGCTCAGACCAAACTAACCCATCAAATACTTTATAAGTGAAGTGTGTTTTAAGTTCGGTTGTTTGTCTTGGGGCAATATAAACAAATTCACCCGTAGTATTATTAAACGTAAGAGAGCCAATTAAAACATCGTCAATTAATTCGAAACTTAACGTATCGCCATCAATATCCGTACCGATTAAATTACCAACGTAAACGTTATCTAAGGAAATATTTATCTGAGACTGCTCAGCAAGTGGTGCGATATTATCGGGTGCCAATAAAGTGATCTCGACAGAAGCTGATTGTTCAAGCGTACTATCTGCAACCACGTTAAATGTAAATTTTGTTTGGTCTTTGCTTTCAAATTTATTGACCGAAAATGTGAACTCTCCTGTAGAAGATAATTCGAATTCACCAATATTTGGCGCTGAAACTAATTCGAAGCTAATTGGTAAGTTGTTGTTGTGTTTTGCAGTCAGTTTTCCGGAAAACGTTGTCCCTTTTTTTATTTCAATATAACTGTCTTGAATGGTAATGGTATTAGATTGTGAAACTTTTGTTTGTTTGGTCTTGTTGCTGTCACCACCACCACAACCGGCTAGTAGAATTAATAGTACTATTAAATGTATTTTCATTATTGTTATTTATTTAGATAATTGACTCGGGAGGATGTTACAAAATGGTGAATTAATTACAATCTAAAAACATAAATATTTTAGTTAGTTACAATCATTTTTGTAAACTTTTGTGTTTTTTACCCTAACAATATATGACATTACTCATCAAAGAATATTAATCTATACATTATATTTTATTCAGATACGGTAAATAGAAAGCTAGTATTAGTTTTTATTGGAAAATCGTTAGAATAACGCGTTAGAATAACCAAAAAACAATAAACGGAATAATTATGTCATTGTCAGTTGTCATTCTTGCTGCGGGTAAAGGCACCCGTATGCGTTCATCTTTACCAAAAGTACTTCACCCAATAGCAGACAAACCTATGGTTAGTCATGTTATAGATGCCGCACGTAAATTAAATGCTGAAAACATTTATCTTGTTTATGGTTTTGGTGGCGAAATACTAAAAGCGACGATTAATGAAAAAAGTGCTGGCGATGATTTAACGTTTGTTGAGCAAAAAGAGCAATTAGGTACAGGCCATGCCGTAGCCGTTACAGCATCATACTTGAAGGATGATGAAGACGTGCTGGTTTTGTACGGTGATGTACCGTTAACTAAAGTTACAACATTAGAAAGTTTGATCGATGTCAAACCGGAAAATGGTATGGGGTTATTAAGTGTTAACCTCAATAACCCAACTGGTTACGGAAGGATCATTCGAGAAAATAATGCTGTGGTTGGCATTATTGAACAAAAAGATGCTAATGAAGAACAGCTAAAAATTAATGAATGTAACACCGGAATACTGCTCGCTAATGGTGGAGACCTGAAGCGATGGTTAAGTCAATTATCAAATGATAATGCTCAAGGAGAATATTATTTAACTGATGTTATTGCCGCGTGTCATAGCGAAGGAAAAACAATAGCAACAGCACACCCTGAAACAGAAATTGAAGTTGAAGGAGCAAATAACCGAGTACAACTTGCGGCATTAGAGCGGGCATATCAATTACGCAAAGCTGAAGCTTTAATGATAGCAGGAGCGAGTCTTCGAGATCCCAATAGAATAGATGTTCGCGGCACTATGATGGTTGGACAAGAAGTTCAAATAGACGTTAATTGTATCTTTGAAGGGGAAGTTGTAATCGCCCATGGTGCAAAAATTGGCGCTAACTGTATATTGAAAGACTGCTCCATTGGTGAAAATACCGAAATAAAACCCAATACTATCATCGAAGGTGCTGTGATTGGTGATCATTGTTCTGCGGGGCCATTTGCTCGGATACGACCTGATAGTGTGATGAATGAGAACTCCCATATTGGTAATTTTGTTGAAATGAAAAAAACAACTTTAGGGAGTGGTAGTAAGTCAGGTCATTTAACCTATTTAGGTAATACTACCGTCGGTAATAACGTAAATATCGGTGCGGGAACAATCACCTGTAATTATGATGGCGTAAATAAGTCGCAAACCACAATTGATGATAATGCTTTTATTGGCTCTAATAGTTCACTTGTTGCGCCTGTATTTATAGGTTCTGGAGCTACCGTTGGTGCGGGATCTGTTATTGCTAAGGATGTAGAAGCCGAAGAATTAGCCGTGGCTCGTGGTAAGCAACGTAATATTTCGGGTTGGAAAAAACCGGAAAAAAAATAACTACCCTCTGTTAAATAGGGCATTAAATCATCATTAATGCCCTTAAATAGCCAAATAATTTGTAACTAGGCTATAAATCCAAATTCTGATTGTTTTTTATCACAACTTTTGCTTAAATAGATAAGTTTTAAAACGAAACTTAATTGAGTAAATCGAAAGTTATGACAAAAAGAAATACTAAGCAACGTCGCCATATTATCATTACCGAATTAAACAGTTTGGGTGAAGTTAGCGTTGATCAACTTTCTAAGAAATTTGATACCTCAGAAGTTACGATAAGAAAAGACTTAGCTGCCCTTGAAAATAGTGGCTTATTGCTTCGCCGTTATGGCGGTGCTGTTTCATTACCGAGTGAATTAATTGAGCCAAAGTGTGAAAAACTTTCAAAACGAAAGCTTAGTATCGCAAAAAAAGCAGCCACTCTCATCCGTGATCATAATAGAATTATTTTAGATAGCGGAAGTACAACATCCGCACTCGTGAATGAGTTGAGTAAGAAATCTGGCTTAGTAGTGATGACAAATTCACTATCGATAGCATCTGAAATTCAGGCTTTAGAAAATGAACCCACGCTATTGATGACTGGTGGTACATGGGACCCACTGTCAGAATCATTCCAAGGAAAAATCGCGGAAAGTGTTTTAAGATCTTATGATTTTGATCAGTTATTTATTGGTGCAGACGGCATTGATATTGAGCGTGGTACCACTACTTTTAATGAGTTATTAGGTTTAAGCCAAGTGATGGCGGAAGTTTCTCGAGAAGTGATTGTGATGATCGAATCTGAGAAAATTAATCGCAAAATACCTAATCTGGAAATACCTTGGCAGCAAGTGCACACGCTTATTACTGATGATGACTTATCTGAAGAAGTAAGAAATAAACTAATAAAACAAGGCATTAATTTAATTTGTGCTAAGTAAGATATAAAAGGAAATAAATATGTGTGGAATCGTCGGTGCAGTAGCACAACGTGATGTGGCAGATATATTAGTAGAGGGGCTTAAACGTCTAGAGTACCGAGGCTATGATTCAGCTGGTGTAGCTATTATTGATAATGATAAACAGTTACAGCGATCTCGTCGTTTAGGTAAAGTACAAGAACTTGCTGATGCATTAACTACACAACCGCTTAGTGGAGGAACGGGTATTGCGCATACACGTTGGGCAACGCATGGTGCACCAAGTGAAGTAAATGCTCACCCTCATATTTCAAGCGAGAATATTGCGGTAGTACACAATGGCATTATTGAGAACCATAAAGAACTCAAAGAAAAGCTACAAACGTTAGGTTATGTGTTTGTTTCTGAAACAGATACTGAGGTGATTGCACATCTTGTACATCATGAATTAAAGACCGCAGATTCACTCGTTCAAGCCGTGCAAAAAACAGCGCTTCAGCTTGATGGTGCATACGGTACCGTAGTCATGGATAGCCAAGATAAAGATCGACTTGTGGTCGCTCGTTCAGGGAGCCCATTAGTGATAGGTTACGGGGTTGGTGAAAACTTTATTGCCTCAGATATGTTGGCATTATTGCCTGTTACGCGTAAATTTTCTTTCTTAGAAGAAGGTGATGTAGCAGAAATTACCCGCTTTTCAGTTAATATTTATGATATCGATGGCAATGTTGTAGAGCGTGAAGCAAAAGAGCGTGAAGTCGCGCAAGACAGTGGTGACAAAGGTGAATATCGTCATTACATGCTTAAAGAAACCTATGAACAGCCAACTGCTATTCGAAATACCTTAGAAGGCCGTTTACTTGGTAACACGTTAGACATCAATACTTTTGGCGATGGTGCTGATACCATTTTTAAAGACATCGAACATGTGCAAATTATTGCATGTGGCACCAGTTACCACTCAGGCATGGTGGCACGTTATTGGTTAGAGTCGTTAGCCGGTGTGTCTTGTAATATCGAAATTGCTAGTGAATTTCGTTACCGTAAATCGCATGTGCCGAAAAATGCCATGATCGTTACTATCTCGCAATCGGGTGAAACCGCAGATACGTTAGCTGCATTGCGTTTAGCAAAAGAATTAGGTTATCGCGCTAGTTTAACTATTTGTAATGTAACGGGTTCATCATTAGTGCGTGAATCTGATTTAGCCTTTATGACCAAAGCCGGCGCTGAAATTGGCGTTGCTTCAACGAAAGCATTCACCACGCAACTTGTTGGCTTGTTGATGATGACATTAGCTATTGGCCAACATAATGGCATGAGTGAAAATATCCAACATGATATTGCACAATCACTGCTTACCTTGCCAAATAAATTGGATGAAGTGCTCGCGTTAGCCAGTTCTATTGAAGATTTAGCGGAAGATTTTGCTGATAAAAATCACGCTTTATTTTTAGGCCGTGGTGATCAATATCCTATCGCAATGGAAGGTGCGCTTAAGTTAAAAGAAATTTCATATATTCATGCTGAAGCATATGCTGCCGGTGAATTAAAGCATGGTCCTTTAGCGCTTATTGATGCTGAAATGCCAGTAATTGTCGTAGCACCGCAAAATGACCTCATTGAAAAACTAAAATCAAACGTTGAAGAAGTACGCGCACGTGGTGGTTTGATGTATGTCTTTGCCGATGCCGATGCAAAATTTGAAAGTGATGACACCATGAAAGTGATCAACGTGCCTCATTGCGATGATTTAATAGCGCCTATCGTTTATACATTGCCATTACAGTTGTTATCTTATTACGTGGCTATCATTAAAGGCACTGATGTTGACCAACCGCGTAATTTAGCCAAAAGTGTTACGGTTGAATAATTATTACTCTCCCACATTTTTGTCCTGTGGAAGGATAAATAAGTCAGTCCTATGGATAATTATAATGGTCCTAGTAATAAATAAACTGGTCCTAAGGATAAATATTTTAGTCCTATTGATTAAAAAGGCTTGAATTTTTCAAAAATCACAGTATACATATAAGTGTCTGACATAGAGCAATGTCTGACTTCGAGCACTAAACATTAGAAGCTTTGTTAAATAAATGAGCTACGTAATGAAAGTGTGTGGAGTTTAATGCATTGTTTGTGGCAGGCGCTTATGTTGTTCAATGAAAAACAAATCAAAAAGTTTGAAAAGTGGAATCAATTAAAAGATTCTACCTATTACCCCTTCATAAAAGTTACTGACTTATCTTCTACTGGTGTTTCATCAATCATTCGAGGTTTTTCGACTGGAAGAAATCACCACACGCTATCAGGCATTGAGACGAGCACATTTTTACTTCTCGATTGGCAAACTAGTGTTAAAGACATAAAAGAGCAATATGCGCTCGACCCTGTTGTTACAGAGCAAATTGCTAATGAAGCCAAAATAAAACACCCTTCGTTCAAAGGAGAGCTTGCCATTATGTCATCGGACTTTGTGGTTGAGACTAACGAACCACAATCCAAATTTGCTCTTCAAATAAAACCGCATGAAAAACTAAAAGAACCAAGAGTTATTGAGAAGCTCGAAATTGAACGACGCTATTGGGCAAGAAAAAATATTCCTTGGTTTGTTGTTACAGAGCGTGAAATACCGGAAACGTTAACCAACAACGTCAAATGGCTCCAATCAACGTTATGTGAAATTACCCAAATACCTAACTTAGAAGAAAAACTTGAGTTTCTTTTAAGCTTTTCTAAAAAGGTCGACTTATCTGAAACAATAGTTGATTTTTCAAAACAGATTGATTCTGCCTATGGACTTGAAATCGGGGAAACTTTATCGGAGATAAGGCAATTAATAGCTTGGCGACATATTAATGTTGATTTAACTAAAAAGATTAATTATCTCACTGTGAAAGACTTTGTTGATGGGGCTGTTATCTCAGGAGGTGAAGATAATGCAATTGTATGTTAACGATGTATTTAGCCTTCATCAGCGCTTAGTTCGAGTTTTATATTGTTCTGGCGATTTAGTAGTATTTTTTCATCTCGATGCAAAACCAAGAGAAATGCCTTTTTCTCTTTTAATTAGTGAATTACAAGAAAAAATACTTAGCGATGAAGCAAGGAGAGCTGAAGATCCATACTTATTCACAGAACAAGAAATTAATGAAAAAAAACTTACCAAGGCTAAGCGTCGACTAGATTGCATTACTGACATTGTTAATACTCCTGAATGTCTATATAGGACAAGTCGCCTTAAACTAGTTAAGGCTGCAAGCGAAAGAACAGGTGTATCGACTAAAAACTTATACAATTGGGTAAGGCAATATTGGCAAAAAGGGCAATCACTATTTGCTTTATTTCCTAATTCACACAAATGCGGAGGTAAAGGGCAAAAGCGCAAAGACACTTCAACTATAGGGCGGCCTAGAATTGGAAGTGATTGTGAGAATCAAGGTAGAGCACCTGAAATAAAAGGGGTTGTCTTAAAACTCTTTAGAATAGTTACTGATCAATATCTACTGACAAAAAAAGCCCCTGGACCATCTTATGCTCTTCGACGAGTTCAATCCAAATATAAGGATTTATATCCTGATTCAGAAGAGAAAAACCTACCTACCTTATCTCAATATAAGTATTTTCTTCAGCGAGAAATTGATATAGCTGAAAAGTTAAGAAAACAGACCTCAAGACATGACTTTGATAACAATATTGCACCTTTAATCGGCAGCTCTATTGAAAAAGCAATGGGTCCTGGTTCTCGCTTTGAAATTGATGCAACTATAGCTGACGTATATCTAGTTTCTGATAAAGATCCATCTTTAATTATCGGTAGACCAACTTTATATACTGTCATCGATACCTTTAGTCGTATGGTGGTTGGCTTTTACATTGGTATGGAATCACCTTCGTATGTTGTTGCAATGAGAGCTATTGGTTCAATATTTATGAACTGGCAAGTATATGCTTCGAGTATTGATTTGGATATACCGTCGGATAGCTTAATTGAAGCAGGTCTTCCAGATACACTGCATGCTGATAGAGGAGAGCTATTAGGGCATCAGATTGAAATGATGTCTAGTGTCAATTCGGTGATTATTGAATATGCCCCACCATATCACGCTATATCCAAAGGTATAGTTGAGCGATATTTCAGGACATTACAGGCCAAATTCAAACCATTCGTGCCAGGCGTTGTTGAAGGTGTAACTGTAAAAAAGCGTGGAGGTAAAGACTATCGATTAGATGCTGCATGCAACTTAACTGAATTTAAGCAAATGATCTTTTCATCTATTTTAATTCACAATAATTTCCACGAAATAGGTAAATATGTAAGAGCTGAAGATATGCCTCGAGCCTTACCACCTATTCCTAAGGTCTTATGGAACTGGGGGCTTCAGAATCGAACTGGGCGCCTTAGGCAGCCAATTTCAAAACAATTCAAAATAGCGTTATTACCTCGTCAGAAAGTAACTTTTGATGATCGTGGAATAAAACTATTTGGTGTTTATTACACATGCCAAGAGCTATTTCGAATTGGCTGGTTACATCGCCATGCATCTGCTAAACGCCCTAAAAATTTGGAAGCAGCATATGATCCTGCTAATGCTAACAAAGTATATTTGTATGTAAATATGAAACAACTTGAAGTTTGGGAGTGCAATTTAGCTCCACACTCACGAGAGTTTTTAGGTAGGAGCTTTTGGGACGTTTTTCTGATTAACAAGGAAAGAAGAAAAATTACTGCAAAAAGCAAACAGATTGAAAACAAATATATCCGTGAATCTGAAGATTTTGTAGAAGAACTAACTAAAAAAGCACTTGAACGCCGATTACAACTACCTTGCAAAAGTAAACAAGCAAAGATTAGTGCCATTGACGGTAACAAGAAAAAAGAAGTAGATGAAGCTAGAAAAGAGCGTTTAATTGAAAATGATGACAGTCCTTCAAATGAGTCAGCCGATATTCATTTACTACCTACCGCAGAGTTTGATGACGAATTTGATTTACCAGATGACGTTGATTTTTTATTTGATGATGAGGATTAAATTATGAAATTACCTGATACGGCAATAAAAGCGATATATATCGATGCTAAGGAGAAATCATATAGAGGAAATCCCTTCATCGAAGCTCTACCACCTATTAATTCACAAGTGAAGCTTAAAGAATACTTAACTCGGGATACTTGTGAGGAGTTTTTGCCAGATGAGGATGATGATCTTACTCGTTTTCATAAAATAGTTAGCCTTATTGACGGCTGGTTCCAGCCACTTTCAAACCACATACTGCTCGAGCAAAAGCTTTCATTGATTATTAGAAAAGGGTACGTAGGTCGTAATATTGCGACAGGAGATCTAAATCGAATATTGCAAAAAGGATATGAAAATATTCAAGCTGGTGGGGAAATGGTGCAGTTTGGTAATAACCAGTCGACAGCTCAGAGTACGCTTTTTATCGGAGGAAGTGGTTTAGGTAAAACTTCAGGTTTAAATTTATTGTTAGCTTCCTACCCGCAAATAATTTTTCATCCTAAGTATAACCATGTCCAGCTAACCTACCTAAAAGTAAATTGCCCCCACGATGGATCTTTGAATGTTCTTTGCAGCAATGTATTAGAGGAGCTTGATAGGGTTTTAGGAACTAATTACCAAAGTAATTTAAGGCAAGGTTGGAGTATTGCTAGAAGAGCGGCTTATATTGCTCAAACAGTATCAAAATACTCTACAGGCGTGCTGGTAATAGATGAAATTCAAAATTTATTGCTTGCTAAAGGCGGCGGCAAAGAAAGAATACTAAGTTTTCTTTCGACATTGGTCGATGTTATTAATTTGCCTGTTCTCTTTGTGGGAACGCCCAAAGCCAAAGAAATAATGATGAAGCTTTTCATGTACGCGAGAAGGTGCACAGGAGTTGGCTCTATAGAATGGGGACCCCTTAAGACTTCAGTTCAAAATACTTCGAATAAAAAAAATAAAAGTGAATGGAGGGCTTTTACAGACAGACTTTGGAAGAAACAGTTTCTGCATGAAGCAACCGATGATTTGACTGATGATATCAGAGTAACCTGGCATGACTGCACACAGGGCATAATTGACATTGTAATTAAGTTATTCGTGTTTACACAGATTAGGGCGATCGTAACTAAGAAAGAGAGAATTACCTCGCGTCTTATGCGAAAAGTGTATGAGGATGAGTTTAGGCCAATCCACCCTATGATAGACGCGTTAAGATCTGGAGATCCTGATCGCATAACAGAGTATTCGGATTTATACATGGGAAATACGATTAACTTTTTGACGGAGAAAGAAAAGCTCTTCAGAAAAATGGAAGAGGAGCGAAAAAAGAAAGCTAGAAAGTTTAGTGGCAACAAATTAGCTTTGGAACTGAATGAATTCCTTTTAGATTTAGGTGTTGATGGGAATGAAGCTCAAACTATAGTAAAAATGGTTATAAATGATCATCCTGATAAGGTTGAGGTTAAAGAGCTCGTAAGAATTGCTCTTTCCTACCAAGCTGAGAAAAAACACGTTAATGCAAAGAGTAAGAAGACTACAGTTAAGGCTTTACCAGAAAAAATGTGGAAATCATTGGATGGAAAAGACTTAAGATTTATTCATGCAACCAATACTTGTGACATTCATGGTGAGTTAGAAGAACATGAATTGATATATAAGTTTGCATAGAAGGAACAGAGCATGTTTAATTTCCCCACACCTGAAAACGAAGAATTGCTTTACAGTGTCATCGCAAGAGCAGGCGTAATAGCCGGTGAACTTGACTCAATACCATTATTAAAAATGGTTTTTGGTCACCATAAACTCATTGCAACTGTTGATTTGCCTTCAAATATTGAAACAATTGCAAAAAATTATCATGAATCCTGTAATCTACCGTCAAATGACTTGATATATAAACACACTTTGTTTCCAATCTACGCGCCATTTATTGAGGAACAAACTCGTAAAAAAGTAATCGAGTGGATGAAATATAGTAACTCTGGAGCAGCGCAAACAGCTACTGGCCGGTGTGCATCTATTGTTAAAGCAAAAAAAGAATTAATGGTTTGTCCAGGTTGCTTGCAAGAGCAATTGGTGGAAAAAGGAACTGTATTCTTGAAGCGATCGTGGATGGTTCCGGGTATAAGACATTGCTTGAAGCATGGAGATCTTTTTCATACTGGAATTGAACTAGGTAAAGATGCAAGGCATGCATTTAAACCTTTACCAATCGAACTTGCGTGCAATATTACAAAGAACAGCAAAGTTAGTACAAAGCACCAGATTATATGTGGTGCAGTTGATAAACTCTTATTACTTCCTGAAACTAGTTCACCGACATTTAATCAATGGTCTTGTTATTACAATGACCTAGGCATCAAGTATGGCGTAACTCGTGGGAAACAAGTGGATCACAGTATAATCAGCGCTACTGTTCTTTCTCATTGGGGCGAAGGCTTTTTGAGAGACATTGGTCTAGTTGAAGATCCTAAAGAAATTCAGTGGCTAACAAACATATTTCGCAAACACAGGAAATCATTTAGCTTTTTACAACACATTGTAGTGTTGGATGCATTAGTATCTGGTTGGTCTTGGAAAAAGCTATTGTCAGTTGTAAAAAGATATCCCTCCGCACCCCAAAAAGTGAAAAAGGTCGAATATCAAAAGGTCGATCTGAAAAAGCGTAAAGAATGGGACATTGTCGTTAAAAATCATGGCATTAATGGAGCTAAAAAAAGTGGGCATGTAGCTTTACAAATGTGGTTATATCGTCACGACACTGATTGGTATAAAGAGCATAGTAAAGTTAACTCATTACCGAAATATCGACCAAATAACCGGGTAGACTGGCAACAACGAGACAATGAACTTTGTGAAGCTTTAAAGCAAAAGTTATCTAAATATGACCTTGTCTTTATTGATAGACAAATAACTAGGTCTTGGATGATGAATTTGTTGGGGTGTAAGCCCATGATAGAAAAAAATCTAGAAAAACTCCCAATTTTAATCAGTCTTTTTAATCAATATACGGAATCAACTTCAGATTTTCAGATCAGACGCGTAAATAAAACGTTAAGTGAACTTAAACTGGCAGATGAAAGTGTAGCTGAATGGAAGTTACTCCGTTTTTCAAAGCTAAGTAAGGATAGGGTTAGACCTGAAACTTCAATATATATTGCTAAGGTTCTTTACCAAGAAGGTTGTGAAGATACGCTTAAGCATTGTAGCCTTTAGGTAACAGTCAAAATTTTCAATTATCTTCAATATATGAAATAGCTGAACCATAGCCGTTATTAAATCTAACCTGAAGTTTTTGCCATGGCATTATACTTATGCCATGGCCTAAAAGCTTAGCTAAATTAAAAGGAGAAGAACACTTGTTGTTTTTCCCTATTTGGTCTGACGAAAAGATAGTTCTAACACTGTGACCTGTTACTATTTGAATCTCCCACTCTTTACATGATGTAAATATTTCTGTTTTTAATACTCTATATCCACCACTGAAGCCGTATTGGTGCAATAGCTTGTTAGGATCAACCAGCATCTCTGTAAATTGATTTATCTGATCAGAAGGTATTGGAATTAATGATTGCATATTTATCTCCTGTTAGGCGTCAAACCTGAGTTCATTTTTTAGGCCAGCCATGCAAATGAGCGCAAAATCTATTACGGGATGATTTTTATGGTTAAAGCCTAAAGTGGAATAACTTGTTATTAAATAATCACAAATTTTATATAGTGTTTCGCTAGAGGTAAGTAAATTTGCAGCAGGTATAAAACCATTTTCTAAATGTTGGTTCATAATCATTTCTATACCTATAAAACAATACTCATAAGCATTTATGTCGCAGTACGCTCGCCGTGTCTTACTGTAAGCAGTTGAAAGGCTATAGCCAAATAATAATGCTGACGGAATACACCCATAGTGAGCCAATGTTTGACAAAAAGCTTGTTGCTCAATATTTTCGAGAGGAATAAAGCCTTTCTCCCCTTGAATACTATGGTTATAAAGAAAACTATCGTGATTTAATTCTCCAGCCAATTGTCTACGTCGAAGGTTTTGGCTTTCCATTAGTTGTTTGGAAGAAATTAACTCCCCCAACCATATTTGCATAGAATTAACCTTGATATTGACTTCAATCATGGTGGTCTCCAGTTAGTTGCATTTCTAAAAGTGCTTTCAATTTCATGTATGCATATGATGAGCTGTATGGTCCACGGTATAAATCTCTATATATGTCAGGATAAATGACAGAAAAGTCTTTGAATGAAAACTCTTGCTCCAGTTCGTGGAAAGTTTCAATAAAATCAAAAACTGCGAAAGGATAACAACAAATGTTTTGGTAGCAATCAAACCATGCTCTAGAGTCTGGTTTATCGTATTCGCGATAGCTGTGTTTATAATAGAAAAGGTATAGCAGAAGAAAGTTTGAAGTGTCCATCATGCCAAATACTTCAGGTAAATCATCTACAAAAGGACGTTGAAGCACGAGGTATAATTGCTTGGCTAACACTTCTTCTGAAGAGGTAATACATTCTTTGCGATATTCCGAGTTTGATATCCGCTCAAACAAGTTTTGATCATTCCAATCTATATAAATATCGCCATCGTCCCATTTATCTACAATAGAAGATGAGTGCTTTATACAAAAAGTAATCGGCTTAAAAGCTTGATATGCAGGGATGTAACCATCCTCCAATAAACATTTCGGGCAACAACGGAAATGTTCATGACAAAGAATATCTGTTGGTACCGAATGGCTGCAATATGTAGTCATTTCTTTATTACTTTTCGGAAGTAAATTAATTAAAAGCTCCTCATCAATTCCCATACTGCTAGCTATTGACTTTAAAGATGAGAAATCAGTTAAAAAACAGGAAGAGTTTCTTCTAAACTCGCCACTTAATCCAAGATACGAATACATATCAGGCAAAGAGGAAAATCTATTAGAAATACACATACGAACTAAGTAAGAATAAATGTGCTCATATGGTTTTGGTGCCAGTGCTTTTATGGGCATGTTATTACTTCCTGAGTTATTCAATAAAAAGATACTACCAAAAGTGTAGGATCTTTTTAAGAAAGCACCAAAAAGAAAATACCATTTTGGTAGCATCTAATAAGTTTTTGCGCTAGTATTGACTATAATTACAACAAAAATGTTAAATATCTGATGGAAATAGATAAAAATATTAATAAGTTATCTAGCGCTCAAAGACAGCGCTTAGCTTATATTGATTTTTGTCTTGAATACTTTGGACGAATAAGCCGAATAGAATTATCAGAGCACTTTGATGTAGGAGTTACTTCTTGCTCTCGAGATTTTGCCACTTATAGAAAGCTTGCAGAAAATAATTTAGATTTTCGTCATTCTGGCAAACATTACATAAGAACAAATAGTTTTCAGCCGCTATTTCAACATAATGCTGAATCTGCTCTTAAAAACTTAGCAAATGGGTTTGGTGATGGTATGGCTTCACAATTTCCTGCAAACCCTCATTGTTCCGATGCTGTCCATTTAACCCATCCAAGGCCGCAAATAGTGGCAAGCTTAATGCGTGCTATTGTTGGCAATTTGAACGTTGAAATCGTATATCAATCTTTAAGCTCTGGAATGTCTGAAAGAGTGGTCGCTCCGCATGTGATAGTGAATACAGGTCATCGCTGGCATGTGAGAGGGTTTGATTATAAATCTGGTGAATTTAGAGACTTTGTTTGCTCTCGAATTGAAAATTTTAAACAGCATAAAACCAAACCATCTTTAACTGAATTGCCTGAATCAGATATAAGTTGGTGTGAATCCATTGACTTGATTTTGATACCCCATCCCGAGCTGACCTTTAAACGTCCAATTGAACTTGATTATGACATGATCGACGGAGTCAAAGTTGTTTCAATAAGAAAAGCTTTAGCAGGATATTTTTTGAAGTACTGGAATGTAGATTGTAGCGAAGCTTATAGACTACCTGCTTCTAGTTACCATTTATGCCTTAAAAATAGAGAAATACTAGTAGGGCTTTCTACAAATATGCTGGCTCCTGGTTACAAAAAAAATAGCAAGGAAAACGCTAACGAACTCTAATAGTACAGGTGTCTTCAAATAGGATAAGGAGGTTATATATGGCTAGTAAGGGAAGTATTTACTCTCAATTTAAGGATTTAGAATGAGTTTAAGTGAACTGATTCTTAAGGAAGAATATCGAACAGGTGAAGCAAACCTTGTAAAAGACTTCTATCTTCCTTGCTTAAATAAAAGTGAAATTTACCAACGTTCTGTTGGTTACTTTAGCTCAACAATTTTTCTTCTTATTGGACCTGAAATTATCAATTTCGCCAAAAGAGGTGGAAAAATTCAACTTGTCTGTTCACCTTCTTTATCTGCTGCCGACATTGACGCATTGGACCAAGGTTATGACTGTGATGTTCATAAAGCCAATCAAGAAATACTCCATACTGTTGATACCTTATTAAGTGATGGTAAGGCTATTAAGAATACTGAAGCTTTAGCGACATTAATAAAGTTAAAAATAATGGAAGTCAAAATAGCGTTCAGAAAAAATTCCGCAGGTATTTATCATGAAAAATTGGGTATTTTAACAGGAGGAAATTGTTCCGTTTCCTTTAAAGGTTCAGTAAATGAAACATGGAGTGGTTGGCATGAACGGGGAAATTATGAATCCCAGGATGTCTTTTGTAGTTGGAAAAATGGGAGAGATGAATGTCAGGTAAAGCGCCACAATCAATATTTTAAAAGACTCTGGTCAAACCAAATTGAAGAATTAGAAATTATTGATTTCCCTTCTGTCGCGAAAAACAGGTTGGAAGAAAGAGCTTTAAATTCAATAGATGAAATTGCACTAGAAGCGCTTACAGACTATTTCTCCATAGGTAATGAGCAAGAAAAGAAAAAAACTTCAAATTCACCTAATAAAAGAAGTCCTTTACCCCACCAAAAAGAAGCTTTAGAGGCATGGAAAAATCAGGGATACAAAGGAATCTTTGAGCATGCCACAGGTAGTGGTAAAACATTTACAGCTTTAACAGCTTTAAAAGATCACTTAGCCGAAGATGGCGTTGCTATTGTTTTAGCTCATGATCGTTTGCTGCATAAGCAATGGGCTGAAGAAATAAATACCAGAGGTTACGATACTTTAAGCTGGTGATGGTCATAATCGGTGGCGTAAAAACCGTAGACTTCAAAACTTTGTACAGAAAGGTGAAGGGTTTGGCAAGCGTATAGTGTTGGTAACAATGGGAACGGCTTATAAAGCTGAATTTTTAGGTGCTATACCAGGTGGTGATCATTTAATGGTGGTCGCTGATGAAGTTCATGAAATTGGAAGTAATGAAAACTCAAAGGCATTAACGATAATAGCAGGTAAAAAACTGGGCTTAAGCGCCACTCCTGTTAGATATAGTGATCCTATAGGCACCCAAAAAATAATTGACTACTTTGGTCCTATTGTTCAACCACCATTTACTCTAGTTGATGCTATTGAGAGCGGTAGGTTGGTCAAGTATGAATACTTACCTCAAGCCATTAGATTTACTGCTGAAGAATCTGAACAATGGGAAATTGCCACAAAAGATATCTCAAGAGAATTTGCTCGCTCAAAAAGAGATGACAGTGGCTCTCCCATCCCCTCTGCAAGGTTGCAGAACATGCTAATTCAGAGAGCTAGAATTGCCAAAAAAGCTGAGGCAAAGGTTCCTTACGCTATAAAAACAATCGTTGAAAATTACTCAGAAGGCGAAAGTTGGTTAATATATTGTGAGGATCAGTTCCAACTATCTGAAATTAAGGAAGAATTAGAAACTCAGGGCTTTTCTCCTTGTGAGTTTCATACAAAAATGGAAGGAGATGCAGCAGCATCCTTTGGATGAAGACTCTTAGGGTTTAAAAAGTTAAGTGGCAACCTTTCTAATATGAAGGGTTGTTTTTGAAGAATATACCGAAATAAACTTATTACTTCTATGGCGGTTTGGGGCATATATGGACGCCCCGGTTAATGCAAGGTTTAATGAAGATACAGTCTGCTGTCATATATCCGACGTCTAAATTGGCTGTTTATAGCCAGCGCCATGATGTAATCCGAATCCTGTCTCCTAATCACAAAGTCGACATTTAAAATGACAAGCCCCAAGGCAGGTTTTTACAGGAACGGTTGACCGTTTTTCATCAAGCATTGCAAACTTAAACTAGGTTTAAAATACTTACTTTGTTTTCTACTACTTTATAAAATTATGCTGCTTTAAATGCACAAGTAGCTTTAAATTCATCCTTACTTGTTACAATAACCCAAGCAATTCGTGTTAACTTGTTGGTAAGAGCAACAATGGCTTTTGCTTTGCCACTTCGTATAACAAGTGCATTGAACCAGCGGCTGAGTGCATCTGTTCGATCTGGTGTATATTTCGAAACGGATCTTGCGCCATGAATCAATAAGGCCCTTAATTCGTTATTGCCATTTTTTGTTATACGGCCTAACTTTGGCTTACCACCAGAGCTTGCTTGTCGAGGAACTAAGCCACACCAAGCAGATAATTGTCTTCCATTTGAAAATTGTTTTCCCGTACCAACCTGACTTAAAAATGCAGCGGTGACAATTGGACCAAACCCAGGGATAGCAAGTAACGCTTGGTATCTTGGTTGTTGCTTACATAAAGCTTCTAGCTCACTTGAGATTGATTTGATGTCTTCAGTTAAGCTATTTACTTCTTGCCATAGGCTATAGATCAGTTTTCGCATTACACCCGATAGTTCATTGTCAGCATCTTCCAAAACCTCGGGAACCTGTTCTCGTAGAGACTTGAAACTTTTAGCGATAGTAATGCCATATTCACTTGCTAAACCACGTAACTGGTTAGATATTGCAATTCTTTGAACAACTAACCTTTGTCTAACACAGCGTAGCGACTTGATATCTTGTAGCTCGATTGTTTTTATTGGCACGCTATGTAAGTTTGGTCGTGAGGCCGCCTCACAAATTGCACGAGCATCGTTAGCATCATTTTTCTGATGACCCACAAAAGGTTTAACGTGTTGAGGTGGGATTAACCTAATTGAAAACCCCATTTTTTCAATTGTTCTAGCCCAATAGTTAGAGCTACCACAAGCCTCCATGGCAATAAGTGTATTTTCTGGAAATTGACGCACCACGTCTAAAAGCTTTGCTCGGGTAACCTTTTTATTCGAAGTAACTTTGTTTTCATTGGATAAAACACAGACTTGGAAATAGTGTTTTGCTAAATCAATACCGACAACTTTGATGCTCATGATTACTCTCCTATCAATTGAATTTAATCAATTAAAGTATGGCTCATTAAACGCCAATGGGGAGGGGCGTCCATCACATCACACTGAGATAAGAAAAATGACCGCTCTGTTCGCAAAAGGGAAGCTTCGCGTGACTTAATCTATACTTCAGCTCCTAGCCAATAGCAGACATTAGCTTTTGAGTTATAAACAATCACTCATAGCCAATTTATGAGATTAACATTATTCAACGAAAAGTTTATTCTAATGTACCTAAACAATTCTCAATGAAAATTGTTTAGGTACAATACTAGACAAAGAGTAACCAGAGCATTTCATTATTGGTTTGATATCGTTGTATTTAGTGGGTTAGACTTTCTGAATTTTTTTGATAAAACCTTGAGGAAAGTTGATTGTTTGAAGTGTTAATTCTTGCTATTGCCTTAAGTATGGATGCCTTTGCTGTGTCGATCGGCTTAGGCTCTAAACAGGCAACTAGTTTAAATAAACTAGCTTTTAAGGCTGCTTTCTACTTTGGCTTTTTTCAAGGAGTAATGCCGCTATTCGGTTATTTTAGTGGCAAAGGGATATCATCATGGGTAAACGATTATGCGCCTTGGATAGCATTTGCTTTGTTGATCTTCATCGGGGGAAAAATGATTTATGAATCATTTGCTGAAGGTATTGAAGAAGACATATCTCAAGTCACTCACCGCGTTTTACTGACTTTAGCTATTGCAACGAGCATTGATGCTATGGCCGCAGGTTATGCAATCACTTTAATGGACGTAAATGTACTAATAGCTTGTTTGACTATCGGTGTGACCACAGCTGCTTTTAGTTGGCTGGGTGTGAAAATAGGTGCTAAAAGCGGAACTTTACTTGAAAGTAAGGCTGAGCTATTAGGTGGCATTGTGCTAATTCTTATTGGTTTTAAAGTGTTGCTGTAATCTTAACGGTTGTAATTTAGCACTAAACATTAAGATTTTAATGATTTATTAGCCAGAGCAGCAATTTTGCCCTTCCTGAATAGGAGGACACTTAACTGTTCCGAACGAACAATAAACACAGCAGTCACCCTTTAAAGGCTTTAACAAAACTTTGCACGATTCACATTCATAATACCACTGACAAGCGTTTGTCGGCATTTCTTCTATTTTACTATGCCCACATTCAGGACATGTAATAGTCGATTTAAGCTCTATATTTTGCATGTTTGTTCCCTTACAGGTTTGACGATATCTAACACAGACATAACGACCATTAAACAAATACCAAAGTAAAAGAGGTATGTGCTCCAATCATATTGCCAAAGAGGATAAAGCGTTAATAGCACTACTACAGACCCTAAAATGCTGAAGACAGCTCTAGTATGGCTTTTATTTTTGTGCCAGTTGTATAAGTTTACCAATAGTGCCAACGATGCAAAAATAGGTAAAAGCGTATTTACAGCTAATCCCTCAAAGTGAGAAAGAAAACCTAACCCCAACGCTGATGCTAATGAACCGAGTGCAGGGAAACACCCTGTACAACTAAGTGCTGCAAGCCAAACCCCGCCTGAGCCAACTTTATCTAAAATTTTATTTATCATTTGAAAGTCTATTGGTTGATATTACCAGCACTTTAAACTCCGTATATAAGTACGGAGTCAATCATTTTAATGAATCAATTATGGGGCAATGTGTTGGATCTTCGTTTTGCATACAGGTATTTGTCATATCCACAATTACTTTCTCTAAACGTTGAAGGTCATTAATTTTGTCTCGAATGATTGCTAACTTTTGTCGGCTTAATAGCTCAACTTGAGCGCAGTTGCTGTCCATAGACATTAGCGATTTTATTTCTCTTAACGTAAAGCCGAGCGCTTTGGCTTTTGTGATAAACCTAAGTTGTCCTGCTATTGTTTCGTCATATTGTCTATAACCAGATATTGGTTTTTCAGGTTGTGTAATCAGCCCTTCTCGTTCATAAAAACGAATGGTTTCTACATTTAAATTTAATGATTGTGCTAATTTGCCAATGGTTTTCATTATTGCCTTTGTGAATACTAATAATCTAAAGTTATATTTAGTTTAACTATCCAATGTTTTAATGATCCCGCAGGCTTCAATTGTATTATCTGACCCACAAGCACTTGCCATCTGTTGTAATTCAGCTTTAAGCGCCCTTAATTCTTTCATGCGTTTATTCACTAGTGCAAGTTGCTGATCAATTAATGCGTTAACGCTAGAGCAGCTTTCTTCGGGGGTATTTTTTAGTTCGATAAGACGTTTAATATCATTGAGTGATATATCTAGGCTGCGACAATGTTTTACGAATTCCAATTGTTTTAGTGCTTTACTATCATACAGCCTGAAATTACCTTCTGAACGGTTTGGATTTAATAGCAATCCTTCTCTTTCATAATATCTAATTGTCTGTATTGAACAGCCTGATTTTTTTGAGAACTCACCTATTTTCATAAAATTCCTTAACGCTATTGACTCTATAGTTACTATAGATTCTATAGTGTTAGTATACAAGTTGAATGGAGAATAAAATGACAAAAAAATATTTAAATAATACGACAATTGTTAATTTTGAACATAAGAATATCCAATCTCTCATTAATCAACGAGGGTGGAAAAACTTGGATAACTTCAACAAAATTGGTGCAGCCTACCAATTCGTTAAAGATGAAATATTATTTGGTTACAATGAGAGTGATGATATTTCAGCAAGCAGTGTTTTATCCGATGGTTACGGACAATGTAATACCAAAGGCAACTTGCTGATGGCATTGTTGCGAGGGTTAGGCATTCAATGTCGTTTTCACGGTTTTACTATTGATCAGCAATTACAAAAAGGTGCTATTCCAACCTATGTGTTTTGGTTAGCGCCTAAATACATCATCCATAGTTGGGTGGAAGTTTATTTCGATGGACGCTGGATAAACTTAGAGGGCTTTATATTGGATGAGCAATACTTAAGCTCACTACAGCAAAAATTTGACCAAGCAAAAGGTGAGTTTTGTGGTTATGGTGTTGCAACAAAGTGCTTATCTTCACCCGGTACGGATTGGCGTGGAGAGGATACCTATATTCAAAAAGAAGGTATTCATGACGACTTTGGGCTTTATGATTCCCCTGATGAGTTTTATCTTGAAAAGGGTACTAATTTGTCGGGAGTAAAACGTTGGATATATCAACGCGTGATACGTCACTTGATTAATATGAATGTATCAAGACTAAGAAATAAAAAAGTACTAGAGGTACAAAATGCACAACCATAGTCACAGTCATCAGCATGGTAAAGGCGATCGTATTGGTTGGGCATTTTTTCTGAATGTGACATTTACTATTATCGAGTTTATTGGTGGATGGCTTACCAACAGTACCGCGATAATGGCAGATGCTGTACATGATTTAGGTGATAGCCTGTCTATCGGCTTTGCATGGATTTTAAGTCGTTTTTCAGATAAAGAAGCATCAGACAAATTCAGCTATGGTTATCGCCGTCTTACACTTTTTGGTGCATTGGTAAATAGTATTGTTTTGATTATTGGTTCTATTTGGGTTTTATTTGAAGCCATTCCAAGGTTGTCCAATCCTGAAATGCCTGTAGTTGAGGGGATGCTGGGACTTGCCATACTCGGTGTTGCCGTGAATGGATATGCAGTTTTCAAATTAAAAGCGGGTGAAACATTAAATGAAAAAGTACTGACATGGCATCTACTTGAAGATGTACTTGGCTGGGTTGCTGTTCTTATTGTTTCTGTCGTACTTCTTTTTGTTGAACTGCCAATTTTAGACCCTTTATTATCAATTGGCTTCACGCTATTTATCTTATTTAACGTTTTTAGAAACTTGAAATCAACGTTGGTGCTTTTTCTTCAAGCGGCACCAGATAGAGAGACCCAAGAACGAATTAAACAATCATTACTGGAATTTCCAGAAGTTAATGGTATCCACCACATGCACTTTTGGTCACTAGATGGTGAAAGTCACGTTTTAACAGCGCATCTTGAGCTTAGAGACAACTTTGAAGTTGAAGACCTAATTAGACTTAAACAAGAAGTTGCAACTAAATTAGCTTCCTATCATTTATCGCATACGACGATAGAGTTTGAGTTTCTAAATGAAAGTTGCCGAGATGATACGAATTAAACTTTAAAAATTAAAATAAAAAGATTAAATATAAAAGCAGCTTAAACATAAATTAAGCTGCTTTATTGTTTTTAAATTTCGTCGGACTGCTGTTTGCTACTCTCAGAGCCATGCGCCCATTGATATAAAATAGGCAATACAAACAAAGTTAAAATTGTAGAAGATACAATACCGCCAATAACAACTGTTGCTAGTGGTCTTTGTACTTCTGCACCAATTCCAGTGTTTAACGCCATTGGAATAAAACCTAAACTAGCAACCAGTGCCGTCATTAAAATAGGTCTTAAACGAATGATGGCACCTTCAATGATTGCTACGTAAAGGTCGCCTTTTTCATGCCAAAGATCTCGAATAAAAGCCAACATAACCAAGCCATTTAATACGGCGACACCTGACAATGCTATGAAGCCGACACCTGCCGAAATTGATAAGGGCATGTCTCTTAAATAAAGTGAAAATACGCCCCCAGTTAATGCTAACGGTACGCCACTGAAAATGATTAATGCATCTTTTAATGAACCAAATGCTATAATCAAAATACCTAAGATAACAACCAATGTTATCGGTACAACTAGGCTTAATCGCTTACTTGCTGACTCTAGTTGTTCAAACGTTCCACCATAATCAAGCCAGTATCCTGCTGGGACTTCTCCTTCCTGATTAATTTTAGCTTTCACTTCTTTTACAAAGCCGCCTAAATCTCTGCCACGAACATTGACGGTAACCACAACTCTTCTTTTTCCGTTCTCACGGCTAATTTGAGCAGGTAAAGACTCTGATTTAAGCTCTGCAACTTCTTCAAGTGGCACATAGTTACCGCCCTCAAGTGGAAGCGGCAGGTGCTTCAAGCCATCGATATCTGTTCTTGTTTGCTCTGGTAGGCGAACAACTAACTCAAATCGTCTGTCACCTTCATAAATGATCCCCGCTGATTCACCGCCAATCGCAGTAGCAACCCAGTCTTGCAATTCGGTAACGTTCAATCCATACCTACCAAGCGCTTCTCGTTTAGGAATTACTGATAAAGATGGAACACCTGTGACCTGTTCCATTCGGGCATCAGCAGCACCGTCCACGGTTTTCACAATATTTAGAATATCTTTTGCGGTAAGTAATAACCGATCCAAATCATCACCAAATACTTTGATACCCACGTCAGCTCTAACACCAGAAATCAATTCGTTGAAACGCATTTGAATAGGCTGAGTGAATTCATAGTTGTTGCCCGGAATGTTTTTCAGTACCTCTTCCATTTCTTCAACTAATTCACTCTTTGGCTTTGAAGGTTCGGCCCAATCTTTACGTGGTTTTAAAATAACAAAGATATCAGCAATACTCGGTGGCATTGGATCAGTTGCTACTTCTGGTGTGCCGATGCGCGAGAATACTTTATCAACTTCAGGAAACGCTTTAATACGTTGCTCAAGTACTTCTTGCATTTCTACTGATTGCTCTAGGCCAGTCGATGGAATTCTTAATGCCTGTAGTGCAATATCACCTTCATTTAATTGTGGAACAAATTCTGTCCCAAGCGTAGTTGCTAACCAAAGGCTATACCCCATTAACAGCGTTGAAAATGAAACAATAATCCAACGAAATTTCATCGCCATTTTTAACAATGGTTCATAAATAGACTTGGTTGAACGAATAACTACACTTTCTTTTTCGCTGATTTTACCTTTCATAAATATCGCAACAGCAGCAGGAACCAGTGTAACTGAAAGGATCATGGCCGATATTAACGCCATAACGACTGTTGCCGCCATAGGGTGGAACATTTTCCCTTCAACACCAGTTAAAGTAAAAATAGGTATGTAAACAACTGTGATAATAGCTACACCAAACAGGCTTGGGCGTATGACTTCTGAAGTGGCTTCAAAAACAGTATTTAGTCGCTCCCTTAAGTCTTGCCTATGGCCGTTGTGTTGCGCCTCTGCTAACCGACGAACAGAGTTTTCAACGATGATGACAGCCCCGTCCACTATCAAACCAAAGTCCAATGCGCCGAGACTCATTAAGTTGGCAGATACTCCCGCTTGTACCATACCTGTGATTGTCATTAACATTGATAGTGGTATTACAGCGGCGGTTATTAATGCAGCGCGTAAATTTCCAAGCAATAAGAAAAGTACAACGATAACTAATAGCGCACCTTCAACGAGGTTTTTGGTAACGGTTGTAATCGCTTTATCTACTAACGTTGTTCTGTCGTAAACAGGCTCTGCGGTAATGCCCTTTGGCAGAGATTTTTGTATTTCGCTGAGCTTCTGTTCCACTGCTAAGGCAACAGTACGAGAATTCTCACCAATCAGCATCATGGTTGTACCAAGCACTGTCTCAATGCCATTACGAGTAGCAGCCCCTGTTCTAAGTTCTTTGCCAATAGCAACATTGGCAACATCACTTATTTTTACAGGAATACCATCGTTCTTTTTGATGATGACATTGAGGATCTCATCTATTGTCGCAAGTTGCCCAATGGAGCGCACTAACACTTGCTGTCCGTTTTGTTCGATATAACCTGCGCCACGGTTGTCATTGTTTTTACGTAATGCATCAGATATTTCTTCAAAGCTTACCTGATGAAAAAGTAATTTTTCAGGTTTCGGTGTTATATGATATTGCTTGTTGTAGCCGCCGATACTGTTGACCTCAATGACGCCTTTAACTTGAGCCAATTGCGGTTTAATGATCCAGTCTTGAATTTCCCTCAGGGCAATAGCGGTGTAAGGCTCTCCATTAGGCATTTTAGCGTCAGGAGAAGCTTGTACGGTATACATAAATATTTCGCCAAGCCCTGTGGAAATAGGACCCATTTCTGGCTCTAAGCCAGAGGGAATAACGCCTTTTATCGCAGCTAATCTTGCATTGATTAAGTTGCGAGCAAAATAAATATCGGTTCCCTCTTCAAAGATAACGGTTACTTGAGATAATCCATATCTTGACAGGGAGCGGGTGTGAGACAGCCTTGGCAATCCAGCTAAGGCGGTTTCTACAGGAAAGGTTACCCTTTGCTCTGCTTCTAAAGGTGAATAACCGGGGGCAGAGGTATTTATTTGTACCTGCACGTTTGTTATATCTGGAACAGCATCAATAGGAAGTTTTTGATAACTCCACATGCCAATGCCGATGATTACCATCAGCAGACTTAGTATTAAATAGCGTCTATTTATTGCTAGACGCAAAATTGATTCAATCATATTGCGTCTCCTAATCGTCGTCTTCTACTTCAGATTTCAAAATATCTGCTTTGATCAGATAACTGTTTTTGCTCACATATTCAGCGCCTTTACTGAGGCCATCAATGACCTCTATATAGTTCTTATCTGAACGCCCTAATACAAGCGGCGCAAATTCGTACTCTTCACCTTCTTTAACAAATACACCTAATTGTCCACCTAGTTCTTGTATAGCAACTTTCTCAACGGCTAAATCCACCTCAAATTGATTTATTTTAACGTTGCCTTTTAATAATTGACCTGACGTTAGGCTTAACTCAGCATTGTTTAAACGTACCCGCGCTAATACATAAGGTTGATCTTTAGCTGGAATAATATTAGTGATAACGGAGTTGAATGCGTGTTCACCATGCTCAATATCAACATGCTGACCGACTTTGATTTGATTATATTGGCTGGTAAACACCTTAAATTCAGCCCACAAGGTGTCAAAATTTACGATTTCAAACAAGCTGGTGTTTTGCGTGATACCGCCAATATTTCCATTTCGCTGTAAAACAGTCCCAGAAACAGGCGATGTTATTTTATAAGTATTTAAGCTCTCATTAGATTCAATAACGGCTAATAGATCGCCTTTTTTTACGTTATCACCAACAGTGGAGTTTATTGTCTTTATAACGCCGTTATATCTAGCGCCAACTTGAAATAATTGTTCAGCGCCTATCGTCGTAGAGCCGTATACAGGGATAGTTTGGTTCAACGTTTTTGAAGCTAAATAGGCTGTTTCAACACCAACCTTTTTTGCCATGTTATTGTCGATTTTGCTTATGCCTTCTTCGCCTTCATGTTCATCTTCACTAGCGAAACCACTTTGAATGGGTGACAAATACCCAATAAAAATCAATAGTGCGAGTAAATAGTTTTTCATTTTGAATTCCTAAACGATTCAGTTAATCACTGAATCAATAAATTGTTATTAAGCTTAAAGTGATGCTTTTTTTAGAGTGACAGCGCTTCGTTTGTTAGTTTTTCTATCTCTGCGCCATAAATTAGGGCAGCAGATGCCGCATCAATGAGGGTTCGCCGAGCATTTAACAGCTCTTGTCTAGCCGATACATAATCAAGATATCCATATCGACCTTTTTGATAGGCGTCTTGAGTATCTTCCAGTGCATCTTCAAGCATTGGGATAACCGACTGCTTTAATGAATTAACTGTTAATATGGCTTGTTTTCTATTGGAGTATGCTCGTAGTAAGTGATTTCTAAACCTCAACTTAGTCGCCTCTTTCTCTATGGCAACTTGGTCACGCTCTGCTAGCGCACTAGCGATTGCACCAGAATTTCGCTTTTCAGCAAACAAAGGTAAGCTAAAGCCAGCGACCAGTGCAGTATCATTGGCTTCTTGAGAACGCCTAACACCAACAGACCATTTTATATTGGCATTGACCTCTGTTTTCGCTAAACGTATTTCAGCCTCTTTTAGTCGCTGTTCGCTTGCATAGATTTGAATTGCTGGATTTTTTTCTAACTTCGCAAAGAGAGTGTTAAAGTCACTATCATTGCCAAACTGAAAAAGATCACCTTGTACTTCAGAGAAAGTTACAGAGTTTTCTCCCCAGAAAGCTGCTAAAGAAAGTTTTAAATATTCCAAACGCTTTTGTTCAGATTGAACGGTTAAATTTGCCTGAGCAATAACTGCTTTTGAACGTTTCACTTCAGCCTCAGGGGTAGCACCTGCGCGGTTACGCTGAGATACAATCTCTAACGTTTCTTGTGCTAACTTCAATGCATTATCTGCCAATATCACTCTTTGTTGGGCAGCAAGTACTTCTACGTACTTCTCAGTGACTTGAGCCATCAAGTTTAGCGCTATTACCTCTTTTTCAGCAGTGAGTAGTGCTCTTGAATTTGAAACAAGCCCAATTCGCGCTGAGCGTTTATCCCCCATTTCAATAACCGAAGATAGAGCGATGGTTAATTCTGCGCTGTCGAATGCAGAGAATTCACCTGAGCCTGCAAAGTTCTCGGCTTCAAGTTCTAGTTCATAAGAGGGATTTAAACTTGCTGTTTGTTCTCGTCCTGTTAATGCGGTTTGTTTGAAATTAAATATTTTGAGTTCAGGGTTGTGTTTAAGCGTCTGCTGAATTGCCTCTTGAAGATTTAACTGCTTTTCAAAGGCATAAACATTAAATGTAAAAAGTGACAAAGCGAGAAACGCGATATATTTAAGCCGAGGTGTTACACACCTCAAAATTACTATCTTGCGATGCGCACAGGTATTAAGTGCCATGTATACTTTCCTATAAATTTATATTGTTATTTAGGCCAATAATGTTGACCTCTTTAAATTTGATATAAAATTAGGCGTGTTTAGGGGGACGAAATGGCACCGAGATATAGCCTTTTAGCTCAGGAGAAACTAAGGCGTAGGTGGGAAATTGATCTATTGCTTGTAAAACATTACAAGAAGAATCTGCATTTAAAAATAGGTGACAACAGCAACAAAAATTACAATCATCAATTGAAGTGTAGCTATTATTTACTTCAAATACATTGGAGGTTTCTGAAGCTTTTAATGGGGTAATTGACTCAGTTAGTGATGTGTTAAAAGAACTCTCGTTTAAGTTTATTTCAAGTTCTTCTAGCGAAAAAAATACAGACTGCACCGCGATTAAAATCATTATCACGTATGATATATTTGATTTTATATACGAGGAGTGCACTATTTTCATTTCTCTGCTTAATACTTTAGCTGTAAGATGCGGCGAGCACCGTTTAAAACGACAAGGGCAATTATCAAACCAATCACTAAATCTGGATAACGGCTGCTTGTTACTGTAACTAATAAACCAGCTAAGATTACGCCAACGTTTGCGATAACGTCATTTGCGGAAAAAATCCAGCTCGCTTTCATATGAGCGCCGTCTTCTTTGTTGCCAAATATTAAAAACAGACAAGCAATGTTAGCGATTAGTGCTATTCCACCAAATATCATCATTAAAGATGACATAGGCTCACTACCATAAATAAAGCGTCTTACGACTTCACTCAAAGCACCTAGCGCTAGAATAATTTGAAGTACACCAGATATATGTGCCGCTCTAAGTTTCATGCTGATACTTTTACCTACGGCATAAATAGCTAAACCATACACCGCAGCATCAGCAAACATATCTAATGAGTCGGCAATAAGGCCAGCAGACTGCGCAATAATCCCGGCAATTATCTCTACAAAAAACATGACTCCGTTAATAGCCAACAACCATTTTAGTGTTGATGCTTCTTTCATCTCATTTTTTTGGGCTAGATCTTTTGCTTTTGCAGCTTCTGTGCTGCAACTTTCTTTAGTTGATGCTAACTCTGCACCGAGTTTAAGTTGTTGTAACTTTTTTGTTATTTCATCTAAATTTTCATCATGAAAAACTTTCACTAAGCGATTAGGAATATCAAATTGCAAGCCAACAGAAGGTTCCACACCATCTAGTGCTAACCTGATCAACCTTTCTTCTGAAGGACAGTCCATTTGAGGCACTTTATATGTACTGACAAACCCGCCACTATAGTTATCTAATTGCGCATCAATTTTTACATCTTCATTGGTAGAAGATGATTGACACTGACCACTACATTTTTCTGACATATTTAACATTCCGTAATAATATTAAAATAAGTATAAAATCTATAGTGGCTATAGAGTCAAATATAAAAATTATTTAATGTAAAAGCGTGGAAACTGAATTGAAAAGCTAGTTTAAGAAAATAGTTTCTGCTAGTATTTTAAATACTATATTTAACTGGTGATAACTTTGAACCTTAATGTTGTACTAAAAATGCTCTTAGTCTTTTCGATTGTTTTACAATCGTTAACTGCTGTTGCATCTTCAACATCTGAGAATCACCAAATAGATATAGAGCACCTTCAAACTCAACATGATCATGCAGATGATCGAAATGCCTTAAATGATAATACAGATGATGAACAGCACGATGTAAAGGATTGTCATCACTGTGGTCATTGCAGTGGCAGCCACTTATCTTGGATTTTAGTCAGTAATTCCAATGTCGATGGTAAGCTAAATATTATCAATAAAACGCCTTATCAAATTGATCAAACAAGTACCTTTCTTGAAGCTATACTTCGTCCGCCTATTTCTTAATTAGATTAATTTTTAATGACCTATTTATCCTTTAATAATGGATAAAGGGTTCGTGTTTATTAATTTTAAAATTAAGATTTTTTATGTATATATATTTAAAAAATACAGGTTTAGTCCTGTCTTTATGCATGGTTGTGAGTTTTTCAGCTGCCAGTTATGGCAAAGAGAAAAATATTTCATGGCTTGATAGTCAAATAAATAAAGATCCCGAAGTTATAGCAGCGAAAGAGTTACTCAATGCAAGTAGTCATAGAGCCAATGGTTTAACTCAAGCCGTTTATAACCCAGAGCTAGAAGCTAGTTATGAAAAAGAAGGTGATTTTGATAATTACTCCATTGGTATCAGCCAAACAATTGATTTCTGGGATAAGCAATCAACAAATAAAACCATTGGTGAAATTGATGTTTATGCAAACCAGCAACAATTGTTATCTCTACTCGATTCTAAAAAGGCTAATGCCTTAACTGCATTAGTTAATTGGCAAGCAGCAAAAAAAGCTGCTCAGTTACTTTCAGAAAGAGAAGAGCAATTGCAAACGCTCGTTGGAATTGTTGAAGACAAACGAAAAGCTGGACTTCTAGAGCCACTTGACGCTGAGCTAGTCTATTTAAACTTGTCGCAAATTTTTAGTGAAATATCTGAGTCTCAAATTGCTTTGAAAAATACAGAGGTAAAGGTTCAGGAGTTATTGCCAGATTGGACGCCTAATACCGCCAATTTACCCTCATTTACTTTTGGAGCAACAAGCTATTCATTTGATTCACAGTGGGTTGAGGATCATCCAAAAGTTAAACTCGCAAGAGCGCAATGGAAGGGGCAACAATCTAAAGCTCAACTAACCACTATGGAATCTAAACCTAATCCAACCATTGGAGTTAGCGCAGGTAAAAGTGGAGATGAAGACTTGGTTGGTGTGACTTTCTCAATTCCTTTAAACATCAGAAATAACTATTCAGATACTGTTAAAGCCGCTTATTCAGAAGCAATTGCAGCCGAGGCGAACTTTCGGTCGGTATATCGAAAGCAGTCTTTTGAAGCAAAAGCTAATTATGAATCGCTTAATGTAAGTAAAAAATACTATGAGCAATGGCAAAAACTCACACGAGGCAGATTAGATAGTAGCGCAAATTTATTAAATAGGCGCTGGGAAGCTGGTGACATAAATACTTCTGATTATTTACTCGCATTAAATCAACGTGCGGAAGGGCTTCATGCAGGAATACGTTTGGAAAATCAATTCAAGCTTGCAGAAATATCCTTCGTTTTAAGTATGGGTCAGTTATCAAAATTTGAGATTTGAACGCGCTAATTTTTCATTAGCAAAAGAAGCGAAATCTTAAATTTATAAAAAATATAGGTTACAAAAATGAATACAATATTTAGTAAAAAATTATTAGCCGTAGTAATTAGCAGCCTGTTAGTTGGGTTTACTACAAATCATGACGCTTTTGCACAGTCGTCAGATGGTACTGGCTCTGTCACAAAAGTTTCGAAGCAAGATGTAAAAGAACATAAAGATGATCATGGCGAACATGGTCACGATAAAGGACATAAAGAAGAAAAAGATGACCATGACGAACATGATCACGAAAAAGTAAATAAGGAAGGAAAAGATGAAGAGCATGAAGAAGGTATCACTATTGATCCAAAGAAGATGTCGCTTGCTAACATTAAAGTGGAAAGTGTTAAGCCTGAATATCAATTTAGCACCGTATATGCACCAGGCGAAATAAAAGCTAATGGCTATAAAAGTTATGTGGTATCGCCACGTACAGAGTCAGTCATTATTAGTCGCCATGCAGCGCTTGGAGAGCATGTAGAAATAGGTCAGAAGTTAGTTACATTATTTAGTGAAGCAATGGCACAAGCACAGGCTGACTATTTAATCGCTTCAACCGAATGGCAACGTGTGAAAAAGCTGGGTAACAAGACGGTGAGTGAAAGTAGATTATTACAAGCAGAGACTACATACAATGCGAGTTACGGGAAGCTTATTGCTTTAGGGTTAACTGAAAAAGCAATAGATGGCATTTCTAACAAAGACATAAAAGCGTTTGGGCAATATACATTAATTGCTCAGCGTGAAGGGGTTGTACTTCAAGACGATTTTATCCAAGGGCAACGTGTTGATGCTGGTGATTCAGTAATGTTGTTAGCAGATGAAAAACAACTATGGGTTGAAGCAAAAGTTTCTCCAAATAAAAAGCTGAATTTATCAATTGATTCTCCTGCGGTACTTAAATTAGAAGGCCAGAGTTACAATGCCAAAGTTATCCAAGAAGCCCATACAATTGACCCTATTACTCGTACTCGAATTATTAGGTTAGGAGTAGATAATTCGGATGATAATCTTCATTCAGGCATGTTTGTAAAAGTTTACTTTCAGTTTGCCACAAAGCAGAAAGTGATGGCTGTGCCAGAAGAAGCATTGATCCGCAGCGCAGATGGTGATTGGACAGTATTTGTCGAAGACCACCCTGGAGAATTTAAAGCTGTAGAAATAGAACTAGGCCGAGCCTTAGGTGGTTTTAGAGAAATCATTGGCCTTGATAGTGGAACGCGAATTGTAACTAAAGGCGCATTTTTTGTTGCGTCTGAAATCGCTAAAGGCGGATTTGATCCGCACAACCACTAGGGAGCAAGACTATGTTTAATAAAATAATAGATTGGTCTGTTAATAATAGACTCCTGATTTTGATTGCGCTGTTTGCCACTATGGTTGGTGCAGTTATGGTGATTCCAAAATTAAATTTGGATGCCTTTCCTGATGTTACTAATGTTCAAGTTGCTGTAAATACTGAAGCGCCAGGACTGGCTGCTGAAGAAGTTGAACAACTCATTACGTACCCCATTGAAGCGGTAATGTATGCCCTACCTGATGTAGAACAAGTGCGCTCAATTTCTAAAACAGGCTTGTCTGGCGTTACGGTTGTTTTCAAAGAAGGCACCGACATTTACTTTGCAAGACAACTCGTATTTGAGCGTCTTCAAGCCGCAAAAGAACTGATACCAGAAGGTGTTGGGACACCCGAAATGGGACCAAACACCTCTGGGCTGGGCCAAGTATTTCAGTATCTTCTTATTTCAGATAAAGGTGCAGGTTATGATGCTATGGCGCTTCGAAGCCTTAACGATTGGATTGTTAAGTTACTCGTTATGCCTGTCGATGGAGTCACTGATGTATTATCTTTTGGTGGTAATGTTAGGCAATACCAAGTCAATGTCGATCCATCTAAGCTCTTAGCATATGAACTAACGCAAGAAGACGTTGTTGGTGCCCTAGATAACAACAATGCGAATGTTGGCGGATGGTACATGAACCGTGGGCAAGAGCAGCTTGTGATTAGAGGCACAGGCTGGTTTGAGAGTGGTGAGGCTGGCATCAGTAATATCAAACAAGTTCCCGTTAAAACAGTCGATGGTACGGTTGTTACGGTTTCAGATATTGCTAAAGTTGAAATGGGCAGTGAAATTCGTCAAGGTGCTGTCACCATGACGCGCAAAACCGAAGACGGTAAAGTCGAAAATTTAGGCGAAGTTGTCTCTGGCATTGTCTTAAAACGCATGGGTTCAAATACTAAAGCCACCATTGATGGTATCAATGCAAGAATTCCATTAATTAGTCAAGCATTGCCAAAAGGTGTTCGCTTTGAGCCTTTTTATGATCAGGCTGATTTGATTGAAAAAGCGGTAAATACAGTGGTTGATGCACTATTACTAGCATTTATTTTCATCTGTATTGTATTAGCACTATTTTTAATGAATTTACGTGCAACCTTCTTGGTATTAATATCTATTCCAATTTCAATTGGTATCGCGTTAATGATCATGGCTTGGTGGGGCATTTCTGCAAACCTTATGTCACTGGGTGGCATAGCGGTCGCTATTGGTATGCTTGTAGATGGCTCAGTGGTTATGGTTGAAAATATGTTTAAACATTTAAATAGACCTGACGCGACACATTCGAAATCGGTAAAGGAACGTGTTCCAACTTCTGACGCAGATCCGCACGATGTAGAACACGATGAGCACGGCATTAAATTACGTCTGCAAAATGCAGGTAAAGAAGTGGCTCGTCCCGTCTTTTTTGCTGCCTCGATTATTTTAGTCGTATTTGCGCCATTGTTCAGCTTTGAAGGGGTTGAAGCAAAGTTATTCCAACCTATGGCAATAAGCATCATCTTAGCCGTTGTATCTGCGATTGTGGTTGCGTTGTTTATCGTACCTGCACTGGCAACTTATTTATTTAAGTCAGGTGTAAAAGAGAGGGAAAGCTTTGTTCTTAGGCCATTAGACAAACTCTACAGAAAAGGGCTTACATTCGCACTAAAACGCACCAAGTTAGTCATTTCAGCCGCACTTATATTAGTTTTCTCTGCCTTTGCATTAGTTCCATTAATTGGTACTGAATTTGTACCTGAGTTAGAAGAAGGGACGATAAACTTAAGAGCAACGCTGGCACCTTCTTCCAGTTTAGATACCGCGCTCACTGTGGCACCAATTCTAGAAGAAAAACTAATGGCTTTTCCTGAAGTAACCTATGCATTAAGCCGAATTGGTCGAGCCGAAATAGGTGGAGATCCAGAGCCTGTGAATAACATAGAAATTTACATAGGGTTGAAGCCTGTTTCTGAGTGGACCAGTGCATCTAATCGATATGAACTTCAAGGGAAAATGGAGAGATCTTTAGAGGAGTTTCCTGGCTTACTACTAAACTTTTCTCAACCTATTGCGACTCGTGTTGATGAGTTACTATCTGGCGTAAAAGCTCAGTTGGCGATAAAGTTATTTGGCCCTGAGTTAGACGTTTTAGCAGCTAAAGGACAAGAGATCGAAGCGGCTATAAAGAGTGTTGATGGTGCAAGAGATGTTGCTCTTGAGCAAATTGCAGGTGAAGCGCAACTTGTCGTAAAACCTAATAGGCAAGAGCTATCGCGCTTTGGACTTTCAGTTGTTGATATAATGGAAGTTGTGCGAGATGGTATTGGAGGGGTTGAAGCTGGACAAATCATCAAAGGCAATGAACGTTATGATATTTACGTGCGTATTGAAGAAGAGTACCGACAAAATAAGGAAGCTATTTCAGATATTCGAATTCAGTCACCAACAGGCGCCTGGGTACGCTTAGGTGATGTTGCAACTGTTTCATTTGAATCAGGTCCTCCTCAAGTAAGGCGCGATGATGTTCAAAGGCGTGTCGTTATTCAAGCAAACGTTCAGAATAGAGATATGGGTAGTGTAGTAGCCGACATCAGAAAAGTTATTGCTGAGAAAGTTGACCTACCTTCAGGCTACTCGGTAGCAATAGGTGGACAATTCGAAAGCCAACAGCGTGCTCAAAAAAGACTAGCTATCGTTGTACCTTTATCTTTAGCGCTAATTGCATTGTTACTTTACTTTGCTTTTAGCTCTGTTGGTCAAGCTATGCTGATTTTAGTTAATGTGCCACTTGCCGTTATTGGTGGCGTATTTTCTTTGTACATATCAGGACAATATCTATCCGTACCAAGCTCCGTTGGCTTTATTACCTTATTTGGTGTAGCGGTATTGAATGGGGTCGTTATGGTAGAAAGTATCAACCAACGTATTAAAGACGGACTTGACGCATCTAAAGCCGTTTTTGAAGGTGCTACTTCAAGATTAAGACCTGTACTAATGACTGCTATAACATCTGCATTAGGCTTAATCCCAATGCTAATGTCGAATGGTGTAGGTGCAGAAATACAACGTCCACTTGCCAGTGTTATTGTAGGTGGCTTGGTAACGGCCACGCTGTTAACACTGTTCGTATTACCTGTTTTATATAGCTGGTTTTCAAGGAAAAAAATAGAAGAGCTATCCAGATAAAATAACTGAGACCTCTAACCCCACGCTAAAGTCACGTTTAGCGTGGGATTAGTCGTGTGCATATGCGCTAGAACAAAGATTATATTTAACAATATAACTAATAGTCATGACTGCTTTGTCGCAACATTTGTCCTTAGACAGGCCAAAGCTAACTTCCGCTTTCGTATCAAAGTGATCATTAGGAACGATGGTTTTGGCTCATGAAAAGGGTCGGCTTTGTGGTAAAAATGATAGTTAGCACTAACTCGTTATGGGGTACTTAGCGCCTTAGAATTTTTATCAACATACCTTAGAGTGGAAATACAATTAAAGTAGTGTATATATTTTGTATAGCTATAGGTTATGTTACGGCAAAATATAAGAATAAATGGTATTTGAAATTATCTATTATAATAATTGTATAAAAAATCAATATAGATAGGGATTTATGAAGTTACTCTGGGTGATAACGTTTATTCTTGGTAGCGTAGCTTGTCAAGCAAGCGAATTATTTACAATTAAAGGGAAAATACTGAATGCAAAAGGTCACCCTATTGATGGTGTTGTAATCTCTTTGTTAGATACAAAGTCTAAAACAGATGAAAGAGGTAATTTTAAATTAACAACTTCGATTACTGAAATATATCAACTTAAATTGGCTCACCCACATTACTATCCGAGTATTCAAACATTTAGCCATTATGAGTTAACTCCAACTAATTCTGCATCTACAAGTGTTAATGACATCTATTTAGTTGAAAAACAAAAAGGTAGAGTCATGATGGCATTTGCTGGTGATGTAATGATGGGGCGTCGCTACTATAAACCTTACTTTGGTGATGATGTGCTTATTGAGTCAGATGATAAACTTGCTGGTAGTAAAGCTATTGTAGAGCACATAAAACCATACATGAGTTTGGCAGATTACGCCGCAGTTAATTTAGAAACACAAATTGCAAAGGAAAAGCCAACTGAGCGAGCACCTAAATCAGTTACTTTTTACTCTCAGCCGGAAACATTAGATGCGTTAGCTTGGGCTGGTATTGATTATGTGTCTTTAGGTAATAATCATACTTATGATTATTTGGACTCGGGTTTACATTCTACATTAGCGTATTTAGATGATAGCGCTTTAGCATATTCTGGGGCCGGCATTAACGAAGAAACAGCACTTAAGGCACATACAGAAATCATAAAAGGTATTAAATTTTCTATGCTAGGCTATGTTGGCTGGGAAGGGAGTGCTAATCCCACTCAAACTGCAAATTATCAACATGGTGGTGCTGCTTACGGCTCAATGGAAAATATCCATAAATCTGTTGTTAAACAAGTAGTAGAAGATAGGGTAACTATTGTGCAATATCATGGCAGCCAAGAATACGCCAACAACCCTACTGGTGTTACAGAGCAGCGTTTAAAATCAGCTCTCGATGCAGGAGCATCACTTGCAATAGCTCATCACCCTCATGTTACTCAAGGACTTGAGTTATATGATAATAAGTTAATTGCTTACTCAATGGGTAATTTTATTTTTGATCAAAATTTTAGCGCCACTCAGCATAGTCTTATTCTTTATGTCTGGCTTGATGATGGAGAATTTCATCGTGCAGAAATCGTTCCTTTATACGTCAAAGGTTACAAGCCAACACCTGCAACAGGCATGCATCGCTATACCGTAATGAAAAGACTAACGGAGCTTTCAAAAAAACGAAATACTACTATCTCAATTTCAGGCGGCCATGGTGTTATCAAATCACATAGTCAGCAATTAGCAGAGCAAGAAAAGCCGGCGGGAAAAATGCAACTTGCTATTGCTAGCAATGAAAAAACTATCCCGCTTTATCAATTGCCATGGAATCGTAGTATTACCCATGTGCAAATGCCGAATTCAAGTGTTGCATACCGTTTAGGTACCAATTTAATTAACGGTAGTGATTTTGAAAGTTTTGCATTATTCGATAGTCCTGAACGTGGTTGGTTATTTGATCATAGTGCAACGACATTGAATAACTTTGGTGCTAGTGGTAGCCATAGCTTAGCAATAAAAATTGAACCGAAGTCGCAGAGTAATTTTGGCATGCAAAGTTTTAGACGAGTTTATAAAGCTAGTAGTGTTATGACGATTAAAGCAAAATTCAAGGTAGAAACACCAGTAAAAATTAATTTTTACTGGCAAGGCCGAAAAAATCGTCAAAAGCTGTTTGATGCCTTCGAAAATAGTCCTAAACATTTAATCAGAGCTGTTGAGTTATCACCAAATAATGACTGGCAAAACGTTGAGATAGATTTCAATTCACCACGTATAGGCTATAAAAGTTTTCGAGTTTTAGCTGAGATGGAGTCATTAGATGGAAAAGTGACTAAAGTAAATATTGACGATTTTGCCTTAATTGAATGGCAAAGCGCATTTAGTAAGCAAGTAAAGCCTAATTTTTATAATATTTTGAGTTATCAAGCTTCATATTTGGGTGTTGATAAAAATGTTTCGAAGCCAATAATACTGACATTTTAATCTTAATAAATAAGTCTTTAGAAGTGATTAAGTAAATGATTGTTACCGAACCTGAATTGATATGCACCCTAAAATCATTGATCCGAAGAAAGGTGTTTGGATCGCAATCACAATTAGTTAAAGCTTTATCGTTGCATGGCTTTGAAAACGTTACACAGACCCGTGTTTCGCGTTTACTCCATAAAATCGGAGCAATAAAAATTCGTAATCACAGGAACGATGTTATCTATACATTACCAGAAAAACAACAGGTTCCAACAGGACAACAAGCAATTGATTCTGTAATTCTTGATATAAAGCATAATAATATGCATATTATTATTAAAACAGTGATTGGTGCGGCTATTTTAATCTCTAAAATGATTGAAAATCTTGGTGAGCAGGCTGGTATATTAGGCTGTATGTCTAGCGACAATACCATTTTAATTATTCCTACAGAGATTGATCAAATTCAGCAAATAACTAACACGATTATTGAATACTTGGATGTTAATCTTTGATGATTAGTAGCTTAACGTTCCAAATATTTATTTGGAAATATTCATATAAAAAGCCCTGCAAGCAGGGCAAGACATTTATGACATAATGTCAAGGAAACAGGGGGAAATGTGGTTAGCAGGTAATCGTAGTCGCAGCTAAAAGTGTGTTGTTGCCACCCCAAAGTTTTTCAGATAACGGTTGCATAACACCTTTTTCAAACTCAAAGCCATGTTGACGATCATCACTAATTAAGAGTGGGCCATCTAAATCAACAAATTTGGCTTCATTTACTAATAGTGCGGCAGGTGCCATGGCTAATGAACTACCAACCATGCAGCCTAACATAAGCTCAAAACCTTGTTTTTTGGCTGCTTGAGCTAATAAAACTGCTTCTGTTAAACCGCCGGTTTTATCTAACTTAATATTTACAACTTGATAACGGTTTATTAAATATTCGAGTTCTGCCCGGGTATGACATGATTCATCGGCACATAGCGGTACAGGCGACGAAAAATTAATTAACTCCTGATCTTTACCAGCTGGCAATGGTTGCTCAATAAGTACCACATTTAGTGCTTTTAATTGCAGGCAACATTGAGTTAAATCTTCAATGCTCCAACCTTCGTTAGCATCAACAATAAACTCACTGTTAGGGGCTGCTTGTTGAATTGCAGTCATCTTCTTGATGATATCTTGATTATCAAGTTTAACTTTAACGAGTGGCGGATTATTGAGTTTAGCCACCGCATTTGCCATTGCTTCTGGGATATCAATACTTAATGTTTGCGCCGTAACACAAGGCTTTGCTTGTGGAAGTTGTAGTAGTTTTGCTACTGAGGTTTGCTGTTGTTTCGCCTGTAAGTCCCACCAAGCACAATCAAGTGCATTACGCGCTGCTCCTGAAGGTAAAGCCTCTATATATTCATTGATATTGTCACTACTGATACTTTTTTCAGGCAAAGAGCGAACCTGCTGACTAACACTATCTACAGATTCTTGATAGCGTGCATAAGGTACTGCTTCAGCCCAACCGGTATTTTTACCGTCACTAATGGTGACTACAACAACGTCTGCTTGTGTTTTGGCACCTCGGGCGATGCGGAAAACATTTTTTAAAGGCAGTTGTTGATGAACAACACGAATAGTTAAGTTCATTGATTTTTGCCTATTTCAAAGTTGAGACGATACTGTCAGTACCATCACGTAATGGGTCAACACACGGCAGAGAAAATTCTTCGCTTAGTTTGGTACAAATTCGTAACCCTTCCTCAATACTAACGCTTGAAGTATTCACTGTAATACCTACAACTTTTGCATTAGGATTAGTGAGTTTAGCTGCTTGCAAGTTCAACGATATAGTCTCCTCTATACTTGGAAATTGACTATTAGGTAGGCCACGCATGTGATTACGGTTTATATCATGACAAACTACTAAAGCATCAGGTTGTGAACCATGTAATAAGCCTAAACTTACACCAGCAAAAGCAGGGTGTGATAATGAGCCTTGACCTTCAATAATGTCCCAATGTTCGCTATCATGATCAGGAGAAAGTGATTCTGTAGCCCCGGATAAAAAGTCAGAAATAACACAATCAATTGCGACACCTTGCCCAGCAATTAAAATACCGCATTGTCCCGTAGCACGAAAATCGACATCAAAACCAAGCTTTTTCATCGATTTTTCAAGGCTTAATGAGGTGTACATTTTACCCACCGAGCAGTCAGTACCAACAGTAAGTAAGCGTTTACCCGTGCGCTTTACGCCGGTACCGGTAACAAATTCGGCTTTAGGATGACGAATGTCGAGCAATCGCTGCTGGGTTTGTTGTGCCTTTTCAACGACTTCTGGAAAATCACTTAATTTATCGTGTAAACCTGAAACGATATCCATGCCGTTGTTCATTGCTTCTAGAATATAAGGTAACCATTTCTGATCAAGTACACCGCCACTGTTGGCAAAACCTAATATGAATGACTTAGCCCCTTTAGCTGCTGCTTGTGCAATGTCCATTTTATCAATGCCGGTGCTAACCGTACAACCGTTAACGCTGTATTCACCAACACAAAGTTCAGGGCGCCAATCTGCTGCACCACGTGCCATTTTAATTGAAAGCTGGTCGGTGGCGTCACCAATAAATAACAGATAAGGAGAAGCAATTTTCATAATGAAGTTCCTAAATTTAAATGCTGGGATAGCAGAGTTTTTCTAATTCCGAGCTTAACTTAGTGAGCAAACATTAAAAGTGAGAAGGCTTTTATCGATCATAACCTGTGGTTATGATTCTATTTAACTATTTGAAATTCCTTGGGTTAAATATGGTATGAATTCATCAATTACTTTAGATTTAGCTCTGTTTTCTAATTGTACGGCATTAATGTTAAAAGTAAGCGCAGGCTCAAACGAGGCGATAGCAACATTGTCAGACAAATTTCCTTCTGCGGTGTAGCGATCAACAACACAGACCCCAAGTCCTCTGGCGACTAATCTAGCAGCAATAAAGTAGGTTTGCACCTTGATCGATGACATAATACCAATATTTTCTTCCATCACCCGTGCCCACAACATATCAGCCAAGGGACCGCTGTCGCTTATGTCGATAAACTCTAAATCGCAAACTTGGGATAAGGTTAATTTATCTGGGCAATCAGGAAACTTGTCTTTTGGATAAACAATTACTAGTTCAGATTCTGCTAAAGGAATTGAGGTAATACCTGGCATGCTATGTGGCGAGAATAAAATCGCTAAGTCGCACTTATGCTCAAGCAATGACTGCATGACAGCATCGTTATGAATGGTTTGAATATCGAAAGTGACATTTGGATAATCTTGATGATAATTAGCGATAACATTTGGAATGGCATCAAATCCTAACGCTGGTGTTACGCCTAAAGCGATACTGCCAAACTCTGATTTTTTAATATTTTGTGCGGTATTTTTAATTGAACGCATTTGCTGATAAATCTTATCAACTTCGTCAAAAAGCATCTCTGCTTCATCGGTTGGAATAAGCCGACCTTTAACACGTTCAAATAAATTGAAGCCGAGTTGTAGCTCGGCATGTGACAATACTTTACTGACCGATGGTTGCGATACATGCAGTATTTTGGCTGCATTAGTAATTGAACCCGTAGTGTAAATGGCGTGAAAAATTTCAATGTGTCGTAAGCGCATTTTACGTCCTCAGTAAAGTTTGTTAGCTAAAGTGAGTTAATCACTCAGAAATGGCAAGCTTAAATATAACTGTATAATCAAAGCATTGGTGATATCAATAAAAAATGCCCCAACTAATGGCACTACTAAAAATGCTTGTGGTGACGGACCGTGGCGAGAAACGAGTGATTCCATATTAGCAACCGCTGTTGGTGTGGCACCTAAGCCAAAACCACAATGTCCACCTGCCATAATTGCGGCATTATAGTTTTTACCCATCACTCTAAAGGTAATGAAATAAGCAAATAACATCAGCGTGACTGCTTGTATTAAAATCATAAAAATCATTGGGCCAGCTAAACTCACCAGCTCCCATATTTTTAATGACATCAGCGCCATAGCAAGAAATATTGATAGAGACATAGTACCCCACAAATCGACACACGCTCGGCTGACTTTATAAATTTTAGTAAATTCTGTCAGGTTGGTAATGACAACACCAAACAGCAATGGAATTAGAAAAGCTGGCAACACTACTTCTATGACTTTTAAGGCTTCATAACCCATACGTCCTAAATACATACATAGTAGAATTACAAACAAGGTTTCCATCATTTTCTTTGGGGTAACTAAGTCGTGATCTTCTGGGTCAAAGGTAATGGTGTCATCTAATTCTTCATGGTAAGAAGTATCCGCTTTGAGGTTATATTTCGTGATCAATTTTTTACTGACAGGTCCGCCCGCTAAACCACCTAAAATTAGCCCTAAAGTTGCTGCTGCCATGGCTAATTCAAAAACGCTGCTGTGCATACCGTATTCATTAATAAATAGGTCGGCATAAGTTGCACCATTGCCGTGTCCACCAGAAAGTGTCACTGAACCACCAATGAGCCCCATCAAGGGTTCCATGCCAGTCGCTGCGGCAATGGAAACACCTACGGCATTTTGTAGAAGCAAGTACAAGGTTGCAACACCTAAAAAGAGGGCTACTTTCGGGCCACCTTTAAGTAATAAGGTAAAGCTTGCCCCTAAACCGACAGTAGTAAAAAACATGGTCATTAATGGATTTTTAAACGCCATATCAAATTGAAAGTTCACATCAAAATAGATATGTGCTATTGCAGAGAGTATAGAAAAAGCTATACCACCAACCACAGGTTCTGGAATGTTGTTATTTTTTAGAAAAGCAACTTTGCTATTTAAGTAATAACCAGAAAAAAGAATGACAAGTGAAACTAGCAGAGTTTCAGCGGTAGATATTTCAATATTCATATGAGCATTTAACCTTTTTCTATTTGGCGTTTGTTCGTCATCGCATGATTCTTATATGGACAATGCATCGTAATTCGATTGTAAAGAGATAATCATTCGATCAGCAGTTCAAAATTTTAAGTGAGTCATAACCAAAGGTTTTACATGCTCGCTGGATGTATTGCCTTTGTACCGAGCGAAAGTGCGTTGGAGCTTAGAATAGAAATATCGGGTATTAGCTGATTGCCATTAAAAATTGGCTGAATTTGTAACTTTGCTATAACTTTAGGTTATGGGTTGTAAACGAACAGTCAATGGTATTGCGTTTGTTAATTCGGCATGGTGAACCTAACAACAAAAATGAATATAAAAATATTCGATAAATATAACATAATAAATGCAACTTATGATGGTGAGAGTGATGAAACAACAAGCGATGTATAAGCATAAGTTAAAGCGCCTAAGTCTATGTGTATTAGCCGCCTTAACAGCCCAATCAACTATTATTCAACAAGCTAATGCTGAAGAAACGACAGCAAAAGAAGAAGAGATAGAAAGAATTAGCATTGTTGGTTCGAATATTAAACGTGCCTCAGATATTGGCGCCTTACCTGTTACCGCATTAACAGAAAAAGATATTGAAAATACCGCAGCAATGTCAGGCGATGAGTTGTTACGTTCAATACCACAAATTGGCGCTGTGAACTTCGGTGCTGCAACAGGTAATGGTGGCGTAAATGATGCTCGTGGTGACGTTGCTTCAATTAACTTACGTGGCGTAGGCTCAGGGAATACCCTAACTTTGTTAAATGGACGCCGACTGGTAACTCACCCGGGTACACAGTCAGAAAACTTTGTTCCTGTTTCAACATCAAATTCTAATACTCTGCCGGTTTCTGGCTTACGATCTTTGCAAGTATTACGCGATGGCGCTGCAGCTATTTACGGCTCTGATGCCGTAGCCGGCGTAGTCAACTACCAACTTAAAGATGACTTTGAAGGCAATCAGGTTAAATTATCGTATGGCGGCTCTGAAGGAACATCATTAGATGAAACTACTTTTAGTTATTTAACGGGGTTTGATTTAAATGAAGGTCGCTCTCACTTAACAGCGTCATTTAGCTACTATGATCGCAATGGCATGATGGCAAGCGAACGCCCCTATTCAGCAAGCCATGACTTACGTGAATATTCAGGCTTACCTGAAGAATTTATTGGTGATACTCAATTAGATAATCGTTCTACGGCAACGCCATGGGGGGATTTTCAATCAGACGCTTTAGGTCGTTTCCATTTACAGCCAGATACCAACTCAGGTTGTGTTGTGAATTTAGATGGTGGTATTTGTGCTGATAGTGGTAGCTTCCCAAGAGACCAGCGCTTTGATCGAGGCACTACTCGCTCATTAGTTTCGGATGTAAGGCGGCTAAATTTTTACAGCTATTTTACGCATGAGATTAACAGTGATTTAGATTTTTTCTCAGAAGTTACCTATTACAATGCGAAAGCTGAGCGAACTCGAGAACAAACACATAACCTAACGGCACAACGTTTCCGTATTTCTGCCGATGCTGCGCATAATCCATTTGGTGAAGAAGTTCTATTACGTAGTTACCGAGCAATTGATACTGGTCCTCGAAATGTCGAAGTTGATGATACTAGCTATCGTGTATTAGGTGGCTTAAAAGGTGCATATAACGATTGGGATTGGGAATCCGCAGCATTTTATACCGCTGCGGAAACTAATGATTCTGCGAATCGTATTCAAGCAAGCAAATTTCAAGCATCAATCAATAGCACAGATCCAACATTAGCCTATAACATCTTTACTGGCGGTGACGTCAATAATCCAAATAGTGGTGATTCAACGTTAAATCCACAAAGTGTGATTGACCAATTTATGGTGAACGTTAATCGTGATTCCAAAACTAGCTTAGCTTCGGTTGACTTTAAAGTGAGTAATGGCGCGCTTTGGACATTACCAGCAGGTGATGTAGGTATTGCTATGGGCGTAGAGTTTAGACGTGAAACTTTTGAAGATGATCGTGACCCATTACTTGATGGCAGCAATCCTTTTGTTGATGCAATAACAGGGGCTGAATTATCAGGAAGTGATGTTTTGGGTAGTAGTCCAACGCCGGATTCAAAAGCCTCTCGCAATGTTACTTCAGCTTATGCAGAATTTTTAGTGCCTTTGATCGATTCTGATTCTCATTATGTTGAATTACAAGTTGCCGGTCGTTATGAAAACTTTTCAGATGTTGGTAGTGCAGTTAAACCTAAGGTTGCTTTATTTTGGGAACCAGCAGGATGGATAAGTTTCCGAGCTTCTTATGCTGGAGGCTTCCGAGCACCAGGTTTACCACAAGTATCAGCAGAAGGTGTACCGCGTTCAAATAGTTTGTATGACCCAGTACTCGATTCAACCTATGGCATTGTTGATATTCGTAGTGGTACCACAGACTTAAAACCAGAAGATGATGAAAATACTTCATTTGGTTTAATATTTGAACCAACCGAAAACTTAACGTTTACATTAGATACTTGGAAGATTAAGCAGAAAGATCTTGTGGGTATTTTACCTGGCTCATCCCACTTACTTTATGATTCATTATTGAGAAGTGAAGGTTCAAGCAATAGTGCTGTTATTCGAGATCCTAATACCAATGAAGTGATACAAATAAATAATGACTATTTGAATTTAGGTGTTCGTAATATTGAAGGTATCGACTTTAGCCTAATCTATGATTGGGAAACAGATTTTGGTGAGTTTGAATTTACTGCCAATGCCGCGAAATTGAATAAATTCGAACAAGAAGCCGATTCAATTTCAGCACAACTCATTGCTGCTCAAGAATCAGGAAACTCAGCCGTACCAGCTGACAGAACAGTTGCAGGAGCAGGTGACTTAATCAAGCAAAATGGTCGTCCAGAATGGCGGGCAAGAGTTTCACTTGATTGGGATTACGACCAATGGGGGGCAGGTATTAATGCAAATTATGTGAGTGAAGTCATTGATACTAGTACTACAGCTACGGTTAATGACGAAGTCATTATGTTGCCAGTAGATAGCTTCACTCGAGTAAATGTTTATGCTGATTATCGCTTTGCTGATGATAGCGCCTTAGATGGTACTAAGATCCGTTTTGGTATTAGAAATATTGCCGATGAAGAGCCGCCATTAGCAGATGAATTGGCACATGGTTATTTTGGAGCTTTACATTCGAATCGTGGTCGTTATTTCTACATGAGTTTAAGAAAAGCTTTTTAAGCTCATCATGACATTAGTTGACATCGAAGGCTCGACTGCAATGCTAGCCGAGCCTTATTTTTCTAAAATTTATTTAATTTTTAAGATGCTGTTATGAAAAAATCACTATTAATTTGCTCATGGTTATTTTCAACTATATTTCTTACCTCGTGTGCAGGAACGGTTGTTGCTACGAAAAGTAACAATGCGCAAGCGTGTAATATTGGTCCTGTGCGTTTGCTTGCCGACTTTGAAGCTAGCAGAATGGACGAGTGCAAGAATGTAGGTGCTAATAATTTCCAAATTGTAATAAAGCCCGAAAATTCACCAATAAACTTAAGCCCATGGTATGCCTTTAAAGTATTGGCAGAAAAGCCGACAGCAGTACGGATCTCCATACGGATAGCTGGTAAAAGAGATAATCGCTACTTACCAAAAATTAGTGACGATATGAAATCTTGGCGGGTACATGATTATAGGTACCGTAAAAAAACCTTAACTATTAATGTTAATGCAGCCCCAAAACCAACATATATTGCTGCTCAAGAGGTGATTAACAACCAATATTACGTTGATTGGGCAAAACACTTAGAAGCTATTAGCCAAGTGAAGCAAAGTAAATTAGGCGAATCAATTCTGGGTAGGCCAATTTACAAGATTGAAAGTAAAGGCAATAGTGATGAGTGGTTGGTGATTCTTGGCCGTTTGCACCCGCCAGAAATAACAGGAGCATTAGCTTTGTTTCCATTTGTAGAAACACTTTTAGCGAATAATTCATTCGCCGAGAGTTTTCGCAAAAAATATAACCTACTTATTATTCCCAATTTAAACCCTGATGGAGTTGCCATGGGCAATTGGCGTCATAATGCTAACGGTGTTGATTTAAATCGTGATTGGATTACCTTTAAACAACCTGAAACTACCCAAGTACATCAATACTTGCAAGCGCTTGTTGCCAATGGCGAAAAGGTAAAGTTTGCTGTTGATTTTCACTCTACACAACATGATGTTTTTTATACTATGCCTGTATATTACGGCGTTGAAGAGCCCTACTTTGTAAAACACTGGCTAGGCGCACTAAATCAAGCTATGCCAAATTTTGAGGTAGTTCAAAAGCCAGGAAACAAGCCTAATAATGGTGTTTCAAAACAATATTTTGCTGACAATTATCAAGTGCATGCCATCACTTACGAAATGGGTGATGAAACTAATCGTGATATTATTAAAGTAATTGCTAATAATGCAGCTATAACATTAATGCAAACAATGATGTCAGGTGCTGATCATAATAAAGAGTAAATTTGTCGATGAGATATTTTAATAGGGCTGTCGTTATAGGCCTAACAATGCTGGGGTTATCAATGTTGAATGCTTGTTCTGAGCATAAGCCTAAAGCAGTAACAAAAAAGCCAACGCCGATTGATACCTTAATAATTAACGGCACTGCTTATGACGGTATTAATCTTGAAGCTCAGACAATCGATGTAGCTATATGTGGTAGCGACATATGTGGTATTTATCGACAAGGTCAGCATAACGTACAAGCGAAAAATATAATTGATGCCAGGGGTAAAATTGTCAGCCCAGGATTTATCGACCCTCATACTCACACATTAGAAGAATTATATAGTAACGACAAAAACCATAATCTTAATTATTTAACGCAAGGAGTGACTAGCGTTGTAAATGGTAATGACGGCGAAGGGCCTGTTGATGTTGCGAAAACGGCGCTAGAGCTTGAAGCAAATGGTATAGGTACTAATGTCGCCTTGTTAGTGGGGCATGGCAGTATACGTGAACAAGTAATGGGGCGAGCTCAGCGCTATGCTAGTGCTGAAGAACTAAAGGAAATGTCACAATTACTAACACAAGCAATGGAAGCTGGCGCATTAGGTTTATCAAGCGGTTTGTATTATGTTCCCGGCAGCTTTGCCAACACCGAAGAAGTTATTACTTTGGCAAAAATTGCTAGCAAATATAATGGCATCTATGACACCCATTTGCGTGATGAAAGCACTTTTAATATTGGTTTTCTAGCTGCTTTAGATGAAGCAATTCATATCGCTGATACTGCTGATATTCACTTACATCTTGCGCATATTAAAGCTCTTGGTGTGGATGTTTGGGGGCAAAGTAGTCAAGCGATTGAAAAAATAAATCAAGCACAGGCGAAGGGGGTTAGCATTTCTGCTGATCAATATCCGTGGCTAGCCTCCGGCACTAAGTTACGCAGTGCAGTAATGCCGAAATGGGTAATGGCAGATTCTAAACAAGCTTTTCATCAACGTTTAAATGATGTTAGCTTGGCTGATAAGCTAAGAGCGGAGATTCAAGAAAATGTTCGTCGCCGTGGTGGGCCAACGTCACTGTTGATCACGGCATTTAAAGACTCAGAATTGGTTGGATTAAACTTGGCTGAAGTGGCCAAAATGCGACAACAAGATGCAGTAACTACAGCTATTGAGCTTGTACAAGAAGGTGAAGTGCGCGTGGCGTCATTTAATATGTCACCTACAGATGTTGAAGCTTTTATGATACAGCCATGGGTAGTAACTTCATCAGATGGAACTAATGGGCACCCTCGAAAGTTTGCTAGCTTTCCACAAAAATACCAGCAATATGCTATTAAAAAAGGCCTATTAACTTTAGGTGAATTTATCAATAAAAGCTCAGGGCAAACTGCAAATCTATTGGGTTTGAAGAATCGTGGCCAACTAACCGAAGGCTATAAAGCCGATATTATCATTTTTGATGCCGACAATTTTTCCCCAAATGCTGATTTTTCCAACTGGAATAAATATTCATCAGGCATTGAACAAGTTTGGCTTAATGGGCAAAATGTTATTAAAGATGGTAAGTATCAACAAAAACTTGCAGGTAAGTTTGTTCATTAATTAAAGTTGTAAAATTGCCAATATCACTCATAGTAAACTATTTAAGGTCTCTCGAGAGGAATTTTAAATCTTATGAAATGTTTGATTTTTGTCTTAGTTCTATTATTCTGTGGGCAAACATATGGTGAGAAAATAAAGCAAACTGTAATGAAAGTCGCAGTAGCAGAAGAGTTTAGTCATGGCTTACATAGCAAATATTTATAGTATTTGGCAGGTAAATTAAATTTAACTCTTGAGTTATCTACTATGTCATTTGCCCGCCGTTTGTTGCAAATTAGAAATGGGCAATTAGATCTAATTGTAGGCATTCAAAAAACAGAAGATCGTCAAGATGAATTTATATATATATTTCCTCATTATGAGTTACTTTCATATAGAATTTTCACATTAAAAAATAAAAGAGCCCTCATTCAAACATATCAGGATTTATCTGGAAAAATAATTGGAGTGAACCGTAACTCTAAATATTTTAAAACCTTTGACAACAATGAGTCCGTAGTAAAGTTTAAAGCCCGTGGAGTGTTGCAAAATATTGAATTATTAAAACGTAACCGAATTGATGCTTTCATGCATTATGAAGAAAGTACTACACCTTTATTAGATAAATTGGGTTTAAGTGATGAGGTAGTTAAATCCGTTTACCAACCTAATATAGAAATACGACATTATATTGCGATTTCAAAAAGTTCAGCTTTAAATGTACGATTAGGTGAGCTAGAGCAAATAGTAGAGGATGTAGTTAATAATAAAGACTTTCTAAACATCCGTCTGAATCATTATGCGGAAATGAATGTTACATCAATTGTTCAGTAGTTCAACTTAGCTTTAGCTTTAGTTATACCCCAAAATGAAACTTGATGTATCTTCATTTGTTTTTGTATCATAAAGTAAAGTTGAATCTAATTGGACGTTATTGTCTTTATTATTTTTCTGGATAGCTGTTCTTAATGTGATGTAATTGAAATTTTCATCTAATGTCAATTCGGCATCTTGGGAGTGGCTTATGTTCATGTTTATTCCATATAACGTTATTGAGGGCTTTATCTTCTGATACTTTTAAGGGGATTAATAGCAATAAGTCTTTTGCAATCTATAGACAAAAGTTATGTAGCTTCAAGGTGCAACGAACTTAAAGCAAAAAACTATATTTAAAGAACGATAATATAATTTCTATCTCACTTCACGCCCTGAGCCTGAGATCAAGTTAAATTTAACCTGAAATCAATAGCGAACCTCTATCTTTTAAAACGCGTAAGTATTGAGTTTCATCATATGGTTTTCCATCTTGCCAGCACTTGTAGACGATCCTTATCCACTTGAACGCGAGTGCTCGTATAGCTGCTTGGTGGGAGCTACCTTTTTCTCTTTGTTGTAAATAATATAAATTAGCCCAGTAAGACTTTAGGCGAGAATGGCTTGCCCATTCAATAAACGTTTGTCGTAAAAAGGTGGAGCACTGCCAACGCCAATGAACCCAAGATTTTTGACCACTTCGTTCTGTTACAGGTGCTATACCTGCATATTGTTGAACTTCGTTGGCTGATTTAAATCTACCTCTTTGTTCTCCGAATGCTGCAAGTAACCGTGAGGATAGGGCTGCACCTGCGCCAGGTAAACTATTGAATATAGGAGCGTCCGGTAGCTTATCCATCAATTTTGATATCGACTTATTGTATTCTTGAATGCACTTCATTGAATTTACTATGCGTTCTACATAGAAAATCACTAGCTTGGTATGGCTATCAATAACTGCTTTATCATCCGTGAGAGGTTTGGCTTTTTTTAGCGTGCTGAATGGTTGGCCATCGAGCAATGAAATCACAAAAGATATGCGTATCTTTTTTACAAAACCATTCATTAGCTTGAGGGTAATACTGCTTGATTGTATTAATCATTTGATTCACCACTCGCTGTTTATCATCAACTACTTTTCTACGGTGCTCCACTAAAAACATCAATTTACGCATATTGACACTTTGTTGGCTTAAAGGAGGGAAATGATTTGGGTAACGAAGCATAAGATCTAATGCAAACTCTGCATCAGTAGGATCATCTTTTGCTTTACTGGGTTTAAAAGCTGTTCGGTATTTTGCAATTGTTGTCGGGTTAATAGGGACTATTACAACAAATTCATACCGTTGTAGGGCATATACAATAGGTCCTTTTGTTAACTCAACGGCAACGGCAATTGGTGAGCCAAACCTTTTATTAAGCCCTTTGATCCATTTATCAATTTCATCGACGTCATGCTTAATAACAGAAAACTCGCGTTTACCAGTGAGGGGATCCTGAATGCAGAGGTCATGTTTATCATTTGCCCAATCAATGCCAACAAATGCCTTATAGTTAATGCTATTTAAATGTGAGTTCATGCCAATCTCCTGATTCATTTATACATGCGCTCCCAAACTCTTCGAAAGCAATATAATGAGCGGTTTAAGCAAGCCCTGAGTATTCGTTAATGAGTTTGAGACACTCATAATGTCGAAAGCAAAGCGAAAAACATCGAGTGTTTAGGGGCACGATTCGTACAAAATGAGTGCATGTCTACACATTATAGTAATTGACTGTTATGTAGACAATTGAAGTTATATTGGGGGCGAAACCGAGATAGGGTATATATGCTAAGGACACCTATTATTTAAGGTACATCTATCTTTGAATGTGTTCTTTTGATTTCATAATAAGATTAGCTAAATAAAATGAACTTTAGTTAATGAGGCAATGATATGGGTGAACAAACAGTCAAGTTTGAATTTGAAAAACAGAATAAGAATAGCGTTAGGTACAAAGAAGTGCCTAAAGGTGATATGCCGCCAGTAATAGGAAGTATCTATGTTCAAAAGTGGTATGCTGGAGATGCCAAAGAGATTGAAGTCACAATAACAAAAAAAGGCTAACTAAATTTACTCATTTCAAATCACGTACTTAATAATTCATATTATTTATTAATAGGTTAGATGAGAATCTGATGAGGTTATGGGGTTTGAAAAGTTAGAGTGGTTTGTTAGGACTGACTTAATTATCCAGCTACATTTAGTTAAATATATTGCTAGGACCAACTTATTTTTTTTAATCCATCATAAGTAAGTTACTGGGAGGCTGGATGCAGAGCATATATAGGACCGACTTATTTATCCTCCCACATGTCCAATCAAAGCAAGGTCAAAAAGTAGCATGTAAAATTCGAGCCTCGTAACAACAGGCTCGAATTTATTATCTCTTACTTGACTGAAACATAGTAACTTCTTGCTGTAATTCTTAAGCTGTTTTTCGTGGTAGTTAAAAACGTTAAGTTATATGGCACCAAGAGAAAGATAAATTTAGGTGAAGTAGTCATGGAACCTTCTGCGGCATTGCTTATCGCGATTGTTGTTTTACTTATTGGTATTTCAAAATCAGCTTTTGCAGGCGCATTAGGTGTATTTGCTGTGCCATTATTAATGTTTAAGTTCACGGCAATTGAAGCGATTACTTTGATGTTACCTTTGTTGATTATCGCCGATACGATGAGCATAAAAAGCTTTTGGAAAAAATGGGATAAAGAGTTGTTGGCTTTACTTATCCCAGGGGCGGTCGTCGGAATAGTTATTGCCAATTTACTGATAGATTATATAAATTCAGGGTATTTACGAAATATAATTGCCTATATTTGTATAATATTTGCGCTTAAAAATATTTTCTTTCAACGGTTACAACTTAGTTTTATACAAAATCGTGTCGGGGCTTATTTTATGTCTGCATGTTCTGGGATTTCAAGTACCTTAGTCCATGCTGGAGGCCCACCATTAATCATATATTTTACTGCAATAGGTTTGCCTCGAACCCAATTTGTTGCAACTGCTGCCGCATTTTTCGCAGTGATGAATATCATAAAACTAATGGGGGTATTGTCATTAGGATTATTATCTATTGAAACCGTTATTACTGCGCTGGCGTTTTTCCCGTTGGCTTTGGTGGGTAATTGGTTAGGTTTAAAAATCAATCAAAACTTAGATAAGCAATTATTTGAAAAAGTGATGAATTACGTTTTATTGATTTTAGGAGGGTGGTTAGCAGTTAATTAAATTGTTTTTATCAGCTTCATTGTCAGTTTTAACTGGGTTTAACGAAAAATAAAATGTTGAATTTAAAACAGCCTCAATTATGAGACTGTTTATATGTATGAAATGTTACTTTCTTGCCACTAAATGAATGGTACTGGTTGATCGTTCTAAAAATGCCCCTTCACAATAAGCAAAATAATACAGCCATAATCGTTTAAATGTTTCATCGTAACCTAGTGATGTTAATTCTGACCATGAAGCTAAGAAGTTTTTCCGCCAGTCATCGAGTGTTTTAGCATAGTCCAACCCTATATCGTCTAATGTTTCTATAACTAATTCACTATGCTTAGTGATGTGCTCAGTTAAAACATTAACCGAAGGTAAAAAGCCGCCAGGGAATATATATCTTTGGATAAAATCTACATTATTTTTGTAGTAATCAAACCGCTGATCTGCAATGGTGATTGATTGTATCAGTAGTTTTCCACCGGGCTTTAATCGCTCGTTACACTGTTGAAAAAAACTTGGTAAAAACTCATATCCAACAGCTTCAATCATTTCAATTGACACCACTTTGTCATAACAACCAGACAAATCTCTATAGTCATCTTTTAAAAGTGTGATTTGATTTGAGAGCCCTAATTTTTCAATTCTTGCTTTTGCATAATTATATTGAGCATCTGAGATTGTGGTCGTGGTTACTTTACAGCCATAGTGCTGAGCCGCATAAATAGCTAAGCCGCCCCAACCTGTGCCTATTTCCAATAAATGATCTTTGCAATTGAGTGATAAACGTTGGCAGATAGTGTCTAATTTATAAAGTTGTGCCTCATTTAATGTTGAATCTGTTTTAGGGTATATCGCAGATGAGTACATCATTTCAGGATCAAGAAAACGAGTATATAGCTCATTCCCTAAATCGTAATGTGCCAGTATATTTCGCTTTGAACCTGATTGAGTGTTTTTATTTTGCCAATGGCTGATGGCATTCTTTATTTTATTAGCCCAGGATTTTTTCGCTTCTAACTTGTCTGTTTGTTGTTGAGCTTTAGCAAAAATACGAATAACAGTTGTCAGGTTCGGGCTACTCCATTTACCGTCAATATATGCTTCAGCTACACCTATGCTGCCACCTTTAACAAAGTCTCGATAAACACTAATGTCATGAATATGTATTTTACCTTTAATACTGCTATCTATAATTTCGTTAGGAAAAAATGAACGTGTAGTACCTTCAACAACTTCAAGTTGTCCGTAATTTATTTTCGAAAAAACAGACTGAACGATTGAGCGGCAACGTTTATCAAACCAATTTGCCTCTTTTAATACCATTAGGCCTTTTATCTTTTCCATCTCTGGTTCCTCATAATTCATTTTCATACGTTCAGTTAATCTGCTTTTTGGTACCCTAAAAACGGGATACGTTTGATAAAAAGTCGCAATGCTTGCCAATAAATACTGAACACTATTTTTATTGTCATTACTGGAAGTTGGCACCAAACTTTGGTTAAATTCGTTTTTGTTAATGGTTTTTTATTCATTACTAAGCTGGCGTCAAATAACTTTTTATTGATATTTTTGTCGCTATCAATACGCTTATTTTCGATATGAATCACCAGTTTGCTATCTTTGTTACAAGGCGGCTTAACATGCCAAAAATACGACATGTCTAAGTCCATAAAAGGTGAAACTTGAAACGCTTTTTTATTCACCTTTTCGTTGTTTGTCGATAAATCTACTAAATAGTAATGACGCTCGTTCCAAGGTGTATTACTCACCTCAGCGAGCATTTGAGTACATTTTCCAGAACTGTCATAGCAAAAATAAAAATTTGCTGGGCTGAAATAAATACCAAAGCACCTCACTTGTACGAGCATGACAATCTTCTCAATATCTTTATAACCATTGAGTAAACGTACTTTGTTAGTTATACGTTGTCGTAACGAGTATGGTTCACCGGGTAAGTAATCTTTTTCAACAAAGTGTAATGGGTGATACCAAGAGGAACCTAGAAGTCCAAGCTTATTGGTTTGTTTTTCAATGTCTGTAATATCGATAGCAAGCATATATAAACGGTATTTAAAACTATGCTTTTTGGGCGAAAATCGTCGATGGGATATTTCCCCTAAATATATATAACTTTGACTAAATGGATTATCCATTAAGCACCTTTCGCATGAACATCTAAAAAGCAATCAAAACGCTTTGCGACTTCTACCGCACTTCTTACGCCATCTTCATGAAAACCATTGTGCCAATAAGCGCCGGCAAAATGTGTATGGTTTATTCCACAAATAAATGAACGTTGCTTTTGTGCTTTAATTGATTGAGTTGAAAAGACTGGATGATGATAAACATACTCGCCTAAAATCTCGGCAGGATTTATTTCCTCTTTTTGGTTAAGGGTAACGCAAAAGGTATCTGCACTTTTGATGCCCTGTAATATATTCATGTTGTAGGTAACACTAGCTGCTTTATTGCGATCATCACTTAATTGGTAATTCCAACTTGCCCATGCATTTTTTCGTTTGGGTAACAGCTTTTTATCTGTATGAAGCACGACTGAGTTTTCACTATAAGGCATGGCTGATAAAATGGCTTCTTCTTCATCTGTTGGATCATTTAATAAAGCAAGTGCTTGATCAGAATGACAGGCTATCACGACCTCGTCGAATGTTTCGCTCGAGCTATTATTAAAATGTAAATGCACTTTCTCGTCAGAGCGTGTAACGCCACTAATCTCTGCATTTAGTTTAATATTTTTCTCAAATGGAGCGCACAAAGGCGTTAAGTAGCTGCGAGAGCCGTTCGGAATAACATACCATTGCGGCCTATCAGCAATGTTTAGTAAACCATGGTTATGAAAAAACTGGACAAAAAATCGAAATTCAAAATCTTCCATTTGAGCTAAAGAGCTTGACCAAATAGCTGCGCCCATAGGTAAAATATAATGTTCAGCAAAGAATTCACTAAAATTATTTTCCTTTAAAAAATGCCCTAAAGCGTATCCTTTTTGATAATTTCCTTGATGAAATATAGCTTTACATAATTTGTTAAACCTTAAAATCTCTTTTACTAGCATCCAAAATCGCGGGTTAAAAATATTACGTCGTTGCGCAAATAAGGTATTTAAGTTGTGACCGTTGTATTCCATTCCTGTTTTGCAATTATGTACTGAAAAGCTCATTTCTGTAGCTTGTTTACCTATCCCTATTTCCGATAATAAGGCTAGGTAATTTGGGTAAGTTATATCGTTAAAAACGATAAAACCAGTGTCTATAGCATAGTTTTGACCATTTTTTTTAACATCAACGGTTGCCGTGTGGCCCCCTATTTTATTATTCTTTTCAAAGACGGTTACTTGGTGTTTTTTTGATAACAGGTAAGCCGCTGTTAAGCCTGAAATACCTGACCCGATAATTGCGATATGCTTCATGCGAATTGTTTCCTTGTGATAAGCCATTGCCAAAGTGAAGACGGTAGGAAAGACAATACTTTTAATATAAAAGTAAAACGTTTAGGAAAATGTAAGTAGGCTTTTCGCTTGTTTATACCATTAATGATCCTATTCGCGGCATCGTCGCTGGTGATTAAAAATGGCATTTCAAAGTTGTTTCTATTGGTTAAAGGTGTTTTTACAAAACCAGGGTGCACTAGCGTTACTGCAATATTATGCGCTAATAAATCTAACCGTAAGCTATTTGCCAAATAGTCCATACCGGCTTTTGAAGCTCCGTAGGCTTCACTTCTTGGGAAGGGCAATATCGTTGCACTAGAACTGATAAATACTACTTGTCCACCTTGTTTCATTTTAGGTAATAAAAATTGAAGTAAGTAACCTAAAGAAATTAAGTTAGTTGAGATAATTTCTTCAAATAATTCACCGTCAAACTGCTTTGCGTTATCGATATACCGACAATCGCCTGCGTTTAAAATTAATACGTCAATTTCTTCGACATGTTTTGTAGATTGTGAAATTTCTTTCTGATTATTTAAATCAAATAAACAGGTATTGTGAACATTGTTAAGTGCGGTTAATTTTTCTTTATTGCGCCCACACGCTGTTACGGAATAGCCATTAGCAACATACTGTTCAACCAATGATTGACCTATGCCTGAAGTAGCACCAGTGATAAGTATATGTTTAGACGACATTAGTTAGCCGCCTTGTTTTTAATCCATTTAGTCAGTTTGCCAAAAATAGGTACCTGTTCATACAACATCTCACCTAAATCAAGATAGTCTCGGTGATAAATAACTTTATCGTTTTGTCCTTTTATATGTGAATTGCCATAAACAGTGACATCTTTCCCTTTATTTAATTTAGTGTGCTGATAGGTCATCTTCCAATAGATTGAGGCTTCATGTTTTTCAGTAATAACATGATCAATCTCAAAGCGACATGAGGCGATATTTTGATAAAGGCTTTCAAAATATTTGATGAGTTCATCGATACCTTCAACCTTGTGCATTGGGTCAATAAAAGTGACATCAACATGATAAATGTGAGCCAACAAATCTAGGTTGCTTATAGAAAGCGTTTGATAAATACTCACAAAATTTCTGAGCCATAACGGCTTATTTTCAGGTTGATCGTTAAATACTTTTGTTTGCATTTTTAATCCCAAGTTAACGCTGGAACTCTCTGTTACAGCAATAAATAAATTGTAGAAAATAACCCCTTAAAATATAAAAAATATCAGTCAGTTATTTTTTATAAAACGCTAAAGCTTGTAGTCTTGCTGTTTTATGTTCAACAATTGGCGGCCAATATAATGCTAACTGTTGGTTTTCAATATACTGATGTGGAAAATGTATATGTTTTACCGGAATACTTTCTAGCTCTGGTAAGTATTTACGTATAAAACTACCATCAGGATCAAATCGTTCACTTTGTCTTATTGGATTAAACACGCGAAAATAAGGTTGAGCGTCACAACCCGTACTAGCAGCCCATTGCCAGCCACCATTATTTGCAGCTAAATCACCGTCGATTAAATGCTGCATAAAATATTGTTCACCTAAACGCCAATCAATGAGTAAGTGTTTGGTTAGAAAGCTAGCTGCCACCATTCTCAGACGATTGTGCATCCATCCTGTTTGATTAAGTTGCCTCATGGCTGCATCAACCAAGGGGTAACCTGTTTTACCTTCACACCAGGCTTTAAAGTACGATTGATTATTACTCCATGAAAGGGATTGATACTTTTTATTAAAACATTGATGCTTACATAAGCGTTGTTCATGAAACATAAGATGACGATAAAATTCTCGCCAAATGATTTCATTGAGCCAGGAAAACTCTTTACTGTCAGTTGCGAGTAAAAGATCAGGAAAACGATGTAATAATGAAAATAATACAAACCTAGGGCTAATTACCCCAGCCGCTAAGTAAGGTGAAATGCCAGATGTTCCTTTAATCGAAGGGATATCTCGATAGTCAAGATAATCACTGATTTTATGACTAAAAAATGACGTTAAAGCGTTTGATTCATACTCTTTTGCCAACGGCCATGCGGCAGACAAGTTAGTCTGTTCTATTGGCTTAGTGTCGATGGTATTGCTTAACGATTCGTTTGATATTGCAGGCTTGCCTAAATAGTCAAAGCCATATAATTGAACATACTTTATCCATGCTTTTTTAAACGGTGTAAAAACTTTGAACATAGTCCCTGACTGATTTAACACCTTGCCTTTTGGGGTAATTACATCTGCTTCAAATAGGGTTAATGGAACACCTTGCGCTATGCAATTTTCATCTCTTTGTTGCTCATTAAATTCTAATTCACTGTTCGCTACAACTTCTTGAATATTATTGGTTTCACAATAGTTTTTTAGAAAAGTCACTTGAGCGGAAAAATCGGGTAGCACCACAAGCTCAAGAGCAATATTTAATTCAGCTAATTCTAAAACTAATGCGTTCGCATGACGTTTAATAAAATCGATTTTTATTTCGGACCAATCATGTTCTAGCCATTGTTTTTCTGACACAAAAAAAAACGCCTTACGCGGGGAATCTGACTTTGCAAGCGTCAGAAAATAATGTAAGGCGGGGTTATCGTGCGTTCTTAGATCGTTACGAAACCAAAGTATCAAATCAAATCCTTTTTTATTACTACAGTATTAAAATTAATAGGCATATCTCAGCTTAAGTTCATCTGGATATGGTGATAAATATGCTTGCTTTGCTAAATAATCTTTCGGGTATTGCAACAAATAGTGTTTGATTAATGTCAGCGGAGCAAATAAAGGAATAAGACCTTTTCGGTATGCATCAATTTGTTCACACAACTCTTGTCGTTCATTACTTTTTAAATGCTTTGAGAAGTAACCCTGAATGTGAGTAAGTGTGTTTGCATGTTTTTTACGAGTTGCTTTAACTTTTAAAGCCGCCATTAATCCAAAAATATATTTTTCCGCCATTTCAGCTAATGGCATATCAGCTTTTGCTAATAATTGACCTAATTGTTTGTAAGCAACTAAGTCGTGACTCATCACCGTGTATTTATATTGGCTATGGAAAGTGGTTAACTTATGCTTTGTTAAACCTGAGGCTTCAACTGTTTGCCAATGTTTATAGGCATAAACTCTAGCAACAAAGTTTTCGCGAATGATAGGGTCGTTTAAGCGGCCATTTTCTTCACAAGGTAATAATGGATTAGCCTCCATGATTTCTTTGGCGAAAACACCTACGCCATCAGATTTTAATGAGTTACCTTCAGGACTATATTGCTTTACACGTTCCATTCCACAACTTGGACTCTTTGCACAAAATACGTAACCACTTAAGTTTTGTGTCATAGACGCCACTTTTTTACCGTAGGCACTTAGTGCTTCAGTGACATCGCCAGAGCCATCTGGTCTAGATACACTTATGACATCATCACGCTTTATTTGTCGAATAGTGGGGCGTGGAATAGGTAATCCAATCGCAACTTCGGGACAAAAGGATTTAAATGTTGCATGTTGTCCCAATTCATTTATACAAAAGTTAGAGGGCTTATTACTGGCGTCAAAGCGTACTTTTTCTCCTACTAAGCACGCACTAATACCAATGTGTAAGTCTTTTTTATCAACGGTATGAATCATAAGTACACCTATTATTTTTGTTATTAATAAATTAATGCGCCGATTGGGTTCAGTAATTTATTAATGCCTTGGGTAAAGTGTAAAGCGTCATTAGCTACGGTATAACAAAGGCATCCGTTGTTTGAAACTGGATGATGCTGGTGTGAACTATCGAGCATAATGAAGTCACCTTTTGTATATTCACCTTTTTCATCATGAAAAGAGCCGTCTAACAATAGGGTTAATTCAAATCCTTTATGGGTATGTTCAGGTACACCGCCACCAGGTTTTATTTCTAATAGGCTGGTGTGAATTTCATTTTCATCTAACTGTAATCGTGCTCTCGATAATTTGCCTATATTGATTGTATTACCTATTGTCATATTATTCAGGACTTTAGGTAATTGATAAGTTGTATCATTAAACACAATTGATTTGTCTAATATGGGTTCTGAAATAGCAATATCATCTGACTGTGAAATAAGGTTAGCCATCGCTTCAAAATCAATGTCATTATTTGAGCTATCATCAACAATAAATTTATCAAGGAAGCCTTCCTCGAAACTAACTTCAGCAGCATGCTCTGTTAATTGGACAATTTTTTCTTGGCATTGCGGACACATTTCAGCATGCATGGCTATACCTGCTGATAATGACGCTGGTAAATCGCCGTCAACAAAGGCCTGTATCAGCTCAAGTTTAGGGTGATGTTTAATCATTTTTTTCTCCTAACTGCACTTTGAGTTTTGCTAATGCTAAACGCAAACGAGATTTTATTGTTCCAAGCGGTAATTTGAGATGTTCGGCGAGTTGCTCTTGAGACATTTCCTTAAAATAGAAACCTTTTACTACTTGTTGCTGAGCTTCAGGTAGCTTTTCTATAACGGTAAGCAATTGCTTATTTTCAAGATGATCATCAAATGATTCATCGTTACTCACCATACTTTCTGCAAGTGGCCAAATGTCTTCACTAAGGTTATCTTCTCTATTACCTTTAATTTTGCGCAACATATCAAAAGTTACATTACGCATTACCGTATAAACCCACGTAGTAGCAGCACCTTTGTTTTTATCAAACAAATGAGCTTTTCGCCAAACATTACTCATTGTTTCTTGCACTACTTCGCTAGCTTGCGCTTCATTAGGAAACTTTCCGCGAGCAATGCCATGAATTTTAGGACCAAAAAACTTAAACAATAGCGTAAACGCTTTTTTGTCTCGTGATATTGCTACGGCATTAAGCCATTCGCAAAGCTGAGGATGATTTATTTTATCTGACATTTTACTAGATTTAGCATTTGTCACTTTGCTTAGCAAGTGGGTTTGCATCGCTTTATCACCGAGTACTAGGTTAAAACATGGTTAGTTATACGGGTTAAAATTTAAAGTAGATCACTTTAATTCTATTTTTTTTGTAATTAAGATGATGCGGCTAATCATTGAGAATAATAGCGTGAACAAAGTTTTCTGCATCTTGATAAGAATGATCGTTAATAAAGGTATTTTTAATTGCTAAATTAATAGGTAAAAGTTCTAACCATCTTGCCACTACCCAACTAGCGTTATGGGTTGGCTTTTCATTGTAAAGAGTATTAAGCATGATATTGTTTTCAAAAACGTCTTCTAGTGATGAAGAAAGTTCGCTAAGTTTTATATGATTAACTTTTTGGGACCAGTGTGATTTTTCTTTAACACAGCCAAAATTTAATTGTTCTTTCTCGTTTTCAATGGATAAAATCTCTACTAAAGACTTACACTGAACGTCAATTTCCAATACGCCATCTTCACCTTCATCAAAGTTGATGATATCGACCCAGCTTCCCCACTTTATTTCAGTTAAAGATGATGATTTAGCGTTTAATAAAATAATAAACCCTTGTTCTGTGGAGGCTATTTTTACCAATTTTAAATAACGGGGTTCAAAAATTCTTAAGCGCGTGATGCCATTGGGTAATAAAAATACCGGTAAAGGGAAAATAGGTAATCTTGAGTTTACAGCTTTCATAAGTATATTCTTTTTTAACTATGTATTGATATACGAACAAGCGTAGATACTTGATCAGTTTAAGATAAAAAAAGCCCCTGAAGACAGGGGCAAAAACCATGCAGTACAATTAAATGGTATGCATTGTGGAAAGGGAGTTTGTTGGTTAATTAAGGATCACCGTGTCAATAACATGGATAACGCCATTAGTGGTATAGATGTCAGAAATGAAGACATGTGCACCGCCAATCATTAACATGCCAGTTTCTGCATTAATCATAACTTCAATCGTTTCGCCTGAAGCCGTTGTTAACATTTTACCATTAGCAGCGTAAGCATCTAATGAACTTAAAGTTGCACCGCCGATAACATGAGTTAGTAATACATTGGTTAATGCTTCTGTATCAGCTAATAAGGCTGATAAAGCATCAGGGTCGATCGCTGCAAAAGCATTATTAGTTGGAGCAAATACGGTGAACATTGCCTCTTCATTTGATAATGTTGTTACCAAATCTGCCGCAGTTAGAGCTGTAACAAGCGTTGAAAAGTTGTCAGGGTCCGATAATGCAACTTCAACAATGTTTTGTGTTGGAGTTTCCATCATTGCTGGTGGTAAAATAACGTTATCAATGACGTGAATCGTGCCATTATCAGCCATCACGTCTGCAGTACTTATCAATGCCCCGTTAACAAATAACATAGAGTCGACAAATGAAAGTGAAACCTTGTCTCCATTGGCAACTTCAACCATGTTATCTGAAGATTGTGCAAGGGTAATTGCTGCATCAGACATTACTTTTCCAGGTAGCACATGATAAAGCAAAATATTGGTTAATTGATCAGCCGTTAAGCTATCTAACGTACCTTCTGGTAACTTTGCAAATGCTGCGTCTGTCGGCGCAAATACAGTAAAATCAGTGTCTAAATCGGCTAGTGTTGTGTCTAAACCGGTTGATTGCAATGCAGCAACAAGTGTTGTGAAGTTGCCATTATTGACTGCTACATCGACTAAACTCATTGCTGGGGCTGGCACTTCAACGTCCCCGACTACCACAGCATCTATTACATGGATAACACCATTGGTTGTGTAAATATCTTTCATGATGATATTGGCACCACCAAACATCAGCATGTCAGTTGCTGAATTAATAGCTAAAGGAATTGTTGCCATTGAAGCGGTTTCAACCATAGTACCATTTAATGAATAAGCGGTTACTGAGTCGACAGCACTACCAGCAATGACATGTTGTAATAATATATTTGAAAGTACATCTGGGTTTTCTAACAAAGTAGTAATCGTTTCTTCACCTATCAGTGCAAAGGCGTCATCAGTTGGTGCAAAAACAGTAAACATTGTACTTTCATCCGCGAGCACAATATCTAAATCTGTTGCTTGCAGAGCCGCAACCAGTGTGGTGAAACTACCATTGGCAACAGCTGTTTCAACAATGTTTAGCGTGGGATCCATCATATCTTCAGGTGGCAGAAGCACCGCATCAATGACATGAATAATACCGTTATCTGTTTGAATATCTGCTGTGGTTACTGTCACGGTATTTACTAATAAATGACTACCATCCAGTGATAAACCAATAAAATCACCATTAACCATTTCAACCGTTGTGCCAGCTAAACCAATGGCTGTTTCAGCATCAACTTCACTACCAATTACATGATAAGTAAGAATGTCAGATAACGTATCGGTATCAGCTAGTAGCGCATCGATAGTTTCTTGTCCTAGTAATGCGAATGCATCGTCTGTTGGGGCAAATACTGTGAAACTGCTATTCGTGTCTGCTAATGTGTTGTCTAATCCTGTTGCTTGCAATGCGGCTACTAACGTAGTGAAGTTACCATTGCTCACAGCAGCATCAACAATTGTAGTGACAGCAATTTCTTCTGATTCTTCTACAATTACTTTGTTGTCGTAATCATTACAACCTTGCAAAAACATCATACTTAAAAGGGTTACGCTTATAATTTTTGAATATTTCATGTTAGCTCTCTCAATTAATGTTACTGAGAAATCTACGGCGAAAAAACAAACAGAGATCACAAGAAATTAATAAAAAAATATTTAATTATTTTGCTGATCCCTACCGTAAAAAAATTCGTATTATTTAAGTTAACAATACAAAATAATTTGGGTATTTAACGACAAGTAAGAGGAATAAAATGAACATACTTATTACTGGTGGTACTGGTCTTATTGGTCGTTCTTTGATTAATGCATTAAATACTGAAAATGATCAGATTACTGTTTTGACGAGAGATATTAAAAAAGCCTCAAAATTATTAAATGCAAACATAAAGTTAATTAGCTCCCTTTCTTTAGAGGATATAGAAAACCAAGACACGATTATTAATTTAGCAGGAGAGCCGATTGCTGATAAACGTTGGTCCTATAGTCAAAAAAATAAAATATGTAAGAGCCGTTGGGATATTACTGAAAAAATAAGCACATATATTCAGCAAGCAAAAAATCCACCTAGCTTATTCATTTCTGGCAGTGCAATAGGGATGTATGGCAGGCAAGATAATGACGTTATTGATGAAAATTTTCAGCAATTTCATCCAGAGTTTACTCATCGTGTTTGCAACACTTGGGAGCATTTTGCGCTGTTAGCTAAATCGTCAAAAACTCGTGTTGCAATCTTGAGAACGGGCATTGTATTAGCTAAAAAAGGCGGCGCTTTAGCTAAAATGTTATTGCCATTTAAATTAGGATTAGGTGGTAAAATTAGTCATGGTAAGCAAGTGATGTCTTGGATTCATATTGAGGATGTAATCGCGGCTATTATATTTATTCAAAATACACCTACGTTAGAGGGGGCGGTTAATATCACGGCACCGAATCCAGTGAGTAACCAAGTATTTACTTCTACATTAGCAAAAGTATTAAATAGGCCTAGTTTGATAACAACACCTGCGTTTATATTAAAAGTAATCTTTGGTGAAATGGCAGACCTTTTACTTTTTGGTCAACATGTTGTGCCAAATAAATTGCAAAAGAATGGCTTTAAGTTTAAATACCCAATCATTGAATCGGCACTTAGCCATCTAATTCAAAAATAATAGGATTATTTTTGACATTGTTTTACAGGGAGTTCTTTATCAAAAAATAACGTGATGTTTGCCACTTCTACACCAAATTTTTTCATGGATGTTTTATTCATCACTTTATGTTCGTCGATTTGGTACATCCAATCATCCATCGCAACTTGGTAGGTTTTATTATCAAGTGTAAGATTTAAGGTGTAATTAAATTGAAAAGCAAAGCCATTTTGTTTACCTATTGCTATTCCTTCTACATCTTCAGCGGTTCCTCGATAAGTGCCATCAGCTTTTTTGGTTAACTGCCAATTTCGATAAGAAACTTCGCCATCATTAAAATAAAAGGTTTCAGCTAAAATTCCTGTATTTCCTTGCCAATCTCCTTTTATCTCAACACAGAATCTTCTGTTTACTTTATTGTTATAGTCTTGAACGATACCCCACGCAATAACTTCACCGTTAAAGTAACTTTTAATGTCAAAGGGTGGATTACTGTTTTGGTAATCGGTGATAGCTGTAGAGCAACTTGATATTAAAAAAAAGACTATAAAAAACAATGGAATATTGTATAAACGGTTCATTATTTAATTTCTCCAAGCAGTTTACTTCTAAGTGTTTTTTGGCTTGTTTGTGGCGATAACCATATCGATAAGAACAAGGAGCCGAACGAGTGTTCTTCTATACTACCGATAAAATTACCATTAAAATAAAAGCGTGAATTTTGATTTTGAATCAATAAAGTGAGTGAATCCCCCGCTGATATATTTGGCCAAACCTCAGCTAATTCTGGCAAGAAATGTAGGTATTCATTTTCATGAATTTTAAGATGTTGCCATTGCTCAACGGTATGTTCTATTAAGTCGTCACGGGTAATATCTTTAAAATAGTCAATTTTAAAAACAATTGTTTGTTGTGCGCTTCCTTCAATGAATTTTCCTGACTCGGTATATAAAGTACTGTTATAAATATCCCAAAAAAGTACACTGAATAATGCACTACCTATTTTTTTATATTCTGACTCGATCATTTCTGTTGTTAAGTTTTCCGTTAACTTAAAAGGTAAATGATTTTTTTTGGCATTTAAGGTGTTAGATGAGCAGAGAAGTATTAATAAAAACAGGCGAATCATTCTGTCGCCTCCCCAAGATAAAAAGCATTTTTCAGTAAATAAATAAAAACGAATAAACATCCCCACAGTGGCGCTAAGATCAAATAAGTAGTTAAGGTTTGGTAGCCTAATTCTACTCTTGATAATGAAGCGCCTGCTAAATAACTAAATGGCGGAAAGATGAAGCCAATAACAAATTGTAATCGTTTATTCGCCGTTAAAAAATTTAAACTATGTGCAACAGTGCCAGAAAAAGCTGCCCATAACATGATTAACCACAATGGTAAGATAAAATGATCACTAAATGTGAATACTCCAAAAGCGACTAAAATGGTATCTAAACATACGCCAACAATTGTCACGGAGAAAATTAATTTAAGTTCAGCAATTCGCTGTTTAGATGAATATATATGAAATAAAAGCCATAGAGATACTATAGGAATAGCAGCATTTCCCACCAAGACTAACCCTAACCAAGAAGCATTAAATGCGATTAAATTGAATAACATAATAAATCTATATTGAGTTTTATCAGTTATACGATGAAAGTGAGCAATTAGTTTAATAAAAATGAAATTATATTATGCGCTCACTTGTGTGATGACCTGCAGATACCTCATCGAAAATCGAATTTTTGTCTTTGTTTTGTGCAGTAAATTTTACTTTTTATTGGTAATAAATAAACCTACTAACCTAACCACTTTTGATAAAAGAGGCGCTAAATTTAAAATTTACATAAACAATAGTTTATTATTTTCTATATCAACATCCCCCTGAATTAATGCTTTGCGTGAGCCATAAGTACCTAAAACCCCTCTACGTTTTTATAGCTATGAAATGATTATTTACTATTCACTCTTTACATTCACTGAATAAAAATACTATTATCTGATTTATACTATAAATACGATAGTAGTATAAGTATGCATTAAGACATGCGTTTTATTGACATGAAAAATGGGGAATAGGTATGAAAAACGGTAAGAAATTCAAACTCAGCTATATATCATCTCTACTCATGCTAAATCTTGGGGTATCAGGAATTACATGGGCGAATGAAACTACAAATGAAGAAAATGAAGCCGACCATGACACTGAGGTTATCACTGTCACTGGTATCCGTGGCAGTTTAATCAATTCTGTGGGGATCAAGCAGGATTCGAGCAATGTGGTAGACGCTATTTCTGCAGAAGACATTGGTAAATTTCCGGATCAAAACGTAGCTGAATCTTTACAACGAATAACCGGTGTTTCAATTGATCGAAGTGGTGGTGAAGGGCAACTTATCACCGTTCGAGGCATGGGACCAGAATTCAATTCGGTATTACTTAATGGTCGTACTTTAGCAACAACAAGTGGTGGACGTGCTTTTAGTTTTGATGTACTTGCTTCTGAATTAATCAATGGTGCTGAAGTTTATAAAACTCAAAATGCTTCCCTCCAAGAAGGGGCTATTGGTGCTACGGTTGATATAAGTACGGTTAAACCGATGGACTTTCCTGGCTTTAAAGCTGTAGGGAGCATTAAAGGTTTATATGATGATATGACGGGCAAAATGAGCCCGCAATTTTCTGGTCTTGTCAGTAATACCTTTGATGATGACAAGTTTGGTGTTCTCGCATCGTTTTCGCATTACAAACGAGAAAGTCGTTACGACCAAGCTAATACCGCATATTACTATAAAACAGAAAGTGATTTAGACGGTCAAAATTTTGGTGAAATATACTTCCCTCAAAACTTTGATCAAATTGCCCAAACAGAAACGCGAGAGAGAAACAGTGGCACGTTAGTCTTACAATATAAACCCAGCAAAAATGTTACCGTTACTGCTGATGCATTGTACTCAGATTTTAATGTGCAATATCGTCAAGATGTTTTCCCAATGTGGTTTGAAACGGGCAACGTAAGAAACCCTGTTATCGATGAAAATAACACCTTAGTAAAAGCTGATTTTGTTGATAGTTATATCGAAACTTTAGTACGTCAATCTGATGCGGATAATAAATTAAAAGCGTTTGGCTTAAATCTCGATTGGCAAATTAATGAAAACTGGGGATTAACAGCAGACATTAATACCTCTAAAGCGGAGCATGATCCCGGTAAAGGATGGTCGGATGTGGTTGCTGGTCGTCCAGGTGAATATAACTATGACCGTACATCAGGGGATCTAGTGCCTACTATGACCTTTGAAAACTTTAAAGATGGTGACGTTTTAACTGCTGGTTGGGCATCTTTACAAGGTACTCGGGTAGAAGATGAAGTACTTGAAGCTAAAATCGACAATGATTACTTCGTAGAAATGGGCGCATTAGTGAAAGTTGGCTTTGGCGTGCATTATTCTGATCGTACATTAGGCTCAACCTATGCTGAAACAGAGAATCCATTGCCGTGGATTTATGCCGATAACAGCACGCGTATTCCGTTACCCGCCGGTATGTTAACGACATACAATGCCGATGGCTTTTTATCGGGCGGCTCAGGGAGCCCTACTGAATTTTGGCCAACGTTAAATTCAGATGATTTATTTGCCTTTTTAGGAACAGAAGAAGCAATTGCCCAGTTAGATGATCCAGACGTTGCACGTGATATTTTTACCCGTGCGGGTTTTGCTATTGTCGATGATCCGACAGCCTATGATGTAAATGAAGAACTTATGTCACTGTACACCGACTTCTATTTTGAAGGAGACGTTAATGAAATGCCTTGGTCAGTAGTGGCGGGCGTTCGTTATGTGAAAACTGACAGTACTTCAAAAGGCAATCAAGTAGCGCTTTTAAACTTGGTCGAGTCTAATGAGAAGCCTGGCGAAGTACGTGCTATTACTTCTGATGATTATGTCTCTGTGGAGATTGGTCATAGCTATAGTAATGTGTTGCCAAGCTTAAATGGTAAACTTGAAATTACCGATGAAGTCATAGCACGTTTTGCTTGGTCGAAAAGTTTAACGCGTCCAGAGTTGTCTGAAATGTCACCGCTTGCTAACTACGGTGATGGTCCTACAGATCAATTATTTGGTTCAGGCTCCAATCCAAAACTTAATCCATTTGAATCAACCAATTATGACTTCTCACTTGAATGGTATTACCAAGAAGGCAGCTATGCCGCAATTGCTGGATTTACCAAAGATGTAGATGGGTATTTAGGTTCAGGTGAAACAGAAGAAACTGTGACGGTACCAAGTGGTACATACACATATAAAATGTCGCGCCCTATTAATGAAGATAATACCAAAATTGATGGTTTTGAAATTGCTGTTCAGCATATGTTTACTGAGTTGCCATCACCTTTTAACGGCTTAGGTGTTATTGCAAACATGACCTTTGTTGATAGTGAATCAACGGCTGATGAAGGCGGAGCAAAACTACCGTTAATTGGTTTAAGTGATTCTCAAAACTTAATCTTATTTTATGAGAAAGATGAGATTCAATTTAGGATTGCCTACAACAATCGTGACCGTTTTATGCAATCTAAACCGCAATCATGGCGCGATGGTCACTATGTCGATGATTATAAACAAGTAGATATTAGCGGTAGTTATGATCTCACTGAAAACTTAACGGTATTTTTCGAAGGAATTAACATAACCAACGAGCTTTATATTAAAAACGCAGAATATGCTAACCAAACGTTAACTGTGACCGAAACGGGACCTAGATATTCGGTCGGTATTCGAGGCAATTTCTAAATTTAGAATTTATATGATGCTGAGTCAGTTAGTTGTTTTTAATAAAAACGCTAACTGACTTTTACTTTGTTTTTGAATTCATTGAACAAGAAGTAGTAATTTTTATGAGTCAGACGCATATTTGGTTACGTGCCGAAACAAAACCACAAGAACAACGCACTGCACTTACCCCCTCAGGCGCTAAAACATTAATTGAATCAGGCTTTAAAGTGTCAGTTGAGCGAAGTGAGCAAAATATTTTCGATCCCGAAAAGTACCGAAAAGTGGGGTGTGACATTGTCGCACAAGGAAGCTGGCCACAAGCACCCAACAGTGCTTTTATTTTAGGGCTAAAAGAATTACCAGAAGACAATTTTCCTTTGGTTCATAAACATATTTATTTCGCTCATGCTTATAAAGAGCAAACAGGCGCTAGTGACATTTTATCTCGTTTTAAACAAGGTGATGGTGCCTTATATGATTTGGAATTTTTAGTGGACGAAAATCAATGTCGCATTGCAGCCTTTGGTTATTGGGCTGGTTTTGCTGGCGCAGCACTTGGGATATGGACTTGGGCGAATAAACAACTGGGAAAAACTGCCTTATCACCCGTCAGTTCTTTTCCTGATCAAGCACAGTTGATTCGCGAGGTCTCAATATTGCTTGCTCAGTGCGCGACTAAACCAACAATGATGGTCATAGGCGCTAAAGGGCGAAGCGGCTCCGGCGCTATTGGTTTAGCAAAAGCGTTACAAATAAACACCATTGAATGGGATATGGAAGAAACGATGGTTGGTGGTCCATTTGCGCAAGTGAACAATGCAGATGTATTAGTAAACTGTGTTTTAGTGAATCGAGACCTACCGCCGTTTGTAACATACACCTCACTTGATACGGCTGAACGTACTCTAAGCGTTATTTGTGATGTTAGCTGTGATCCTTATGGTGATTATAACCCTATTCGGATTTATGACCATTGCACCACGTTTAATGAACCGACAATAGAGGTAATACCGCAGCCAAATAATTTGCACTTAATTGCGATTGATCATTTACCGTCGTTATTACCGAAAGAAAGTAGTGAAGATTTTGGCCAACAATTAGTGCCCTATTTAGCAAGGTTAGATGATTTGAGTCGACCTGTTTGGCAACAAGCACTCGATATTTATCATCAAAAAACGAAAAATTTATAAGAGTACCTTTTATGAAATCCACCATACATTGGCTTGGTGTTGGGCTATCTGCCACACCAGGAATTAAATATTTAGCAAACTCCTCACATAACTTAGTGGTGTGGAACCGTCGTATTGATAAAGCACAAACGATGTTAAACGAAGCTAAAATTCACTGCGAATTGAAACAATTAGATTGGCCTGCATTAGCTGAAAAAGTGAAATCGGGTGATATTTTGGTATCCATGCTACCGGCGAATATGCATGTTGAAGTAGCACAGCTTTGTTTAGAAAAATCGGCTCATTTTGTTTCAAGCAGCTATATTTCTCCGGAAATGAAAGCGCTTGATCAACAAGCAAAAGCGAAAGGCTTAACTTTTATCAATGAAATTGGTTTAGATCCAGGTATTGATCACTTATTTGCGCATTTATTAGTCGCACGTTTTAAAGCAAGTGACGCATGTAATACGGAATCAAAACTGTACTTTCGTTCTTATTGTGGTGGCTTTCCTAAAGTTGCAAATGACTTCAAATATAAATTCAGCTGGTCACCTTTAGGCGTACTTAAAGCATTAACATCGCCTGCAAAATGGCTAGAAAATGGGGTTGTAAAAACTTCCAAAGGCCCATGGGAAGCATTAAAAGATATTCACATTAGTGCAGTTAATGAAACATTCCAAGCATATCCAAACCGAGATTCTCTTCCTTTTGTTGAGCAATATGAGTTTGAACCTGAGTGGCAAATTGAAGAATTTGTTCGTGGCACCTTACGATTAAATGGTTGGTCACAAGCGTGGCAATATTTATTTGATCAAGTAGGTGACTTACAGGGCGAAGCTGGTTTAGCAGAAATGGAAGCTATTAGTAAGGACTTAGAAGACATGCATAGCTATGAAGAAGGTGAACCAGACCGTGTCGTTATGTCTGTTGAGCTTGAAGCAAAACGAGCAGGTAACACCATTTGGCATCAACGTTATTATATGGACGCTGCCGGTAATAGAAATGGGCAAGCAATGGCACGTTTAGTGTCTATTACAGTAGCGCTTGGCATAGAAGCTGTGATAGCTGGCGATATTCCAGCAGGTGTTCATGCCGCACCGAGTCAACCTGAAATTGCTCAACAATGGTTAGATAAACTTGCAACACTGGGTCAATCAGCGCAAATAGAGCAACTGATTTAATAGGAATTTCCTTGACTATGTTTTTATAACACTGTCGCCCCTTAGTTGATTCTAAGGGGTTTTTTTATTGATACCTTAGTTAATTAATTGCTTAGACGCTAAAATCTAACTAATTAAATTTTTATAATATTTTAATAAAGTTGGACTACTTGTGTACCAGATTTAACGGTCATCTTGATATCAAGTAACGACATTTTAGGTTGTGATTGTATTGGTTGCTCAACATTAATCACTAATTCATTATTATCTCTATGCCACGCAATATCAGAAATTAGATTTGAAGCAATAGGTACAAAGTAAGAGCGTTTTCGTTGTAAAGAATATACTTTTGCTGGGTATCGCGAGTTGTTTTTAGATATATACTGCATCCATTGACCATTTGGTGACCATTGTGCATTAAATTTTAAAGGGGTTTGGCTGAGCAGGTTATGTTCAATAAGCGTTACTGAGCTTTCTTCGATATTAAATAGCCATAAACTTCGATCGTTGTCAGTATATGTTAAGTACTGATCGCTACTCGACCAAGTGATGTTAGATAAATTTTTAGCTCTTGGAATTAGCTTTTTAGCAATAACTTCGTTGTTTTTATTACTAACAACAAGGTAATTAGCATTTTCTTTTTTAACAAACTGTGCTTTTAACTCTTTAGAAAAACTCCATTTTTCACTACTTTTTACAGTATGCTCATTAATATTGTTCGCACTAGCTAAAGCTTGAAAAATCATTAGGCTAATTATTGTCAATAGTTTGGTTGTATAGTTCATCATTTTCTCCTTCGACGTTAAATACTAAGTATTAATATTCAGTGGTTACTCCATGTCGTAGCATTATTGTTTAAAAAATGAAGAAAAGACTTACGGTTTCCTTACCATTTCAATGTTTTTAATAAAAACTATTAAATTCAGTTGCTTAGTTTGGTTTTTAGATAGACATTGATTGGCATAACCTGAACTTATACTATAAGCTTTAGGAAAAATTTATCATTATTCTAAATAAAAGGTAGGAAATGAGTGGATTCTAAAAGGACTAAAGAGCAATCAGATCTATCTCGTACTTTTGTTTTAGGGGCATGGTCAGTTGACGGCGATTCTAACCAACTGATAAAAGCAGGTGAGCGCTTTGTCATTGAACCAAAAATGATGGATGTTCTCATTTACCTTTGCCAACATATAGGCGAAACGGTTAGCGCAGAACAATTATTAATTGCCTGTTGGTCCGGTACCTTTTACGGTGATGCACCGGTACAAAAATGTATTGCAGGGTTACGAAAAAAACTTGGTTGTAATGCTAAAAACCCCAGTTATATTGAGACCATTTATCGTCGCGGTTATAAAATAATAGCGGAAGTTGAATTTCCAACAACAGCTAACCAGGTGTCTGAAAGACAATCATTACAAAAGTGGACAAAAGGTTCGCCATACTTAGGGCTAAGTACGTTTCATGAGCATCACAGTAACGTTTATTTCGGGAGAACCAAAGCGATTGTTGATGTCATCTCCCAGTTAAAAGCGAGTGTTAATAGAGCAAATAACTTTTTATTGCTTTTAGGTAAAAGCGGTAGTGGTAAATCATCATTAATAAGAGCTGGAGTGTTACCTTTTTTAAACAGTCACACTGGATTTTCACAATTAAGAGTAACTCAATATCATATAGTAAGCCCTAGCCAAAGTATTGATGAATCACCAATAGCAACCCTTGTACATGCCTTAGTAAAACTTAACTTAATACATACCTCTATTGAATTGCCAACATTAATCTCACAAATTGCTGACGATCCTTTCGCGCTAAAAAGTGCCTTAAAAGATATTCCTAGTGAAAAGAATGAAGAAGTTAAGCTTGAACAATCTCAACAAGTTAAAGATTATAAATTGCTTGTTATTGATCAATTTGAAAGATTTTTATTGGATGAAGATTTAACTAAAGCCAATAAACAAAATTTAGTGAATTGTTTAACTATACTCGCGCAATGCCAACAGTTACTTTTCATCGCAATACTTAGAAATGACTTTTATGCTGAGTGCCTTGATGTAAATGGTTTTTATGAATTAAAAGATCAAGGAAAACAATACGACTTACAAGCCCCTACGCCGGTTGAAATAACTAGAATGATCAGAAATCCAGCCATTGCTGCAGGATTAAGTTTTGAGTATGACGAAAAAACCGAAGAACGCTTAGACGAAATATTACTCGCGGCAGCAGTAAAAAATCCCGATGCATTGCCACTATTAGAATACACCTTAGATTTGTTATACCAGCAACGTAATCGAGAGAATGTATTATTACTGAGCGCTTACCGTAAAATGGGGGGGATTGAAGGGGCAATCGCACAGCAAGCTGAAAAAGTATTTAATGAGTTGCCTAAAAGTGTACAAGCTTGCTGGGATAATATTCTTCATGCGTTAATTCAAGTTGACCACAAAAACAAACACAATGTTACTGCTCGAAAAGTCCCGATAAATTTTTTTAAAAAGCCTGATGAAAAAAAATTCATTCAACATTTTCTTAATGCCCGCTTATTTGTCACCCTCATTCAAACTAACACCGGTGAACAACGCCGTTATTCAACAGAAGATCGGGGTTACAGTGCTCAAAATATTCAATTTATTAGTATTGCTCATGAAGCTTTATTGCAGCATTGGCAACGTATTAAATTATGGTTAAACAACAATAGCGTTGCCCTACATAAACGAGAACAACTCGCGGAAGATTGTCAATTTTGGTTGGATAATCACAAAGCGAATGACGCACTACTTAACTCCAAACAAAAGGTGCTCGACGCTCAAGGTTTAATCAAAAGTAAAGCTATCACGCTAAATGATAACGAACTTGCATTTATTAAGCGTTCTAAACGCTACCAAGAAAGAAAAAAATTAGTGTTAAGCTTTGCCGTTATTGCGCTTATGGGATTTAGCATTCTGACTTGGTTTCAAGCGAAACAAGTGGCGAAAGAGCGCGATATTGCTTTACTGCAAAGTCAAAAAACAAAGGCAATTTCAACATTTTTAACAGATACATTAGCGGCGAGTAGCCCTTTTGTTGCTCAAGGTAAAGAAGTCTCATTACTTGATGTGCTTATCGATGCCGGAAAAAAATTAAATGATCCTACTCAAAATACCTATCCCGCTCATGTAGAAGCCTTACTTCATAAAACATTAGGTCTTATTTATATTGATTTAGGGAAAATAGCCCCCGCAGAACAACACTTATCTAAAGGGTTTGATATATACAAAGAAAATCAGTTAGAAAAAGATGAAGGTTATTTAGGTTTATTGTTCAATTTTAGCCGGTTAAATAATTTAAAGTACGGCATGGATGATTTGACGATAATAAAAGAAACTATTGATGTCAGTAAAACTATTTATGGCGATGATCATAAAGATACCTTAGGTGCCTTGGACAATTTAGGAAGTTATTATTTAAATAACAAAGAATTTGCTCAAGCGGAAGACATTTTTACTCAGGTTTATCAGAAGCGTAGAGAGTTTTTTGGCGAAAATTTTCGTCATACATTATATTCAGTTGAAAATTTAGGTGATCTTTATTATACCCAGCAAGACTACAAACAAGCAGAGCAATATTATCAGCTTTGTTATGAACAGTGGTTAAATAAATCAGGCATCAGTAATCCTTATAGCCTTTTTTGTTTAAAAGGGCTCGCTTTAACAAAGTTAGCAAACGGGCAATATCCTCAGGCTGAAAACTTATTAACCCAACTTATCAAAGCTGCCACACTTGTTTATGGCTCAGAACACCCTGAAGTGTTAGAGGCAAATCATTACTTAGCAAAGCTATTTATGGAAACAACAAGGGTGAAATTTGCTGAAGCACTCTTTCGACAAACGCTGCAAGCAAGAACGGTAGTGTTAGGGGGAAATCATAAGGATACTTTAGAAACAAAAGCGCAATTAACACAATTGTTAAATCAGCATCGTACAGAATTAAACTAAATGTAAGTATTCAAACATAAGCTATCGCCAATACCAGTTTTATTAAATATTTCTTGCTTTGTTTTCCTTGGCGATTAGCCGTGATACATGTTGCAAAGAGGACATCGTTAATTCGACCTGCTCGGTTAACTTTGCTGAACATTGTTGCGATGACTTAAATTGTTGCCATTTTATTTGTTGAAATACATATAAGCCGGTCACTTTTATTGCCGTGTCATCATTTAATCTAATGTCGAGTTTTACCGGCTCTAATAATTCATCATCGTTAACTGGTAATAGCGTAGTTGCATTCGTATTCTCAAGGTATCTTTTTCTATTGATATCGTCAGCGTGAAGAAGCTTACCTTGGTCAGTTAAATGGGTTAAATAAATAGGTGAATAGCCGGATGTTGTTTTCTTAAAAAACACCGGATATTGTTGGCTTACTTTTGATAGATGATTGTTGGGTACGTATTGCCATGGTTGACTTGTTGGTAAATTTTCTTGAGTAATGTCTATAGTAATTTCACGATTCAATTGATTAATTTGTGTCAATATTTCACGGTTTGTTGGTAATAAAGCAGGCATTTTTCTCTGTCTTGATTTTACTTTTTCAATCGCATTGTTTGATAATTTAGCTAATTCCGTTTCGTTACCCAGACAGTTCACTTGAGTATTAAACCCCATTCCATAAAGAATATATTGATAACTTGCTGCGGGAAATAGATCGTAAGGACTTAAAAAACCGTTGTTTTCTGGCGGTTGGTATTGCCATAAGGTCAGTAACTCTTTTAATGAATCAGGTATTGTTGCTGGGTCTCGGTTATCACGCCAAAAATCACTATCACCTCGTTTGCTCAGTACATAATGTAACTTTAAAAAGTCGATAATACGTTGCCATCGAAAGGTCATATTTTTGTTGTACTGGCGGGCGATAACATCCATTGCTTCACGACTCGCTGGCATTTGCAGGGCAAGTGTTTTAGCGGCGAGTTCCACCATGACTAATGCTGATGCTTCTAGAGGCTCTAGAAAGCCAGAAGACATGCCAACTGCAACACAGTTTTTATGCCAAAAGGTTGCTCGATATCCAGGGTTGATATCAAGTGTTCTAAAAGTAAGTTGTTCAATGTTATCTACAGATTGTGCTAAATATGATTTAAGTTGTGCTGTAGCTGCTTCAATAGTTGTATATTTTGTACTAAATACATGCCCAACGCCTCGCCTATTAGGTAAGCCAATATCCCATATCCAGCCCGCGGATTGTGCCGTTGATATGGTGGCAGATTCTACTGGCGCTTTTTCACAAGGGTAGGGAACCTGCACTGTAATGGCTTTATCTATAAACAATACCTCTTTTTTGCTGATAAAAGGCACTTGATAATGTTTACCTATTAATGCTGCTGCTTGACCCGAGCAATCGATAAATAAATCTCCGTTAATATCTCCGTGTTCTTTGGTGGTTAATGATGCAATATCACCGTTTGACTTACTTTTTACCGCGATAACATCATCAAGGATATGTTTAACGCTCAGTTTTTCAGTGCCATGTTCTGTTAATAGCTGTGAAAATTTACTGGCATTTAAATGATAGCCATAGTTTTCTATCGTCTTGAAATCGCCAAGGTTAAGTTGTTTAGGAGCACGTTTTTGCTGACAAAGTAATGCTTGTAAACAAACGGTTTCTGCAAAAGGCTTATCAGAGTATTGTTGTTGCCAAGCTCTCCCTAAACTGATTTGATCAAATGACTGTGGCGGGGTAAATGGATGATAGTATTCATCGCCTGGTTTATTGTTCACCCAATTTACAAATTTCGACGCTTGTTTAAATGAAGCATCGCAACGTTGCATAAAAGTTAATTCACTAATACCAATTTGTTGTAAGGTGTTTACCATGGTTGGCCATGTTCCTTCTCCTACACCTATGGTTGGAATATTAGGAGACTCAACTAAGGTTACGGAAAAAGGAGAATTTTCGTTAACGTGTTTAGCGGCAATTAAGCATGCAGTTAACCAACCTGCGCTACCACCACCTAATACAACGATTGATTTAATCATTTACTTTCCCCGAAAAATGTGAAGAATGTAAAATATATAGTATAAATGGGATATTTGAAAGGGTTCGCGAAATTGTTTCATCGCGAGGGTGAATATTTTTTCCATAAGTACTTGATATAAATAATAAAGAGGGCGTTATGTTAAATAGATGGTTCATAGGGGGATTATCCCTTTTCTTAATGAGTACTGTTCATGCTTTTGATGAAGATTATCAATTTAAAAACTTGATTAATCGTTCAGGCACTCCGGTTGCTCATCAAGATTTTGACCAATATGGTAACCAACAATATAACCCGTTATTTGACGCTGGTAGTTGGCATGGCTTTTTGTTACCAACTCATCATAGTGAATTAGGTGGTTTTACAGGCCCGATGGTCATTGCAGAAGAATATGGAGTATTTATCGCGCAGCAGTTAGAAAAACTAACGCTGATCAATCAAGAAAATGGTCAAGTTATCGACTGGCAAACATTTAGCCACGAAAAATATTCATTGCCTGGAAAGCTCGTTCAGAAATATCGTCGAGAAGATATCCACGTTACTTTTACCCTGCAATTTGTGTCAAACCGAACCGCACTCGTCAGCACTTCAATCGATAATTTAAGCTCAACAACCAGACAACTTTCTTTGTTATGGACAGGTGAATTATTATCGCAATGGACGCCCGAAATATCAGTGACTGAGCAATTTTCGAGATGGCAACGTAAATTATCTAAAACAGCACAAGGTGTGACGGTTAAGTTTGAACGACTTCGCAGTACTTGGAACATGATGTTTTCTGGAACTTCTCAGTATGTTATTAAGCGTTCAATTGACAGCGAAACAACGTTGGATCAGCAGCAGTTGTCTTATGCAAGCCAATCATCGCTGACTTTATTACCCAATGAAAATCAAACTATTTATTCAACGCAAAGCTATTACCATAATGAACAAGAAGCTAAGTCTGGAGAGGATTTAACCGCTAAAGTTTTAGTGAACCCTGAACAATTTTTATCAGATGCATCAATTCGTTGGCAGCAATACTTAACCAGTATTAAATTGATTGAAAATAAAAAACAACAAGATATCGCAGCCAAATCTATTGAAACATTAATTGGTAATTGGCGAAGCCCTGCTGGTGAATTAAAACATGATGGGGTAACGCCTTCAGTCACCGCAAGGTGGTTCAATGGTGTATGGGCATGGGATAGCTGGAAACATGCAGTTGCTATGGCGCATTTTGCCCCAGAAGTGGCAAAAGAAAATATTAGAGCCATGTTTGATTATCAGGTCAAATCTAATGATCCAGTTCGTCCGCAAGATCATGGCATGGTCATTGATGCTGTTTTTTATAACAAAGATAGTGCGCGAAGTGGTGACGGCGGCAATTGGAATGAACGAAATACCAAACCCGCATTAGCCGCTTGGGCTGTTTGGGAAATATATAAAACAACTCAAGATTTGTCATTTGTAAAAGAAATGTTTGAACCTTTATTAGATTACCATGATTGGTGGTATCGAAATCGAGACCATAATAACAATGGATTAATTGAATATGGCGCAACAAAACATCGTTTTCATAATGATGCACAGGGCAATATCAGTTTTAGTTTGAAAGTAACCGGAAAAAGTCATGACAAATATAAACAACATTGTCAGCCTGCTAATGAAGGATGGTTGTCTTGCCAAGGTTTAGCACTTTATGAGCAAGTACTGGCTAATGGTGATTATAAAGAGTTAGACATTGGAGCTCAACATGGCGCCGGTTGGGAGTCGGGTATGGATAATGCGGCGCGCTTTGGTTTTATTAATCAAACCCAGTTAACCGCATATTCGCAAAAACATTATCAAGGAAATTTAGCAAAAGCGAAAAAAGATTGGCAAGTAAGGTTTTTTGAAAACCGTGACAGACAAGGTCAGTTACTTGGCTTTTCTATTGATCAAGAGTCAGTTGAGTTAAATGCATACTTGGTGAAAGAAAAGAAAATATTAGCCGAGATGGCATCTTTACTAAACAAAGAGTCACTTAAAAATGACTTGCTAAAAGATATAAACAGCTTAACTCGCTTGATCAATCATTGCTTTTTTGATCAAAAAACTGGTTTTTATTATGACTTACAAATAAGTGCTAAAACTTTGAAGCCACTCGAGTGTCAGGGTGAGTTGTTGACACATCGTGGCATGGGGCCAGAAGGTTGGAGTCCGCTTTGGGCTGAAGTTGCCTCTGCAGAAAAAGCAAATAAAGTGGTTGCAACTATGTTATCTGAAAAGCAATTTAATACGCTAATTCCAATGCCAACAGCAGCATTAACAAACCCTGCATATGACAAAGATATTTATTGGCGTGGCCGTGTTTGGTTAGATCAATTCTATTTTGGTATTGAAGCATTAAACAACTACGGCTTCACTAAGCAAGCAAACACTATGGTTAATAAGCTGTTTAATAATGCACAAGGGTTAGTGTTAAACGAGCCAATTCGAGAAAATTATAACCCTGAAACAGGAGAAATGCAGGGAGCAACAAACTTTAGTTGGAGTGCAGCACATTTATACATGCTATCGCTGGAAAAATAGCTAAATCATTGTTTTTTATAAGTCGGGGGCTGAATTTTACTTAATGAGTTTAATTTAGCCGTTTTTACACTATTGATTTGCTTCAAACTTTTTAATTGCTTGATCAACAAGTGCTAAGGTAGCTGATTGTGTTTTCATCGCGAAATTGTATGCTTTAGTGGCATCGCCATTTTTAATTGACGCAAATAAATCGGCATGTGCTTGGTATTCACGTTCTGTTACTGGGTTAATGCGATTTGTGTAGCGTAAGTTTACTTGTAATGCTGTTTCAATAAAATTTTCTAATTGAATGAAGAAAGGGTTTTGTGTTGCATTTAAAATGGCTTTATGAAATTCAACATCAGAATGATGCGTAGCTTCTGCATCATTATTAACTTCAGCTAATTGCATATTTGACAGAGCGTGTTCGATAGATTCATAGTCTTCATTTGTCGCATAATGTGCTGCTAAAAATGCTGCTTGTGCTTCAACAGGTTGCCTTAACTGTAAAAAATGACGCAACATATATAAATCAGGTTTACCTACTAAAATCCAACCGAGTACGTCCGTGTCAAACAAGTTCCATTTGTTCTTTTCAACTACTTGAATACCTTTACGGGGACGTGAATTAATCAACCCTTTAGCCGTTAACATTTTTACCGCTTCTCGAGTAGCATTTCGGCTGATATCGTAAATTTCACCGAGCTCTGCTTCAGAAGGAAGTTTATCGCCTACTTTATATTTCCCTTTCAGTATTGCTCGGCCAAGCTCATGGACAAGTTGTTGAGTTAAATTTAAATGTCGAGCGTGCATGTGGTCCCTTTGAATTTATAATAAAGCCGAGAAAGCTTACTTAATCTTTTGATAATAAATGAGTAAATTACTTAACTCCAGCACTAACTTATTATTCATTTATTTTTATCCCATTAATAATAAAAATACCATTAAATTACATGTGATTACGAAATAGGCTTAATAAATATCTATTTTTCTCTTGTCTGTTATATTATATATTGTAGTATAAATACTATAAAGATTGAGAAGAGCATAAAAATGTTATTAAAACCAGTTTTCGCAGTAGTATCCTTGTTATTGTTAGTTAATATAGTTGTTGCAAGTGAATTAAAAGAACCATGGCGAGACCATACGGTATTTGCAATTAATAAGCTTGAACCACGAGCAACACTTTTTCCATTTCAAAGTGAAGAAGCCGCGTTGATCGATCAAAAAGAACTCAATAGTAACTTTATGTTACTGAATGGCTTATGGGCGTTCGACTGGAAAAAGACACCTAAACGCGCACCGAAATCCTTTTATTTACCTGAGTTTGATGATAGTCATTGGGGTACAATTGCTGTGCCGGGAAATTGGGAAATTGAAGGTTATGGCTACCCAATATACTTAGATGAAAGGTTTCCATTCACTACCAAGTGGCCAAATGTGCCTACCGACTATAATCCAATTGGCTCTTATCGGAAGACCTTTACCATACCTGATCAGTGGCGAGGGGAAAAAGTCTTTTTACATGTAGGAGCAGCAAAGTCATCGCTTGATGTGTGGTTAAATGGACAGAAAGTGGGCTTTAGCCAAGGCGCAAAAACACCTGCTGAATTTGATTTAACGCCCTTTATACAAACGGGTGACAATCTTTTAGCTTTTCAAATAAGACGATGGACCGATGCCAGCTTTTTAGAAAGTCAGGATATGCTACGAATATCGGGGATTGAACGAGATGTTTATTTATTTACAAGTAAAATGCAGCATATTTTCGATTTTCATGCTCAGCCACGTCTAATAAATAATTTTACACAAGGTGTATTTACTTTAGCGGTTACCGTTCAAAATTATCAAAATAAAAAGCAAGTTTCTCAGATTGAATATAAACTACTAGATCCAAGAAATGGAATGAAACCTGTCCTTAGTGGTCAGAAAAAAGTGCAACTTTTTGCTAAAAAATCGACGGAAATTTCGTTAATAGGCGAGCTAGACAAGCCTGCATTATGGTCTGCAGAAACCCCCAACTTATATACATTAGTGATTAATCTTCTCGATCATAATGGTCAGTTAATAGAGTCGGTGAAAGATGATATTGGCTTTCGTCATATTGAAATTAAAAATGCTCAACTATTGGTAAATGGTCAGCCTATTTATATTAAAGGGGTTGATCGCCATGAAACGGATCCACGCACGGGTCATGTTGTTGATAAAGCGTCGATGGAACGTGATATTCAATTAATGAAACAGTTTAATATTAATGCTGTGCGTTCTAGCCATTATCCGAACGACCCTTATTGGTATGATTTGACGGATAAATATGGACTATATGTGATTGACGAGGCAAATATTGAGTCACATCCGCTTGCAACAAATCCAGCAACACAAATTGGTAATGAAGAGAGCTGGATCCCTGCTCATATTGAACGGACTCGTCGTATGTATGAGCGTGATAAGAATCACCCTTCTATTATTATTTGGTCTCTTGGTAATGAAGCTGGCGAAGGTAAAGTCTTCGAAGCAACTTACCAATGGTTAAAAGAAAACGATAATTCGCGCCCTGTACAATATGAACCTGCTGGTACCGAGCATTACACTGATATTTTTGCGCCTATGTATCCATCAATTGAACGCTTAATTGAATATGCAGAGTCTGATCCGTATCGCCCTGGCATTATGATCGAATATGCTCATGCTATGGGAAATTCGGTAGGCAATTTAAAAGATTATTGGGCAGCAATAGAAAAATATCCTTCATTACAAGGTGGTTTTATCTGGGACTGGGTCGATCAATCATTGGAGTATGTTAATGATAATGGTCAAAAATACTATGCGTACGGTAAAGACTTTCATCCAGAATTACCGAGTGATGGTAACTTTTTAAACAATGGTTTATTCAACCCAGATCGTGTACCTCACCCACATGCATATGAAGTAAAAAAGGTTTACCAAAATATTCAATTTACCGCCTTAAATGCCAAAGCGGGTACTTTTGAAATTAACAACCAATTTTTCTTCACCAATATCGGCGAATATCAATTACAGTGGCAGGTTTCTGCAAACGGTGAAAAACTAGCGAGTGGCCAGCAATCTATGCCTGCTATCGCACCCCGTGAAACAGGCAAAATAACATTGCCTATTCGTAAGCTTTTAACTGATGACAGTAAAGAGTACGTGATTACGATAAGTGCTGTGATTAGGAGTAAGCAACCTTTACTCCCTATCGGCCATGAAATTGCTTTTGAACAATTTATTATTGAGAGCAAAGAACAACAAGCACCTTTTACCATTGCAGCGACTGGACAATTAATACAAGCAAAAGATCGGCAATTTATCCACTTCACAGGAAATGAATTTAAGGCGACTTTTGATAAAAACACCGGGTATTTAAGTGCTTATCAATATCATGACGAACAACTGTTGCTTGCACCTTTAAAGCCTAATTTTTGGCGTGCACCTACAGATAATGATTTAGGTAATAATATGCAAAACTGGGCTGCAATGTGGCAAACGGCAGAACAAGGTTTATCATTAACTAGCTTAAAAGTAAGCGATGCAGGGTTGTTAGCACGTTACCGTTCAAAGGACTTTGCAGGTTCATTTAGCTTACACTATGAGATTGCCAAAGACGGCAAATTACAAGTTACCTCAACCCTTGATTTAGACGATGGTCAAACGTTACCTAACTTGCCTCGATTTGGTATGCAACTTGTTATGCCAGGCCAATTTGAAAATTTAACTTGGTACGGTAGAGGACCCCATGAGACATACTGGGATAGAAAAACAGGTGCAAAAGTAGGATTGTATAAAGCAAAAGTAGATGAACAAATTGAACACTATATTCGTCCACAAGAGAATGCCAATAAAACTGAGGTACGTTGGCTAACGGTCACCAATGATAACGGTGTCGGATTTACAGCAGCAGGCGAGCAGTTATTAAATGTTAGTGCATGGCCCTATTTACAGGCTGATATTGACTTTGCTAAAGGTGACGCCTCTGCTTCTGCATCTGGGTTGGTGCCGGTAACAACGAAACACGCAATAGATGTTCCTCGACGTGATTTAACGACAGTAAATATCGATCACTTGCAGATGGGGGTAGGCGGTGATACCTCGTGGGGGCGTTTAGTACATGATAAATATTCCATTAAAGCGACAGATTTAAGTTATCGCTTTACCTTATCGCCGATTAATCTTAACTAAGGTATTTATGGTTGTGAATCTTACTAAAAAGTGAGGTTCGCATCAGCTTACACAACAGAGATCAGTATGAATTCAGTAAAGCCAACATTTACAATGGATACTTTATTAACGTATTTAAAGCAGCACTATCAATTAGCAGGCGAGTTAACGCCTCTAGCAAGTTATAGCGATCAAAATTTTTTATTAAATACTGGTCAACAGCGTTATGTCATTAAAGTTGCCAATGGAGCAGATAAAAAAGTTGAGCTTGAAATGCAAAACAGTGCAATGGCGCACTTAACTGCGAAAGGCTTACCTGTTCCTCAGGCTCAAAAAAATGAAGATGGCTATTACATTACTGAAATTCACGACGAAGACGATAACACCTTTTATTTAAGGGTACTTACGTATTTAACAGGTGATTTCTACGCTCAAGCAAGTTGTGAAGCTGTTGGGCCTGAGTTATGGGAAAACCTTGGGCAGTTTATGGCAACAGTAACTTCGGCGCTCGCAGATTTTCAACATCCAGGCGCCTACCGTTATTTCGACTGGGATCTAGCGCATGGTTTTTCGATTTGCCAACAAAAGAAACAATTTCTCAACAAAAAACAAGAGAAAATTGTCACTGACTGTTTAATGAATTATCAAGCCCAGACAATGCCGATTCTCGCGAAGTTGCCACGCAGTGTTATTCATAATGATGCAAATGATCATAATCTTTTAGTCGATAACATTACTAACCCTAAAAATATCTGTGGGTTGATTGATTTTGGCGATATGGTTTTTAGTCATTCTATCAATGAACTCGCTGTTACAGCGGCTTATGCCATGATGGGACAAGCTGAACCAATTGAAACCCTAAAAAGCGTCGTGGTTGGTTTTTATCAAGAGTATCCACTTAATAACGACGAATTCGATGTTTTACTGAGTTTGATCCTACTAAGATTGTGTAGCAGTGTGTGTAATGCAGCATTAGCCATGAAAAAAGAGCCCGATAACGACTACTTAGCGGTTTCAGTAGCGCCCGCTTGGCAGTTACTTAGTTACTTCAAACAACAACATATTTTTGCCATTACTTGTCAACTAAAGGCGGCATGTCATGTAAATCCTGACTCAGGGAAAAGTAAAAAAGATATAAAAACCTTTAGAGAAACTCATCTAGGTAAAACATTAAGCCTTAGTTTTAAAGAGCCGCTTAAAATTGTCCGAGGAAAAGGTACATATCTATATGATGAACTGGGTACTCCTTACCTTGATATGGTTAATAACGTTTGTCATGTAGGCCATTGCCATCCCAAAGTGGTTGCCGCTGGACAAGCACAAATGGCAAAACTTAATACGAATACGCGTTTTTTGCATGATAACTTGGTGACTTATGCAGAGAAATTATTAGCAACTATGCCAGAGCCTTTATCTGTGTGTATGTTTGTTAATTCAGGGAGCGAAGCGAATGAGCTAGCTTTTCGATTGGCAAAAAATTACACCGGTTCAGAAGAGCTCTTAACCGTCGAAGGTGCCTATCATGGTAATACTAATGCCTGTATTAATGCTAGTCCCTATAAGTTTGATGGTCCAGGCGGAGAAGGAGCAAAAAAATATGTGCACCAAGTTATGTTACCTGATCCCTATCGAGGAAAATTTTCCGGAAATAGTCTCATTAGTGCACAGGCATATGCTGAAGATGTACAACGTGTGATCACTGAACTTGGTGCACAAGATAAAAAGCCAGGGATGTTTATTTGTGAATCACTACAAGGGGTTGCTGGACAAATTATTATGCCAGTTGGATATTTGCAATCTGTGTATTCAATGATTAGAGATGCAGGTGGCGTTTGTATTGCAGATGAAGTACAGGTAGGTTTTGGTCGTGTTGGTAGCCATATGTGGGCGTTTGAAACACAAAACGTGGTACCAGATATTGTTACTTTAGGTAAGCCTATCGGCAATGGTCATCCAATGGCAGCAGTGATCACAACACAGGCTATAGCGGATGCTTTTGTTACTGGTATGGAATATTTCAATACCTTTGGGGGTAATCCTGTTTCATGTGCTATTGGACAGGCAGTTTTAGAGGTTATCCAAGAAGAAAAATTGATGGACAATGCATTTGAGACAGGGAAATACTTGCAACAAGAGTTAGAAAAATTACAACAAGTATATGAGGTTATTGGTGATATCCGAGGTCTTGGTTTATTTATTGGTGTTGAATTAGTCGTTGATCGAACGAGTAAGGAGCCAGCGACGGAGTTCACTGAACAACTGATTGAGTGTTTAAAAGCTCAACAGATAATTCTTAGTACAGAAGGCAAATTTCATAATATTTTAAAAATTAAGCCTCCTATGGTTTTTAATAAAGCTGATGCAGATATCTTTATAAAAGCACTGAAATACGGCTTTGAATTATTAATTAAGCAGTTGTAACCTTACTCAAGTAAACCCAGAATAAAATGTTATTGAGGGTAAAGAACCGGTTAAAATTGACTAAATTTAAAGAGAGTAGTTTGTCGGTAAATGTCTCCTTTTTCGACAATAATACTGGGGAAGTTTGCATGGTTAACCGCATCGGGGTAGCCATGAGTTTCAATACATAAACCTTTGAATTTATTCAATGGTTTACCATCACCGCCAAAATGGCTATTGGTTAAAAAGTTGCCGCTATACAATTGAAGGCCTTTTTCTGTCGATAAAACCTCCATGGTAAGGCCCGACTTTGGATCGAATAATTCAGCAACTTTTATTAAATCACGGGTTTTACGATCGATAATAAAATAATGATCATAACCATGAGCAAGCGTTTCAATATCTTTACCTATGGATTTACGGTGGCGAAAGTCAAATGCCGTATTGGTTACAGGTAGTAACGCTCCTGTTGGAATTTGTTGTTCATTTAGCGCTAGGATATGTTCGGCAGGTAACTCAAGTGTTAGATCTAAAATATCACGGGATGTTGTGCCGGCAATATTCCAATAAGTATGGTTCGTTAAATTAATAGGGGTGGTTTGATCGGCAATTGCTTGATAGCTGAGTGTTAACTCATTGCTATTGTTCAAACTATAGGTTATTTCAATGTCCATGTTTCCAGGGTAACCTTGATCTCCATCTGGACTGTGATATCGATAAATAACGCCGACAGTATTCGGTTTTTCAAAGCTTTCAAATGACCAAATAGCTTTGCTTATTCCCTCGGGGCCACCATGTAATTGATTGTCGCCTTCGTTGGCTGATAATTTAATTTTTTTACGATTAAGCGCAAAACAAGCATGGCTGATCCGGTTTGCTACTCGCCCGACTGTCACACCAAAATAATATGGGTTAGATGACCAATCAGCAACATTATGATAATTAAGTACTAATTCTTTATCAGCTTGGTTGTTGTGCTGACTAGGTACTGTGACAGACCAAATACTTGCTCCCAAGTTTGATAATGAGACGGTTAAACCATTATCGTTGGTTAAAGTAACAAGTTTAATAGGTTTGTCCAACGCACTGTTAATGATTTGCTTTTGAGCAATGGTTAAAGAATGTAACGATGTCATAAAATCTTCAGCAACAAAGTAAGGCAAAAATTCTTCCGTGGTGAAATTTATTCAACCTCGTTATATTCAAAGAAAATTACCGATTATAATTTTAGGTAAATGCGCGATTCTTTATTAGGGATTCGCGCATTTTTTCGACTGATTACCACCAAGCCGCGTACAAAGCTATTAAAATCAATGTTACGCCAAGAGCCGCTAGATTGAAGCTTTTTTCCGTTGAAAAGCTAATGTTTTTGATATCAACACAGCTATCGCTATTAGCTGTGTTACCTTGTAAAGAAACTAGGTAACATAATGCTAAACAGATTAAAAAGACTAAGCCAACACGATCCATAAATGGCAGTGATGGCCACGCAAATTTAAGCGTTAATGAGAAAACAGCTGAACCGATTGCGGCAGCGAGGGCTCCGTTGGACGTTGTACGTTTCCAAAACATTCCCATAACAAATATCACCACAATGCCAGGAGTAAAAAATCCGGTAAATTCTTGAATATACTGAAACGCTTGCTCAAACTTACCGAGTAAGGGCTCGGCAACCACTAATGCGATGCAAAGAGAAACTAAAGCTGCAATTCGTCCAATACGTACATAGTGTCGTTCTGATTGATTTGGCTTAAATTTATGATAAATATCCATAGTGAAAATAGTTGAAATACTATTGGTCATAGATGCTAAAGAAGAAACGATTGCTGCCACTAAGGCTGCAAAAACAAGACCTTTAATACCTTCTGGCATTAACGCCATCATTGAAGGGTAAGCTTTATCGGGCGTCGTTAAGTCAGGTTGTAAAATAACGGCGGCAATACCCGGTAGAACGACAATTAACGGCATAAGTAATTTTAAATAGGCGGCAAACGCGATCCCTTTTTGTGCCTCTTTAATATTTTTAGCAGCTAAAGCTCGTTGAATAATATATTGATTAAATCCCCAATAACTGAAGTTCATCACCCACATCCCACCAATTAGCACTGAAAGACCAGGTAAACTCATATAATTTGGATGATCGGGGCTTAAAATCATATCGAAATGGCCAGGTATTTCTGTGGTGATCCGAGTAAAGCCCGCAAAAATACCAGAGCCTGCACCGAGCGCATCTAAGGCAAGATAGCTCAAAAATAAGCCACCGAATACCAGGAGGGTTACTTGTAGTATATCAGTATAAGCAACCGCTTTTAGTCCACCGTACAATGAATAAGCTATCGAAAAAACGGCTAAAAATATCATACCGTACATCCAATCAACGCCTGCGACTGTTTCAATGGCTAAACCACCTAACCACAAAACAGCGGTAAGGTTGACAAAAATATAAACCGCTAACCAAAATATTGCCATAACGGTTTTAACACGATTATCATATCTTTGTTGCAAGTATTGCGGCATGGTAAATATTTTATTTTCTAAGAAAATAGGTAGCATGTATTTACCGACTAAAATCAAAGTAATTGCTGCCATCCATTCATATGAAGCAATGGCCATACCTAAAGCATAACCTGAACCAGACATACCAATAATTTGCTCTGCTGAAATATTTGATGCGATTAACGACGCCCCAATTGCCCACCAAGGAAGTGCTTTACTGGCAAGAAAGTAATCTTCGGTATTTGCTCCTTCACTTTTTTCATTGCGTGAAATCCACAAGGCTAAGATGAGTAGCCCTGCGACATATACCATAAAAACACCGCTATCTAGGGTGCTTAGTGTAGTTTCAAAATTCATTATTCCTACCTACCTGTTTTTTATTATATTAAGATATATTAATTTTTTTGATTACTCGTAGAATGCGCCATTGGTGGTACTACAAACAAAAATATCTGCAGTTAACCCGGTTTTATCTTTGTAACAACGAGTGATTTTTTCGGTGATCTGTTGGGTCATCTTATGGGGTGCTAATGCCACTACACAACCACCAAAGCCTCCTCCTGTCATTCGTACTCCACCATATTCCCCTAACTCTTGTGCAACTATTTCTACTAAGTAATCTATTTCAGTTGTTGTGATTTGAAAATCATTTTTCATGGAAAGATGTGAGTCTTGCATTAGTTTGCTCATCATTTTCATGTCATTATTGTTTAATGCCTGTAACGCTTTTTCAGTTCTAATATTTTCAGTGATGACATGCATGGCTCTTCGAAACAACACTGGCGATAATTCTGCTTGATTAGCTTGTAAATCCGCTAATGAAACCGCTCGTAAGGTCGGCTTATTAAAGTACTTAGCAACTTGCTCACATTGCTCTCGGCGAGTGTTATATTCGCTGTCAACTAGGCCTCGTTTAACGTTAGAATTGACAATTATTAAAGCTAAATTATCAGGAATATTGGCATATTGATAACGTAATGATTGGCAATCTAGTAACATCGCATGTGATTGCTTACCTAGGGCCGAGATTAGTTGATCCATAATGCCACAGTTACATCCGACAAAGGTATTTTCAGCTTGCTGCCCAATTAAAGCGGCTTTGACGCCATCTAGTGCTAAGTGATGAAGTTGTGCGAAAGTTTTGAGTACGGCAATTTCAAAACTTGCGGATGAACTTAATCCCGTCCCTTGAGGGACATTGCCACTTACCACAAGCTCTGCGCCAGTAAAGTGTGGGAAAACTTCACGTAATATTTTTAATGTGCCAGCGACATAATTAATCCAGATGCTGTCTGGGTTAAATGAAATTTCGTCTAAGTTAAAGTCAATAACTTCACTATCTAAGTCGACCGCAACAACACGGACTATGTTATCTGTACGCTTTTTGGCGGCGATATCTGTGCCAAAATTAATCGCTGCCGGTAACACAAATCCAGCGTTGTAATCGGTATGTTCGCCAATTAAATTAACTCGGCCAGGAGCATGACAAATTATATCGGGTGTGGAGGTAAAATGTTGCGTAAAAGCCTTGGTAATCCATGTTTTTCTATCCATTACACATCCTCTAAATAGTGTACTGATGAGGTATTTCTGAGTTTTTCAGCGGCCTGCTCTGGCGTTAAATCTCGCTGTGCTTCCGCCATCATTTCATAACCCACCATAAATTTTCGTACTGTGGATGAACGTAATAATGGCGGTAAAAAACTTGCGTGTAATTGCCACTCTGGGTGGGGCTTGTCATCAAATGGCGCACCATGCCACCCCATCGAATAAGGAAATGAGCAATTGAATAAATTGTCATAACGAATCGTGATTTGCTTTAAAATATCCGCGAGTGATGTTTGTTGGGTTAAAGTGAGATCTACCATTCGCTGCACATTGAATTTAGGTAACACTATCGTTTCAAATGGCCAAGCGGCCCAATAAGGAACAACCACCAACCAATCATCATTTTCAACGACTGTTCGCTCCGCAGCTTTGGCCTCTTTAATGGCGTAATCAAGTAATAGCGGTTGTTGATAATCGTGAAAATATTTATGTTGTCCGCGTTGTTTCTTTGCAATTAATGTGGGGATTTGTTGTTGAGCCCAAATTTGTCCATGCGGATGTGGATTTGAGCAGCCCATCATTGCGCCTTTATTTTCAAATATTTGAACTGAGCAATACGTTTTACCCAGTGCTTGATATTGTTGAATCCAGGTTTTGATAATGGCGCTAATTTCGTTCTGACTTAACTGTGGCAGTGTTTTGCTATGATCTGGTGAAAAACAAATGACACGACTTTCTCCTTGTTCTACGGAAAACTTAAAAAGCGGATCGTTTGAACTGATTTTAGGAGTATCCGTTTTTAAAGCGGCAAAATCATTTTGAAAAACATAAGTCGAGTTATATTGGTTGTTAACTTCGCCATTAATTCTTGTATTCCCCGGACACAAATAGCAATTTTCGTCATAACTAGGACGACATATCTGTTCTATTGATTCTATTTGCCCTTGCCAAGGGCGTTTAGCGCGGTGTGGCGACACCAATACCCACTCATCCGTTAATGGATTAAAGCGACGATGAGGATGTTCAGTTGGATCAAATATATTTGTCATCTTGTTTATTCACTTGGACTTTTTATAAAAGGGTAAACGTTTACATTTTTATTTGCAACAATTCTACTGATTTTTATTGAATACAATCTAATTAATCGTTAAGTTAGTCATATAAATATCCCAGTAAAGGTTAAACGATTACCCTTGTCGACAATAAAAGATGTTGCCAGTATTGCAGGCGTCTCTATTGCAACCGTTTCTCGTGTGGTAAATAACGGGCCTAAAGTTGGCAATAAAACGCGGGATAAAGTATTAAAAGTGATGGCTGAGATTGGCTACACGCCTAATGCAAATGCGCGTGCCTTAGTAAAGAAAAAAAATACCACGTTAGGCGTCGTCATTCCTGCCTTAAATGATCCGTTCTTTGCTTCATTAGCAAATGGTGTTGAACGTATCGCACGTGATAAGAAACAACATATGCTATTGAGTACTGGTGGTTTTAGTTGTGAAAGTGAACTGAATGCTATTAACCTACTGATTGAGCAAAGATGTGAATCTATGGTGGTACATAGCAAAAAACTTGCTGATGAGACATTAATAGAATTGAGTAAAAAAGTGCCAGGTATCATTTTTATTGACCGTATCATTCCCGGTATTGAAGAAAGATGTATATGGTTAGAAAATATTGAAGGCGGAAAAATTGCCGCGCGGCATTTATTGGCGTTAGGTCATGCTAACTTTGCTTTATTAAACAGTAATTTTGATATTGAAGATCCAAATTTAAGACGTAAAGGTTTTGTTGAAACCATTGAAAATGCGAATTCAGTGCAAGCCATTATTCAAGAAATAAATCATGAACCTACGCTAAAAGGAGGGGAAATGGCGGCGCAACAGTTACTCTCGCTAAATAAACCTTTTTCAGCTGTTTTTGCTTATAATGACGCAATGGCGATTGGCGCTATTTCCGTACTTGAAGATAATGGTATTCGAATTCCCGAAGATGTGTCCGTGATCGGTTTTGATGATGTATTATTGTCGCAGTATTCAAGACCTAAGCTAACGACTATGCATTATCCTATTGAAAATATGGCTGAAAATGCTGCCAAGTTAGCGATCGAGTTTGGTAATAACTCTGCATCGAAAAATGACTTTAAGCATCGTTATATACCCAGTTTAGTAAAAAGAGAATCAACTAGCAGTTGTCATGATTAGCCGCTAAGTTAGTCATTTTTTTAAAAATGACACTCTCTTGTTATTGTCTAATGGTAGAGGGGTTAACAAGTGTTTTATTGATTGTTTCTCGATAACTTTCAGCATTAATATCTAGTGCCATGTTATTTAAAATATGCGTTAACTTAGGCACTAATTCATGATGTTTTTTATGCAAATAATGAAATAACGGTTCTTTCCCTAATGTTTTGCCATAAATACTATGAAAAAACTGAGAGTCTATTTTTTTGAAATGTAATCCGACCGATAAAGGAAGTATGAGCGCATCTAGTTTATTTTTATTCAACATATCAATTGCTTGTTTAAAGCCTGTTAAACTATGACATGTTTCATTGAGTTTTGAGATAATTTTCTCAACGAGAACAACTCCTTTGATACAGCCTATCCGGTAAAAACTACTTATGTTTTTTTCATGGCTCAAGAGCTTTTTATTATAAGTAAACATTCTAATGTCGACATAATTAATCGCAACAGGCACTCTGATAAGATTCTTATATTGATTTTCTACATTGGTTATTCTTGATACTTCACCGTCTACTTCCCCATTGTTGGCTAAAAGTAATGATCTGCCTACGGGAGCATGAATAATCGTTAAATTTATGCCTAAATCTTGATAGGCTTTTAATAGCACACTTTCTGAAACACTTTGCACAGTCGCGTCATGTCCCCTACTTAAGGTGATTGTTTTTGCAACGGATAGCTTAGGTAATAATAGCAAGAAAAATACCAATAAAATTTTCACCTAATCTCCTTATTTATTGCATATGTGATGAGTGTAGCAGAAAATTGGATATTCAGCTTTGCGACTTACCTAGCTTTGCAGTGGTGAAATAATTATTGAAATAGCAAGGTGTTTAGCACGCAAGTATTGCTAATGTGAACGCAGCTATTTTTCTGCTTTAGAGAGTAAAAGCATTTTTACCTGCTTTTTGTAATTATTTATTCCTTTTTTGTGTATATTCTTTCAGTTTTTGCTACGAATTTGAGTCGAATTTGAGTTATAATCCGCGCTAACTATATTCATCAACGCAGTAAAAGGTATCAATCGTTATGTTTTCCCAGTTAAAGCAATTACCCGCCGATCCAATTTTAGGTTTATCGATTAAATTTAAAGCGGATAATAACCCTAATAAAATTGATTTAGGTGCAGGTATTTATAAGGATGCTGCAGGTAATACGCCAGTGTTAGACTGTGTAAAAGTAGCGGAACAATTTCGCGTTGATAATGAAGCAAGTAAAGCGTATTTAGGTTCAACAGGCTCGCCAGTATTTAATACGAAAATGACTGACCTTATATTAGGCGATCACAAGGTTATTACTGAAAATCGTATTCGCACTGTGTCTACTCCTGGGGGCACTGGCGCATTACGTGTTGCAGGTGAATTCATTAAAAAATGTACGCCTGGCGCGACTATTTGGGTCAGTAACCCAACATGGGCAAACCATAAAGGGGTATTCGAAGCAGCAGGTTTAATTGTAAAAACATATCCGTATTACGATTATGAAAACAACTGCTTAGATTTTGAAGGCATGGTAAATGCACTGAAAAATATTCCACAAGAAGATGCGGTTTTGCTTCATGCCTGTTGTCATAACCCAAGTGGTATGGACTTAAATCAAGAACAGTGGCAAGCGGTAGCAGAAGTTGCAAAAGATGTTGGTTTTATGCCAGTTGTTGATATGGCTTATCAAGGTTTCGGTACTGATTTAGACTCCGATGCATACGGTTTACGCTTAATGGCAGACACTGTTGAGCAAATGATTATTTGTAGTTCATGTTCGAAAAACTTTGGTTTATATCGTGAACGAATTGGTGCTTGCTCGATTATTGGGCGAAGTGCAGAGGCTGCTGATATTATTAATTCAGTGTTACTTTCTGTAGTACGTGTTGCTTATTCTATGCCGCCAGCGCATGGTGCAGCGATTGTTGAAACGATTTTGAGCTCGCATGAATTAACAACACAATGGCATGGCGAATTAAAAGAAATGCGTGACCGCATTAATAACATGCGTCAGTTGTTAGTTGATAAATTAAAAGAAAACGGTGTAGAACGTGATTTTAGTTTTATCACGAGTCAAAATGGCATGTTCTCATTTTTAGGTATAGATCAAGCGCAAGTGCAACGTCTACAAGACGAATTTAGCATTTATATTGTTGGTTCTAGCCGTATAAGTTTGGCAGGCATTTCAACTGACAATGTTGATTATTTAACGCAGTCAATTGCCAAAGTACTGTAGGCTAAAAGCTTCAGAGACTGATAAAAAAGCCCTGACTTTATTTAAAAGTCAGGGCTTTTGTCTAAATTTAATTGAGCTTTAGTTTTATCAATCGCTAAACAATCTTATCCTTGCTTACGATCACACCATCGGTATCGGCATAAAGATAACCACCTTGGCTAAATTCAACGCCACCAAAAGTGAGCTTAATGGCACGTTCGCCTGAAGTTACCGGAATTGATTTTCTTGGGCAGGTCCCTAATGCGTATAATGCAACAGGAATATCGGTTATTTGAAACGTGTCTCTGACATAACCATTAATAATAATGCCGGCGTAATTATTTTGATGAGCAAATTTCATTAAATTTTCACCCACTACCGCAAAGTATTCTTTATCTACATCAACAACAACGACTTTTCCGGTGCCATCTTCGTCACGAAGTAGTTTGATAAGATCACTATTGTTTTTATTGAGTTTGATGGTGATAATTTCGCCATGGCAGTTATCTACTCCGCCATAATTTTGAAAACCAGCCGCCAAAACCTGTACTTGGTCACTATATTCATCACAAAGGTCTGCAGTGAAAATTGTCATATATCTTTCCTGTTCTTACTTATAAGCCAGTATTCTATCATTAAAGCAGTGTTTTATTAGAATATTTGATACTATATATTCACATTTATTGAATAAATATACTTGTATATACATTAGGCAATTTACCATATGAAAGTTGTAACAGGCGTTGTGGGAAATGATATCCATGTTGTCGCCAACCGTTTGATTGATCTTTCCTTGCAAGCAAGGGGTTTTGAAGTGTTTAACCTCGGGGTAAATACTTATTTAGAGGAATTTTTTGACGCTGTTATCGAAACTGGCGCAGAAGTTTTATTGATCTCGTCGTTAAATGGTGAAGCTGAAGGTTGGGGGCGAGAAGTACAACTGCTTAAAGCTAAATATAAGAAACTAGATGACGTTATTATGATGATTGGTGGCAACTTAGTGGTTGGTACAGGTAACGCTGATGACATTATTCCACGTTACAAAGGTTACGGTTTTGATATTGTTTGTCATCAAGTAGATTTAAATACTGGTTTAGACTCATTAGAAGAAATGATCAATGAAAGACAATTAGAAGTGAGAAAAAACTAATGAGTTTATTGCAAGAAGAACGAGAAATTATTCTCAATAATGAATACGTTGATAGTTTTGATTTTGCGGAAGTGGCAGAATTTGTCACTAATGCCAGCAAAGATTTATTTATCTCACATCATTTTAAAAATCAAAAGAAAATGTTGGTACAACCGCGTGGTGGATTTCCTACATACAAAAAGCAATTTGCGTTATATGAATTTTTTGTTGATGCCAATGTTGATGTATTACCACTTACCATAGATTCTAATACTCGCCTTAATGATTATGCTACGTCGAAGAAAATGCTACGTTTGAGTGAAGAAAACGATGTGGATATGTTAAATGGTTACCCGCTGGTTAATCATGGTTATCGTACAACGCGTAAAATGATCACCCATTTTAACAAGCCGGTAAGTTTACGTCATGGTACGCCAGATGCCCGCTTACTAATTGAAACGGCGATTGCTTCCGGTATTTTTGAAATTGAAGGCGGACCTATCACTTATCTGTTACCTTATTCAAAGAACTTTCCGTTAGATAAAGCGTTTTTGTATTGGAAATATGTTGAGCGAGTTTGTGCGAATTATTCACAGTTAAATGAGCCGATTAACCGAGAGTCATTTGGGCCTTTAACCGCTACCTTAGTACCGCCATCAATCACCATTGTTATTCAATTATTGGAAATGTTGTTGTCATTAGAAGAAGGCGTCAAGTCGTTTTCAGTGTCTTTCGCGCAACAAGGTTCAATGAATCAAGATATTGTCACCGGTGCAGTACTTAAAAAACTTGCTAAGCATTATGCCGCAGAAATTAACTGTTCAGACGCCGCCATTAATTTGGTTTATCACCAATGGATGGGGGCATTTCCGATGAACAAAAATTATGCCGAGCAATTAATTAGTATTTCTACGGTGATTGCCTCTATGGTTGGCGCAGATAAAATTATCACTAAAACCCGTGAAGAAGCTTCTGGTATTCCAACCAAAGAAGCGAATGCAAAGACCGTAGCTAATACGCAATATTCATTAGGTATTTTAAATGGCTTACCAAATGTAGTAGATGAAGAAGAAGAAGAAATTCTTACTTTAGAAGTGAAAGCGATTATGGAAGCAGTTTTTAACGATCCTGCTGATACTTTATGGCGAAAAGTGTTTAACTCAATTAAAAATGGCATCATTGATGTGCCATTTTCACCACATATTATTAATCACAATAATATGATCACCGTGCGCGATGCTAACAAAAATATTCGTATTATTAAACGTGGCAATGTGCCGATTCCTGATCGTTGTTACACGTTTGAAAAAGCTCAATGTAATTTGACAAAAGATACCACAGATATTGTCAACGACATTATTCATGACATAGGAATTATGCAATGAGCCAGCTAAAAAATGCCGATAACGGCCAAGAAAAGTTATTAATTGATGTCGGTAGTACTTATTTTAAATTAAGTACCAATAACAGTATTGAGCAACATTTTCGTGATTTTAATAAGTCTATTATCGATGATTTAACCCATAAATGTGGCCATGCTATCGACAGCTTTGATAAAAAAGATATTCATATTTGTTCTTCAGCAAATGGTGGTTTAAGTACGCTTATTATCGGTGTGACTAATTCTTTTTCGTTAAAGTATGCCACCAATATCGCCTTTAATTCTGGCATCAATATTATCGATACCCTACTGTTTCAAAACATTGAAACGTATTCGGTACCGAGTGACTTAATTGATGTGGTGATTATTACCGGTGGCATTAACTCAAACGCGAATAATTTTTCTGATGATTTATTTCGTTATTTAGCAAAATTGACCTACTCAAATATTGTGTATGTAGGCAGCGAATGTGATGCGCAACTTATAAAAGACAATATTAACGATGTTGTGGTCTTACCCAATATTATTGATGACCGGTTGCATATTGTTGAAGATGACTTAAAAGAGTATTTAACTAACCTTTATCAGCAAGATATTGAAGGCAAAGAAGACATCAAAGACTTATACGACATTACCGATAATCAAATTTTTTCTACGCCTTACGTAGTCAATAAAACCTTGCCGTTTATTGATTCAAAATATTCAGTGGTCAATCCGTTTGTTTTGCTTGATATTGGTGGCGCAACCACAGATATTCATTACTCTAAAGACTTAGTTGATGAAAACATTGTCACCGAAAATGAATACGATCGTTTAGTGTTCAAAAAATTAGGGGTATATAAATCGAAACAATCGTTAATTTTTGCCGCGAAAAATAACGAATTTGTTTATGAGTTATTAATGCATTTAAAAGTGACGGAAAATATCTTCGAAGAACAAAGTGAAAAAGCTACTAAGATTTTGATGCAATTAGCCATTTTTTTAGTTTTATGCAAAATATCACATTACAAAAAAGCATATGTTAACCTAAAATTATTATCTGTGAACTCTTTTGTGTTAACCGGAGGGATCACGAAAGTGCTTACCGTGGAAGAAATTGAAGATATTATCTCCTTCTTTTATAAGAAAATTATGAATTCAGATCACAATCCTGCGACTGTACTAGATAGTAATTATGATATCTGGACATTAGGTGCCAAAGGAAAAGCAGCATGTCAATAAACTGTATTAGAACGCTTCTTGAAAATGCGGTAGAAACGCATAGCGATAAAACTGCCATTGTATATAACGACAAATCAATAACTTACAAAGAACTTTTTGCAAAAGTGAATCAAGTTGCTTTTTATTTGAAAGAGCTCGATTTACCGAAAGATTCACGCATTGGTATCTATTCAAGTAAAAGTATTGAACAAGTAATTGCCATCTTAGCGATTTTATCGACCGACTATATTTTAGTACCGCTCACTAAGTTGTTAAAACCTGAGCAAGTTGAGTATATTATTAACGATTGTGGCATACAGTGTATTATTACTGATAAGCAACAACTTGAAAGTATTGAAGAAATAAACTTTTCAGGCAAAGTCATTTCATATCAAACCACCGATAACAACATGGCTTCGTTTGAAGAGATTTTCAAATATTATAATAAGCCTTATCACTGCAATATTAATAGTTACAGCAGTGCCGTAATTACTTATTCGTTTGGTATGTCGGGTCGACCAAAAGGTATTGTAATTTCTCATCGTAACTTAATTGATTCAGCACGTGTAGTTTCGCAATATTTAGCCTTAGAACAAGATGATGTGATCTCAGGTACGTTGATTTTTAATTTAGATTACGGTCTAAATCAAATATTTTGCACCCTTTATAAAAAAGCCACGTTAGCATTACACTTGTTTATTCTACCGGATGACTTTTTTAATCATGTGATTAATGACAAAGTAACCGTTTTACCGTTAATGCCGGTTAATATTTCACAAATGTTTGAAGACTCAGGTCAACGAATCCCAAGTGCAGCACTCTTTTCTCATGTGAAAACAATTACCTCATCTGGCGGTAATGTCACAGAAAAAATGATCAATGACTGTAAAAATACGTTTTCTGAGGCTAAGTTTTATTCGATGCATGGCTTAACGGAAGCGTTTCGTTCAACGTATTTAGATCCCTCACAAGTACAAATTCGTCCTGATTCTATCGGAAAACCTATTGCTGATGTAGAACTCTATATCATTAATGAAGACGGTAAAGAATGCGCGGTGCGAGAAGTCGGAGAAATGATTCATCGTGGCGGCTACATATATAAAGGTTTTTGGAATGCACCTAACCAAAATGCTTTGCGGTTCAAGTCGATCGATATTTTAAAAGATGTGATAAAACTTGAAGGGCAATTAACGGATGAAATTGTCGTGGCCACAGGTGATTATGTTTATAAAGACGAAGAGGGTTATTTTTACTTTGTTTCAAGGCATGACGATATGATTAAAACGCGTGGATTTAGGGTATCGCCTTATGAAGTTGAATCGGTTGTCGCAAAAAATATTAGTCAAATTGATCAATGTGCGGTGTTTGGTATCGATAATGAACTCATAGAAGAAGAGATTATTATGGTGTATTCCGCTGCGAGTGAAATATCTGAAGAAGAAATTATCTTTGAACTTAAAAAGCACTTAGCTTCATATATGATCCCAAGTCGGGTCATTTACAAAAAGTCACTACCCTTAGTGCAAACAGATAAAAACAAAATAGATAAAGATGAACTAAAGGCAGAATTAGCACGAGTATAATGTAATTTCCCTCCCATAATTATTCGTTAAAAAAACGCTATTAAATTTATTGATAGCGTTTTTTATTATCTATATTTCAATGATTTAAATGCTAGGTATTGCTGTTCACAATCGTATATCTATACGTATTGCTTAAAGTTGAACGTTCAAACTCCTTAAATTTATTTTCTTTGAACGACTCTTGTCGTTCATCGGACTAACGTAGACCCTGAAAACAAAAAAATATAAGCAAGCGTTATAACGCTGCATTAACATTTGGGGAGTTCGCACCATGAGAAATAATTCTCAACGAAAAAATTCAAATCATCACAATAAAGGGGGCATATTTAAATATTCTTTAATTGCTTCTGCAATTGTAGGACTGTCATCTACAGCAGTACAAGCTGAAGAAAAGATCAAACAAGAAGATATCGAAGTTATCGAAGTAAAAGGCCAACGTGGCAATTTAATTTCGGCGCAAAATATGAAAATGGAAGCCGATACGGTAATAGACGCTATTTCCGCTGAAGATATGGGCTCATTACCAGATAGAAGTGTGCTTGAAGCTATTTCAAGAATGCCTGGTGTTGCCATAGAGCGCTTTGCCGCAGCAGACGATCCAGATCATTTTGGTGTTGAAGGTGGTGGCGTGGTTGTTCGTGGTTTAACACATGTTCGCAGTGAGTTTAATGCAAGAGATACTTTTTCAGCAGATTCAGGTCGAGGATTGAGCTTTGAAGATGTTTCCCCAGAGTTAATGGGATCGGTTGAAATTTATAAAAACCAAACCGCCGATATGATTGAAGGTGGAATTGCCGGGACTGTTAATTTAAATACACGTAAAGCATTTGATGCCGACGGGCGAGTATTTGCTTTTAGTGCCGATGCCACATACACAGATTTACGCGAACAAACTTCTCCGACTTTTTCGGCGTTATATAGCGATATTTGGCAACTAGATACAGGTCGTTTAGGCTTCTTAGTAAATTATTCTAATTCTGAAATGAAAGTAGAATCTAATGGTGTACAGGTTGGGCTTTATGAAATGCAAAGCTGGGACAACTCGAAGTTTATTCCTCGCTCAACGCGTTTAAGTAAAAAGTTAGATGATCGTACCCGTGAAGGTTTTGCGACCTCTTTACAGTGGGAAAATACGGATAGAACGATTTTACTAACCGGTGAGTATATTCGCTCTGAAGCTGGCCTCTCTTGGGGGGAAAGCGTCATGGAAATGGATGACAGTGATTCTCATTCTAATATGCTACCCGTTGCGGGTACTGAGTTTGAATTTGATGAAAATGGTTATTTTGAGAGTGGGGTTATTACTTCTGAAGCAGGGTGGCGAGGTGATGGCAATCCTCAGCGTTACGGAATGCAACACAATATGCAATCGCGTTCACGTATTGAAGAATCAATTGTTAATGACTACAGCTTTAACGTTAAATATACCCCGAATGATTCTTGGGCATTTAATTTTGATATCCAATATGTTGATTCAACAATGGAGATTGAAGATGTTTCTTTGATGGGAGCAACGCGTGCCGTGGTAGGAATGGATTTGACCGGTAGCGGTGTCGCAGACATTACCTTATATCATCCAGGTTATGATGGTGAAGGGAGTGATACTTCAGCAAACCCATTTACTGATCCAACTAAACACTTTTTTAGAAGTGCTATGGACCATGTATCGGATAATGAAGGTGATGAATTTGCTAGTCAATTAGATGCTGAATATACCTTTGATGAAGGTATTATTAAGTCTGTGCAATTCGGTGTGCGATATTCCGATAGAGAGCAAACTACTCGTCAGTCAGATTATAACTGGGGCGTCTTGTCTGAAGCTTGGGCAGGAGGCAATATTTGGTATTCCGATACGGATGTTCCTCATGAAACTGTCAGTTTTGATAATTTTGCTCGGGGCGGCGTATTATCGATGGAAGGTGGAAATGCTTTCATTTTTCCTTCAATGGATTTAGTGCGTGATTATCGTAATTTAAATGCATCATTGGCTAATGCTAAAGCGGTTGATTGGGGGTGGAACCCGTTAGCAGATCGTGGCGATACTACCGGAGATTTTATTCCTAATGAAATTAATGATACGCAAGAAAAAAGTACCGCAGCATACGTAAGATTTGACTTTGAAGGTGATATAGACGGACTAGATTACAGTGCCAATGTTGGTTTACGTTATGTTAAATTAGAAAATGATACCGCAGGTTTTATTATTTACCCGGATAACGTGCCAGAAGATCCGGTCGATAATGGAGATGGCACAGTTACTATTGATGGTGACTTTTACCGAGTTGCCGATCAAAAAGCGTTTGGTAATGGTGGCTCTGAAAGCCAAATCGCTTCAAGTGAGTACACCAATATACTGCCAAGCGTTAATTTCAAATTAAACCTTACTGACGAACTATTATTACGATTTGGCTTTTCTGAGGCGATTGCGTTGCCTTCGTTAGGAAATTTGCGTAATTATGTTGATATCACTGGTGAAGATAATGTTATTACTTATGGTAGTGATATTAATCCTGAAACTGGCCAACCTGATATTGTGTCTATGGCATATGATCGTTATACCGCAAACTCAGGTAACCCATATTTAAAGCCAATGGAATCATATAATTATGATTTATCTTTAGAGTGGTACTTTGCTGAAGCAGGCTCGCTTACTTTTTCACTATTTTATAAAGATTTAAGTAACTACTTTATTAATGGCGTTACAATTCGTGATTATACCAATAATGGTGCTACTCAACAGGTGCAAGTATCTGGTGCAACGAATGGTGATAAAGGCACCATTAAAGGTTATGAAATTGCTTATCAACAATTCTTTGATACTTTACCAGGCGCATTGTCAGGCTTAGGTATTCAGTTAAATTACACACATATTAATGAGGATGGTTCACCGAATGCCGGATTAAATGATTCTAACCCGGATAGTGGTGAGGCAGCTGATTTTGCTTTTGATGATTTACCACTGGAAGGTTTATCTGAAAAAAATGCCAATGCAGCTTTATTGTATGAGAAAAATGGCTTTTCAGGGCGAATTGCTTATAACTGGCGTTCAGAGTACTTACTGACCACGCGTGATGTTATTACTACCCTGCCTATTTATAACCAAGCGAATGGGCAACTTGACGCATCGTTATTTTGGGATGTGACTGAAAACTGGAAACTTGGTATTCAAGGGACTAACTTAAATAACAATATTACCGAAACGATGATGCAAATAAATCAAGCGGGCGATAAAAAAACACGCTCATGGTTTACCAACGATAGACGCTATAGCTTCGTTGTACGTGGCACATTCTAAGGTGAGTTTATACGATTAATGTAACTTCCCTCATACATTATCGTATTAGTGAAAGTCGGTATTCAGAATTGAGTATCGGCTTTTTACTTTCTTTTATTGAGTGTTAGCATCGTTATATCAAACAGTTATGGAACGTTTATGTCGGCAAAAAATAATCATATAAAAAAAATAGTGATCGTCGGTGGCGGCACTGCCGGTTGGATGACCGCGGCAACACTGGCCAAAGTGTTAGGTCAAAATTACGGCGAGATACAATTAATAGAGTCTGACGCCATCGGTACTGTGTCTGTTGGCGAAGCAACAATTCCACAAATAACACTATTTAATCGTATTTTAGGTATAGATGAAAATGACTTTATAAAGAAAACCAAAGGCACTTTTAAGCTCGGTATTGAGTTTATTGATTGGACTAAAAAAGGTGGCGGATATATGCACCCTTTTGGCAATCATGGCAAAGGTATGGACGCGATACAATTTCATCATTATTGGCTTAAGATGAATCAACTAGGCACAGTACCAGACCTTGAAGCGTATTCACTTGCGGCTGTTGCTGCTAGACAAGGTCGGTTTATGCGACCACAAAATATGGGGAACTCACCACTTTCCGAAATTAATTATGCTTTCCATTTTGATGCAACTTTATACGCAGATTATTTACGTGATTATTCAACGACTCGCGGCGTAAAACGCACAGAAGGCAAAGTCGTCGATGTTTTATTGAGAAATAGTGATGGGTTTATCGACTCAATAAAGCTTGAGAGTGGCGAGAGAATTGAAGGTGATTTGTTTGTTGATTGCACAGGTTTTAAAGGCTTGTTAATTGAAGGAGCTTTAAAAACTGGCTTTATTGATTGGAGTGATGAACTGCCATGTGATAGCGCTGTTGCTATGCCTTGCATGGCCAAAGAACCTGAAAATTTAAAGCCGTTCACCCAGTCCACTGCACAGAAAGTAGGTTGGACATGGCGTATTCCTCTACAACATCGTATTGGCAATGGTTATGTGTATTCAAGCAAATACCTGAGTGATGACGAAGCGGTTAGTATATTGACCAAACAAATGGAAAATGAACCGTTATCAAAACCGAATTTTTTACGTTGGAAAACGGGGATGCGTAAACAAGGCTGGAATAAAAATTGTATTGCGATTGGTTTATCTGCAGGCTTCGTCGAACCCCTAGAGTCCACTGGACTTCATTTGATCCAAAGTGCTATTGCTAAATTGATGGGGCTGTTTCCTCACCGAGGTTTTGATCAAATTGATATCGATACGTATAACCAACAATTGAAATCTGAACTCGAATACATTAAAGATTTTATTGTCTTACATTATAAAGTAACAGATCGAGACGATTCGGAATTTTGGCGGTTTTGCCGAGATATGAAAGTATCTGACCGTTTACAAGCGAAAATTGAGTTATATCAATCCAATGGCAGAATTTACCGAGAGAATGTCGAACTTTTTAATGAGACATCATGGCTTGCCGTTATGCATGGCCAAGGTTTACAACCTAAAGGCTATCATCCTTTGGTTGATGTTCTCGACGAAGATGAAATACAACGCCGATTAGATCATATCAAATCAGTGATAGATAAATCAGCAGAGACAATGCCGTTACACAAAGACTATATTACAAAAAACTGTCAAGGATAGCGTATGTCAGATGATTTTATTCAGAGTACAATTGCAGTAAATATTAAGTGATATCGAACACTTCGCGTTGTTCTGCTTTTTCAATACGAATATCAAAATCACGAGGTAAATTTGAATTGTCATAATCAAATTCAGTTGACTCATTTTGATTTAATTCAGTGCTACTTAATTCTGTTGGTTGTTGATTTACATCGGTCATATATATTCACCTACCTATTTAGTGGTGTTGTATTATTACAACAAATCATGGTGATTAACAAGTTTTTACGGGTTTAGTAGTAATATATGTAGTTAAATTACTATTTAATCGGGGTGTATCAAGTTAAAAAACGTTTAATTTTAGGATCATTGATGAAGTTGAACGAAAAGCTATTTCAATAACAGGTAAATTCACATATGAGGTTTTGCTATATTTATTATTCTTCCATATAATAAATGTAAGCGCTTTCATGAGTGTGTTAATTATTTAAACTAATCAGGTATAACAATGACAAAATATCTAAAACAGAGCTGCTTTGTAATTTCTATTATCGGGCTACTTGCTTGCTCAAAAGTTACTAATGAGCCAGTCAATAAAACTGGGTCAATAGACAAACCTCACGATACTCGACTAGCCACGGTCGAGACAAACGTTGAAGCAATGCTCGCTCAGTTGACCTTGGAAGAAAAAGTGTCATTAGTTCATGCCAGCGGCAAGTTTCATATCAATGCTATTGAGCGAGTGGGTATACCAGAAATGTGGCTTTCTGATGGGCCGCATGGTGTTCGTCACCAAATTAATCGACATGATTGGGCATCTGCAGGTTGGACAGATGATCATGCTACCTACTTACCTCATTTAACCTCGGTTGCCGCTAGTTGGGATAAAGAGATGGCAATTTTACATGGCAAGGTTTTAGGAGCTGAAGCTAGAGATCGTAAAAAAGATTTTATTTTAGGACCAGGTGTAAACTTAGCGCGTTTACCTTTATATGGCAGAAATTTTGAATATATGGGTGAAGACCCTATTCTTGCAGCAAAACTTGTTGTCCCACAAATTAAAGCCATCCAAGAAAATGACGTGGCTGCCACGATAAAACATTATGCTTTAAATACACAAGAGCTAAATCGTACCGGTGTTAATGCAAAACCGGATGAACGTACGTTGCGAGAGGTGTATTTACCGGCATTTGAGGCGGCGGTAAAAGAAGCCAATGTGTTAGGAATGATGGGGGCTTACAATGAATATTACGGTACAAATGCGAACCAAAGTAAGCACTTAGTGATGGATATTTTAAAAGGTGAATGGGGCTTTAAGGGAGTACTTTTAACTGACTGGAATGTTGATATTAATACCCATGATGCCGCTTTGCACGGCTTAGATTTAGAAATGGGTACAGATGTTCCTACGTATGATGAATATTTTCTTGCTCAACCCCTATTGAAAGAAATTAAAGCAGGTAACATTCCTGAGTCGGTGTTAGACGATAAAGTGCGTCGTATTTTACGGGTACAATATAGCATTGGTATGTATGATGATAATCGATTGCCCGGACAACGTAATACCAAATCACATCAGTTAGCAGCACGTAAAATTGCGGCCGAAGGTGTGGTTTTACTTAAAAATGAAGTCGTTGGTGAAAAAAATGTCTTACCACTTGATGAAAAAGCCATTAAAAACATATTAGTGTTAGGCCCAAATGCGGATAAAAAACATGGCACTGGTGGTGGGTCTTCTGAAGTAAAATCACTCTATGAAATTACACCTTTAGCAGGATTAAAAGAACAATTAGGCGAAGACGTTAATATTACCGTGATGCGTGCTCGCAGTAGTGTATTAGCACCAATTGCAAGTGATTATGTTGCTTCTCGCCATTGGACAGGTACACCGGCATGGAATATTTCATATTTCAAAGATAAAGCCCGAAAAGAGCTAACTTCAGAATCTTGGATAGTTGATTCTAAGTTTACATCATTAAATGATAATGGTGTTGATCACATCACCATGAAGGCGCAAATTAAACCGCTAAAAGCTGGTGTGCATACGTTAAATGTATCAGCTGTTGGTGATTTTACTTTGAGCGTTGATGGTGATGTAGTGGTAAATCATACCAGTGTTGACAGTGCAATATTAAGTCATGATATTGAACTTGATGCGGATAAAGAATATGCCTTTGAAATAAAATACGACGGCAATACTTCGTTCACGCTTGGTTGGGATGCCCCTGGGAACTTATTTACTGATGAAGCTGAATATTTGGCAGCGGCAAAAGCTGCCGATGCGGTCATTTACTTTGGTGGTCTAAGTCATGGTGATGACCGGGAATCAATTGACAGACCCGACATGAAATTACCGAACAGCCAAGATGAGATTATTAGTAAGCTATTAGCGGCTAACGAAAAAACAGTGGTATTTTTAGTTGCAGGCTCTGCTGTTGAAATGCCTTGGGCTGAGCAAGCCAATGCGATTGTTTGGGGTTGGTATGGAGGGATGGAAGCTGGCCATGCATTTGCTGATGTTCTTTTTGGTGAAGTCAACCCAAGTGGTAAAATGCCAATAACCTTACCGGAAAAATTAGAGCATACCGCCCCTATTGCCTTGAATGATTATAACGCGGAAGAATCGCTATATACAGAAGGTGTTTTTATTGGCTACCGATGGTTTGAACAACAAAATATTAAACCAACTTTTGCCTTTGGGCATGGTCTTTCTTATACAAATTTCGCCTTAAGTGACATTCAAGTTTCAAGTAAAACCATCAGCAATGAGCAAAGCGTTCAGGTAACGGCACAAGTGACGAATACGGGTAAAGTTGCTGGCGCTGAAGTGGTGCAATTATATTTACATGATAGAGCGGCAAGTGTTGAACGCCCAATCAAAGAGTTGAAAGGTTTTGATAAAGTGTTCTTGCAGCCGGGGGAAACAAAGCAGGTTTCAATGACCCTAACAAAGAGAGATTTATCGTTTTGGGATACTAATAGCAATGATTGGTTAGTGGAGCCAGGAGAATTTGAAGTGCAACTTGGTACTTCGTCAGATAAGATAAAATTAAAAGAAACATTTACTTATCAAAATCAATGATGAAGACTCTGCCATGCTTGTTGAGCAAATAACAGCACAACTGATAAATGCTGGAAATCCAGACATTGCTCAACATTCTCAGCGTTTTTTTAAAACAGCCAAAGGTGAATACGGAGAAGGTGATAAATTCATTGGTATTCGTATTCCTGTGCTTCGTCAGACACTTAAGTTGTATCAAAACGCAACTTTAAAGGAGGCGTTAGTCTTACTCAAACATGAATATCATGAAATAAGATTGTTTGCGGTATTGCTGTTAGTTCAGCTTTTTGAACAATCAAAAAAAGATGAAGCCAAGCAAAGTGAAATAGTAAAAGCTTACTTAGCGAATACCCACTACATTAACCGTTGGGATATTGTTGATAGTTCGGCACATAAAATCCTTGGAAAATTTTATCTTAATCGCAATAAATCAATCCTACATCAATTAGCACTTTCTAGTCATTTATGGGAAAGGCGCATGGCAATGATGTCAACCTACACTTTTATTAAAAATCATCAATTTGATGATGCGTTAATATTGGCAGAAATCCTACTCCATGATAAACACGATTTAATCCATAAAATTGTTGGATGGATGTTAAGGGAAGTCGGAAATAAAAATAAACAAGTTGCAGAGCGTTTTTTGCAAAAACATTACCAAAACATGCCACGTACTATGCTACGGTATGCAATTGAAAAGTTTACCAAAGTAGAAAGAACAGCCTATTTAAAAGGGCAAATGTAATGGATTCATTTTGGAGATTAAGTTTGTATAGTAAAAATTATACCAAGGTTCTTATATTACTTTGCACGTTAAGTTTATTGTCAGCTTGTGCCTTAAAACGAGAGAGCCCTTCTCAAGAGCAGCTCATTCGGAAAAGTTATATCAGTCAGCTAAATAACCAAGAAAGAGATTATTTTCTTTATCTACCGAAAGGTTATTTTTCAGAGCCAGATAAAAAATGGCCTGTAATGATGTTTTTGCATGGTAACGGTGAGCGCGGTAATGGTAAAGATGAATTAGATTTTGTTTTAAAGCATGGGCCTGTTTATCAAGCATGGATCCAGAAACAAGATTTACCTTTTATTATCATTTCTCCACAGTTACACATGTTCGATTTTGACCAACGCGGTATTGGTTATATTGATAATAGGAAGTACTCTGATATACCTCAAAGACAAACACAAGGAACACCTCCTAGCGTTGAATCTCGCCCTCAGAATCCGATTATAAGAGCACCATCACTGCAAGATATGAGTGAAATATCACCGTTGTTGCCATTGGGTTGGGATAAAGTTGAATTAGATTTAATCAATATTTTGAGTGAAGTAAGTACCAACTATGATGTTAATAAAAATAAAACATACTTAACGGGATTAAGTTATGGAGGGTTTGGCACTTGGTTTATGGCGAGCCAGTACCCGAATAAATTTGCTGCTATTGCTCCTGTGGTTGGTTGGGGACATCCCGATTTAATGCAAGCCATTGCCGCTGAACAACTACCTATTTGGCAATTTGCCGGTGGTCTTGATAACGCAGTAGAAATTCAATACTTTTATGCAGGTATCGAAAAGCTAAGAGAATTAGGACATAACGAGGTGCGTTTCACTGTCCATGAAGATATGGGTCATGATGCTTGGAAGCGTGTGTATGCCAGTAGTGACTTTTATGAATGGTTGTTAAGTCACTCATTAAAATAATGAGTGACTAATGAAATAACAGGGTCATTTACAAAGTAGCTAAGCCTGATTCCTCAAAGACCTCGATCCTCATTTTTAGGCATACTCCAATGTTTGATGATGTTTTTAAGGTAAAGACCATTAGGAGTTAATTCATCATCCTTCCAGGGTCCAACATTGGTTGTGGTTGGTTTTAACATGGCCGACCCTTCATCTTTATTGGTAATAGACCAGCTACAATGAGATAACGCATGCTCTTTCATAAAACTTAGCCATTGTTGGGTACTTTCTTTAGCGATTTCACCATCACCGTTCGCATTCACTGTGCCCCATTCAGAAACAAAGAGTGCTAGACCCGCATCAAGTGCCTTTTTTGCTTTGATTCGCAAATCATCTTTATGTGTGCCGGCATAAAAATGTAAGGTGTAGGCAATATTGTCGAAACCAAGTATGGGATCTTGTGCGGCTTTATCGACATCTTGCGACCAGGTTTGTGTACCGACGAGAATTAAATTGTTGTTATCAATTGCTCTAATGGCTTTAATCACCTGTTCGGCATATGGTTTTATGACTGATGACCAATCGGTATTATTTAAAGGTTCGTTATAAATTTCATAGATAACATTGGGATACTGATGATATTTTGTCGCTATTTTTTCAAAAAAATCGATAGCTTGTTCAATATTATCTTCGGCATGATGAGAGTGCCAATCAACAATCACGTATATATTTTCGGCAATGGCAGCATCAACAACGGTTGATACTTTTTGACGAAGGCGATCCGGATGAGTTAAATAACTGCCATCACCTTGTGCCGACATTGCCGCTCGAATAATGGTGGCGTTCCAGTCATTGGCTACTGTTTTAACCGTTTGCGGATGATAAAACGGCTCACCTTCTTTATCTTTAGTCGACCAAAATAAACTGGGTCCTGCTAAAGAAACTACCTGGTTGTTTTGATCAACAATTTTTCCTTGTTGCACGGCTAATTGACCATGAATTTTTACCGGAGATTGACTGGCGTTAACGCTAAACGTAACTAAAGTATTGGCAAATACAAGCCAAAATAATGTTCGAATAACCACGTTTGATACAGACTTACATGTGATAATCATAATTTCGCTATATGTTATTTTTTTGTGTTGCCATGATAACCAGTGAACGACGTAAATTCGTCTGAAAAAGCTCAAATAATAGAGTTTGAACTAATATCAGCTATCGTATTTTATCTAATAAAAACATAGCATTGTAGATTGTAGTCGTTCAGGTCTACTCTTGATTGTAAAGTTGAACGATTTTAGCGGTTAAGCAAGGTATGTTTATCGTGAATGAAATAATTAAGGTAAATTATGGTTAAAGTCATCACGTTTTTTGCGCTTATTGGCATGTTTTTCAAAGGAGTTAATGCCAGTGAAGTTGTAAAAATTCAATCGCAACAAATTCAACATTGGAATCACCCTGCCACTTCACCCGAACAATTTAAAGGCTTGAAAAGTCAGGCAACCGCCTATGCTCCTTTTATAGAAAACACAGCAACAACTGAAAAAATTCATATAACGTTAATTAAGAAATTGGCGAATTGGCATCAACAACATAGCAATGGCTTGAAAATCGTTTTTTCACAACCTGAGTTAACCTTTGGTCAAATCAAAGCGTTTTCATTTAGGCTTTCCCTCGATAAACAAGCATCGTTTATTCCAACCTTAGCGCAAGTTAAAAAGGCTTATAGCAAATACATTGATGCTGGTTTAATTGATGAACAGTGGCTTAAAGCGCTGCTCTCTGAACATGGCGTGATTAATATTAAATTTTTTGGTGCGCATCACGAGGATCAAAACATTGCAACTGTCTTGGCTAATTATCAACTGGTGATCAAGTCATCTATGGTGAGTTCAGCTAAGCTTAAACAAGCGAAAACCATAGATATTTTGTTATCAGACTTTGATTTTTATCGGCAAAAAAACTGGCAAGAACACCCGATTTCAAGAGATGAAATAAAATCAGTCAAAGTGATGGGTTTGTTGATCACTGCTGAAACAAGCAATGAAAAAACACTCAGAAGCTATCTACTTGATAACTATATTGAAGAATTGCCTGAATATTATACGGAGTTAGCCATCAGTTTTGCAGACGTAACACTCGAATTAGCCGACTAAACTTGTGATAAAAGTATTTAACAACAATACTGAAAGCAACTTTAGCTATCCCGCTAAACATAAATGCGAATGTAACAATTGAGGAGATTGAAAATGGCTTATATGGATGGTTTTGTCGCAGCAGTACCGACTAAAAATAAAGATCAGTATTTAACCCACGCAAAATTAACCGCTAAGGTATTTAAAGATCACGGAGCGCTAAAAATAACCGAAGGTTGGGGAGATGATGTTCCTGAAGGTGAAGTCACGTCTTTCCCTATGTCGGTTAAGTGCCAAGCTGACGAGACGGTGGTGTTTTCATCGGTTATTTGGCCTTCAAAAGAAGTTCGTGATGCTGGTTGGCAAGCAATGATGGAAGACCCTCGGATGAATCCAGAAGAAAATCCGATGCCATTTGATGGTAAGCGATTAATTTATGGCGGTTTTAACATTATTTTTGATGAATCACTTTAGCTGCTCTTTTCGATATTGTGTCGGTGTTAATCCGACACTTTTTTTGAAAAAAGTATTAAACGTTGCCTTAGAATTAAAACCCGCCTGATCCATAATGTCGAGCATAGTGACTTTTCTATTTTCTTCTTGCTGTAATAAATACTTACTCTCTTCAATACGATATCGATTGATAAATTCAAAAAAGTTTTGTTTGAAATGACGGTTAATAATTTGCGATAAGTTTCTGGCAGGCATTTGTAACTGCATTGATAAGTTTTCTAAATTTAACAAATGATTTAAATAAGGCTTTTTTTCACGCATAAACGTTTCTATTTTTGCCACTTGAGCTAAATCAATCGGATCTTTTTCTATTACTTTTTCTTTGTTTTCAATACCTTTGAATACACTTGAGAAGCCTAAGCTATAAAACATTAAAAAGCTGATCAAAAACATCACCATAAAATTAGATATTTGGCCGATTAAGGCATAATTAATATTGATGTGTAAATCAATCGAGGTCATAAAGCCTAATGTCGTGATTATCGCTTGCACCCTAATGACTAAAAAGCCAATCACTAATATTTTGAGCCAGGTTAAATCTATTGCTTCAATATCAGCAAACTCGTTTTTAATGTGTTTTTGATAACGATGAAGTTCTACTATACAAAGCACACCACAAAATGTTCTAAAGCATTCTCTAAATAAATTGATATAACGCGTATAAGCAGGCTCGTTGGCTAATTGATAACCCTCTAAAATCAAAAACTTTGTTTGTGAGTCAAGCAAATGCCAATCGTGAATATCATGGGCTGCAAAAATAAGAAAAGGTAAGAAATATAATATGTCTTTGGGTTGTAAGGAAAAGTTTTTATAGATTAAAGACCGGACAAAAAATAGTAGTAACACCGCTTCAATCCAATAGGCCATTCCGAAGATATAAAAAATATTGGGCGAAAAATCCATGGCGAATTGTCTAAACGCAGCACCAAAATTAATTAATGTATCAAGAGGGATGGCAGCATAAGAGAGTAAAAATAATGCCAATAAAATATTACTTTGTCTTTTACCTTTCTTGAGTAAGATTAAAAATAGAGCAAAAAGAGTGCACTGATAAATGGTGATAAGTAGTGCCAAATCAAAGGTATTAAAGAGAAGACGATCCATAACGTGCTCAAAGCAAATAGTGATTCTCTATAGATAGTAGCTTGAATCAAACTTGATGTCAGCAGATAACAAAAACATTTTGAAAGCGATTACATTTTTATCGGCTATTGTTAGGCTTTTAATTTATCTATGTTTTTAGTGTAGTTTGGCAGCGTGAAGAACTCACACGCTGAATGTTATAAAATATTCATGAGTATCTCAGCATATTCATCTTTATATTCCTGATATGATGAATAAGAATTCGCTTGAAATTCAATTGATTCAAGCAAAAGGAACAAACAATGAAACTTGGTGAAAAAATAAAACAACTCCGTCAGGATGCTGGTTTAACGCAACCAGAATTAGCAGAAAAAGCGCACATTGAACAATCTTATTTATCCAAATTAGAAAATGAGAAAGGCTCTCCTTCGTTTGACGTGATATCAAAAATAGCGGGCGCGTTTGAGATTGATGTATTCACTTTAATTGATAGTTTGAGCATGTCGTATTTACAAGAAAATTTGCAACATTTACCCGAAATTGCCGTGAAAATTGAGTCTCAAAGAGCTGCTAAAAAATTAAAGATGCGTCGTAGCTATATTTTGGCAGCCATGCTGATTGTTTTGGGTGTTGCTTTTGTCATTATAGGAAACTCATCGACCATTTTTCCTCACTCAATATATCAATACAAATCAATGGGGTTAATTAACGAAGGCGAAATTAATCAACATTATCAAATGTCACCACTAAGAGAGCTCGCAGAAGACTGGGAGAAAAGCAAAAAGCGTATTGCTGATAACATTGCTCGTTTAGATGAAAGTTTATTATTAACTCGAAGTTATCGAGGTGAAGGGTTTGTTGAAGAATATGGTCAACAGCGCCGTTATTATGAACTCATAGATGTTCGTGAAATAGAGTCACCGATGAAAGATTTTGCCGTTGTTTTTGGTTTTATTTTCTTATTAACGGGTGGCTTTATAATGATCTATCTCTTTAAATGGTTAAATTAACCAAAGACTTGACCGCCATTAGGGTAATTTTTATATTGAGGGTGAAATTCAATATTGTCGCACCAACTACTGAAATTAGCATAGCTGTAGCGCGTATCATTGGCCGTAAACCAGCGTGAAGTTGCGGCCGGCGGTAATCGAAATTTTGCCTTAAAACCATCAATCGCAACCCAACAGGCCAGTTCTTTGGTGGTTTCATTTTTAATTTGTGTGCGTGCGAACCCTTCAGCGTTATGACCATTTATCACTTTAATTCTTGCTTGGCTAAACGCCGAGATTGCATAAAAAAAGCACAAAAAACTCAATGAAGTCATAATCACTGATGATAAACCTATCTTATTTTTTTGAACTGAGTTAAATGTAAAAGTCATTTTAATTCACCACGTTATCAGGTTTATTCGCTGGTTTGTTTTCATGAATTAGTAAATTTTGATCAATATTTATTATATTTTTAATTATTCACTATTGAAAGCATTAACCATCGTCTCCATAACTTATTTCACATTATAAGATCTGTTAAAAATAATTAGTTCAATAGTCCTAAATATAGACAGAAAAAATTTCAAAAAAGTTAGAGTGAATTAAAATATGAATATAGTAGCCATTAAAAAAGAGCAACATCAAAATTTAAAAGTTGCCAACCAACGTGATTTATCACATGTTGCCAATCAACATATTGCGCCAATTAACGTGCGTGAATTCCCTCAAGCTTCCACTAGTTATCCTATTGTTTTAATCAAAGATCCTGATTCTGAGCGTTACCGTACCGTAGTGATGTTAGGGTTAGAAGCCGGTGAAAACTTATATCACGAAGAGAAAAAATGGCAGGCCATTTATATTCCACACTCTATTTCAATGGTGCCATTTTCATTAGGATTAGATCCTGAAAAAGAAAAAACCTTAACAGCTTGTATTGATTTAGATAGCCCTTTTGTCGGTGAAGATACAGATCAGGCATTATTCGATGCAGATGGTAATGACACAGAATACTTCAAAGGAATTCAGGAGCAATTAGGTCGTTTGTATGACAATGAAGTTGCGAATGAAAATTTTGTTAAAATCTTATTAGAAAATGATTTATTACAAGAATTAGAACTTAATATTGCTTTCAATAATGAAGAGAAGAAAAAACTGGTTGGTATTTTCGGTATCAACGAAGAAAAACTTCACGGTTTAAGTGATGAAAAAGCGTTAGAGTTCTATAAGTCGGGTTTATTTATGCCAATTCATGCCATGTTAGCGTCTGCAGGCCAAGTAAATCGTTTGGCTCAACTTCGCAATGCTAGTGAAAATCCGGTGAAAGTTAGCGGTATTCAATACAGTGTAGTTAAAGCTGAAGAAGCAAAATAAGCCTTCATTGAAAATGTTTGCTAAAAAGGGAGCTTAATCGCTCCCTTTTTTATTGTGTTAAGCTATGCTAGTTTTAGTGAAAGCAATTAACTTTTCTGAGGCTTGAATGGTTGAAAAGAACAAAATCCCTAAAGAATTAGATGATAAAATTCAATCTCTTGCCGGTGAAATTTATGTTCAAATAGAAGAAAAAGTTACTAACTTTTTTCTCAGTCAGCAACAAATTAATGAAATTACCGACGAAGTCATCGCAAAACACCCTCAATATCAAGCTATTGTAGAACAGCTTAACTCAGAAAAAAGCAAAAATTCAGCCTTAGAAACCACTCTGAATAACAACACAAAAGAATTTCAAGAAAAGTCAAAGTTATTAGAAAACACTGTTCAAGAGCAACAGCAAATCATTACTAATAATGCTGAGTTTAATGAAGTCAAACTAACGGATACAGAATCGGCGTTACAAGAAAAAATGGCTGAAAACGCCAATCTTTTGGAAAAAGTTAAACAATTAACCGCAACAAATAAACAGCAACAAGAGCAAATTATTCAATCAGAAGATGTTACACAAGCACAACTGACAGAATTGACCGCGTTGCGTGAATCAGAAAAAACATCGCAAAAAAATGCACAAGCGAAATCGGCGACATTAGATGTTCAGAATCAACAAATTTCTGACTTGCAAAATCAACTGAATATTACTCTAGCTGAACTAGCACACATTAAAGCGGAACAAACGCAAAACAGTTCAAGTAATAAGCTTGCCTTAACGGAATATCAACAACGAGAATTAGCCTTTAAGCAACAAGTTGACCAAGCGACAGCGGATCAGCAACAGAGCCAAGCGTTAATTGATAAGCTTCATACACAACTGTCAGAGCTCGAAGAACACAATCAGTCCTTACAGCAAAATGTTGACCAACAAACAGCACAGCTTCAGGAGTTAGAAAATACTCTTGCGAGCAAGCAACAAATGTTTGATCAGAAACTTCAAGATCTCAGTGAAGCTAAAAGTAAAAGCGATAAACAAACCGCTGAAAAAAATGCTCAAATTAATGCATTACAAAAAGATAATGAGAAACTTTCTGACCAGCTTGAAACCGCAATTGCCTCACTTAAAACTAGTGAAAGTAATCTTATAGAACAAGAACAGAGTTACCTTTCCTTGCAATCAGAGCAGCATAAATTACAGGAAGCTTGCGATAAACTTAATGAACAACTTGCAACAGCGACGACAGCTCTCAGTACCAGTGAAAGTCATTTTAATGAACAACAACAAAGTTTTTCAGCATTACAAGTGGAACATGACGAATTGCAGCAAAATCACCATCAATTGCAAAAAACTGTCGAGCAACAAAAACAACAATTAGCAGAACAAGAAAGTGCCAATAATCAACGACAGCAAAAAGCTGAAGAGCAGCTTGCTGAAATGGCTCAGCGAATTATGGTTAATGACGAACAACTCAGCAAAAATACTCAAGCATTGGCACAACTTCAGGAAAATTGTGACACTTTAACCGCTTCGAATGAGCAAGCGAAGCAAGAGATTGAACATTATCGAGTGATGACTGAAAACTTAACGAAAGATCTCGAGCAAGCAACAATAAATATCGAACAAAATCAGCAGCGTCATCTCGCGCAAATAGAAAAAAGAGATAAACAAGAAGTTGAGTACAATAAAGCACGCGATACTATCAAATATCTACGAGACGAGAATACCGAGCTATCTCAGAAGCTTGAACAACAAGTTGCAGAGCTAGAAACGAAACTAACTGAATACCGGTTACGATTTGAATATGCACAAAAAGAATTGGCAAAAAAATAACTTTATTTTTCACGACTGGTTATAATCGAGGCAGTTCTTTCAGAATAGGAAATATTTGTGCCCATTCACCTTCCTTTTACAAAATTATCGCAATGGCAAAACATTGCTTTTGGTGCAACGTTAATTGAACGTATGTTGCCCAACTACAAAATGTTCGCGGAAAACTCTGGCTTTGGAAACTATCAGTTAATACGTAATCAGCTCGACCTTATCTGGCAACGATTAGATAAAAGTCAAAAAGTTAAAATCAACTACGATGCGCAATTATTAAAGCTTGAAGAACAGGTACCAGATCCACAAGCATTCGATTTTTTTGGGGTTTATCCTGCATTAGATGTAACTATGGCTGTCATGTCTTTATTGCAAGCAATGCAAACTAATGAAGGTGAAGGTTTTGACAATATTTCACGTTTGTCGCAAAACAGTGTTCATTTTTATGTGGAGCTTTGTTTAGCACAAGCACTGGATGAGCAGAACTCTGCTGAAGCTGAAGAAATATCGCAACAAGATATTCAAGCTCACCCGTTGATGGAATGGGAAGTGGCGACTCAAAATGAGCTTTTTGATTTTGTGAAAAATTCCCCAGAAAATAAAGCGACTATCAAAGCATTAAAAAATATCGTGTCTGAACAAGGCTTATCAAACTTAGGTATTGAAATTCAATAAGTCCTTTTTAATGATAGGTAGTGAGTTAATGATTCAATACACTTTAAAATCAATCGTTGTAAAATTTAGCTGATCTCCTCATAACTTTTTTGAAAGGTTGAGTCATTGTTGACGAGGATATAAAGTTTCCTTATCTCATTTTAATATTGAAAGAATTACTGGTTTTTTAAATAAAATTTGGTTATTTTCTTTTAAAAAAAATAAAAGAGGAATAATTTTGAAATTCATCAAATTATTATCGATTGCTGTTGTATTTGTTATCTGGCCATTTACGAGTAATGCACAATCAAACGTGCAACATAATCATCGGATAAAGGACGTTATCTCTCAAGCAATGGCAGTGTTTCAGGTGCCTGGAGTTGCTGTCGCCATTATCAAAGACGATAAGGTTGTCATGAACCAAGGATTTGGAGTTATCGAGCATGGTAAACCTACAAAAGTAAACAGTGATACATTATTTGGAATCGCTTCTAATACTAAGGCCATGACTTCAGCGTTAATTGCACAATTAGTTGATCAAGGTAAATTATCTTGGAAAACTAAAGTCATTGATATTATTCCCGAATTTCAAATGCCCAACGCTTATGTTACGCGCGAATTTACCCTTGTAGATTTATTATCACACAATAGTGGTTTAGGGTTAGGTGCCGGTGATTTAATGATTTGGCCAGAAACAACCCATACCATAGACGATATTATTAAAGGGATTAAATATCTGCCTGAGGTGTCGAGTTTTCGCAGTGAATATGCCTACGATAACTTAATGTATATCATCGCGGGTGAAATTATCGCACGTGTTACGGGGCGATCTTGGGAAGAAAATATACAACAAAATATTTTCACTCCGCTTAGTATGACAACTACTAGGTCTAAATTTTCGCTAATAGAAAAAACCAACGCAAATGTTGCTCGTGCGCACGTACCTTTAAATGGAGAGATTAACGTAGTTGGTGGTAACTTTTTAGAAAAATTTCATTCAGCGGCGTCGGTTGCTTCTAGTGTAAATGATATGTCGCTATGGTTAAAAGCCCAGTTAAATCGTGGTGTGTATCAAATAAATGGTAAAGAAGCCCGATTATTTAGTCCGCAGCAAAGTCGAAAAATGTGGCAAGCGCATACTTTAAAAACGGTTTCTGAAAGTGCGATGAAAAATGACAAAACTCATTTTTCTGCTTATGGCTTAGGCTGGGATCTCAAAGATTATCATGGGGTTAAACTCGTGCAACATACCGGTGGTATTTTAGGGATGATTTCAAAAGTCGTCATGGTACCTGAAGAGAACCTAGCCTTGGTGATTCTAACTAATCAGCAATCGGGCTATGCTTTTAATGCGATTGCCAATACCATTTTACACCGCTATTTAAACATCAGTGATACAGATTGGGTAAAACACTACCAAGCTATTCAAGAAAAACGTACCGCGAAAGAAAAAGCTCGCTTGGCGCAAGAGTCGAAAAAAATAGCCAAAGACTCAAAGCCATCGTTACCACTCGCAGAATACGCGCAAACCTATCAAGATAATTGGTATGGCAATATAGATATTACTTTTGATGGTAAACAGCTTCATATGCAATTTAGTAAAACAGCTCAATTAACCGGTACTTTAACGCATTATCAGCATAATACTTTTATTGTTCATTGGCAGGATAGAACGTTAGAAGCCGATGCCTTCGTTAACTTTAATTTGCGTGAAGATGGGTCAATCAATTTTGCGACCATGAAAGCTGTATCTAAGTTCACTGATTTTAGCTTTGATTTTCATGATTTGAAACTAACGCCGTTACCATAAATTTAGTTGCAATGAGTTAGCCGATTATGAAATGCTAACTCATTGTTTTCAGTTACTCTTCATCATTGCGGTATAAACGATAACTCACTTGTCCAGCAGTTTTTTCTTTTAGTAATGTCCAATGTACTGGTATTAAAACCTGATTGTTTTCACTTTCCATTTCAATATAAATTAAAGCATCCTTGGCTAACCAATGATCATTAAGTCGGTTGATAACTTGTTCGGCTAACCCTTTCCTAAAGGGCGGGTCGATAAAAATAATGTCAAATTTTGCCCTTGGTTTAGCTTCTAAATAATTTAAAACATTGGTTTGATGAATGTCGATATTATCGGCATTCAGTAAGGCTTTATTCTGTTGCAATTGTTTCGCGGCATTTTTGTCAAGTTCGATTAAAGTGACTTGCCTTGCCCCTCTAGATAGGGCTTCAAACCCTAAATTTCCTGCCCCAGCAAAACAATCTAAACAATGACTTTGTTGGATGTAAGGCATTAACCAGTTAAAAACTGTTTCTTTTACTCTATCCGTTGTTGGTCGTAAACCCTCTGACATTAGCACAGGAAGTTTTCTTCCACGATGCTTGCCCGCAATTATGCGAATATTACCGGTAGCTTTGGCTTTTTGAGAGCCTTTTGAAGCATGATTTCTTGTTTTGCGCATAAGTTGAGCTACTTTAGTTTTTTGTCAGCAGTTTAGGTGTTATTATCCAATTTTATCCTTGTTTAACGCGTTATGACTACAACTATTCATAATGCAGAGAAAGAAATAATCGTATGTCGAAAAAGAAAGGTATGTTTTCTTGGTTAGGCCTTGGTGGTCAAAAAGAAGAATCGACCGAAGCGTTGGTTGAAGAAACAAGCCAAGAACATGAGCAAGACTCCGTTGAAAATAATTCTGAAGATCAATTAGAAACTATTGAAAAACAACAGGATGCCGTTGATGCATCATGTCCAAAGGTTGAAGATAGCCTGCCAGAGCCAGAGCCAGAGCCAGAGCCAGAGCCAGAGCCAGAGCCAGAGCCAGAGCCAGAGCCAGAGCCAGAGCCAGAGCCAGAGCCAGAGCCAGAGCCAGAGCCCAAAACTGGCTTCTTTGCACGATTAAAGCAAGGTTTATCTAAAACCCGACAAAATTTAGGCGGTGGAGTCTTTGATTTATTTCGAGGTAAAAAAATTGATGATGAGCTTTTCGAAGAATTAGAAACGCATTTGTTACTTGCCGATGTTGGTGTTGAAACCACAACTAAAATTATTAACTCGTTAACTGACTCGGCTTCTCGTCGACAGTTAAAAGATGCTGAATCGTTATATGAGCTTTTAAAAGTTGAATTACAAAAAATCATCGAGCCGGTGAGTCAACCACTTGAAATTCCTGAAGGCGAAGGCCCTTTTGTTATTCTAATGGTTGGGGTAAATGGCGTTGGTAAAACAACCACGATAGGTAAATTAGCCAAACAATTTCAAGCACAAGGCAAGTCTGTGATGTTAGCTGCTGGAGATACTTTCAGAGCCGCTGCGGTAGAACAATTGCAAGTATGGGGAGAGCGAAATGATATTCCAGTTATTGCCCAACATACTGGTGCTGATAGTGCCTCAGTGATTTTTGATGCCATTAGTGCCGCCAAAGCACGAAAAGCTGATGTATTAATAGCGGATACCGCTGGACGCTTACAAAATAAAAATCATCTGATGGAAGAGCTCAAAAAAGTAGTACGAGTGATGAAGAAATTAGATGAGCATGCACCACATGAAGTTATGTTAACCATAGATGCCGGAACAGGGCAAAACGCCTTAAGTCAGACACAATTATTTGATGAAGCGGTTGGCTTAACGGGATTAACGTTAACAAAATTGGATGGAACCGCGAAAGGCGGTGTCGTTTTTGCCGTAGCAGATAAATACAAAATGCCCATTCGTTATTTAGGGGTTGGTGAAGGTATTGATGACTTAAGACCATTTAATGGCACAGATTTTATCGATGCATTATTTGTTGATAATAATGCGCAAGCTGCCCCTTTAGGCAATAAAACATAAGAACTTAATTAATGATCCGTTTTAATCACGTCAATAAAACTTATCCTGGTGGCTTTATCGCGCTAAATAATGTCAGCTTTAGTCTAGCTGCTGGAGAAATGGCATTTTTAACGGGACATTCTGGCGCGGGTAAAAGTACGTTATTAAAATTGATGAGTTTGATGGAAAAACCTACTAGCGGTCAGGTTATCATTAATGACGTCGATTTATCGACGGTGACTTATCAACAAATTCCTTATGTAAGACGTGGCATTGGAATGATTTTTCAAAACCATAACTTGCTGATGGACCGTACTGTGTTTGATAACGTTGCGTTACCGTTAATTATTGAAGGTTACAGTCATAAAGAAACCAAGAAACGAGTGGATGCAGCTTTAGATAAAGTCCATTTATCGGCTAAATCGCGTTGTTTTCCAAATATGCTTTCTGGTGGCGAACAACAGCGAGTCGGTATTGCGCGTGCTTTGGTCAACAAGCCTCCTATTTTATTAGCAGATGAACCTACGGGGAATCTCGACCCTAAACTCTCTCTTGATATCATAAAATTATTCGAAGAATTCAACGACATGGGTGTAGCAGTCTTGATTGCTACTCATGATTTAGGGCTAATTGCTCGATTAAAATATCGCACTTTAACGCTCAAACAAGGTTCTATGATTAATGATGGTTTGCTTGAAGGTTTAAGAGGAGAATAAAGTGACGAAGTTTACTGCGGGTAATTTTTCACAACATCAATCTGATAAACCTAATATCATTGCGAAAATTGCTGCTCGATTTATTCGTCATTTACAACAAAGTATTGGTAGTTTAGGTGATTTATGGCGTACACCTTTCACTTCGGTAATGACAGTCTTGGTTCTCGGGATAAGTTTAACCTTACCTGCGACGTTGCACTTGTTTGTAAAAAATGCCAAAGCTATTTCACAGCAGTGGGATTCTGCTTCAGAAATTAGTTTATTTTTAAAGCTATCGGTTGATGATAAAGCGGCAAAAAACCTTGTCCAGCGTATCAATTTATATCCTGAAGTGGCGGAAGTGAAATATATTTCAGCAGACAGTGCATTAAAAGAATTTAAAGAATTATCAGGTTTTGGTGATGCACTTGAGTATTTATCATCCAACCCTTTACCTGCCACTATCCTGGTGACGCCAACTCAACGCGCCAGTAAAACTCAAGCGGCACGAGAACTCCTTCAAAAGTTATCAAATGAACGAGAAGTGGAGCAAGGTAAGTTAGATTTAGAATGGTTAACGAGATTAGAAGCAATTACCCAACTCATTGAAGATATTGTTACCGGTATTGCGATATTACTGTGTTTATCGGTGGTTTTAATTATTGGTAACACCATACGTTTGGCTATTTTAAATCAAAAAGACGCCATTGCCGTGATGAAACTTGTTGGCGCAACCGATAGCTTTATTCAACGCCCTTTTTTATACTCAGGCGTTTGGTATGGTGTGCTAGGTGGTGTTGTCGCGGTTATATGTGTCGCGGTTTTAGCGCAATACTTTACAGGCGCATTGCTCAATCTTACGGATTTATACCAAAGTGATTTTCAATTAATTGGGCTAGATGCTTTTGAAATGTTTATTTTAATTTCTTTTGCGGTATTACTCGGGTTAACAGGCAGTTATATTTCCGTTAGAAAACATATTCGAGCCATAGAGCCAACGGCAGATTAACTTGAGAATCTAGTTTATTGATCAGATAACATACCATCTGCCCACGCAAGCGACTCTTGGTAAGTTTCAAAACAATAGTCTGTTGTTAAATCTATTTTGTTTGTTAGTGCTTCACATTCTTGCCAACATCCTTTTTCAATCAGTTTAGCTAACGTTAAATAATCATTTAAGTAATTGTCTTCATTGCGTAATGCTGACTTAATCTCTGGGTGAATAGGCAAGGCATTTAATACATATTCCAAATCATGGTCTAAAACGCCATCAATTAAAGAAAGTATTCCGGTGAGAAAAGCCTTGGGTGGGTTTTCCTCATCTAACTTAGTTTGCGAAATAAGTTCACAAAATTTTGCCCGAATTAATGACAAGCGCATGATTTCATCACACTTCCCAGCATTTAAATCGGATAAAGCTAACAAGGTGATAAATTTCTTTAATTCAAGTTCACCGATATAAATAAGAGCGTGTCTTAAAGAGGTGATTTCTTGATTATTGCCATAGGTAGGGCTATTGATAAAACGCAGTAATTTATAGGTTAAGCCTGGATCCAAGCTGAAAATATCCCCGATCACTTCATTATCTAATTCAGCTTTGCTCGCTTGACCGATAAGGTCTAATATATTTTGTTTCGTGGTAGTAATTTTTCGTTGTTTTAGCATTTCTGGTTTGGCAAAAAAATACCCTTGAAACAAAGTAAACCCTAACATTTTTAGTTTTTCATATTGTTCTAACGTTTCAACTTTTTCCGCAAGTAAAGTCACGTTAGTATCAGGAAGTTTACGAATAAATTTGCTTATTTCTAACAAAGAAAAAGCTAAAACGTCTACTTTAATAATGTCGATATAGGGAAATAAAACATCCCATTTCGGATCAAAATCAAAGTCATCTAATGCTAAGGTGTAACCCTTTTCTTTAAGTAGCTTTACTGCTTCGACAAGTTTGTTAGAAATTTCAAGGTCTTCTAAAATTTCAATGACAACTTTTTTGGGATCGAGAAAGTTTGGAAAGCGGCGTATAAGGGTAATGGCATGAAAATTAATATAGGCAGGTAAGTCACCTGTAACTTGTTCTACCCCTAAGGTTAAATGGCTATTAGTAAGAATATTTGATGTGGCTAAATTGGGATCAATATTTGGGAAACTATTGCTTTTGCCATCACGGAATAATAGCTCATAAGCGATAACATTCTTGTTAATATCTAAAATAGGCTGTCTAGCTATGTAAGAATACAAAATAACACCTCAATACATTAAAATTTAATAAATATGTAATTTAGTAGTCAACATCTTGTAATTACTTTAAAAATCTATTTTATTTAACAAATACACACAAATTATTTTCATATCTATGAAAGCATTTATTGTATCGTCCTGTCTAGTACGTTATGTTGATTATAGTAAATACTCGATCAGAGAAAAGCTTCGTGTTATTATCGCGAGCTAGGCAAAGAAAAGGGTTTAAATAAATGAGTGATAATATTCAAAGTATGGCGCTAACGGTTCCACAAAGCGGCAGTATTGAATCATATATGCAATCTGCTTATAGCATTCCTATGCTAACAGCTGAGCGTGAACATGATCTTGCAACTCGTTTATATGCAGAAAATGATCTACAAGCGGCGCAAGAATTAATTATGTCGCATTTACGCTTTGTTATCCATGTCGCTAAAGGTTATGCAGGTTATGGCTTACCGCAAGCTGATTTAATTCAAGAAGGTAATGTCGGCTTGATGAAAGCCGTTAAACGCTTTAATCCTGAAGTCGGTGTACGACTTGTTTCATTTGCTGTTCATTGGATTAAAGCTGAAATTCATGAATTTGTTTTGAAAAACTGGCGTATTGTTAAAGTTGCAACGACCAAAGCGCAACGTAAATTATTTTTTAATTTACGAAAAAATAAAAAGCGTTTAGGTTGGTTTAGTAACGATGAAATCTCTAATGTCGCAGAAACACTCGGTGTAAGCGAAAAAGATGTGTTAGAGATGGAATCTCGTATGACTAGCCAAGATCAAGCGTTTGAATTGTCTTCTGACGATGATGATAGTGCCATAGGGTCGGGTAATTTTTCTCCTGCTCAGTATTTAGAAGATAAACAATCTGATCTAGCGACTGAAGTAGAAGATCAAAACTGGGAAGATCATGCGAACAAACGGTTAATGAACGCATTAATTACCCTTGATGATCGTAGTCAAGATATCGTGAAAACACGTTGGTTAAATGACGAAAAAAGCACATTGCAAGAGTTAGCCGATAAATATGAAATATCTGCAGAACGTGTACGCCAATTAGAAAAAAATGCGTTAAATAAGTTAAAAGCTGGCATGGCCGCTTAAACTATTAAATGTATCGATAAAAGCCGACAAATATGTCGGCTTTTTTATAGAAAAAATAAAATAGCGTATTATTAGACCAAATTTACACTAGCAAAGTAATCATATTTTGGTAGACTAATCGCTCAATAAAAATACTAATAATAATTAAATGGGTTAGCCTTAATGGAAGTAAAGGCGAAAAACGATATTCAAGCTGCGCGCCAACTACCTAAGCTAAAATCGTTACTAAAAAAATATCGTCAAATTAAAACGATGCAATCGGGATTACTGCAATTGTCTGAACTGGCAAGTACAGTGACGGATATGGCATCTTTTTATCGTGCTCTTGAATCAGTGATTAAAATGCTTTTAGTGACTGATAGCTTTCATATTGTTTTGTTAAATAGATCTCGCCAACTTTCCCTTGCTTATAGCCATAATTCGAAAGAAGAACAGTTACTCGCGCACTTTGACATTAACCACTGGCAACATACACTTACCGGATTAGTGTTTGAAGAGAGTGAATCTTTTCATTGCAGTTCAGCAGAAAGAATGGCACTGGTACGTACTGAAAAAATAGCCTTTCATGGTTCACCCTGTGTTGATTGGTTAGGTGTACCATTAAAGCGTGGATATCAAACGATTGGCGTAATCGCACTACAGAGTTACGATAAAAAGTTATTTTTTGATGACCGAGATTGCCAATTATTAGAATTTATTGCCGAACATTTAGTCACAGCGATTGATCGGGTACGTAGTCGAGAGTTACTTGAAAAAAACATTCGTCAACGAACACAAAAACTAACTGCAACCAATGTAAAATTACAACAAGAAATTGCTGAACGCCAAAAAGCCGTTAAAATGCATAAAGCTTTATTGGCGATATCTGAGCTTTCCTCATCAAGTAAAGATATCAATAGTTTTTATGAAATATTGCATGGTGAGGTGAATAGCTTTTTACCAGCAAAAAACTTATATATTGCATTAATCTCTGATGATGATACAGAGTTATCTTTTCCTTATTATCAAGATGAAAAAGTCTCCAGCCCCCAGCCAAGAAAATTTGCCAATGGATTAACTGAGTTGGCGATTAAAACCGGCTTACCGTTATTAATTGTTGATGAGAATGTTTATATATTATCGGCGCAAGGCAAAGTTACTAAGCAAAAATTCTCTTTAAATTACCCCACTAAGCAATTACCTAAGGCGTGGTTAGGCGCACCACTTATTGAAAATGGTAAAATTATTGGTGTATTAGCCATTCAACATTATCAAGACGAGCATGCGTATCAATATTGTGATTTAGAATTAATTCGATTTGTTAGCCAACATATTGCGTCGGCAATTATTAGGAAAAAAGCTCAGGAAGCGGTGCAGCAAAGTCATGAACAATTAGAAAAAATAGTCAATCAGCGTACACAAGAGTTACAGGCAACGAACCTTAATTTACGTATGCAAATTGAAGAACGACAAAAAGCTGAAAAGCAATTATATTTTGAAGCGAATCATGATGCGTTAACAAAATTACCCAATCGGGCCATGTTCTCAGATCGATTAGCTTATGCGTTAAGTCATTTAAAACGTCATCCAAAAAATCGCTCTGCGGTATTGTTTATCGATTTAGATCGATTCAAAGTAATCAATGACACTTTAGGGCATCATGCCGGTGACGAATTTTTAATTGAAATTGCCGCTCGCTTAAGCGACTGTGTTAGGGATAACGACATATTAGCCAGATTAGGTGGCGATGAATTTGTTATTTTATTAGATTCATTGCAGTCTCAAGACGATGTAGAAGAAGTAGCCTCTCGAATCATTAGCGCTATTGAAAAACCGTTTGAATTAGACGGTCATACCTTGTACTCAAATGCCAGCATAGGGATTGCCTTATGTGGTCAGCAATATAATGATTCTAATGAGATTTTGCGTGATGCTGACGCTGCTATGTATCAAGCTAAAAGTTTGGGACGTGGTCGTTATGTTTTCTTTGATGAAAGCATGCGTGAGCAACTTATTGCCAGTATGACACTTGAACAAGAATTACGTATCGCGATAAAAGAAAAGCAATTTGAGTTACATTATCAACAAATTTCTGATCTTGAATTTTCAAACACAATTGGCTTTGAAGCCTTATTACGTTGGCAACATCCGTCAAAAGGCTTATTAACGCCGAGTGAATTTCTGTTTATGGCGGAAGAAACAGGGATGATTCTTGATATTGAAACTTGGGTAATCGAAGAAGTTTGTTTACAGCTTAAGAGTTGGCAAACGAGTGAAGACTACCAACATGCATTTATAGGCATTAATTTATCTGGTAGACATCTGACACAAGCAAATCAACTTGCGCACTTAATCGACTTAATTAAAGTCAATACGGTTGAACCTGAACGGTTAATCTTAGAGTTTAATGAGTCAGCATTTAGCCAACATGCAGAACTAGCGCTAAAAGGATTAAGAAAATTAAAAGAGTTTGGTGTGAAACTAGCCTTAGATGATTATGGGGCCGGTTTATCATCATTGAACTTTTTACATAGTTATCCTTTTGAATTTATTAAGTTAGATCGCAGTTTTATTCGCTCATTAAACTCCAATAATGACAATATATCTTTAGTGAAAGCGCTCCATGAATTAGGTAGTAAGTTTGGCTATCGATTAGTGGCAGAAGGGATAGAATCACAAGATATGTTAGATAAGCTGCAAAAAGTGGGCTGTGAATTTGGCCAAGGTTATCATATCAGTCGCCCAGAAAAGATAGCTAAATCGCCAGAAATCAATCAAGACCTACCGAAAGCGAGAGCATAGAGGGATAATAACCTAGTTATCCTTTATAAAAAAAGCCTTCAACCCTTAAAGCTAATCCTGGTGTGGTGGTATAATTTTCTTGTTCAGACCACTCCAAAAAAGGTTCAACTTCAAAATATAACCAGCTTTTTATTGCGTTAAAGCGATAACGATAACTTAAAGTATAGTTATCAATTAGAAAGCCATTTTCGCCATTACGTTCACCTTCAACTTTTAACCCAAGGATAGTTGCAGCATTTTGTTCTAATTGAGTTAATTTATAAAAACTATGTTTCCATCGGATACCACTAAAAGCTTCTGAGCCTCGAATGCTATAATTAACCCTTAATTGCGATTGCGGATTAAGTTGGTAATCGTATTCAAGTAAAAGCTTGGCACCTAACCCATCATCAATAAAATAATATAAAGACGGTTCAAACCTAAAACTATGGGTGTTATCCCAAGTGTAACGTCGTTTATGGCGTGCTTTAACAAAGATATCACCACCGGAAACTCCGATCCGGGACTCGAGTAAACGATTTTTATTTTTTTTATGGGTAAATCTTACTGCGGCAGCAAAACTTTCTTCGTTACCTTCTTGATGTGTTTTAGGAGAGTCTAATGGCAGGTTACTTTGATCAAGCTCGTCATCATCCGATAAAATTAAATCGATCTTGTCTTTAAAATGGGGCAATTTCACTTTGATACGAAATCGTGTGTCTATTTCACTCCAGTCTCGAGCTTTAGGCTCCCAACCGAAACGTATTCGGGCATTTGTTCTAGGGGTTGATTGTTCTGTGTTCTCATCAAGAAAAAATTTATCAAACCAAACAGCTGATTGATAAACAGAATTAGAAATGGATTGATGTAAACTTTCCATCCAAAGGTAATCTTCATTGCTGTGGGAACTGTTGGTGGTTGTTTGTAATGAGTGACTCTTCACCTTTTGTTGTTTTGAAATCTTGGTATCAGATGTGCTCGCTTGTTCGTGCGCTTGTGCGTAAGTATTGCTTACCATAAAGCAAGCAACTATCAATGAAATACCGAAATTAGAAAAATTAAAAAGTAACTTTTGTTGCAAAGTTTGTTTTACCTCATATTTTACTTGGCTAAATGGTGCTTTTTTTTCAATTAACTTTATAATGGATTCACTTGAATTATAGGAGTTTTTTTTATGGGTGGTATAAGTATTTGGCAATTAGTGATAATTGCCGTCATTGTGGTTTTATTATTCGGTACTAAAAAATTACGAAACTTAGGCTCAGACCTTGGTACAGCAGTTAAAGGCTTTAAAAAGTCAGTAACAGATGACGAAAATACGTCAGAAAAGAATGAGGCCTTAGCGGATAGCTCTAATAGCGAAGCGAAAGTTGAAGCGGAAGCTAAAGATAAAGAAAAAGAAAAAGAAAAAGTATAACTGATGTTTGATATTGGTTTTTGGGAATTGTTGCTAATTTCTATTATTGGTTTAGTGGTTTTAGGACCAGAGCGATTGCCTGTGGCAATTCGTACGGTGCGCGGTTGGATCAGTGGCGTAAAAAGTTTTAGTAACAATGTCAAAACAGAATTAACGGAAGAGCTACGTATTCAGGAACTTCATGCAAATTTAAAAAAAGCGGAAGATGCGAATTTACAAAATTTGTCGCCTGAAGTGGCTGAGTCTTTAAAAACGTTACAAGAAGCCGCAGAATCCGTGAATCATCCTTATAAAAAAGACACGGTTAATGAGAATAAAACTGAGTCTAGCAGCAATAAAGAAAACGAAAATTAATGAGCTCATCCACAAAGCAATACACATTATTTGATCATCTGTTAGAGTTGCGATCTCGATTACTAAAAGCAGTGTTAGCTGTTTTAATCGTGTTTTGTTCGATGATTTATTTTGCCAATGATATATATGAGTATGTATCAAAGCCACTTATTGCCACTATGCCTGAAGGTGGACAAATGATTGCAACGGATGTTGCCTCGTCGTTCTTTGCACCGTTCAAATTAACCATTGTTTTAGCAATATTTATTGCTATGCCATATATCTTGTATCAAGTTTGGTCATTTATTGCTCCGGGTTTGTATCGCAATGAAAAAAGATTAGTTGGTCCCTTGATGTTTGGCAGCAGTTTTCTGTTTTATGGCGGAATTTCATTTGCTTATTATGTGGTTTTTCCAATCGTTTTTGCTTTCTTTACCTCAGTTGCTCCGGAAGGGGTGAATATTGCTACGGATATTAGTAGCTACCTCGATTTTGTCTTAAAGTTATTTTTTGCTTTTGGCGTGGCATTTGAAATCCCAATCGTGATTATTTTACTATGCTGGACTGGTTTTACCACACCACAAAGTTTACGACTGAAAAGACCATATGTAGTTGTGGGAGCTTTTGTTATTGGTATGTTGTTGACGCCACCAGATATTATTTCGCAAACATTATTAGCGGTACCTATGCTGTTATTGTTTGAAGTTGGTGTGCTTATTTCAGCCATTTATTATAAAGAGAGTGAAGATGAAGAGCACTCGGAGGAAGTCGAAAATGAATCTAAATAAACTGGTTACTATTTTTATTGTTTGCTTGGCTATCAGTCATGTGCAGGCTGATCCTATAACAGATATACAAAAATGTTCTGGTATTAAAGATAGCCTCAAAAGGTTAGTTTGTTATGACAATTTGGCTAAATCATTAAAAAGTAGCCGTACAACAAAGCCACCAGTTGCGGTGAGAGTAACTGAACCGAAAAAGCATTCGTCTGATCTTGTTGCAGCACGTCCTAGCCAAACTAAACCTATGGTTGTAAAACAACCACAAAAACCAAACAAAGTTGATGACTTTGGTGGAGAGCATTTAAAGAAACCGAAAGAAAGTATCGACGAAGTATTTTTTACGGTGAAGTCTGTAAAAAAAGTGCTGCACAATAAACTCGTTATCACGTTTGAAAATGGACAAGTGTGGTATCAGACCGATGATAATTACTTAAAGGTTTTACCTGGGGATCGTGTGAAATTATCTAAAGGGATGCTTGGGGTTATTTATTTAAAAACAGAGAAGCAAAAAAGAAGAATTAAAGTTAAACGCAGAAAATAGTGAACTTATTTTGATAGATATAGGTGTTAACCTAACTAGCGCACGCTTTGACAAAGACAGGTCCGCGGTAATTGAACGAGCTAAATTAGTGAATATCAACGGGCTTTTAGTCACTGGGACAAATGTTACTGAAAGTAAAAAAGCTTTGTCTTTTTGTCATGAATATTCACCATTTTTAGCTTGTACCGCTGGCGTTCATCCTCATGATGCCGATCAAGTTGAAGATAACTTTATTGAGCAATTGCGTGAGTTAGCTAAACTTCATTATGTTAAGGCAATAGGCGAATGCGGGTTAGACTTTAACCGCAACTTTTCAACACCAAAAAACCAACAAAATGTTTTTGCGCAACAAGTGATGCTTGCAAGTGAAATTAACCTACCGCTTTTTTTACATCAACGAGACGCCTTTCAGCCATGGTTTGAAATCCTAAAACCATATATAGGTAAAATTCCTGCAATGGTGACCCATTGTTTTACTGGAGACTTATCACAACTAAAACAATGTTTAGATGCTGATATGTATATTGGCATAACAGGGTGGCTATGTGATGAACGCCGAGGTCAGACACTAAGAGAGATTGTGAAATATATTCCACTTGAACGTTTGTTGATTGAAACTGATGCGCCATATCTTACGCCTCGAAGTATTCGTCCTAAGCCGAAAAGCAGTCGAAATGAACCCAGTTATTTACCTTATGTGGTCGCTGCATTAGCCGAGTTAACACCATACTCTGCTTCAGAAATTATGCACAGTACTTATCAAAATGCTCAACACGCTTTTGCGTGGCAAATACAATGAATACTTTAGCGCAATATTTTATTAATAGTATCGCTTTGGGCGGAATTTTCACACTTGCCATCGTGTTATTTAGTATTTTTTGTGTGAATAAATCTAAAACCTATGGTTATTTGTCGGGCTATTTTTTACTGACATCTCTCTCTCTCTCTGCCATACAGAAGGTGCACTTTTTTTCTTCCATTGAAATGAGTGGCAATTTCACGATATTGACGCTGTTATTATTGTTTTCCATCCCTTTTTTATTTATGTTTTTACAGCTCTTTTTAACGCTAAATTTAAAAAATTATCCGGTAAAGTATTTAAATATCTTAGTGGTTTTACTGTGCGTATTAACCACATTTGCACCAATAGCACGCGTTTATTTGTTGACTCATATCGCCTTATTTTTAACCTTATTTATTTTGCTAACGGTAAATTATATCTTAGTAAAACAAAAGCATGACCTAGTGCCCTACTTCACTGCACTTTCTGCTATTTATCTTATCAGTGTTAAAAGCAATATCATTTTATTTGGCTGGCACGCGTTTAATGGTGAAATTTTCAGTGCATGTTATTGGTTATTAGCACTGATGTTTTTGTATGTATTAAATCGGCAGGCAGCATTATCAAGAGCAGAAATGACCGCCGCAAAGGCAGAAGCTGTCGCCGAATCTGAACAGTATCAAGCTGCCTATCAAAAACTGTTAGTGCAACAAGAAGCAGACCAAGAATTATTAGAGTCTCGTGTTCAAGAGCACACTCTTGAGTTAAATATTGCCTTACAAGAGCTCGAAGAAGTGAATCGAGAACTCAAAGAAAAAAATACGCTAGATGAATTAACTGGTTTATATAACCGTCGTTTCTATGATCAAAAAATATTAGCTGAATTTAGGCGAAGTCGACGTAATTTAACCCCACTGAGTCTTGTAGTGGTTGATATTGACCATTTTAAACCAATCAATGACAACTATGGACATTCCGTCGGAGATAAATGCCTGATAAAATTGGGTCAATTAATTAAGCAAGTTTTGCGTCGTAGTAGTGATATTGGTTGTCGATATGGTGGGGAAGAGTTTTGTCTTATTTTACCCGAAACTAACACGGATGGCGCCGTAGCTTTTGCGCAAGAATTAAGAGAACTAGTGTTTTCGACACCATTTGAGTTTGATAGTCAGTCGATAAACTTAACGATTAGCTGTGGTGTTTGTACTTATCAACAGCAAAAAAATATTGCCCCAATCGATATATTTGACGGTGCCGACAAAGCTTTATATCAAGCGAAAGCTGATGGCCGTAATCAAGTGCAAGTAAAAGAAATTGTTGCGACAACCTCTCGCTCGCAATCAGGAGAAAATGATGAATAATGAGTTTGGTCAGTTCCCGGCGCGTCGTATGCGTAGAATGCGTCGTGATGATTTTTCAAGGCGTCTAATGGCAGAGCATCAATTAACGGTAAATGACCTGATTTATCCGGTGTTTGTGCTTGAAGGAGAAAATCAGCGAGAAACAATACAATCAATGCCTGGTGTCGAACGAAAAAGTATTGACCTACTTCTTGAAGAAGCACAAGAGCTGGTCGATTTAGGCATCCCTGCTATCGCTATTTTTCCAGTTACTCCTAGTGATAAAAAATCGTTAATGGCGGAAGAAGCTTATAATCCTGATGGCTTAGCACAAAGAACCGTGCGGGCAATAAAAGCAAAATTCCCTACATTAGGCGTCATTACTGATGTTGCTTTAGATCCGTTTACGACACATGGTCAAGATGGGATTTTGGGCACAAGCGACAATGGATTAAACGGTGTTGATGAAGGGTATGTTTTAAATGATATCACTAAAGATGTGTTAGTTAAGCAAGCCGTTTCTCATGCTCAGGCAGGCGCTGATATTGTGGCTCCTTCAGATATGATGGACGGTCGAGTTGGTGCTATTCGAAAAGCATTAGAGGCACACGGCTTTGTGAATACTCGCATCTTAGCGTATTCAGCAAAGTACGCTTCTAATTATTATGGCCCATTTAGAGATGCGGTTGGCTCTGCTGGAAATATTAAAGGTGGTAATAAGCACTCATATCAAATGGACCCTGCAAATAGTAATGAAGCATTACATGAAATAGCGCAAGATATTGCTGAAGGGGCTGATATGGTTATGGTGAAACCTGGAATGCCCTATTTAGATATTGTCCGTCGGGTAAAAGATAATTTTCAAGTGCCTACGTATGCTTATCAAGTCAGTGGTGAATATGCGATGCATATGGCTGCTATTCAAAACGGTTGGTTGGCAGAAAAACCTTGTGTCATGGAAGGATTATTAGCGTTTAAACGAGCTGGTGCAGACGGAATTCTTACTTACTTTGCCAAACAAGTTGCGCGTTGGATACACGAAGACACTCAGTAAACATAGCAAAGCGTGGTTCATCAAAATAAATAACTGACTTAATGTGCTGATTGTTCTTTGTACTTTAAGGCTTTTCACGTGAAATGACTTAAGCGGCTGAAACTCTCTATCGTCTATTGATTTGTTATTTTCGCGGCAATCTCTTTGCCGCCTCGCTTGATAACTTTCTAAAATATCCCAAGTTAAACATCAGCTTCACTGATTAAATCACCATTCACCGTGTATTTTAAACATTCCAGCAGAATAGGTAAGCGCCGATTGTTAATTTATGTTAAATTTTTGTTATAAACATGATGAGAATAAATGCATACTTATCAACTACCTTTCAAGAACGTAATACGGAGTATTATATGAAGTCGTTATTGACGATTATTGCTTTGATTGTGCTGTGCTTTAGTCAGCCAATACAAGCAGTAACCCAAGCTGAGGATGTCAAAACATTTACCTTAAACAATGGAATGAAAATTATGGTATTAGAAGATCATTCTATTCCTAATGCCAATATGTATTTGTTTTGGAAAGTGGGTTCGAGAAATGAATACCCTGGTATTACAGGCTTGTCACACTTTTTTGAACATATGATGTTTAACGGCGCTAAAAAATATGGTCCTAAATTATTTGATCGTACTATGGAGGCTGCCGGTGGAAGCAATAATGCTTACACAACAGAAAACTTAACGGTATATACGAATTGGTTTCCTGTGTCTGCCATTGAAACTATTTTTGATTTAGAAGCTGATCGCATCGCCAATTTAGCCATAGATGCAAAAATGGTAGAAAGTGAACGTGGTGTGGTAACTTCGGAACGTAGTACAGGCCTTGAAAATTCGAATTATCGTAGTATTTCTGTTGAAGTTAAAAATGCTGCTTTTCGCGCTCACCCTTATAGTTGGTCTGTTATTGGTCATCAATCAGACATCGATAATTGGAGCCTAGCAGATTTAAAGCAATACCATAAAACTTATTATGCACCAAACAACGCCGTAGTTGTTATTTCTGGTGATGTAACGGTTGAACAAGTAAAGCGATTAGCAAAACAATACTTTGAGCCTATTCCTGCTCAACCAGCGCCTAGAAAAGTCCATACTGTAGAGCCCGAGCAAAAAGGTGAAAGACGGGTTTATTTACAAAAAAAATCGGTCACAACACCCAATATCTTAATGGCTTATCATGTCCCTGAAACTCAACATCAAGACTTTTACGCGCTCGAAATTTTAAATGATATTTTAACAACAGGTGATAGTGCTCGTTTGCAAAAAGCATTGGTGAATGAACAGCAAGTTGCCAGTTCAGTTTTTAGTTATCAACCTGAGTCGATTGACCCTAACCTATTTTATATTTATGCCGTAGCAGCAAAAGATGTGAGTGCACAACAATTAGAAAAAAGTATTATTGCTGAAATAAATAGCATAATTAAAGCAGGTATTTCCGAGCAAGAGTTACAAAAAGTTAAAAACACTAAGCTGGTGAATTTTTATCGTCAAATGGCAACCATTAACGGTAAAGCTAATACCATTGGTAGCTATGAAATTTATTTTGGTGATTATAAAAAGCTATTCACTGCTCCACAAGAATATAGCAAAGTCACGTTAGCAGACGTACAAAGAGTGGCTAAAACATATTTGAAAAAAGCCAATAGAACAGTTGGTGTATTATCTTCACAAGAGGACAGCAATGATGTGGATCTTTAATTATTTATTCTTGCTGAGTATTACGGTTTTTAGTGCAGTTAGTCTGGCAAAGTATACTTTACCCACCTATGAGAAATTAAAATTAAACAATGGCTTAGTGATTTATTTAATGGAGCAGAAAGAAGTTCCATTAATTGATATTAGTGTTGTGGTAAAAGTAGGAGCCATTGAAGATGGAAAACGCGCGGGCTTAAATTACTTTACCGCCAGAAATCTTACTTTGGGCACACAATCGTTAAATAAAAGTGAACTAGATGAAACGATCGATTTTGTCGGTGCTGACATTTTTAGTAGTGCAAATTTAGAATTTGTCACTCTTGGTGCTTCCCTTGCAAGCAAAGATCAACAAAAAATCTTACCTATAGTACGCGATCTGGTCACCGCTCCTCGTTTCGATAAAAGTGAGTTTGAAAAATTAAAGCAACGACATATTTTAAACTTACAGCAAAGTAAAGAACGCCCTGGTGCGGTGATTAATCACTATTTCAACCAACTTGTTTTTGGTGAACAAGGCTATGGCTCTGTCGTACAAGGCGATAGCCAATCTATTGAAAAACTGACATTGGAACAGTTAAAACAACATTATCAACAATGGTATCAGCCGAGTAATAGTGCCGTGATTGTTGTGGGTGACTTTGACCGTCAGCAAATGAAAAAACAACTGAAGTCTTTGTTTGCAAGTTGGAAAAATACTCAACAAATTACAGCCACCCAAATTGCCAAAGTGGCAAAGGCATCGCAGTCAAAAGTATTGTTGGTAAATAAACCTGACGCTCGCCAATCGACGTTTTTAATAGGCGGCAAAGGGATTGCGCAAAGCAATTCGGATCGGGTTGGTATTTCAGTGATAAACACTATTTTAGGCGCTCGATTTACTTCATGGCTCAACGATGAATTACGGGTGAATGCAGGTTTAACCTATGGCGCTAGAAGTCGTTTTAATTCATACAGTCAAGACGGTAGCTTTGCGATATCAACTTTTACTAAAACTGATACTACGGTTGATGCCATTGATTTAGCATTGCAAACTTATGCTAGGTTGTGGGAAAAAGGTATTGATAATGATACTTTAAACTCAGCAAAAGCGTACGTAAAAGGTCAATTTCCACCGCAATTTGAAACCTCTAGTGAGCTTGCCTCGTTACTGGTAAATATGTATGGCTATCAGTTTGATGAAAGCTTTATTAATACCTTTGAACAACAAGTTGACTCGCTAACTACTGAAAAGAGCAAGCAACTGATTCAGCAATATTTTCCACAGGAAAACCTACAATTTGTTGTTATTGGCCAAGCAGATGCTATACGAGATAAATTGACTAAATATGGTGAAATAGTTGAAGTGAACATTAATGATATTGGTTTTAATACTAAATAACATAAAATTGAATAAAAAATTAAAAGGAGAAGTCTGTTGAAAAAGTGGAGCATTGCTTTAGTCATTGCTTGTTTAGGCGCTTGTGAACAAGCGAGCACGCCTATCCAAGAAAATTTATTGCCGTCAGGTGTTAAATTTATTGAAGAAGTCAAAGCACAGTCAGGTAAAACGGTTATTCCATATAAAAAATATACCTTAGACAATGGCTTGACGGTAATTTTGCATCAAGATAATTCCGATCCATTAGTGCATGTTGACATGACTTATCACGTTGGCTCAGGACGAGAAGAAATAGGAAAGTCGGGATTTGCTCACTTTTTTGAACACATGATGTTTCAAGGCTCCGAAAATGTTGAAGATGAACAACATTTTAAATTAGTCACGGAAGCTGGCGGTACCATGAATGGTACGACGAACAGCGATAGAACTAATTATTTCCAAACCGTACCGGCAAATCAGTTTGAAAAAATGCTATGGCTTGAAGCCGATAGAATGGGTTTTTTAGTTGATGCGGTGACACAAGAGAAATTTGAAGTACAACGTGAAACCGTAAAGAATGAACGAGGTCAACGGGTTGATAATCGCCCATACGGACGATTGAATGAACGTGTCTCTGAAGCACTTTACCCTGCTGGTCATCCATATTCATGGCCAGTGATAGGCTATATGGAAGACCTTAATCGCGTAAACGTAAATGACTTAAAAGCCTTTTTCTTAAAATGGTATGGCCCAAACAATGCGACGTTAACCATAGGTGGCGATATTGATGAGCAAGAAGCGCTAAGCTTAGTGAATAAGTATTTCGGCACGATTCCGCGTGGTCCTGAGGTTGCAATGCCTGAAAAACCGACCGTGACAGTAGCAGAAGATCGCTATATTTCGATGGAAGATAATGTTCACTTACCTCTGATATATATGTCTTATCCAACCGTGTCTATTCGTCACGAAGATGAAGCGCCATTGGATGTTCTTTCTAGTATTTTAGGAGGAGGCAAAACTTCTTTGTTTTATAAGAATTTAGTTAAAAATCAATTGGCTGTTCAAGCTTCTGTAAGTCACCCTTGTGCAGAATTAGCCTGTACCTTTAATTTATTTGCTTTACCTCATCCGGCATCGGGAAAGACGCTTGCTGATATTGAAAAAGTGATCCGAGATACCCTAGTAGAGTTTGAAGAACGTGGTGTTGAAGATGATGATTTAACGAAAGTTAAAGCAAGTATGGAAGCAAGCTATGTCTTTGGCCTACAGAGTGTAGCAGGTAAAGTCAGTACATTAGCTTCTAACGAAACCTTTAAAGGTAATCCAAATTATATTGCTCAAGATATTGCGCGTTACGCAAGTGTCACTAAAGCCGATGTGATGCGAGTGTTTAAACAATACATCAAAGGTCAACACGGTGTCATTATGAGCGTTATTCCAAAAGGTAAAACGGAATTAATTGCAGCAGAAGATAATTTTACCCCGCCATTAAGAAGTGCAGGCGTATTATCTAAGACATCTTCTGAAGAGCTTGTCATTCGTAAAGCAAAAGACAACTTTGATCGTAGTGTAATTCCAACATCTGGGGCGAATAAAGCGGTTGAAGTACCAAAAATGTGGCAAAAAACACTGGCCAATGGCATTAAAGTCTTAGGTACACAAAGCATTGAAACGCCTACTACTACATTATTATTGAAAATACCTGCTGGTCATTACTATTCGGATAAAGAAAAAGCCGGGGTTGTTTCATTGCTCGCAAGTGCGTTGAATGAGTCGACGACGGAACGTAGTGCCGAAGAAATGAGTAATGCCTTACAAAAACTTGGTAGTTCAGTAAGTATTTCAGCTGGCAATCAATACCTGAATGTTAACGTGAGTACGTTAACTAAAAATTTAGACGCCACTTTGCTTTTAGTAAATGAAAAACTATTAAAGCCAGCGTTTATCGAGTCTGAATTTGCCCGTAATAAAAGTAATGCTATTCAAGGAATTATTAATAATAAAAAAGATGCAGGCTATTTAGCATCAACAGCTTATCGTCAATTGTTACAAGCTGACAATATCGCCTCTATATCTAGTCAAGGTAGCGAAGAGAGCATTAAAAGCATTTCTCTGGATGATATAAAAGCCTTTTACCAACAGCAGGTAAAACCATTTGATAGCCAGCTTATTGTTGTATCAGACTTGCAAGAAAAAGCCTTATCAAAATCGCTTGATGTATTTAGTGCTTGGCAAGGAAAAGGCGAAAAGCTATCACTGGTGTTAGCTGAACCTGATACCCAAACAGGCGTTATTTATTTGGTTAATAAGGATGCAGCGGCACAATCAGCTATTCGCATCGGTAAACGCTCAATTACGCAAGACATTACCGGAGAGTATTATAAATCTTACTTGATGAATTTTGCCTTAGGCGGCGCGTTTAATAGTCGAATAAATTTAAACCTGCGTGAAGATAAAGGCTATACCTACGGAGCTCGTTCCTATTTTAGTGCTGATAAATTTTCGGGTAACTACACGGCTTCAGCGGAAGTGCGTGCCGATGCTACGGATAAATCTATCGTGGAATTTGTAAAAGAAATACAGGCATATCATGACAACGGCATTACCGATGAAGAGTTAAGCTTTATGCGAAATGCTATTAATCAAAAAGATGCCTTAAAATATGAAACGCCACGCGCTAAATTAGGCTTTTTGGCGCAAATTTTAGAGCATGATTTAACCGCCGATTTTGTTAAACAACGCGCGAATATCGTAGAGACTATCACAAAAGAAGAAATCAACGGGTTAGCGAAAAAACACTTAAATATTGCGGATATGTTTATGGTGGTAGTGGGAGATGCCAAAACATTAAAACCGCAGCTAGAAGCGCTAGGTTATCAAGTGGTTAATTATGATATTTAAATAACGAGTATTGCTAGAGATTATCGGTTTAAAGTCTCGAACAACTTAGAAAATAGTTTGCAGGGTTAATCACCAGTGGATTAACCCTTTTTTACACGCCGTTTTATGCCCAAGGCAAATGAAATTCTATTTCTTTTAATAACTTATTTGCATCAACTGGTTTTGTTAAATAACATGCGCCACCCAATTTTTTCGCTGTTGCTTGATCGTGTGGGCAGTCTGAACTTGAAATAAAAATAATCGGTATGTCTGCTCTGCTGCTTGAATTTTTAATACGTTTACAGCATTCAAAACCATCCATGTTTGGCATTTTAATATCGAGTAAAATCAAACTTGGTTTAAATGTGGTGAGTAACTTTAAGGCTTCTGGGCCACTGTTAGCAACGAGCACTTGATGGTTCAATTCACTGATCATTTTAGCAATGATACGCGTGTTTATGGTGCTGTCATCGACGATTAAAATGCTCGTTTCTAATGACTCTGCCATGTTTTTCCATCTCATTAATTAGTATTTAAATTAATACTAGATAGAGACTGAACACTTGTAAAGAATTTATAACTAAGTTACAGGGAAGGTCTATACGGTTTTATAAATATAACTTATTGATAAAAAAGGTAAAGCCTTGATAGGAAGGCTTTACCAATGAGCTCAGGGTATTTAATACTTAGCGGCTTTAGATTTGCCCGGTAAAGTATTTTTCATAAATGCACGAATGTCATTATTTGACGTTTTTAAATCTTCATGACGTAGATACATCATGTGACCACTTTCATAACCTTTAAATGATAAGCGGTCTTTCATTTTTCCACTTGGATCTAGCTGCCACATGGTATATTTCGCATCAAAATAATTAGTTGCGCCATCAAAATAACCGGATTGGATCATAACGTTTAAATAAGGGTTTGACGCCATAGCTAAACGAAGGTTTTCACCCGTATTATTTTTAGAACGATCCCATGGATGAACATTACCAAACATGTTGTATTTGATATCTGTTTTATAGTTAAGCTCTTCACGTAAATAGTAATTTATTGCTGGCGTAAAGCTGTGTAACCAAGACGTTAATTCTGCATTATAGTCAGGTCTAGCGCCGACGGCTTTTTTGTCGATACCTAAATATCGCGAATCTAAACGGCCAATTGTTTGTTCACGATCGCGTAATAATTCTTTCCAAAAATAGGCATTACTGATGTCTAAATTACTACGTAAAACTTCTTGCTTAGATAGACCTGAATATTGCGCAACTTGATCGGCAATCGTTTGCTTTTCTAGCTCACTAATAAATGCGCCTTTAGCAAGGGCCGGTAGGTATTGATTAATCGTAAAAGCTTCAACTTCCGGCAATAGCTCTAATAAAGGCTTACTTTGTAAGTTGCTGTTTAACGCTTTATGGTACCAGGCTGCTGCGGCAAAATAAGGTAAGCGATTTGCTGCTTTAACTGGGCCTTCACGTTTAATACCGATATCGGTCGGTGAAACTAATATCACACCATTTACATACATCCATTGGCGTGATTGCAATTCTAGCGCTAAACCTGAAACACGCGTGGTCCCGTAACTTTCACCAATTAAATACTTAGGTGAACGCCAGCGATCATGACGAGAAACAAAGGTGGTGATCCAATCAGCTAAATATTTTATGTCAGCATTTACCCCGAAAAACATTTTCTTTTGCTGTTCTTTTGATGGCATTTTGCCGTCTTTATCGGGTAATACACGTGAATAACCAGTATTCACTGGGTTTACAAAGACAATATCAGCGACATCTAATACAGAATAAGGGTTTGTTTTTACACCATAGGGCTGTAATGGGTAACCTTCGTCATCCACATTCAAAATTCTAGGGCCGGTATAAGCCACGTGCATCCAAACCGAAGCAGAGCCTGGACCACCATTAAACGAAATTAATAATGGCCTTGAACTGTCATCTTTTACATCACTTCGTTGATAGTATGTATAAAATAAACTGGCGGTTGGATGACCTTCATCATCCCATACTGGTTGGGTGCCAGTAGTGGCGGTGTAGCTAATTTTTTTACCATTAATCTTGGTTGTGTGTTTTGTTTGGTTTTTTGTGTCTACTTCCAACTTACGCATATTGTCAGCGAAAGCAAAAGAAGTAAGACAAGTCATAAGGAGAGTGAATTGAATGAATTTTTTCATGATCATTTATAACCCTTTGTTTTTAAGTTCTTGGCTTATTTTTAGATATAACAAGCATAGGGTATAAACTTATTACTGTCAGAGTTTTTCCGTTGAATACCGTTAAATTTGCGTTGGTTGTCTAACTTACTCATTGATGATTTTAATAAAGACTAAGATCAAGTCTGTACCGGATAAAGTCATCTTATCGGGATGATTTAGTTGCAGTAAATCGCCTTGGTGTACTCTTTGTTGATCAGTACGATTTTTTTGAATACTAATGTCGCTAGTTAGACTAAAAGCAAACACTAGGCCATTAAAGCTAATTGTTTGGTGTGTAGGACGGGGATACGTCTCTACTCTAGTGTTACACGCTGATTTTGATGTAATGATATTAAAGTCTTTGATTGCGCCATTTTGTAGAGTCCCTAACGTTTTAAAGCCGCCATCAAACGTTGCAAAATCTAATAGCTTAGTCAACGTGTCGGTTTTATTTTCGTTATGTGTTAATGAAAGGCTGTCACCTTCAATTAACACTAAATTTCGCATATACCCTGAAAAGTCGGAAAATATTCCATCTTCAGCAACCGTAGCGATACTTAATCGCCATTGAAAATTGTCTAAGGTGCCTGTTGGATTAATCGCGAGTTCAGTGGTAATTCCTTTACCATTTTTCCAAGGGATTGCCTTAAATGATTGCGCAGAAATAATGTTTATCATGAGGAGGTATAACAAGTAACAAAAAATCTAAGACTAGTGTCCTTGAGAATGCTATTTATAGCAACGATTTAATCGTTGCTAAGTTTAAACCACATAAAAACATTGGTTAACAGGTGCTTAATTTTGCTGATAAGCGTGTTACATTATATTTAGGATTATCAGGTAAGTACGTAGTATCTAAGGCATTCATCACTGGATTGTTGGCACATACTTTTCGTAATTTTAATTGCGTTTGCAGAAGGAGAAATCTAGCTTGATTTGCTTTAACATGATCTCCTGCTTTTACTGAATTAGCGATGGCGGCAATAAAACTTTTTTCAGCTTGATCAACTTGCAGCAATTTAAGTTGAACTTCGGCTAAATTAAATAAAACCACCGCAATTTGTTGTTCATTACCAAATAGATAAGCCCATTTTTTTGTTTCTTGCCAATGTCTTAGAGCACTTTTATACTTGCCCAATCGGTTTGCAGCATGCCCTAAATTACCATGTAGCTCAACCATAAAACGTGTGTCTGGGCTGTTCGGGTATTTGCTTGCTAAACTCAATAATAAGTCATACGCTTCTTGATGTTCATTCAATTGAAGTTGCAAATTAGCAAACTGTACTAGTCTTAATGGTGACGGATAAACTTCATTCATTTGTGCTAATAACGACTTTGCTAAAAAGTAACTTTTTTTGGCGGCTTCTTTTTCACCTTTATACCACGCCATTTTAGCAAAATAAATGGCATTGGTGACTTGGAAAGGAAGTGGAAGAGTAGGCTTATCCAACCATTTTTCAGTTTCTTGATAAAGTTCATCTACTTTTTGCAAGTTGAACAGAGCTTCCATCTTGTATTGTAAAATTTCAAAATATATTCGACTATTTTGCGGAGCTGACAACAGGGCTTCATCCACGTGTTGTAAACACGCAAAAGGCGAGGTTAAACAGATATCTGCAATGACAGGTAAGCTTAATTTAGCCGGTACTTTTTTCTGTGGGTGAGCACTTGCAACAAATATCGCTAATCCCTGCAAAAGCATGAAAAAAGCCATTTGTTTGTGATTTATCTTGTGAGCCATTGCTATAGCGTTGTCTGCAGTATTTTTTTAGTTTTACTTATAGTAAACAAGTGACCAACTTTTACAATAAAATTCACCCGCGTGTCGTGCTTTAAAGCGTAATTTATTACGGGTTAACAAATATTCAACAAAGAAAATCATCTCATTAACATATCATGATTCTCTTTATCGAATACCCGTTAAATTAACCGCTACTTTTGAGTGGGTGAACCTAAAATATTTTGACTATTAACATAAAAGTTAGCGTCGACGACTAAGCTTGGGTTGCTTTCTTTTAACGTTACTGTCGTCCATTGCGTCGTTGGTGATAACCAATGTGTTTTAGCGTTAATTTTCACTTTCACGGGCATATCAAATCCTTCAATGGCATTGCCCCAGCGTAATTTCATCTGGTTATCTTTAATAAAATATTCAAATGTTGGTATGCGGGTATCGCGTAAATATTGATCAAAGACTTTTGAAAAATCTTTTGCGGATTTTTGGTTAATATATTGTTCAATATCCTTGCTGTTAACCGTTTGATGATAAAAATCTTTATTTAAGCCCCGAAGAATACTACGCCAGATATCGTCGTCATCGATGATTTGACGTATCATATGTAGCATGTTGCCACCTTTATCATACATATCACTTGAGCCTCGTTGATGAACATTATATTGGCCGATTATTGGCGTTTGATTCGCAATGTTCAGTCGTTGCCCTCGGGTATATTGAGACGCAGTTTCTGGTCCAAAATGATATTCCAAAAATAAACTTTCAGAATAATTAGTGAAGCTTTCATGAATCCACAAATCTGCAATATCATTATGGGTAATATTATTGGCGAACCATTCATGGCCAGCTTCATGAACAATAATAAAGTCAAATAACATTCCTGCTCCAGTGCTACTGCGATCACGCCCTAAGTAGCCATTTTGATAACCGTTGCCATAAGTCACTGAGCTTTGGTGTTCCATACCTAAATAAGGTGCTTCAACCAACTTAAAGCTATCTTCATAAAAAGGATAAGGTCCAAACCAATATTCGAAGGCTTCAATGGTTCGTTTTGCTTCTTTAAATTGTTTTTTTGCTTTGGCTAAATTGTGTCGTAATACCCAATAATCCATATCAAGCTGGCCTTTTTCACCTTGGTACTTTTCGCCAAAATGAACATAGTCACCAATATTAATATTGATACCATAATTGTTGATAGGGTTGACCACTTTCCAGTGATAGGTTTTTGTTTTTGCTTGTTTATTATGATCTGTTTTGATTAATCGACCGTTAGAAACATTGACTAAATGCTCGGGAACTTCGACACTAATTGTGACGCCATTGTCGGGTTCATCATAAGCATGATCTTTATTTGGCCACCAAATACTTGCGCCGATACCTTGGTTGCTTGAAGCGATAAAGTCGGTACCCTTCTCATCTTTACTCCAAGTAATGCCACCATCCCAAGGAGCTCGGATAGCAACTTGCGGCTTACCTGAAAAATATAAGGTAAGTTGATGTTCTGAGCCAATATCGTGTTGCTCGGTGACTGAAATGAAATAGCTGTAGCCGTCTTGTTGAACAGCGAGGTTTTTTCCTGATTGCATAACTTTATCAAGCTTCATGGGGGCTTGTAATTCAATTTGCAAACGTTGTTGTTCCGCTAAAACTCGATATTTTACGGTGTTTGTCCCTGAAATGGTTTTGGTTTTAGGCTCGACACGAATGTCTAAATGGTAATGACTTACGTCCCACCATGCACGTTCAGGGGTAATTGATCCTCTTAAGATATCTTGCCGATTGACCGAAGGATTGTCATTAACCACCTCGGCAGCTAACGAAGTTGAAATGGTAAACAAAGCAATTAAGCTCCAATTAATCATCATTGTAGCGATAGTTTTCATTATTCTTCTCATGATAAAAAATGTATATTATACAATATACAATGAATGTTGAGTTTATTACACTGTTAAAATTAATCAACAAAATACTAACAGTGTAAGGAAGGGTTGTTAATGCTTCCCCACCGATATTGAAAAGTGAGCAAGGTTTTGATTTAGACTTTTGAACGTCGAAGCGGTTGCCAAGTTAAGTACGTTAACGAACGCCATATCCACTCTAAAGGGCCAAACTTAAAATAATTTAACCATAATTTACTGAACAGCACTTGGCCGAAAATAATCGCGACAACAATAAGCATTTGCTCGGCACGGGCAATTTGTCCAAACATGCCTCCGGCATAACCATAAAAAATACTGGTCAGAATTATTGAGTGAGTAATATAATTCGTTAGTGCCATTTTGCCTAACGGAGACAGCCAAGAAAAATATTTAAGAAATTGTCTTTTCTGCGATAACTTCACCATTAAAGCTAAGTAGCCAAGGGATAAAATCAATTGTCCGTAATATTGAAGGATCTCGCCGATCACTTCTAATTCTATCGCGCCTTGAGTTGCAGGATGAAGCACTATATATGTACCAGAGATATTGACAATAACGCCAATAATCAAACCGCCCCAACATAAAATATTAAAGAAATTCTGATGAGACTCAGGTTTAGTTATCCGCTCACTAGCGACTAACCAATAACCAATTAAAAATAAAGGTAAACAGATAAATATCGCCATCACGGGGGTGATTTTTAACGAAAACATCGCTTGTTTTATTCGAAATTGCGTGGCAACGGTATACTTCGATTGAGTATATGCCTCGGTTTCAGCATTATGCTTTTGTTCCATCTCTAATTTATGGTCAACACGACTCTCTATTTGATGAGCGATTTTTTCTTCCGGTGTTAAATCTTCATAATTAGGCTCTTGTTGTTCTGTCTTTGAGTTTTCCTCAATTGGTGTTGACGTGTCTAACTCTGGGGCTGATAACGCGTGTCTTTTTGCTTGTTCCTTGATGGATTCCAGTTGAACTTCCGATTGTTCTATAACCGTTGTTTGTTCACGCCAATCTTGCGTCATGATTTGATGAGTGCGAGTGATACCAAAAAATAGCGAAACGGCGATGGCGATAAACAATGGCACGGCCATGATCCATAATGCTATTTTTAAATACGTGTTAGGGTGGTTACGTTTGGCAAAACGTTTTGTGCGAAGTAAAAACACTACGCCTAGCAATAACATGCCGCCAACAGCATAATCATGAAGAATGTCGCCATTCCATAAAAAAATCAAATGACAGATGCCAAGGGTAAATAACACTAACATTCGTCTACTAAACCAAGCGCCAAACGGCTTATTGGCTGCCTGTGCTTTTAACAGCATCACGGCAAACCCCATGCCAAATAACAGGGAAAATATTCGATAGAATTTGCCTTCTATAAAGACTTTTACTAGCCAACTTGCCGCCCAATCTAAACCCGTTAGCTGCAAGTCAAAGCTTAAAAAATAATTAATGGGTCGGTTGAACCATTCGATATTCATAAATAAAATACCTATGATGGCAAAACCCCTCAATAAATCCATGACTTGAATACGGTTGTTATGTTCAACAGGGCTTAAGTGAATGGGGGTTTCATACCCAGTGTTCGTTGTCGATTCCATGTGATCTCTTTTTTTTATTATATTTTTGACGCTATTTTAATAATATTTTTGGGGCCCAATTGAGCCAATGTTTTTGTCGTTTATTATGAAGTGTAAATTCATGGTGTTGCATAATGGGTAAGTTATTTTTATCGCTTGTTGATTCTGGAGTCGCGAATGCAATGCCCCCAGTTAATAATGTTTCAACAGATTCAGAGTCAATATTTACGCCCGAAAATAATCCAGCATCTATTTTCACTCCGCTGGTATTCCAAAACTTACTTTGCGTAGTAACAAGTGTACGATATCGTTGTGCAATATTAATATAAACATTCACTTTATCTGCCGTCGAAGATAACCCAACTCCAATGACTTTGCCTACTTTTACTTGTCGATACAAAATAGGATTGCCAACACGAATTGAACCAAGAGCGTTGGCGGTTAATTTGAGGTTTAAACCATAAGGTAATTGAGTCACTATAGGTTCAAAATCAGGTGCTTGAAAGGTTTGTGATTGCTTACCATCTCCGGGTAGTACACTAATATAATATCCTTCTAAAATGGCATTAACATCATTTTCTCCAGATAAATTAATTGCGGTATTGGCTAACCAAAACTGGCTGCCTTCTCTAGCAAACTTTTTACCTTTATCATTTAACAGTGCATAGGCAGTAGCGCCATAATTTTTTTGGTCTAGTTCAACACGAGTAACCAAACCTATGTCTTGTCCTTGGTATTTTATGGCTAAATTTTCCGTTAAGCCTGCTGCATCATTAAAATGTATTTTAATCGCAGTGCTTGCCATCTCTGCGTGTTGAACATGATCAAATAAAGTAAAGCTTGCACCTTCTTGTACACGATCATCTTCTGGGATGATTGCTGGATTATAAAGACTAATGCCACCACGTATTAGCGTATCAGCAGATTCAGTTTTAACGGTAAAATTAGTCAACCCACCTGTTACTGTTAAGCCACTAGCGTTGTAAAAACGGCTAAAAGGTGAAATTAAATGCCGATATTGTTCATCGATAGTGATGTTTATTATCAAGCCTTTTGCATTTGGAGCAAAAGAAACATGGTCGATTTCACCAATATACATTCCACGATAACTGATCGGGCTACCAGGATGAACCGCTGAGCCATTCTGTGTATGTAAAGCCAGTTGCAACCCTGTAGCGCTTATATGCTTTATTGGAGGTGTAAGGGCTAATTCAAAAGTTTGACTGTTTTCCCCTAAACCCGCATTGACATTAATATAGTTTCCACCAAATAAAGCATTGGTATCACTTAAGCCACTCAGCGAAAGCTCTGACTTAACTAACCAAAACTGAGATTGTTCTTTTAATAAAAAGTCAAACTCTGAAAATAAACCTGCTGTTAACGTAACTTGATTTTTTTGGCGTTGTATTTGATGAATGGAACCAACAACTTCACCTTTATACATTATTCGGGTTTGGGTAGTTAAGCCTTTTGCTGAGTGTGTTTTCAATTGAAAAGTAGCGCGTTGCGTTGCGGTTTCTTGGTTATTAAATAACGTAAATTTGTCACCGTTATGCACAGCAATATTCTCGGAAGTGTCCGGCATGTCAAATGCGATTCCTCCGGTTAAAATAGATTGAAGTGAGTTGGCTTGTACTTCAAATTGCTGGATGCCGCCTTTTACTTTTACGCCACTAATATGCCAAAAATGACTTTTGCTATTGATCAGAGATTGAAACTTTTCTTGAATATAAATATGTACATCAAATGTATTACCTGCTTTATTTTCAATCGCCTGTACTGAACCAACTTTTTGCTGATTATAAAAAATACCCGTGCCGACTGACAACGAATTGATATGACTGGCTTGTAATACCAAATGCAGCCCTGGTTCATCGTAGCTATAGGGTGGTTTTTTATTTAACACTATAAATTGATGTTGAGGCTGACCTTTCAAAGACGGTTGTAAACCAATATGAGCGCCTTTAATAAAGCCATTTATAGGGCTATTGCCATCTAAGCTTAATTTGGGCGAGACCACATAAAACTGGGTTTGATCCGTTAAATAGGGCGTTGCTCTGGGATTAATTTTTGCTAAAGCAGTAATGGTTCGTGTCTGTGGATCTATCGTAGAGAAAGACTCGATATAACCAAGGGTTAATCCTTGATAAACAATACTAGCGTCTTGTTCTATATTCGCATCCCACGGCAGGGTTAATATGATTTCATGACCCATTTCTGCGGTTTGAAAACTTGAAAATAAAGGGTAGTTCTGGCCATTTTTGGCTTGGGGTAACGGTGTAACGAATTTTGCATCAGAAAATGCAATTCCACCTGCCACTATCGACGCTAAAGATTCTGTTTTAACTTGCATCCCAGAAGTGATTGAACCAGACACCTCAAAGCCACTGGCATTCCAAAAGCGTGAATTTTCTTTCACTAAATGTGCGTACTCTGGTTCAATAAAAACGCTTATATTTACTTTGTTCGTTTGATTATCAAAATGATAGCCAGAAACATGACCAACGCTAATCTGCTTATAACTAACCGGTGAATTTCGTCCAATAGAGCCAAGTTTATCGGCTTGTAAATTAATATGTAAACCTGGTGTCGTATCACTGAGCCTTGGTGGCTCACTGAGTGCAATAAACTGCTTTTGGGCTTCTCCTTTCCCTTCAAAATCCGGCTGAATATTAATGTAATTACCAGATAAAATAGTTTCCAACCCAGAAATTCCTTGAAAGGAAATATCCGCCGCTACCGCCCAAAATAGCGTTTTGTCGGTTAACATGTGTTTAGCACTGGCCACCATTTCAATTTCAACAATGACACTTTTTAAATCTTCAGAGACTTCAAGCCCAGTAACGATACCTGTCGGTAAACCTTTATAACGCACTTCGGTTTTGCCAACGACAATTCCGCTGGCATTGTCAAATTGAACCGTAATAAATGTGCCCCGTTCCGACACCGTTTTAATAATTAACCATGCGCCAAAAATTAACGCGATAATAGGCACAATCCAAATGGCAGAGATGCCTTTTTTTCTTGTTATATAGGCAGCCGGGTGTGTGTCGACTTGCTTATCTGTCATGGTTTTTCCTTCTTTCTATATCCCACAATAACCTAGGGTCGAAGCTTTCAGCGGCAAAAATAGTGAAAATAACCATTAAGGTAAAGTATGTAATACCTACCCCTGCTTCAATAGAGGTAAAAAAACCAAAATTTACGACAGCTGCCATTACCACAACAACAAACACGTCAAGCATAGACCACGGACCTAATGAGGCAATTAAATGGTACATCTGTGTTTGTTTTCTTTTTGAGATTTTTGAATAGTTTTTTGTATTATAAAGTAAAATCAGTAAGCCAATTATTTTGCCTAACGGTATGATAAAACTAGCAAGAAAAATAATAAAAGCAATAGGATATAGTCCTTGTTGTATAAATGAAGCTATACCTTCGATAATGGTCGACTGTTCTGGTTTACCTAACGTATAAAATACCATCATAGGGTAAACATTTGCTGGAATAAACATGACGATAGCGGCGAGAGTCCAAGCCAATGTGTATTGCACGCTAAATTCTTTACGTTGACTAAATACTTGATGACACCGAATACAGCGCTGCCTTTTCGCGGTCATTTTGTTGATTTTTTGGCAACAAGGGCAACTGCCAAGTCCTAAGGCTTTAGCTTTGTGATTCAAGTTCTTCCTCCAATAAATCCCAAATTAGTCGTTGATCTAAAGTGATACTAATTAAGGTTGAACAAAAGAGTAATAACAATAAGCTGATCAAGCCGCTACCAACACTTAATTCATCTAGAGTAATGAGTTTATACATAGAAACTATCACGCCAAGAAAAAACACATGCACCATAGTCCAACTATCAAAAAGATGATACGAGCGATAAAAAGTCAGTAATGACGGACCTAGTTGCTTACATTTTATTTTGTATGAAAGATAAAAAGCTGAAAAAATTCTGATACTAGGAATCGCGATTGCAAACAGAAAAACACAAAAAGCGATAATATAAAAATCTGCATTGATCATTAACATAATGCAATCAATTAAGGTGGCATCGTTATATTTACCCGCAACACTAACGCCAATAATAGGCGTAGTGAAGGCAGGCACCAATAACATTAATCCTGCTAGTGATACTGCTAATGTTCGATTAACCGAGTCTACTTTTCGAGAGTAAAGTGTTCGTCCACAGCAAGGGCATAAAGCCGATTCACCCGAGTTTAGTATCGGTACAGATGCCAAAGAGTCACAATGTTTACAAGCAATTAGTTCATTTTTATTGTTTAAAGTACTCAAAAAACGTGTATTTATAATGGAGATTAATTTTAGTGTAAGAGATTGGAAGACATTCGCCAATAAAATGATGAATTTAACTCAATAAAAAAGCAGCCATTACGCTGCTTTTTATCGAAGAAGCACGAATTAGTTAATTACATTACTAACATCAATCGCGCTAAAGCTGAAAATAAAATTATTTTAATGAAGCCATATAGTTTGCCACAGCTTCAATATCTTTCTTAGTTAACTTTAAGGCAATATTTTGCATCATACTGTTTGTATCGTTGGTACGTGCTTTCGTGCGGAATTTCTCAAGTTGAGACTTTAAGTACGTTGCACTTTGACCGGCAACCGCAGGAAAACCCGCTTTGTCCATGCCTTTACCACTGATTGAATGACAAGCAACACATGCTGTGATACCGGCTTTGGCATTACCGCTTAGGTATAAACTTTTGCCTCGCTCGTTTGATTCAGCAATGGCTGGGTTTAACGTTTGTGAAGCAAAATAAGCTGAAATATTTTGAATGTCATCGGCTGATAACGCGGCAACCATACCCGCCATAACCGGATCTTGACGAGTACCTGTTTTAAAGTCAGTAATTTGTTTTACTAAGTAGGCTTCACTCTGTCCCGCTAAAGATGGGTACATAGCCACCAATGCATTACCGTCAGCACCATGACAGGCAGCACAAGTCGCCGATTTTATTTTTCCTTCAGCTACATCGCCAGTAAATGACTTTACGACCACTTTGGCGGCTGAAGCTTTTACTTCGCCCACGGCAGCAGGGTCTTTAAAGTAAGCGCCTAAATTAGCAATATCTTCGTCAGATAAGTTACCTGAAATTTGGTTCATAGAGGCATTATGACGAGTTTCTGCTTTAAACGCTTTTAATTGCTTTTCAATATATTCAGGATGTTGTGCAGATAAATTAGGGTTAATTAATACTTGGCTATTGCCTTCTTTACCATGACAGTCGATACAGGCTGTTATTCCTCGAGTAGTATCGCCATGTTCATACAAGGCCTTTCCTGAGGCTGCATTTGCAACGTATGCTGCCTTTGCGGGTGCTCTTGTTACTTGTGCGGGCGTTGCTGCCGCGTCATTATCTGTTGCAGCTGTTTCTGCGCCAGCTGGTGCAGAGCCATCGCGACCGAAACTGGCAAAATAAGCAGCAACGTCTGCCATGTCTTGCTCAGATAACGCGGCAGCCATTGGCGACATGACAGGATCACTTCGATCCGTCCCTGCCTTAAATGCTTTCAATTGTTTAACGATGTAATCCGCATGTTGTCCTGCAATATTCGGATAAGAACCCATAATTCCAATACCATTAGTACCATGACAACCCGCACATGTGGCTGCTTTAGTTTTACCGGCTTTGGCATCGCCTTCAAACGCATTAGCATGCGCTAACATACTTAATCCGATGATAATTGAGAAAAAGACTTTTTTCATAAGGGACTCTCTGTGTTAATGACTTGATTAATTGTAGCCAAGCATTGCTTAAATGAGTAAATTTACCGCGGCATTTTACACGAAAGCTGATAATAATTAAGCGAATGAAGAAAAAAAACATTAAAAAATGCAAGGTTTTAATTATTATTTTATAAAAAGAGATATAATTACTTTTTAAATATTTTGTTCTGGAAGTTATTTTGTCTAACGCTGCTGTCCACCTTTCTAAAGCTACTTTTACTATTAGTGCGCCCGATATCCGCCGACTCCCTGAAGACACAGGCATTGAAGTAGCCTTTGCTGGCCGTTCAAATGCAGGTAAATCTAGTGCATTAAATACCTTAACGAATCAAAAAAGTTTAGCACGCACCAGTAAAACACCCGGTCGTACACAATTAATTAACGTTTTTGAAGTAAGCGACACGCAACGACTGGTCGATTTACCGGGTTATGGTTTTGCAAAAGTGCCCTTAGAAATGAAAAAGAAGTGGCAAAAAGCACTAGGTGAATATCTAGAAAAACGTGACAGTTTAAAAGGACTGGTTGTGTTAATGGATATTCGTCATCCGTTAAAAGATTTAGACCGAAACTTAATTGAATGGGCGGCCGAAAGCAATTTGCCTGTTTTGGCGTTATTAACTAAATCAGATAAATTATCGCAAGGTAAAGCCAGCGCCGAAGTTTTGAAAGTGAAGAAAAATCTAGCACCTTTAAATGCTGATATTAAAGTGCAGGCATTCTCGTCATTGAAAAGAACAGGGGCCGAGCAAGCTAACAAAATCATTTGTGATTGGTTATCAACGCCGGCGAGCGAATAAGTAGATCGAGGTAAGTGTAAGCATTATTTAGCCTTACCTCGCCATAAATACCGGCAATATTTATAATCAGTAATTCAGCTAAGCTAAATTTAATAATAACCCTAGCAAACTAAAGCCAATAACGAGCCCGACAATTGGCACCTTTAATTGTTTTAAACAATAAAAACCCAATACTACAACGGCCATGTCAAGCGCATTGAGAACTGATGACGTAAAGACAGGAAAATACAGCGCGCTTGCCAATAGACCAACTACGGCGGCATTAATGCCTTGCATCGCCCCCATCAATTTAGGCGATTGCGCTAAATTCTGCCAATGCTTTAACAGGGTTAACATTAATAAAAACCCTGGTAAGAAAATGCTAAAGGTAGCAATAATGGCTCCGGTATAAGGCGCGTCAGGTGATAGATGAAACCCCAGAAAAGTCGCTAAAGTAAACATTGGGCCTGGTACAGCTTGTGCGGCAGCGTATCCTGTTAAAAAAGTATCGGTTGTAAGCTGTCCGTCCAATAAATTTTGTAATAAGGGTAAAACCACATGTCCGCCGCCAAAAACCATACTGCCAGCTTGATAAAAATCAGCCGCAAGTTGCCAATGAACTGATTGTGAAGCTAAGGCGCTCAACAGGATTAATAGCGCTATAAAGAGAACGAATGGCCACCAAGAAAATGTTGATTTTACCGAATGGCTTTCTAACGCTGAATGGGTTAAATATTTTATGCCAATCACGCCTGCTATCACTAACACGGCCAATTGCATCAATAAATTTGAAAATACCAATAATGTAATCGCAGTGAATACCGCTAAGCTTTTGGTCAATTTCGATCGGCAAAAACTGCGAAACATGGTCACTACGGCATCAGTGACTACAACAACAGCAAGTAATTTTAAACCATGAGTAATACCATAAAAATAACTGTTATCAGTGAGTTGGTTACTTAACTGAGCAAGCGCTATCATTAATATAACTGAAGGAAGTGTGAAAGCTATGAAAGCGATAAAAGCGCCAACAATGCCTGCTTTGTGATAGCCCAAGGCAAAACCAACTTGACTTGACCCCGGACCGGGTAAAAATTGGCTCAGTGCTACGATTTGGCCGTATTTTTCTTGTGAAATCCACTGTAATTTATGCACAAATTTATGGTGAAAATAACCAATATGAGCAGCAGGTCCGCCAAAACTGATAACGCCTAGCAGTAAGAATTGTTTGAAGATGTCAAAATAGGTATTCATAGGTTCGGTAAAGTTAAACAGTTATCAAAACAAAAGTGAGGTATCACTTTATTCAGTTAAAGTCCGATCATACACCTTGATTATGACATTACAACTTTGCAAATTGACGGATTAGGTTATGGTAAACGTTATGTAAATTATCTAGTTCTGCTCGTGATGTGTTGTTTTCTTTAATTAAATTTTGAATCGTTTGATCTAACTGATATAAGTTTTGTCGAATACTCGTTTCTGAAATCATGCTTTGCATCCAAGTGATCGCTGCCATTCTTTGGCCACGGGTAACGGCGGTTACCTTATGCAAACTACTTGACGGGTAAAGCACAGCATATCCTGCTGGTAACTTGATTTGTTGTTGGCCAAATTCCGTTGAAATGATTAACTCACCGCCGTCATATGATTCAGGATCACTTAAAAAAGTTGTCATCGACAAATCGCTTCGTAACACTTGCGCGGAATTTGGAATACGCATAATCGCGGAGTCGACATGATAACCATACTCCTCTGTTTCACTATAACGATTAAAACAGGGAGGAAAAATTTTGTCGGGTAAAGCCGCCGAAACAATTTTTGGCGTTTCACCAATTCGAGCCAGTAATTGGTTCGCTAATTGGTTGACGTTTTCATTATTTGCATCGGCTTGATTGTTATTTTTTACCGAAGCAGCCATGCCCATTGCCGTTTCACTACCATCACCCCAAGGCGCATTGGAAAGCTGTTGACGATAATAGGTCACTTCTTCTTCTGATAATATTTTTTCGATAACAATCATTGCTATACCCTATTTTTATGAGTCATTAAAACTCGTAAGTTGCTGTAAGCTTAGTATTATTAGCATTACCTAAATACATAAATGCACCACTGCGATAAGCGGCAGTGTAATAGGTTTCGTCAAATGCGTTACCAATGTTTAATCTAAAAGTTAATGCATCTGTTGCATAATAATTCGCAAATAAATTCACGACTTGGTAATCAGGCACCACAATACTGTAACGATTATTTTCACTGTCATAACCCGCGGCTGTATCTGGCTGGCCAGCGTACATTTCACTTTGATAAGCATAATCTCCACCAATAACTAACGCGTCATTAATTTCATATCTAACTTGGAAATAGACACTGTCTTCTGCAAAGTTACTTAAGGTTAAGCCTATGTTATTTTCGTTAATTGAATCAATAACTTCAGCATCCATTGATGTGGCAGAAAATTGCACACTTAATGCGTCTGTAATATCACCAACAAAACCCACCTCAATACCTTTAACTTTGTTTTCGCCCGTATTTAGTGTGCCAAGTGCGGCGTAGTCATCTTCACCAACACTTTCCATTACATCACTTTTGGTAATTTGGAAAATAGAGGCTGTAAACATGAACTTATCATCGAACGCCATAAACTTCGTGCCTAACTCTAAGTTTTCAACACGCTCAGGATCGGAATCAGGTACTTGAGTTGCGGTACCACATACACCACCATAACCGCAGCTAGCACCTAAGTCAGATTCACCACCATTGATGTTAGTTGCTGTGCTGTAGTTAGCGTAGATATTAACATTGTCTGACAAGTCATAAATTATACCTATATTACCATTATACATAGTGTCAGAATATTCATATGCCGTTACTGTGCCACCTCTTATTGTGTCGTTACTATAATCAAAGTTATCTACTCGAATGCCATAATAAAGATCGAGTTGCTCAGTTAAATGCACAGTGTCCATCATATATGCAGAAATCGTTTCAATATTCATTGAAGCGTCATCATAGTCATCAACAAAAGTTCTACCCATTAATTGACTAATATTATCAACGGTGCCTCCTGAAGCGTCGATAATACAGTAGCTATTAGTATCACCTCTTCGGCCTGAAGTTACACAGTTTGTTGGGTTGTTGTAGGTAATATCGTAAACACCGTTTTCTACATTTTCATCGGTAAACTCAAGACCAAATACAAAGTTGTTTTCAAAGCCCAATAAATCAGTATTTAAAAATAAATTAAATTGACTGCTCTTATAATCAACATTTTGGTTACCTTGATGAGTACTTAAACTGACTGTCGCAGCACCCGGTGCATCAGGATCTGAGTCTGCTCTTACAGTACCTCTTGCGCCGGTAGTTATATAGCCATTTTCTGTTTCACCAATACGAGTTGCATTATATAAAGTGACATAATCATTCACTTCATATTCAGTGCGTAATGTCAGGGTTTTAACTTCAGAAGATAAAAAGTCAGACTCTTGAGCATAAACAGGAATATCAGCAACAGGTTTACGAGTAGCGCTATCGAAATAACTACCTAAATCAGGCACGTCGGTAGCATCTAAGAAATAGCCATCGACAGTAAACGATAACTTTGAAGTCGGCAAATACACGCCAGATACTTGTAAACCAGTTCTTTCACTTGATATGCCTTCGCGGCCTGGTTTGTCTTTATCTGATTTTAATGCATTGATACGGATCGCAGATATATCTGAAAGCGGTAAATTATAATCGACCGTAATACGAGAAAACTCATCAGTACCTAAACCTGCTTCAACACGCCCTAAATTATAGGCAACCGATGCTTTTTTAGTGACACTATTTACTGCACCACCTGATGAGCCGCGACCTGCGAATGTTGAGCTTGGCCCTTTGGTTATTTCAACACGTTCAGTAGCAAAACTTTCACGCGTTGTCATACCGGGATCGCGTAAACCGTCAACAAATATATCACTACGAGCTTCGTGCCCACGAATAATATAACGGTCGCCAAAAGCGTTACCATTTTCACCTGTACCTAACGTAACACCTGCTTGAGCAGCCAAAATATCTTTCAGGTCAGTTTTACCGGCTTCTAAAATTTGGTCTTGCGTTAAAACGGTAATTACTTGTGGGGTATCCACTAAGTCAGCTACTCGACGTATGTCTCCTGACGATTCGTGTAAATAAACCGAACTTTTAACGCCGTGCACAGCAATGCGTTCTATTGCTTCGTCTGATTGATTAATTTTTTTTGGATGACAGCTAGCCGTTGAGTTTTTTTCACAAGCATCGGTATTTTCCGCTGCATGAATTGACGTACTGCCAATAGCGAGTGCCGCTGCAACAGCTTGTGCACCTAAGGCTAATCTATTTTTTTGAGTGTCTATTTTCATGTCGTTGATTTTTCTATTTTTGAGAACGTGTAAAAGAGAAGGAGATTTTAGCGAAAGAAAACAAGTAATGCAAATGATAACTAATATCATTTGCATTCGTTTGTTGTGTTTTTTTGTCTTTATTAGTGCGAAATATTATAACGACACTAGTGATGAGCGATTTTATTCGTTTGGTCTAACGGTGCTAACTTTTTTGGATGGTATTGCTGTGAAGCGGTTTATTTATTGAAAAATGGATAAACAGATAAGATTATCGCCAATCTATTTGACTTAGCCTATAAGGCTGCCTAGGCTAAAAATTGAACGGGTTGCACTTCTTTAACTGGATTTCGTGATGGTGAGATCATCCATATTATTGTTTTCAATTGTTTTGTTAGTTGCTTGTGGCGGAGACTCTGCAAACAATACAACGACAACACCTCCTGTTGCCGATAATCCACCGACCACGACAAACCCGCCAACGCCTGAGCCTGTTGATCCATACCAGCAAAAAATTCAAGCAGCACGCTTACTTAATCAAGCTACTTTTGGTGCCACAATAAAAGATATTGAGTACTTAATAGCTCGTGGAGATGAAGCATGGCTTGATGAGCAACTTAGCTTAACCCCTAGCTTACATTACCCTTTAGTTGAGCCATTTATTGAAAATGAAGATTTTTGGCGAACCTATCGTATTTCTGCATGGTGGCAAAATACCTTATACGGAGAAGATCAATTACGACAACGCGTAGCCTTTGCATTAAGCGAAATATTTGTTGTTTCAGAATACAATGGTGTGCTGTTTGATTCACCACAAGCATTGGCGAATTATTACGATATCTTAGTAAAAAATGCTTTTAGTTCGTATCGGCATTTACTTGAAGAAATCACTTTGTCTCCTGCAATGGGCGTGTATTTAAGTATGTTAGGTAATGAAAAGCCTGACATTGAACGTAATATACGCCCGGATGAAAACTATGCTCGAGAGGTAATGCAATTATTTTCAGTGGGTTTAGTTGAACTGAATATCGACGGTAGCGAAAAACTTGATAATTCAGGCCAGCCTATTCCTACTTATGATCAAGCGGTAATTAAAGGCTTTGCACATGTTTTTACGGGTTGGAATTTTAACGGCACCACAGAAAGCACTTGGTATCGATGGTGGCAAAATTTTAATTTAATTGACCCCATGGATGCAGTCACTAGCTTTCATGACACAGAAGCAAAGCCATTATTTTCTGGCGTGTTGCTACCTGCCAATCAAACACCGGAAAAAGACTTGTCTGATGCCCTTGATGCCCTAGCAAATCATAGTAATGTTCCCCCTTTTATTGCTAAACAATTAATTCAAAAACTGATCACCAGTAACCCAACGCCAGCTTATGTCGCAAGAATCGCGAGTGTATTTATTGATAACGGCTATGGCGAACGAGGTGATTTAGCCGCGGTCGTAAAAGCGATATTATTAGACGAAGAAGCGAGATCCGGACACGAAACAGCCGAGCAAACCTTTGGAAAAGTGCGAGAGCCCATTATTCGTGCAACACATATGTGGCGTGCCTTCGATCTAACGTATCTAAGTGATCGCATTGATTTTAGTTGGCCAGATTATTTTTTCGGTCAAGCCCCATTAGCCTCACCGTCGGTGTTTAATTTTTACCGACCCGATTATAGTCCTATCGAATTAAATTCAAGTTACGGTTTGGTTGCGCCTGAACTTCAAATTGCCACAGAATCAACCATGACCAATACCATTAATTTTTTTGCTTGGTATGGTTTATGGCGGCATTTTTCTGGCGATATTGAAAATACTGATATTTCTGAAGAAGACGAACTTTATTTAGATTTTACCCCTGAAGTTACCCTTGCAGAGCAAGAAGGTGCCCAAGCTTTACTCGAACATTTAAACATTGTGTTAACAGCGGGAGCGTTAAATGAGCAAGCTATCACGTTATTAGTGAATGCATTTGAAGAAAATGATCAACAAGATATTGAAAGCAAAATTGCAAATATCGTTTTTCTTATAATGTCTGCGCCACAATATGCCATTCAGCGATAACGACAAGGAAACAGACCATGAATAAACGTCATTTTTTAAAATCGATACTCGCTTCAGGGATTGGATTATCAAGTTACTCAGCAGTTGGGCAACAATTAGCTATGATTAATGCATCAGCTAAAGCTACGCCACTAGAAGGGTATAAAGCCTTAGTGTGCATATTTTTATATGGCGGTAATGACTCGTATAACATGTTAATTCCCACTGAAAATAGTGACTATCAAACCTATGCTGGCGTAAGACAAAACCTCGCGATTGCCCAAGAAAGCTTAATTCCGCTTTCCACTAGCTCGTTATTACCTTATGCATTGGGTGTTCCCGATTATATGAGTCCGATCAGTGAATTATTTCACCAAGGTCGTTTGGCATTTATTAATAATGTTGGTCCTTTAGTTGAGCCGACGAGCAAAGCAAATATAGAAAATGGCAGCGCGTTATTACCTCCACAATTATTTTCACATAACGATCAACAAAAATTATGGGAAACTGCTGGTTCCAATATTAATGAATTATCAGGTTGGGCAGGCCGAATGGCCGACTTACTCACTGACACTTCATCCAATAGTTTGTCGATGAATATTTCATTGGCAGGCAATAATGTCATGCAAACGGGCAATATTGTACAACCCTATTCGATGACTGCTGATGGCGCACCAATGTTTGAAGCGTTAAATCCCCAACATAATTGGAACAGTCAGCGAATAGCGTTATTTGACCAACTTATCGCCCTTGATAATCATGTGCTAGGTAATTCTTATAAAAAGATCATGTCTACAGCACGTACCAATGCATTACAGGTAAACCAAGCGCTAGACAGTTTACCGATATTATCAACGACTTTTGAGGCAGATTCATTATCGCAAGAATTAGAGATGACCACCAAATTGATCGCAGCTAGAGAAGCATTAGGGATGAATCGACAGGTATTTTTCATTGGCTTTGGCGGTTGGGATTCCCATGATCGCCAGTTGTTAGATCACCCTAGGTTATTAAATACCTTAAGCCTTGCTTTACATCGTTTTAATGAGGCGATAAACGAACTTGGTTTATCTGAGTTTGTTACTACATTCACGGCTTCTGACTTTGGTAGAACGTTAACCAGTAATGGCGATGGAACGGATCACGGGTGGGGAGGACATCAGTTAGTCATGGGCGGCGCAGTTAATGGCGGTAAACTTTATGGTGAAATGCCAGAGCTTGCTTTAAATAGCCAAAATGATTTGGGAGATGGACGAATGATCCCTACCACTTCAAGTGAAGAATACGGAGCGCAATTTGCAAAATGGTTTGGTTTAACCGATGCTGAAGTTGCTCAAGTGTTCCCAACCTTGTCTCGTTTTGATCAACACAATATAAATTTTTTACAATCTATTTAATCGTTTAACGCTTGTTAATTATGAAGAGGAATTTTGGGCAAAAAAAAAGCCGAAGATAAAATCTTCGGCTGTGTAGCTTTGGGGAAAGCTAGAATATCAAATTATTACAACAGGCGTTCGCTAGGAACAAACGTAGTATAGAGCAACTGCTCTATAAAAGTAAAGCCTTTACTCTAATTTTTTTAAATTTACTCAATTTAATAATAATAAGTGTGTGGTATTGGGTTGTGTGACCTCGCATAATGCGTGATATTACCAATCACTGAATGAGAATCAGCCCACCTAACATTCACTTTGATACGATTGCTGACATTAGCCTTGGCTTATCTAACGACAAGTTCTCCGACAAAGCAGACATGCATTATTCGCACAGAATAACGACGACAGTTCGCCAAAAGAAGGCATATTGTTTAATATTTACCCTTTGGGCAAAAACAATTCTTCAATGCGTTGTCCAAAAGCATCCGCAAGGGCAAAAGCAAGAGTTAAAGAGGGGTCGTGCTTGCCCGTTTCAATTGCATTGATTGCTTGACGCGACACTCCTAGTTTTTCCGCAAGGTCTGCTTGAGACCAGCCTTTTTCTGCGCGAAGTACCCTTAGCCTATTCTTCATGACTATCGCCTTCTAGCAGAATAATCTGTGCTATACCAAAGATAACAGCGATTGCTGGTAACATAAAGGCGGGGCTAAAGCTTGGCACCTCAACCATTTCTGCCAGCAACCCATAAGCCATTGCCACACAGCCAACAACACCTACAGCCCAAAGCAAACTTTCACCCATTACGCTCTGGATATACTCATCCAATGACCGATAATGATTTATGACCAATCGTAATAAAAATATCACTGGCACCACAGGAGTCATAGCGAGAAATCCTGTGCTGTATATAGACAAATCGTTAGTCTCATTTAATACCACTGACAATCCTAAAACTGCAAGAAACATTGCTATATGTATCATAAATTTAATTAGGAACATCTTTTCTTTTTTATCTAATTCATTACTCATTTTAATCTCCGGTCTTTACCTTGCTATCGTTAATCAACTATCTAACCATGTCACCAGTTCATGACATAATGTAAGGTAAGTATTACATTACAGTTAATAGGTGTCAAGTATAGCTGACATAAAGACAGGTATCGCTTACATAGCCCCTAATAATTAAAAATTAGAATCAAGGAAAGCTAAACGACTATTTTTACGGCTGCAATGAGCTTGAACCCGCGTCACAAATGAGTTGAAAATTTTGGTTTAAAATTAAGAAGCCTCAGTAATATCCTTCATCAGGCAATTAATTTGTGGACTTTTCAATTAACAAATTGAATTCTTATGAATTTCTGTTAGCTTAGAAATATGGAGATAGGCGAGTATTATTGAGACGCCTACATAATATACTGTTATGCAAATTCAATCATCCATCAAAAGAGGATTAAATATGTCAAATGAAGGTTATCACGAGCCGATAGAAGAACTCTCAAATGAAACAAGAGATATGCATAGAGCTATCACATCATTGATGGAAGAGCTCGAAGCAGTAGATTGGTACAATCAACGAGTAGATGCGTGTAAAGACGAGGAGTTAAAAGCAATCCTTGCTCATAATCGTGATGAAGAGAAAGAACATGCAGCAATGGTGCTTGAATGGATTAGAAGGAAAGATCCTCGTTTTGATAAAGAGCTGAAAGATTATCTCTTTACAGATAAGCCTATTGCTCATAAATAAAAATGCATAACAAGGCCAAGCACAATCGCTCGATGCAAAAAGGCTCATTGGGCTGGACCTCGCTACCGCTCGGCCTGTGTTGGCGGCGTTATAAAGCTACGGAAGGTTTGGCATATGCGTAAATTATTTACATCAATATTTGTAGTCTTCGTTCTATTACAATCGATAAGTCTAGTTCAAGCAGCTTCAATAAAATCAGCATATGAAAATCATCAAAGCGATGTGCAAGTTAAAGGAAGTGGTATAGTCGTTCGCATACTTAACGATGACAATAAAGGCTCACGTCACCAAAAATTCATTTTAAAGTTGTCTTCTGGGCAAACGGTTCTAATTACCCATAACATTGATCTTGCCCCTAGAATAAATTCAATATCTAAAGGCGATCAGGTTCAATTTTACGGTGAATATGAATGGAATAAAAAAGGCGGTGTAGTTCATTGGACTCATCATGATCCCAAAGGTCGTCATGTTGGCGGCTGGTTAAAGCATAACGGTAGTACGTATCAATAGCTTTATAACAAGTTGGCTTTTACTCCTGCGTCGTTTATTTTAATCAACTGTTATGTACCGCTTATTGAAGCGTTATGTTTCAAAATCAATATTGAGTCAAGGATGAGTTTTATGGATAAATTTATTTTATTAGTAATTTTACTTACGGTTTGGTTAGTTGGATGTAGCGCCACGAAAGGCCCAACCTTTATTGGAGAAACTGTAGAGATCGATTCCTCTGAATTAAGTCAATATTGGAAATATGACTCTTCCAAAGTCATAATGTTATCTGGTCGCCCTGACTGGTTGCCAAAAGGAGCAGGAAAAGCGTCTTACTTTATTACTATTGACTCCAACGGTACTGAAGTTAGTAAAGAACTAATCAACTCTATTCCTGATGGGTGGATGACTCAAAAACTGCTAGATAAAATGCCAAAGCAACAGTATAAGCCTTCTGAAACTAACCTTAATAAAATACCCGTTAAAGTTAAAATTTCATCTGAAGTTAAGCGAATGGGGTAATCAAAACATAACAAAAAATTAAACAAGGACAAAATTTACCGTTGGCTATATTCGCTTCGTTCAATATTATAAACAAATAACATAAACAAAGGATTGTTATGAAAATACTTACATTTTTACTTTCTATTTACGTAGTGCAGGCAAGCGCTAATCAAGAAGAGATCATTGCCAAACTACAAGCCCTTAACTGGCAGCAAGAACCTAGATCCTATTCAATAGCTAATGATCAAGCGACAGTGACCACCACTGAAAATGACTTTTTAGTTATTGGAGAGGAAGCTAGTAAATATATGTTTATTACGCAAGGACACAAAAACTATCAACCTGATGCAGCAATTCTTAGAATACAAGGCCCAGAAGCTGATTCTCAAGTGATCTATACCATCAATAAAATTGGCTATTTAACTCAAGATGATTGGGCTGATAATATTGATAAAGATCAGATGTTAGAGGAGATTAAAGAAGGCACTATTGAAACTAATAAACTGCGTGGTGATGGGTATTTAGATATTTTTGTTGACGCATGGGCGCAAGAGCCTTTTTTAGACAAGGAAAATAACACGGTATATTGGGCTATTTCGGGTCATGATTCAGAGAATAATGGTTTTATTAATGCTAAAGCATTAAAGCTTGGGCGCGAAGGATATACAGAAATATTGTGGATAGGCTCACCCGATCAATTTACTAGCTCTGAAGTTGCACTTAAGCCAATACTTGAAAATTATTATTATAGTGAAGGCTTTCGCTACGCAGATTATATTCCAGGGCAAGATGGCATAGCGGCTGCTGGTGTTGGTGCATTAGTTTATAAGCTTGCCACTGGCAAAGCTGCAGCAAAAGCGGGAGTACTCGCTGCGGCAGTTATTTTTGCTAAAAAGTTCTGGTTTATTCTGTTTCTACCATTCGTTTATGGTTGGAAATGGCTAAAGAAAAAGTGGTTAAAAAATTCTGAGTTAAAAGATAAAGAAAACTAAATCGATTCGTAAATACACTTAACAGTACTAGCGACGATTTATTCGCTTTGATGAATGAAGTAATGCGTGAAACTAAACGAAAATAAGGCATTTCAACCGCCGTTAATTTTGAACTAAACGGCGGCTTTAGCTTATTTTTGTAGGTATGCAGCGTGAAAACGTAGATGTTCTTCTATCATCGAAGCGATAAAGTAGTAACTGTGGTCGTAACCGTCATGCAGCACTAATTCTAGCGGATAATTGTTGACGATTGCCGCAGCCTCTAACGTTTCTGGTTTAAGTTGTTCGGTTAAAAAATCATCGGCAGCCCCTTGATCAACTTTTGCTGGCACAAAGCGAGTGGCTTGTCGCATTAATTCACTCGCATCATGTTTTTTCCAAGTTGATTGGTCTTTGCCTAAGTAAGCGGTAAAGGCTTTTTTCCCCCAAGGTGCGTTAATTGGGTTGCAAATAGGACTAAATGCTGACATTGAACAATAGCGTTCGGGGTTTAACATAGCAATGGTTAGGGCGCCGTGGCCTCCCATTGAATGACCACTGATTGCCCGTTTATTGGTGACCGGAAAAGAGGCTTCAACGATCGCCGGTAATTCATTCACAACGTAATCATACATTTGAAAATGACGATTCCAGGGAGCTTGTGTGGCATTTACGTAAAAGCCTGCGCCTTGTCCTAAATCATAATTGTCATCATCTGCAACATTCTCACCGCGCGGACTTGTATCTGGTGCAACAATGGCTATGCCTAATTCAGCGGCTATGCGAAAAGCACCTGCTTTTTGCATAAAGTTTTCATCGGTACAAGTTAGCCCTGACAACCAATATAAAACGGGTACTTTTTCACCATTAGAAACCTGCGGCGGTAAGTAAATGGCAAACTGCATGGCGCAATTTAAGGCATGTGATTGATGGCGATATTGTTTGTGCCAGCCAGCAAATACCTTATTTGCACTAACATTTTCGATCAACTGTTCAGTTGTCATGTGTATTCCTTATTCATCTTGCTCGTTGTTACTAAAATTTTTAACCGGCTAAAGCTGGCGCTAAATTATTTGCCAAAATGAATAACCGTGCGGATACTCTCGCCTTTATGCATTAAATCAAACGATTCGTTTATATCTTCTAATGGCATTGTATGGGTAATAAAATCACTTAATTTGAATTCACCCGCTAAATATCGTTCAACATAATCAGGTAATTCGGTACGGCCTTTTACACCACCAAATGCGGTGCCGCGCCACACACGCCCTGTTACTAATTGAAAAGGTCGGGTAGATATTTCTTGTCCAGCACCTGCTACGCCAATAATAACAGATTCGCCCCACCCTTTATGGCAGCATTCTAATGCCGAACGCATCAAGTTTACGTTGCCGACACATTCAAATGAGTAATCAACTCCACCGTCGGTTAGTTCAACAATGACATCCTGAATTGGTTTGTCGAAGTTTCTTGGGTTAATACAGTCGGTTGCGCCTAATTTTTTCGCTAGATCAAACTTACTTTCGTTAATATCAATAGCAATAATTCGGCTAGCTTTTGCCATTGTTGCCCCGATAACCGCAGATAAACCAATGCCCCCTAAACCGAAGATAGCAACTGTTGCCCCTTCTTCAACTTTGGCGGTATTCATTACCGCACCCATTCCTGTTGTTACGCCACAGCCCAGTAAACAAACTTCTTCTAATGGCGCTTCTTTATTAACTTTCGCTAATGATATCTCAGGCAATACGGTATATTCTGAGAACGTAGAACAGCCCATATAATGATAAATTGGCTGACCGTCTTTATAAAAACGAGTCGTGCCGTCGGGCATTAAGCCTTTACCTTGGGTTTCGCGAATTTTTTGACATAAATTAGTTTTGCCAGATAAACAAAACTTACATTCGCCACACTCAGGTGTGTATAAAGGGATCACATGATCACCCACTTGTACGCTAGTAACTCCTTCACCCACTTGCTCAACAATACCACCACCTTCGTGACCTAAAATGGCTGGAAAGATACCTTCAGGATCTTCACCTGATAATGTAAAAGCGTCGGTATGGCAAACCCCCGAAGCTATCACTTTCACTAACACTTCGCCTTTTTTGGGGAGCATTACGTCTACTTCTTCAATTGATAATGCTTGTTTTGGACCCCAAGCTATTGCGGCTTTTGATTTAATAAATTGGTCAGTCATGTAAATTCTCACTTGTGCTTTTCATCATAAATAATTGGTAAAAAATAAATACCAACTGTGTTTTATGGTTATTAATGACATTGCTTTGTAACAATTTAACTTGTTATTCGGCTTATTGAGTACTGTTTGTAAATTTTTTTAGTTTGTAACGACATGGCAAAGTTTTGTGCTCACTTATTTATTGATACCTGTTCATGCATGTTTACTGTTGCTAATAGCCGTTAAAGATTCTTTGTTAAATATAGTCGTAACACGACAAAAGTTCTGTCGTGATTTTAGATTAAAATTTATTACTTGCAGTCATCATAACTTTTTCTCAATTAATGATAATATAGTGATTATGCAAATAACTTTTACATATAGGTAATAATCTATGCAGTGGGAAGGCATTAGTGAATTTGTTTACGTGGCCGAAAATGAAAGCTTCACGCAAGCTTCGAAAAAAATGGCAATTTCTACCGCACAAGTCAGTCGCCAAATAAGCGCATTAGAAAAGCGGCTGAATATAAAACTCTTTTATAGAACAACGCGTAAAGTCTCATTAACCGAAGAAGGGCGTGTTTTTTATCAGCATTGTCGTAGTGTGCTTGATGGGCTAGCTGAAGCAGAACGAGCCATCACAAATTTACAATCTAAACCACAAGGTAAAATAAAACTCTCCGCTCCAGTGACTTATGGCGAACAGCAAATATTGCCTTTATTAAATGATTTTATGTTGCAATATCGCGATGTAGAAATAACCGCATATTTGAGTAATCAACAGGTTGATCTCGTGGAAGAAAGTTACGATTTAGCCATTCGCCTTGGTAAGTTAAGTGACTCTTCTATGATGGCAAAAAAGCTCAGTAAGAGAACAAATTATGTTTGTGCATCACCTAAGTATTTGCAGCAATTTGGCATTCCTCATACATTATCAGAGCTGACAAAACACAACTGTTTATTAGGTACTATTGATTATTGGCGTTTTAACGAATCAGGCAAAGAGCGTAATCTGCGTGTGAATGGCCGATTAAGATACAATAGTGGACCAGGCTTAGTTGATGCCGCCTTAAAAGGCTTGGGGATCGTACAATTACCTGATTATTATGTTGAAAATTATTTACAAACGGGTGAACTAATTTCGTTTTTAGATAACTTTCGAGTTGCTGATGAAGGCGTTTGGGCGGTTTATCCTCAAAATCGCCATTTATCACCAAAAATTAGGTTGTTGGTGGATTTTTTGGCAAAAGCATTAGTTTAGCTTTAACTTCATCAAGTTAAACAGCTATTACTTTTTATCAAAACGTGCAGCAATCATCTTGATTGACTGCACATTTTTAATGTCGATACACTACTTCAGTGACATACAGCTTAAATTAGAAGTGGTTTTTCATTTGCTCTTTGATAAATGCAATGCTGACTTTATCTAATTCAATCGATTGCATTTCAGTGTTGCTGGCGCGATCAGAAAAACCTGACGCATAACCTACAACACCTGGGTGATTGTCATGCATATGAAAAACGATTCTTTTTGATGTTGAAGGTTGATCAATAACGACTCCGTCAGCCATAAAACCCTCTTCTCGAATGGCGGTTTGTAATCCTACTTCTGTTTTACTTTGCGGGTTATCAAGTAAAAACTCTTCATTTGAAATCATGACCATGCGCTGTAAGTCAGCAAAATTCTTAGTACTCATTTTGTTCCTTGGATTATTTGATTAGCAAGCTGTCATTGTATTGTTGATATTTCTGCGTTGCTGATTGATGAAACTAAAATCAAGGTTTTAATTTCTTACGACGATTTGGAGATACTTTATCATTTTTCTCGCTGGTGTCATCCCATGTAATGATAATCATGCGTTATCATCGAGAGTAAATGTAAAGCTATTATGGCAATTATTAATAGTTAAACTGCTGATTTTCTATTAATCTAGATTGTGTGGCGGTAACATCTTCCGTTTGAATGCCTTATTTTTATTGGGGTGTCATGTGTTTGTCGCCTTCGTGACGTAACAAATAGAATTAAATTTGTTCATAGTAAATGTAGAACAACTGGTTAAGGATAAAAAATGATCGTTCGTAAATTAAGGTTGAAACATGGTTGGTCACAAGAGCAACTTTCACAGTTTAGTGGCTTAAGTATCCGAACTATTCAACGCATTGAACGAGGACAAAATGCAGGATTAGAATCATTAAAATCTTTAGCGGCTGTTTTTGATATTCCATTATCTGAACTACAAGAGGGAAATACTATGACACCGACAAAAACAGAGCAGCTTAGTGATCATGAAATTGAAGTTATTGAACACGTTAAAGATATTAAAAGTTTTTACACACACCTAATAAACTACTCGGTTGTGATAATACTTTTGTTTGTGATTAATTATTTTATTAGTCCCGGCTACATTTGGGCATGGTGGGTTGCTTTTGGGTGGGGCATTGGTGTTCTGTCTCACGGCTTGAGTGTTTTTGAAGTGTTTACTTTTTTTGGAGCAGACTGGGAAAAGAAACAAATTGAAAAAAGACTCGGTAAAAAATTATAACGAATATTTACATTAACATTGCACGCCAATATTTAACGTAACCCAGCAAAATACATACAATATTTATTGGCTGTTTTCATGTGTTTTTTCTGATCAATTCTCAACAATTAATGCATACGACGATTATTAATATTAGGCTTTTGTTTGGTGGTCTTTAATTTTAATCGCTCGCTCCATTGTCCTTGATGATGCTTTTCGCAAGCTTCTTCACTGTCAAAATGAATACACTGATTAACATTTTTTACTATAACGCCAATTTTAAGTAATTGTTTTTGAATATCTTGCTGAAAGGCTGTCGCGAGGTTTTTTGCTTTCATTTCTTCAATATCATTTTCAGTTTCAAACACACAAGTAACAATGAGGCTGGCGGGGAAATTTGTATAATTTGCTCGATGCGTTAACCAACTAAAACCTGCAATTTTATGTAATGAGTTTTCGCAAGCAATGGTTAATGCCTTACAGATATTATTATCAAGTTTTTGCGTCGTTTTGGTTAATTTCATGATATTTATTTAAAACGTTATTTTAGGATGATGATCATAACTTAATGAGGTACTCTCGTCACAGCGAATTGGTTAATTTGTGCAATTTCTCTGTCATGGATTTGATTCTATGGATGCTTATTTAGCGGAAATTTCACCTATTGAATTAACGGTTAGTATTGGTGTGGTCAATTGTTTGGGACAAAATAGTCTTGATGAGGCAATCGCACAAGCCGATAATTTACTGTATCAAGCAAAGGCCGAGGGTCGAAATATAGTCGTAAGCGAGTAAACTCTGGTTTTTCAGCATTATTCCGGTGAGATCTATCGCTATATTTAGCGCTTCTCACCGAATATAAATTTCATGATTAAAGGTAAGAGCAACAATAATCAGTTAATGATCTCACTTTAACCTTAAAGCTTGCATTGGCCGGTACGTTAAAAGACTGGCCACCTTGAATATCTAACCATTCGTCACTATTGGGTAATAAAATGGAAATATCACCAGCGGTTATTTCCATCAACTCCGCAGCTTCGGTGCCAAATTCATATTCACCCGCCATCATAATACCTAATGTTTTAAAGCTACCGTCGGCAAATGTTACTTTTCTACTGGTCACGTTACCGTCAAAATACACATTGGCAGCTACGTCTACGGTTACATTGTTAAATTGTGACATGTTAAATTCCTAATGATTAAATTTCTGGCAATAAAAAACCGATATCAGCGCCAGAGAGTACTAATATCGGCTTTTGGCCTAACTCATTATTTTCAACAATAATGTCAGGCCGAGAAAGTGCTTATCTTCTAACTATTCTTTAAAGATAAATTAAAGATTTGATTCAACAATACGCTTCATATCAGTCATGTAACCACGTAATGTTTTACCAACGCTTTCTACACCGTGACTGCGAATTGCTTCGTTAACTTCAATTAAACGAACGTTATCAACACCGTTTGAGCTTTCTTTTAAGCCTTCGCCTAATTCTTCAAGGGTTAATTTACTCGCGTATTCAGCCAATAATGGTTGCGCAGCGTGCGTAAATAAGTAGTTACCGTATTCAGCGGTATCCGAGATAACAACGTTCATTTCGTATAACTTGTTACGGGCGATACAGTTAGCAATTAATGGTGTTTCATGAAGTGATTCGTAGTAAGCAGACTCTTCAATAATACCGGCTGCAACCATCGCTTCAAATGCTAATTCAACACCAGCTTTGACCATAGCAACAACGAAAATACCTTTGTCGTAATATTCTTGCTCAGTAATTTCTACGTCACAATCTGGTGCTTGTTCAAAAGAAGACTCAGCGGTTTCTTCACGCCATTTTAATAAGTTAGCATCATCGTTCGCCCAGTCTTCCATCATAGTGGCAGAGAAGTGACCTTCGATGATATCGTCCATGTGTTTTTCAAATAATGGGCGTAAAATAACTTTTAATTCTTCTGACATATCAAACGCTTTAATTTTTGCAGGGTTTGATAAGCGATCCATCATGTTAGTGATGCCACCGTGTTTTAAGCCTTCAGTAACGGTTTCAATGCCGTATTGTAATAACTTACGAGCGTAAGCTGCATCAATTCCTTGTGCCACTAATTGCTTGTGACCTAAAACAGCAGCGGTTTGTAACATGCCGCATAAAATGGTTTGCTCGCCCATTAAGTCTGATTTAACTTCAGCGATGAAAGAGGATTCAAGTACACCTGCGCGGTCACCACCTGTTGCTGAAGCGTATGCTTTAGCAATGGCTAAACCATTACCTTGCGGATCATTTTCTGGGTGAACAGCGATAAGTGTTGGAACACCAAATCCACGCTTGTATTCTTCACGTACTTCAGTACCCGGACATTTAGGTGCAACCATTACAACCGTGATATCTGAACGAATTTGCATGCCTTCTTCAACAATGTTGAAACCGTGCGAATAAGCTAACGTTGAACCTTGCTTCATGTGAGGCATAACAGCCGTTACTGCAGAAGTATGCTGTTTATCAGGCGTTAAGTTTAAAACTAAATCAGCTTGTGGAATTAATTCTTCATACGTACCAACGGTAAAGCCGTTCTCTGTGGCCCACTGCCAAGATTGACGTTTCTCTGCAATTGCTGCGTCACGTAAAGCATATGAAATATTTAAACCTGAATCGCGCATGTTTAAACCTTGGTTTAAACCTTGAGCACCACAACCGACGATGACAATGTTCCAATCTTTAATAAAGTTACAGCCATCGCTGAATTCTTCACGTTTCATAAAACGACATTTGCCTAATTGGGCTAATTTTTCACGTAAACTTAATGTATTAAAATAGTTGCTCATTTTGATTCCTTTTCACTGGCGTTTGGCAGTTCTGTTCGAAATGTTTGGCCAATAAAGTTAATTTCGTTGTCAGCGATCTCTGACGATGGGGCGATGATAGCGCAAGACTTATGTTGCTTAAAATGATATATTTGCATCATTACGTTGCAAAAAACGCAACGATATAGTTTTTAATGTACTAAAATGGGTGTTTGATGGATCTTAAATCACTAAAAATGTTTGTTCACCTTGCGCAAAATTTACATTTTGGCAGAACAGCAGAAGCAAACCATGTAAGTACTTCAACCTTGAGTCGTGCAATTCAAAGGCTTGAAGATGAAGTGGGGACTTCGTTGCTTCATCGAGACAACCGTACTGTCGTTTTAACTGAGTCTGGAAAACAGTTTCAACAATACGCTGAGCAGCAACTTGAACAGTGGCAATTATTACAACTTTCCTTGAATCAAAAGCAAGAGCAGTTGCAAGGAAAACTTCATATTTATTGTTCCGTTACTGCCGCTTATAGTCATTTGCCTCCACTGCTAGAGCGTTTCAGACAACAACATCCATTAGTCGAAATTATGTTAACTACCGGTGATGCCGCTGATGCTTTTGAGCAAGTGCAACAACAATCGGTTGATTTGGCTATTGCGGTAAAACCTGAAAATATCTCTCGACTGTTTCATTTTCAGCCTCTGGCGAAAATTCCATTATCAGTGATTGCGCCAACCATGACTTGCCAAGTGCAGCAGTTAGTAAAAAATAAAACGATACCTTGGCATGAAGTGCCGATGATCTTGCCGGAGCACGGTGTTGCTCGAAAGCGCTTTGATTATTGGTTCCGTCGACGTCAACAAGGTAAACCTAATATTTATGCGACGGTATCAGGGCACGAAGCCTTGGTTAGTATGGTCGCTTTAGGTTGTGGTGTAGGAGTGGCACCCTATGTGGTGGTGGAAAACAGTCCGGTTAAAGATCGCGTACAGTACTTGGCAAATGTTGGTGAAATAGAACCCTTTGAATTAGGCATTTGCTCATTAAATCAAAACAAAGAGCATGCACTGATCCAAGCATTTTTAGCCGCCATTGCAAACACCAATTAGCATTTTTACACGGAAACTGCTTCGCTAAGGTGACGTAATATTCTATCCATCGCTCGATACGACAATGCTTCGATAAGTTGTTGACGATGAATATTTTCATCTCCTTCAAGATCAGCCAGCGTGCGAGAAATCTTTAAAATTTTATGATGCGCGCGTGTTGATAATCCAAGTTTTTCAACGGCTAATTCTAAAAATTCATTGTCTTCTTCTGATAAACCGCAAAATTTTCGCACTTCCGCACTGGCTAATTGTGCATTGGGTTTTCCTTGCCTTTGCAATTGAATGTCACGGCATTTTTTCACGCGTTGTCTTATTTTGGCTGTGGTTTCATTGGTTTCAGAATTTTTACTCCACATGCCTTTCGGTAAGCGGGTGACTTCAATTTGAATATCAATGCGATCAAGAAACGGCCCAGATAAACGATTTAAATAGCGCAACACTTGCTCGGGCGTACTACGACGATCATTATAAAACCCTGTTGGACTCGGGTTCATCGCCGCGACGAGTTGAAATTTTGCTGGGTAGGTTTGTTTATGCAAAGCACGGGAAATGGTCACTTCCCCTGATTCTAAAGGCTCGCGTAATACATCTAAAACTTTTCGTTCAAACTCAGGCAATTCATCAAGAAATAACACGCCATGATGTGCTAACGAAATTTCTCCAGGTTGTGGTTGACTGCCTCCACCGACTAAAGCGGCAGAAGAGGCGGTATGGTGGGGCGCACGAAAGGGACGTGTTTGCCAAGATTGTTCATTGATCACTTGCTGGCTGATGGATTGAATGGCAGCAACTTCTAAAGCCTCGTCTTCTGTCATGGGGGGTAAAATGCCTGGTAATCGGCTGGCTAACATGGTTTTTCCCGTGCCTGGCGGGCCAATAAACATTAAATTATGTCCACCAGAAGCGGCAATCTCTAGCGCTCTTTTGGCTAATGGCTGACCAATAACATCACAAATATCTAAGGTAGATTGTTTATTATTTTGCTGGGGTGTTTTTGCGGTAACCATAGGTAAAGATTGTTGTTTTAACAAATGTGGATACAATTGGGTTAAATGGCTAAGGGCAAAGATTTTCGCGCCCTTCACCCAACTTGCTTGCTCTGCGTTTTGTGCGGGTATGATTAACGTTCGATGACTTTTCTCGCATGCCATCGCCATGGGGATCTCGCCAATTACTTCGCGTAATTCACCTGAAAGGGCGAGTTCACCGGCAAATTCATAGTTTAATAATTCTTGGTGTGGGATTTGTTCTGATGCGGCTAAAATGCCAACCGCAATCGGCAAGTCAAACCGGCCACCCTCTTTGGGTAAATCAGCGGGCGCTAAATTAATGGTGATGCGTTTAGCAGGAAATTCATATCCGCAATTGATGATGGCGCTACGCACGCGATCTTTTGCTTCACGCACTGTGGTTTCAGGTAAACCAACAATATTAAAGGCGGGTAATCCGTTGGCTAAATGAACTTCAACGGTAACTAGCGGTGACTCTAAACCCACACGCGCACGAGAGAAAACACAGGCAAGTGACATATAAATCCATTTATTTATCATCCTTAGGTTTTCGAAGTGTAGTTATAGATTTACTTTTTTGCGAGTAGAAACGCGTTAAATTAGGCGCTCATATAACAAAAAATTTAATAGCATAATAAAAAGGTCAGTAAAAAAGCTTGCACAATGAATTAGAGCTATGGTACTAATTTAAATAGGCTGGAAATCGCCAACAAATTTATTAGTTTTATTTAGGTTTAATGAATAAACATGCAAACATTTAGCTCAGTCATTATTAACATTCTCGTCGTCGTGATTATTCAATCACTGCGAGGTCGTTTGTTGAGCTAAAATAAAGCTAAGAGTATTAACAAACCCCTCGCTCCGAAAGGACCGAGGGGTTTTTGCTTAATTGGAAATGCAAATAGTGACATTTCAAATAACGAAGTAAATCAGCACAATAATTTTTTAATAAAGGAGAATACTAGTTAACTTTTATCATTTTTATCAAACGATTAAGGTGAATAATTGTTGAATAGTTTTACTAAGCAAATGACAACCGAGAAAAAACAAACAGGCGGTTCAGTTTTATTCAATGTTTTGCAACAGCATGGTGTTGAGCATGTTTTTGGTTACCCTGGTGGAGCCATTATGCCAATTTATGATGCGTTGTATGACAGTGACGTGCAACATTTTCTCTGTCGTCATGAACAAGGAGCTGCTTTTTCTGCGGTTGGTTATGCACGAGCATCTGGAAAAGTAGGGGTATGTTTAGCAACTTCTGGCCCTGGTGCTACTAACCTGATCACAGGTCTTGCTGATGCTTTAGCTGATTCTATCCCAATTGTTGCAATAACGGGTCAAGTGCCTACTTCAGCTATGGGCTCTGATGCTTTCCAAGAAATTGATGTATTTGGTTTGTCATTAGCCTGTACTAAACATTCTTTTCAAGTGACTGATGTGAATGATTTACCTAAGGTGTTGCATAAAGCCTTTGCAATTGCTCTTGAAGGCCGTCAGGGGCCAGTTTTAGTTGATATTCCTAAAGATGTTCAATTAGCAGAAGTAACAAATAGCCTTGATGATTTTTCTCAATTGCGCAATAAAGTGAAATTACCGCCAGCCAATGTTGGTAGTGCTATTGCATTATTGAGTAAAGCCAAAAAGCCTGTTTTGTATGTTGGTGGCGGCGTTGGAATGGCAAACGCTATCGACGAATTACGAGCATTTTCTCAAACAACAAAAATTCCTAGTGTTTCCACGTTAAAAGGGCTAGGAGCTATTGACCCTGAGGATGAAAATTATCTCGGAATGCTTGGCATGCATGGCACGAAAGCATCTAATATTGCCGTACAAGAATGTGATTTATTAATCGCTGTTGGTGCACGTTTTGATGACCGTGTAACAGGTAAATTAAATGAATTTGCGCCACATGCAAAAATTATCCATTTTGATATTGATACTGCGGAAATTAATAAACGCAGAGCGGCTGATGCTGCCATCTTAGGTGATTTAAAAATTAACTTACCAGCGTTAGCTATTCCACTTTCAATCGTCGACTGGCAACAAGAATGCCAAAAAATGAAGCAAGATTACGCTTGGCGATATGATCATCCAGGCGAAAATATTTTTGCGCCAGCAGTATTGAAAGAAATCAGCGATAAAATGCCGAAAAATGCTTGTGTCACCACGGATGTAGGTCAGCATCAAATGTGGGCTGCTCAGCATATGCTTTTTAATGATCCGAGCAATTTCTTAACCAGTGGTGGTATGGGAACCATGGGCTTTGGTATCCCTGCGGCAATTGGCGCACAAGTGAGTCGACCTACCGATTGTATTATCGCTGTTTCAGGTGATGGTTCATTTATGATGAATGTACAAGAATTATCAACGATAAAACGTTTTCAATTACCCGTGAAAATATTACTGATTGATAATGCCAAGCTAGGTATGGTCCGACAGTGGCAAGATTTATTTTTTAATGGTCGTTTAAGTGAAACGGATCTTTCTGATAATCCTGATTTTATTATGTTAGCGACGGCTTTTGATATAAAAGCAAAACAAATAACCAAAAAGAGTGAAGTCTCTGCTGCTGTAGAAGAAATGCTTGACCATGACGGACCCTATTTATTGCAAGTCAAAATAGATGCGCAAGATAACGTTTGGCCTTTAGTGCCACCCAATACTGCTAATGATCAAATGATGGAGAGTATCTAATGAATCAATATCAATTAACCATCAAAGCTGATGATAAGCAGGTGGTGTTAGAGCGTATATTGCAAGTTGCACGCTATCGTGGTTTTTTAATTGATGGCATCAATGCCAAGGTCAATACAGGTACTAACATAGGTACCATTATCTTAATGGTAAGAAGTGAGCGTTCTATCACACTTTTGGTGGATCAAATTAATAAACTGATCGATATCAAAGAAGTAAAAATAGACGACGTAGTAGCGCAGTAATTTATTGATTTACACGTTATAATACTTGCGTTGAAAACACGCACTTAAAAAATAAAAAAGAATATTTTCAGCTAAATCGCAAAGTATTCTCATAGAAATATAAATTAGGAAATTAAAATGGCAAAAGTAAATGCTGAACTCATCTGGTTTAACGGTGAACTCATGCCTTGGAAAAACGCAACAGTTCATGTAATGAGCCATGCGTTACATTACGGTTCTTCTGTATTTGAAGGGATCCGTGCATATAAAACCCATAAAGGTACTTGTATTTTTCGTCTAGAAGAACACATCAAACGCTTATTTGATTCGGCGAAAGTATATCGTATGAATATTCCTTACACGCATGAAGAAGTTGTCCAGGCGTGTAAAGATGCCGTAGCAGAAAATAATTTAGATTCTGCTTATTTAAGACCACTCGCGTTTCTTGGTGATGTAGGTATGGGGTTACGTCCACCAACAGATGCACAAGCGGATTTAATGGTTGCTGCATTTAGCTGGGAAGCTTATTTAGGCGCAGATGCGATTGAAAATGGTGTTGATGTTGGCGTTTCAAGTTGGAATCGTTTAGCTCCAAACACTATGCCAACTGCAGCTAAAGCGGGTGGTAATTACTTATCTTCACAATTGATCTCTATGGAAGCTGGTCGCCACGGTTATACAGAAGGCATTGCTTTAGATATTAATAACATGGTTAGTGAAGGGGCGGGTCAAAACTTATTTTTAGTGCGAAATGGCGTTATTTACACACCATTTAGTACCGCTTCAATACTTCCAGGTTTAACACGTGACACCGTGATGCAACTTGCAAGAAACCTAGGTTATGAAGTACGTGAAGAACCCATTTCTCGTGAGTCTTTATACTTAGCGGATGAGTTTTTTATGACTGGTACCGCAACTGAAGTTGTGCCGGTTAAAACCGTTGACGGTATTGCTGTTGGTACAGGTTCTCGAGGACCAATTACTCAAGCGATTCAACAAGCATTTTTTGGTATTTTTGATGGTTCTACTGAAATTCCAGAAGGCTGGTTAGACGCTGTTAAATAACGTCAAACCATAGCGTTCACGTGTTTAGCGATATTATGCTATGCACGTGAACCGTTTAAAAAATCGAGTGACAAAATTTACCGTAAAACATGAGTTTTATTTCGAAAGCAGTTTATCGCTATTTTCAAAATAAAATTTATCAACTATATCAATCGGGATACAAATCATGCCTAAATTAAGATCTGCAACTTCTACTCAAGGCCGTAATATGGCGGGTGCTCGTGCATTATGGCGCGCTACTGGGATGACGGATGGCGATTTCGGCAAACCAATTATTGCGGTTGTGAATTCATTTACTCAATTTGTTCCAGGTCATGTACATCTTAAAGATATGGGCCAGCTTGTCGCAGGCGCTATTGAAGAAGCTGGCGGCGTTGCAAAAGAATTTAATACCATAGCGGTAGACGACGGAATCGCGATGGGTCACAGCGGTATGCTTTACAGCTTACCTTCTCGTGATTTAATTGCTGATTCAGTTGAATACATGGTTAATGCTCACTGTGCTGATGCCATGGTGTGTATTTCAAACTGTGACAAAATTACTCCGGGCATGTTAATGGCGGCAATGCGTATAAACATTCCGGTTATTTTTGTTTCAGGTGGCCCGATGGAAGCAGGTAAAACTAAGCTTTCTGATCAAATTATTAAACTCGATTTAGTCGATGCGATGATCAAAGGCGCAGATCCAACAGTTACCGATGAAGATTCAGATAAAGTTGAACGATCTGCATGCCCAACTTGTGGTTCTTGTTCAGGAATGTTCACGGCAAATTCAATGAATTGTTTAGCTGAAGCGTTAGGTTTAGCCTTACCTGGCAACGGCTCTATGTTAGCAACGCATGCCGACCGTGAGCAGTTATTCTTAAAAGCAGGTAAGCAAATTGTTGAATTAACCAAACGTTATTACCAAGATAACGACGAGTCAGCCTTACCTCGTAATATTGCAAGTAAAGAAGCGTTACACAATGCCATGTGCTTAGATATTGCTATGGGTGGTTCAACCAATACTATCTTACATTTATTAGCCACTGCGCAAGAAGCTGAAGTAGATTACACCATGGAAGACATGGATAAATTATCTCGCATCGTGCCACAACTGTGTAAAGTTGCGCCGTCTACGCCAAAGTATCATATGGAAGATGTGCATCGCGCGGGTGGCGTAATTGGTATTTTAGGTGAGTTGGCACGTGCTAACCTGTTAAATACTGACGTACCGAATATTTTGGGCACTTCACTTGCTGATGTTATTGCTCAATACGATATTAAAGTCACTGACGATGAAGACGTGAAAAAATTCTATCGTGCTGGCCCGGCAGGCATTCGTACAACTAAAGCCTTCAGTCAAGATTGTCGTTGGGATACCTTAGATGACGATCGTGAAAATGGTTGTATTCGCAATATTGATAATGCGTTCTCTACGGAAGGTGGCTTAGCGGTACTTTCTGGGAATATAGCGGTTGATGGTTGTGTGGTGAAAACTGCCGGAGTGAGTGATGACAACTTAACTTTCACTGGACCTGCTCATATTTTTGAAAGCCAAGATGCTGCTGTTGCCGGTATTTTAGACGGTAAAGTGGTTGCTGGTGAGGTAGTCGTAATTCGATACGAAGGTCCTAAAGGTGGGCCAGGTATGCAAGAAATGCTTTATCCCACCACTTATTTAAAATCTATGGGTTTAGGAAAAGCCTGTGCACTATTAACGGATGGACGCTTTTCTGGTGGAACTTCAGGTTTATCCATTGGTCATGTGTCTCCGGAAGCTGGCAGTGGCGGTACTATTGGTTTAGTTGAACAAGGCGATATTATTGAAATTGATATTCCTAATCGCTCCATTAAATTGGCGGTTTCTGATGAAGAGCTAGCAGCTCGTCGTGCAGCGATGAATGCCAAAGGTAAGGATGCTTGGAAGCCGGTTAACCGTGAACGTCCAATTAGTTATGCACTTAAAAACTATGCAATGTTAGCCACCAGTGCCGATAAAGGTGCGGTGCGTAATCGTGCCTTACTTGATGGTGAAGAGTCGAATGACTGAAGCTGAAAGTCAAACAATGCAAGGCGAAGGACTCGAATACCTTCGCCGTATTTTATTAGCCCCTGTCTATGATGTCGCGGTTGAAACAGATTTAACGCCTTTAACCAAATTATCTTCTCGTTTAGGAAACCAAATTTTCTTAAAAAGAGAAGATCAACAACCGGTTCATTCTTTTAAGTTACGTGGTGCCTATAATAAACTAGCGAATTTGCAAGAAGCACAATGTATTCATGGCGTGATTGCTGCGTCTGCGGGTAATCATGCACAAGGTTTAGCACTAGCTGCCCATAAGTTAGGCATTAAAGCGACCATAGTTATGCCGATTACTACGCCAGATATTAAGGTGGATAACGTTCGCCGTTTTGGCGCGGACGTTCGTTTAGTTGGTAAAAGCTTTAATGAAGCACAAGCGGCTTCAATTGAGTATGCTGAGCGTGAAAATAAAACCATTATTCATCCATTTGATGATAAGGATGTGATCGCTGGGCAAGGTACAGTTGCGAAAGAATTGCTGCAACAACAACCGAAAACAGATGTGGTATTTGTACCTGTAGGCGGCGGCGGATTACTTGCTGGAATGGCTGTTTATCTCAAGCAATTGCAACCGAATATTAAAGTGATTGGCGTTGAAGCGGAAGATTCTGCTTGTTTACAAGCCGCAATGTTGGCAGGGCAGCCTGTCGATTTAGCGCAAGTTGGCCTATTTGCTGATGGCGTTGCAGTAAAACGCATTGGCAAACATACCTTTGAGTTAATTCAACAATATTGTGATGAAGTGATCACGGTAAATACGGATGAAATTTGTGCGTCGATAAAAGATATTTTTGAACAGACTCGTGTCATTGCCGAACCTGCAGGCGCGTTATCATTAGCAGGATTACAAAAATATTGTAAAACCAGTACCGGCGATGAATCGTTAGTGGCGATTCTATCTGGTGCTAACATGAATTTTCATACCTTACGCTATGTTTCAGAGCGTTGTGAATTAGGCGAGCAAAAAGAAGCGGTATTAGCCGTGACTATTCCTGAAGAAAAAGGCAGTTTCCGAAAATTCTGTCATGCGTTGAATGGTCGAGTGATCACTGAATTTAATTATCGCCACACAGCTCAAAATAAAGAAAATAGCGCCAATATATTTGTTGGTGTTAGAACGGGTGGCGAGCAAGAACGAGATCAGCTATTAACTTCGTTGTCTCAACAGACCTATCAGGCGACTGATTTAACCGAAAACGAATTAGCAAAATTACATGTTAGATATATGATCGGTGGGTTAAATCCGACCAATAGCCAAGAACGAATTTTTCGCTTTCAGTTTCCTGAATATCCAGGAGCGTTGGAGAAATTTCTAGATACGTTAGGTGAACATTGGAATATCAGTTTATTTCATTATCGAAATCATGGTGCCGCATTCGGTCAAGTGTTAGCAGGCTTTGAAGTAGAAAATGACGAACAGCTAGACTTTTTTAATCATTTAAAAGACTTGGGTTATCAATGGCAGGAAGAAACAGATAATGAAGCTTATCAAGCATTTCTGTCCTAATGAAAACAAGGCTGTTTTTGGCTTAAATATTACATTGAATATTCACACTTAGCCCTAAGGTGGCTAAGTGTTTTTCTTCCGAAACAAGTTCATCCGCAATTAAAGGGTGCTCAGCTAGCCAATCTTTTGGTAAGCATAAATTTATCGTGTTATTTACGTCCACAGATGATTGGTAATGCGGTAATACATCGTCTTTTCTTAAGCGACATAAAATAATTGATAAGCGCAATATCACCAATAAGTAGCCGGCGGTTTGATTGTCAGTGACCGATTGTTTTAATAAGCTGATATCAATATCACCTTTATAGAGTTTGACAAACGCTTTAAGCAATTGTCTATCTGCTTGATCAAAGCCGGGTAATTCAGCATTTTCAATAATATAGGCACTATGTTTTTGGTGATGTTTAAATTCTAATAATAAACCTATCTCATGTAAGTCACAGCTCGTTAGTAGTAACTCATAACTATTATCTTTATCTAACTGCCATGCAGAAGATAAGCTTTGAAAAAGAGATTTAACTTGAGCTTTGACGCGATACGCGTGTTGCTCGTCAACATGATATCTATGCATTAATGAACGTGTGGTACGTTTTCTGATACTAACTTTTTTATTACAAGGCAGCATTTCATAAAGCAAACCTTCTCGTAACGCGCCACTAGAAAGCTGTAACTGTTCAATGGCAAAGCTTTCAAAAATGGCAATTAATATCGACAAACCGCTGGCAATCACCGGCGTTCTTTCACTGGTTAACCCCGCAATATTAATATGCTGGACAGACTGATTTTCAATCAGTTGCTGTTGAATTTCTTTCAGAAAGTTATAAGAAATAATGCTGGGTCTATTTTGAAACAGTAATACTTCAGCTAAGGCTTGCATAGTACCTGAACCGCCTAAAACCGATTGCCAGCCTATCGATGAATAAGGTGCTATTAATGGCGATAAGACTTCTTTCGCCGCAAGAATGGCTTGGTTAAAGTTTGCTTGCGTGAGTAAACCATCGGAAAAATATTGACGATTAAAGGTGACACAACCTATATCCAGACTACATATTTTTGTCGGTTTAAGAGCCGTACCGACAATAAGTTCGGTACTTGCGCCACCGATATCAATGACAAAACGTTTTTCTTGGCAGCAACTGGTATGTGCTACACCGAGATAAATTAATTCCGCTTCTTGTTCACCTGAAATCAGCCTAACTTCTTGACCAAGTACTTTGTTAGCGCGATTGATGAATTGTTGACTATTTTGCGCGAGTCGAAGCGTGGCGGTTGCGACAATACGAACATTTTCAGTGGGGATATCTTGTAGACGTTCAGCAAAAAAACTTAAGCATTCTAAGCCGCGAGCCATCGCTTCTTCACTTAAAATATTATCACTGTTTAGCCCTGCTGCTAAACGGACTTTTCTTTTAACCTTATCGACAACTTGCACACTATCAGCAAGTTGTCGGGTGATCATCATATGAAAGCTGTTTGAGCCTAAATCTATGATGGCATACAAAGGTGAACTGGCAGAGTTATTGCTGATCAACACTACACCTAAATGTTATCTACGATTGCGATTGCCACCTGTTCTACCACTATTATGTGGTTTATGGCGACGTTGGCGAGGCTTAGGTTTAGGAAAGTCAGTGATTAATGATTCATGATCATATTTACTGACCGGTAATGTATGCTCGATATAAGTTTCAATAGCAGGCAAATTAAAGACATATTCTTCACAAGCAAAACTAATTGCATGCCCGGTTGCACCTGCACGACCGGTACGACCAATACGGTGAACATAATCTTCGCAGTCATCCGGTAAATCATAATTGAAGACATGAGTGACTTGTGGAATATGCAAACCACGAGCTGCGACGTCTGTTGCCACTAAAACATCAAGCTGTCCATTGGTAAATTGTTCTAATATTTTTAAACGACGTTTTTGGACTACATCGCCTGTTAATAGGCCAACTCGGACATTATCTGCAGCTAAATGCGCATGAATATTTTCACAACTATGTTTGGTATTGGCAAAAATGATGGCTTTGTCTGGCCAGTCTTCTTCAATTAGCGTTTGCAGTAAATTCATTTTATCTTCGTTAGAAGGATAAAAAAGCTCTTCAGAGATACGTAGATTGGTTTTTTGCTCAGGCTCAACTTCAACACTAACGGGGTCGTTCATGTGTTCAAAAGCAAGTTCTTTGACCCGAAATGATAAGGTTGCAGAAAACAACATACTTAAACGGTCGGTTGCTGCTGGCATGCGATTAAACATGTAACGGATATCTTTAATAAAACCTAAGTCAAACATACGGTCCGCTTCATCTAAGACGACCACTTCAATATTACTTAAGTTATAAATGCCCTGTTTCATATAATCGAGTAATCGACCACAGGTACCAATTAAAATGTCAACACCCGCTTCCAGTTCTTGACGTTGGCTGTCGTAGCCTTCACCACCATAAACAACGCCTAAGCGAAGTCCGGTACTTTTCGCCATTTCTAGCGCGTCACGATGAATTTGTATGGCAAGCTCACGGGTAGGTGCCATTATTAACGCTCTTGGCTGTTTTTCAACTTTCGCTGGTTTTTGTAATAAGTGATGAAAGGTTGCCGCTAAAAAGGCAATGGTTTTACCTTCACCTGTTTGTGCTTGCCCGGCGATATCTTTGCCTTCAAGTAATACGGGTAAAGATTTTGCTTGTATGGTTGTGCATTGTGCAAAGCCCATGGCATTTAATCCAGCAACGACTTGAGGCGCTAAATTAAGCTCTGTGAACTTTGTATCTGATAAGTGTGTATTATTCATGGCGCTTAGCTTAACAGGTTATCTAGTTAATAAATACTGTCTCGATAATACGATGGTATAATTTTTAACAATAGCCGTTTTTAACGTGAAAAAAAACACTTAATTTGGCCATGATGGCTTGAAAAATACAAGAGTATTGGTAATTCATTTTGTTGCGGGTATAATCCTGATCAGTTTGGCGATAAATGCCACCATTAACGGAGAGAAAAATGAGCGATAAAATTATTCAGTTATCAGATGACAGCTTTGAAGCTGATGTATTAACCGCATCAGGCTTAGTTTTGGTTGATTTTTGGGCTGAATGGTGTGGTCCATGTAAAATGATCGCGCCTTTACTAAATGACATTGCAGAAGAATATGCAGGTCAAGTGACTGTTGGTAAATTAAACATAGATCAAAATGATGCTACACCACCTAAATATGGTATTCGTGGTATTCCAACGCTATTATTGTTTAAAGACGGTGCGGTAGCTGATACTAAAGTGGGTGCATTATCAAAAACTCAATTAAAAGAGTTTATCGATAACAACTTATAACGATAAAAAGGCTCGTACAATGCGAGCCTTTTTGTTACCCGACTTTTGCTTAACCTTAAATATAAGCAGAGATAATTTTTGTTACTTTACCTCCTGAGAATTTAGTGCTAACTTTATACCTCAACGGAAAATAACATTTCTAAATTCAAACTCTATCCATTAACACAATGCCAAATTGGCAAAATCAAACAACGTTAAACATCTAAGAACCTCTAATATGAATCTTACCGAACTCAAAGAAAAATCCATCAGTGAACTTGTAAAATTAGCTGAATCAATGAAACTTGAGCATCTTGCTCGAAATCGTAAGCAAGATATAATTTTTGCTATTTTAAAAGCGCATGCTAAAAGTGGCGAAGATATCTTTGGTGGTGGTGTTCTTGAAATCCTTCAAGATGGTTTTGGCTTTTTACGATCAGCAGATTCTTCATATTTAGCCGGCCCGGATGACATTTATGTATCGCCAAGCCAAATTCGTCGTTTTAGTATGCGAACGGGTGATACGATTCATGGCAAGATTCGACCGCCTAAAGATGGCGAACGATATTTTGCCTTACTGAAAGTTAATGAAGTTAACTTTGATAAACCTGAAAACTCTCGCAATAAAATCCTTTTCGAAAACTTAACACCAATTCATCCTGATCAACGAGTCACCATGGAACGCGGCAACGGTTCTACTGAAGATATTACGGCTCGTGTATTAGATTTAGCTTCTCCTATTGGTAAAGGTCAACGTGGTTTAATTGTTGCGCCCCCGAAAGCAGGTAAAACGCTTCTCTTACAAAATATCGCGCAAAGTATTGCTTATAACCACCCAGAATGTGAGTTAATGGTATTGCTGATTGATGAACGTCCTGAAGAAGTTACAGAGATGCAACGTTTGGTTAAAGGTGAAGTGGTTGCTTCAACTTTTGATGAACCTGCAAACCGTCACGTTCAAGTGGCTGAAATGGTAATTGAAAAAGCTAAACGTTTAGTTGAACATAAAAAAGATGTTGTTATTTTACTTGATTCAATAACACGTTTAGCGCGTGCATATAATACGGTGATCCCTTCATCGGGTAAAATATTGACGGGTGGTGTTGATGCTAATGCATTGCATCGTCCAAAACGTTTCTTTGGTGCAGCACGTAACATTGAAGAAGGTGGTAGCTTAACGATTATCGCAACTGCCTTAGTTGATACTGGCTCTAAAATGGATGAAGTGATTTACGAAGAATTTAAAGGTACCGGTAACATGGAATTACACCTTTCTCGTAAAATTGCTGAGAAACGTGTTTTCCCTGCTATTCATTTTAACCGTAGTGGCACACGTCGCGAAGAGAAATTAACGAAGCCAGATGAGCTGCAAAAAATGTGGATATTGCGTAAAATTGTCCATGAGATGGGTGAAATTGATGCCATGGAGTTTATGATTGATAAACTTGCCATGACTAAAACGAATAATGACTTCTTTGATTCGATGAAGCGTAAATAATCCGTTTTAATCCTTGTCTTTATTTTAAAGCGTTAGTTGCAAGACTAGCGCTTTTTTATTGCTTAAGAATGTTGTCAATTTCAAAATTACCCCTATGCTTTTATTAAACGTATCTATTTCAATATAAACTTGAGGTAGATATAGTGGGCAAAATTCGTGCATTTTTCATACGACAATCGTTTGCAGATATTATAGAATGCCCCTTTTTTAACCCTAATCGGCGGTAATTTACATGATACGGAACTTTCTAAGTGGTATTTTCCTGTTTCTCGTTCAATTAACAGCTGGTTTTTCATACGCCCAAGAACCACTTTCGCAGGCAACTGAGCACCCTGAAGTACAATTAAGAGTTGTAACAGAAGATTCTTTTCCTATTCAGTATCTTGAAAATGGCAAAGTGCTTGGTCCTTCTACTGAATTAGTTAAATCAGTGCTTGATGAAGCGGAAATTCCGTATTCTATTGAAGTGCTGCCATGGGCGAGAGCCTATAATGTTGCCTTAACTCAACCAAATACCTTGATATATTCATTAGCCCGAACGCCCCAGCGAGAAGAGTCGTTTCAATGGATCGGTAGTGTATTACGTTTAAATTACTATTTGGTAGGGATGGAGTCTTTGCAGTTAACGTCACCGGTTACGTTAGCGTCACTAAAGAAGTATAAAATTGGTGTTATACGCGGCAGCGCGACTGAGCAGTACTTAATCTCGCAAGGATTTAACAATTTATATTTAGTCAGTAAGCCATCACAAAGTATTAATATGTTGAAATTAGGGCGAATAGATCTATTCCCGTCGAATTACTCTAGTTTTCAATTGTCTTGTTTGCATTTGAAAGTAGACTGCCAAGCGATAAAACCGTTTTATCATTTAGAGCAGCTTTCAACGTCGCTATATTTTGCATTAAGTAAGCAAACTGAAAATGAAGTTGTTGATAAAATAACAAAAGCTTATCAAACAGTTATGCAGCGCTCTGCTGAGTAAGTCCCCGTAAGTTTCTTTAATAATGATGTCTTTAATGTACATATCAGTATAATAACGAAAAATTTCTCAGTAAAAACGATAATGAAATACAGTGATTTAAGAGATTTTATCGCCCAACTTGAAAAATTGGGTCAGTTAAAGCGCATTACGCAGCCAATATCTACTCATTTAGTAATGACAGAGATCAGTGATCGAACCTTACGGCAAGAAGGTCCGGCATTGCTATTTGAAAACCCAGTAAATGAGCATGGCGAGCCAAGCAAAATACCAGTTTTAACGAATCTATTTGGTACGCCAGAACGAGTTGCTTTAGCTATGGGGCAAGAAGATGTAAATGCTCTACGAGATGTTGGTAAGCTGCTTGCCACGTTAAAAGAGCCTGAGCCTCCCAAAGGTTTTCGCGATGCGATGGATAAGTTGCCTTTGTATAAGCAAGTGCTAAATATGCCGGTAAAAGTCATTAAAAAGCCGCTATGCCAGCAACACGTTTTTAGCGGTGATGACGTTGATTTAACTCAGCTGCCGATTCAAAATTGTTGGCCAGGTGATGTTGCTCCTCTTATTACTTGGGGGTTAACGGTAACACGTGGTCCTCATAAAGAACGCCAAAATTTAGGTATTTATCGTCAACAATTAATTGCTAAGAATAAAATTATCATGCGTTGGTTGTCTCATCGTGGCGGTGCATTAGACTTTCAAGAGTTTAAAAAAGAAAATCCCGGTAAAAATTATCCAGTTTCTGTTGCTTTAGGTGCTGATCCTGCCACTATTTTAGGGGCGGTTACGCCAGTACCGGATACGCTTTCAGAATATGCTTTTGCAGGTTTATTGCGTGGAGCTAAAACAGAAGTCGCGAAATGTATAAGTAATGATTTAGAAGTGCCAGCTACGGCTGAAATTATTTTAGAAGGTTATATTGATCCAAATGAAATGGCACCTGAAGGTCCATACGGCGATCATACCGGTTATTATAATGAAGTTGATAATTTTCCTGTGATGACTGTAACGCATATCACCCAACGAAAAGACCCTATTTATCACAGTACTTATACCGGACGACCGCCTGATGAGCCGGCCATTTTAGGTGTTGCACTTAACGAAGTATTTGTCCCAATTTTGCAGAAACAATTTCCAGAAATTCAGGATTTTTATTTGCCACCAGAAGGCTGCTCTTATCGATTAGCGGTGGTGACTATTAAGAAACAATATGCTGGTCATGCGAAAAGAGTCATGATGGGCGTTTGGTCTTTCCTTCGTCAATTTATGTATACTAAGTTTGTTATCGTTTGTGATGACGATGTTAATGCGCGTGATTGGAAAGACGTTATCTGGGCGATGACTACTCGAATGGATCCTAGTAGAGATACTGTATTAATTGAAAATACCCCGATTGATTACTTAGATTTTGCTTCACCGGTTTCAGGACTTGGGTCAAAAATGGGGATGGATGCAACCAATAAATGGCCAGGTGAGACCACTCGAGAATGGGGCGAACCCATAGTAATGGACGAGAGCGTTAAAAGTGAAGTCGATGAACTTTGGAATGAACTCAATATTTTTGAGTAACGTAAATATTTAAATTTAACAGTGTAAAACTGTGATATATAGGTTAATAAATGAAAGAAATACAGTGTCAGGTTCAGTCAATTACGGCATTAACTGAGTATGTTTATAAAATATTATTAAAGCCCGCCGAACAAGTTGACTTTTTACCGGGACAATATTTGAATTTTGTCATGAGTGATGAAGACAAAAGACCCTTTTCCATTGCAAGTTCGCCTGGTGATGATCTGATTGAATTACAAATCGGTGCTTTTGGCGCTGATAGTTATCCAATGCAAGTAATTGAGTTTATAAAAGAAAATTCTCAAGTAACCATTGAAATACCTCTTGGAAATGCGGCATTGAAAACGGAAAGTGAGCGACCTGCTTTATTGATTGCTGGTGGTACAGGCTTTTCGTATATTAAATCAATGTTTGAATATTTGGCTAAGCAAAAATCGACAAAAGAAATTCTAGTGTATTGGGGCTTACGTGATCCAAGTGCCTGCTATGAATTAGAGAAAACTGCAGCAACTATTGAGCAATTAGCTCACGGGAAATTTAATCCGGTTGTTGAAACACCTCATGATGATTGGCAAGGTCGAATTGGTATGGTGCATAAAGTGGTCATGAAAGATATTGATAACTTAGGTGATTATGATATTTATATTGCCGGCCGTTTCGATATGGTAGGTGCGGTTCGTGATGATTTTATTGCCCGCGGTGCAAACATCAATCATATGTATGGCGATGCTTTTGCCTATATTTAATAGAAGCAACATGTAATATTTTAAGCCACCTTTATTAGGTGGTTTTTCATTTAATCTGGATTACTTTTTAAACCAAGCCAAAAGAGAGCGCAAAAAGTTAATGTTTAATACGCCAATGTCAAAACAACGATTAACGTTTAGCACCTTGTTGCTTTTCCTCGGACTAGTGTCAGTTTCTGGCTGCGGTGGTGGCAGTAGTAAGAGTACTAATGTAGGGAATAACATAGATAACGCGCCCGTTTTACAAGTACCTGCAACCGGTGAAGCAGGTGATGGTCGCTTAACCGAAATTATTGAATATTTGCGTATTGAATCAAATTTACCTGCATTAGCAGGAGTATTAATTTACGATGGTGAAATAATAGAGCTTGGTGTGAGTGGTCGCAGAGCAATCACAAGTGATAACGAAGTGACAATCGAAGATAAGTGGCATGTTGGCTCGCTGACTAAATCGATGACATCAACACTGGCCGCTAAGTTAGTTCAAGAAAATATCATACAATGGCATACCACGATTGCAGAAGTATATCCTGAATTGTCTGACAGCATGCAATCGCAGTATTTATCGGTAAAGCTTTCTGAGTTACTTTCACATACCGCAGGTTTTGAAGAAAATTTACCGAGCCTTGCCAATTACTATCAAGATAATGACGAGATCACTATTCAACGACAAAAGATGGTTGAAGAAGCATTAATGCTTCAGCCAAATAATGCTCGAGGAGAATTTCACTATAGTAATTTAAGTTATATGGTGGCGGGTGCGATGATGGAAAAACTTACAGGGCAAAGTTGGGAATTGCTAATAAATAATTATGTTTTTCAACCACTCAATATGACAAATACCGGGTTTGGTGCGCCTGATATTGAAGGTGACTTTCAACAGCCAGTTGGCCATAGCCAATCAGGAAATAGTTGGCAAGCGGTTATGGTATCCGACAGTGAAATAGCAGATAATCCACCCGTTATTGGCCCAGCAGGAACTGTGCATGCAAGCTTAACTGATATGGCACGTTATCTATCGGCACATTTAACGGGCGCAAGAGGAGAAAGTGTTCACGGTTTTCTTAGTGCGGAAATGTTTGCAGTGTTGCACCAAGATACTAGCGGCACAGGCTATTCGTTAGGCTGGGGGATCAATGATGGTGTACTAATACATAGTGGTAGTAATACAATGTGGTTAGCAAAAGCCGTTATTCGACCACAAAATAATACCGCGATTTTTGTAGTAACCAATGCCGCAGATCTAGTCTCTAGTGATAGCAAAGCCGTTATTGCTACCGATAAACTTATTGAAGAGATAAGAAAGCGAGCTAGTTTGGTTTATGGGGATTGATGATTTAACAATATAATGTTCAAAACAGGAAAAATAGAATGAGTAAAAGTAAACGTAGTAAAAAATCTACGCCAACGAGTCAAGCAGACATTGGACGTGGTTCTATTAACGATAATTTTTTAGCCGCAATCGTGACGTCTAAAATGTACAAGTTACAAGTTGTGAAAGCGAAAAAAGGTAAAGGTTCTTTCCAGCGTAACGACAAACACAAAGGAAAAAGCAAGCAAGACTCTTATTTAATAGCCGTTTAACTATTTATCATTTAATGATGATTAAGTGTTTATTAAATAAGAGTTTTCGTTATTTTTAATATCGCTAAAAAAGAAAATAAGTTAGTGGTGTTCAACCACTAACTTATTCAACACTTCAATTGCTTTTGTTAACTCATTTTGCTTTTCAAGCACGTGAGCAAAGGTAATTAAATCAACCCTATCATATTGCTCACCTGCTAAATGTACCAGTGAATTAAACGCTTTTTCAGCCATGGACCATTGTTGTGAATTTGCGGCTAAATGCGCTAAACAACTTAACCATTGCGCATTGTGTTGATCATGATGTAAATGCTTTTGAACCGCTTGTATTAATTCATCTGACGAAGTTAAAGGTAAACTGCGCATTTGCTTTAATAGCTTTTCATTCGCCCCTTTTTTGATAACCGGTAGCAAAATTTTACTTAATGGCTGAGTAATTTGGTTTTCTGCTAATACACGGCAATAGGCAAAAACTACTTGCTCGCGCTGTTTTATTTTTCTGCCGAGATTGTTCCAATAGGTATTGAGTGCTTCACTATTTTGTTGCTGTATTTGTTCATTAAAGACACCAAAAAATGCAGTGGCTTCCCATTGTTCAATCGTGTCATTTGTGATGGTTTTACTTTTTCTTGCAGCAATTAATTGTTCCACGACATAACTAAAGCGATTTTCAATCAAACTCAAGGTAATTTCTTGGGCGAGTAATCTATCATCATGACCAATATGTTTATGATGGTTATCAATTAACTGACGAGCTTGGCCGTACTCTTCATTGTCAATCAATAGCTGAATAGTCACTAACACAGATTCTAGGCCAACATCTTTAAGGTTTTCTTGATTGTCCGCTAATTGAGCGAGATAGTGCTTTGTGTTGGTTGTTAAACCTTGTTTATTAGCGGCACTGGCTGCTAATAAATAGGCAATTTGTTCAAAGTGGCTTGGCTCGGCACTTTTTACCAATAAATGCTCTGCTTGTTGATGATCACCAAGAATATAGGCCGCAATGCCCTTCTTTAAGTTTCGTAACGCTCTACGTTGGCTGGCAAAAGCAAATTTATTCCATGCGCCTAGGCTTAAATTAAACCCGCCTCGTATGACTCTAATGATGATAAGCAAGATAATAAATAGCGTGACTAGCATTAAGGTTGCTGTCACAACCGTAGATTCAATTGTTAGGTTGCCAAGCGCGATTAAAATGTAACCCTTTTCACCTATTAGCATAGGGCTAATGGCAATCGCAGCAAAAAATAAAATTATAAGTAGGATAATCCGTTTCATTAGGCATCCTCTAAAATAGTTTTTTGCTGAGTTTCTTTTTGCGTTTTAGGAGCTTGCTGACTTGGTTGTATATTATCTTTCTTGACAGGTTTCTCAGGAAGAGTCTCCTTTGCTCCCTCTTCAGAAATGGTGGTTTGTTGAGGGCTATTTGTTGAATTTTCTTCAATCACATTTTCTAAAACGGTTGTTTGCGACTTATTTGCAATAATGTGACGAATGGCACCCAAAGCACTTAACTTGGTTGGGTAATCATAACTGATAGTTTTATCTTTGAGCAGTTGAATGTTTTGATAAAATTTTGCGGTTTCAAGGTGCCCCAAATCAAAATAATCACTCAACCATTGTGAGATATCTGCTAATGTTTCAGTGAATAATAAGGACTTTTCTTCACTAGCAGCCCATTGCGCTTGTTGTAGTTTTAACGCTAAATTTTCTTTCAAATGTTGTTGATTTTTTGCTGACATTAAAGGTTCAACATTACCTTCTCTGCGACGAACGGTAATAAAATCGGCTAAAAATCTTTGCCAAGTTTTCGATAGATTACTTTGCCAATCAGCAGTATTTTCAGATAACTCTAAACTTTGCTCTTGATTGTTGCTGTCTGGAATTGTTGCCATCGCAAAACTTAATTGTGGAATTTGTTTGGTCAAAGCTAATAATGACAAGATCACTTCTTCAGTTTCTAAGGCGGGCATCAGTTTTAAAGCGACAGTGTCTTCTCGAATAAGCTGTCGAATCGGTAAAAACTCAGGATTATTTAATTCTTTAATGCGAGCATCGGCATCTTGTAATAAATTGATGGCTGCCGTTGTGTCATGCTCTAACCAGATAGTTCTACTTGCAATACGAATTAAATATTCCGCTTCATGAATTAACCAATCGCTTGGTTGATTTTGTTTCAGTGCCTCGAGTTGTGTTGTTAATTGTGTAATGCGGTCTTCGCTTTGCTCGGTAATGGCGCTAAGTTGATTATTTACTTGTGCTTCAATGGCTGATTTTTGTTCTGAAATCAATTGATTAATACGTTGTTCGCTAGCAGTGTTCAGAGTAATTAATTGTTGGGCAATAGCATCACTTTGTTGTTTATTTTGCTTGTCATGTAAATAATGTACACCCCCAACCCCTATGATGGCGATTATTGCGATTAATAAAGCAACAATTGCGGTTTTAGATGTTTTATTTTCGAACGTTTGAGTTGCTTTCATTTTTCTAGTAGCCGTTGAAGTTGAGCTGTGTTTTGGTGCTGCGCTTGAACGTTTGTCGGATACAGAACTTGAAGCTGAGTCTACGTTGGTAGAGTCAGTGGTTTGGTTGAGACTTGCAGCAATTTTAGCTAATTTATCTTGCGTACTCTCATCAGAAGGCGATGATGACGCTGTTGCTGAATTTTCACTGTCTTTAGGTTTATTAGTGTCAGTCATTCTTTGATTCCATGTTCAGCAAGGTTGAGATAATTGTTTGATTATTTGCACTGTGCGCGTTAACAATATTTTTTAAACCTAGTTGCTTGGCGGTATGTGCGATACGTTCACTTACTACTAGCCATAAGCATGTGTTTTGCCAGTAATTATCGGTAACGTCTATTAATTCTACTACACGTTTTAATAAATCGTTACTAGTAATAATAATAGTATTAATATTTTCCTGTTGCCAAAGGTCAAGGTCTTGTGAAGAAAGTGCTAACCATTCGCGTCGGTAACTCTCTAAGTATTCGACATCAGCGCCTCTAATACAGAGTTGTTCAGCAAGAAATTCACGCCCACCATCACCTCGAACAATTAAAATATTTTTATGGTTTTGCTTGATCTGAGCTGGGATAAATTGAGGTAAAGCTAAAATACCTTCACTGTTATGTAGTTCAGGGCAAATCGCTTGAATACCTAACGTGGTTAATGCCGTTAAAGTTTTTTTACCAACGGCGACTATCAACTGCTTACTATTAATCCAAGATGATAACGAAAATGCTTGATTGGCATATTCAACGGCCGCTGCACTGATAAAAATAACTATGCTCGGTTGAAGTTTTTCAACTTGCTCAGCAATGGCTAACTGAGTGGTATTTAGGCGATAAGTGAATAGCGGTTGGCATAAAGAAGATATACCAACCTCATTAAGCGCATCTTGTAATGCTAGGCCTTGTTGTTGTGGTCTTGTGATCGCTACCTTGAACGGTTTTGACATTTACTGCTGCTCGTAAACCTGTTTTAAAATTACATCAGCACCTTGCGCTAATAATTTTTCAGCAAGTGTCAGGCCGAGTTGTTCTGCGTCAGCAATATCTCCCGTAACATTATCCGTGATGATTTTTGACCCATCTACCGCGCCGACTAAACCACGTAAATACACTTGCTTGTTATCTATGACGGCATAACTGCCAATGGGTACTTGGCAACCACCTTCTAAAGCACGGTTCATCGCACGTTCAGCCAGAACCCGAATGCGAGTTGTTTCACAGCCGAGCGGCGCAAGCAATGCTTTGATTGTTTGATCATTGGTTCGACACTCAATACCCACCGCACCTTGCCCATTAGCAGGTAGCATGACTTCAGGTTCAATAAATTCTTGAATACGCTCAGGCATTTTTAAGCGGATCATGCCTGCTGCTGCTAAAATAATGGCATCGTAATCACCCTTATCTAATTTCGCTAAACGGGTATTTACATTGCCGCGTAAATCACGAATGTCTAGATCAGGACGTAAGGCTTTAATTTGACATTGGCGACGTAAACTCGAAGTACCAACTATCGCGCCTTGGGGTAATTCATCAAAACTGTTAATTGTGTTTGAAATAAAGGCATCACGTGGGTCTTCACGCGGGCAAATTACTTCTAAGCCTAAGCCGTCAGGAAACTCCACAGGTACATCTTTCATTGAATGCACGGCAATATCGGCACGATTTTCTAACATGGCTACTTCAAGCTCTTTAACAAATAACCCTTTACCACCAACTTTCGCTAAAGGCGTGTCTAAAATCACATCACCTTTTGTGGTCATTGGCACTAATTCAACTTGAATATCAGGATGAAAGTGTTCGAGTTTGGCTTTAACATATTCAGCTTGCCATAACGCTAGCGCACTTTTACGGGTGGCAATTCGTACCGTTGTTTGAGTCATGTTTTTTCCTACTTATTCTGCGTTAAGCGTTAATTGAGCTTCTGCTTGGGTGCTGACAGCTTGCGAGATAAATGACCAAAATTCATCACCACCACGTTTATCTATCCACTGGTCATTTTCAAAGTGAAAATGGTGACCATTAAATTTCGTTGCCACCCATATTTCATGTAATGGTGCTTGTTTGTTAATGATGATTTTAGATGCGTTTTTAAAGGTTAAGGTTAACATGCCGCCAACACCTTCATAGTCAATGTCGACACCACAATCTTCAATAGCCTCTTCAAGTGCTAATAATAAGTCTTCGGCCATGATGTTATACTGTGAATCGTTCATTTATTCGCCCTTTTGAGAAAAACTTTATCGATAAGTTTGGTTTAGCTTGTAATCTATAGTCATTGGATTATAAAACGTCTATCATGGGAAAAAAATCGAATTAATCAAAAAATGCGTAAACAAAATTCAATTATTTTCGGTTGTTTATTGATTTTGGCGAATATATCCGGTTGTGGTATGTCTGGGCCATTATATCAACCCTCTGAAAAACAAGCGAATAGTTCATCAGAACCCAGTAGCCAAAACCGTCCAACCGATCAACAGGAACCGTAGTTGTGGATTTTTTTAATTATAACGAAAATCAGTTATATGCCGAAGAGTGTAGCGTTACCGATTTAGCGAAAACACACGGCACGCCTTTATATATATACTCACGTGCAACCATAGAACGTCATTGGCATGCTTTTGACCAAGCGGCTGGCGATCGCCCTCATTTAGTGTGTTATGCCGTAAAAGCCAACAGTAATTTAGCGGTCTTAAATGTAATGGCTCGGTTGGGTTCTGGATTTGACATTGTTTCTAAAGGTGAGTTAGCGAGAGTTCTGCAAGCGGGGGGCGATGCGAGTAAAGTGGTGTTTTCTGGTGTTGGTAAAAAATCAGATGAAATTGCATACGCGTTAGAAAAAAACATTCATTGTTTTAATGTTGAGTCAGAAGCTGAACTTGACCGAATTCAAGCCGTGGCGAAGCAATTAGGTAAAAAAGCACCCATTTCATTACGGGTAAACCCAGACGTTGACGCAGGCACTCATCCTTATATTTCAACAGGCTTAAAAGAAAATAAGTTTGGTGTCAGTATTGAGGATGCCTATAAAATTTATGCAAAAGCTGCTGAGTATTCACATATTGTTGTTAAAGGTATTGATAGCCATATTGGTTCGCAATTAACAGAAATACAGCCATTTTTAGACGCGTTAGACCGCGTACTTTTGCTGGTTGATAACTTAGCTGAACAAGGGATCAAACTTTCACATATTGATGTGGGTGGCGGTTTAGGGGTTTGTTACGATGATGAACAACCTCCTCATCCTAATGAATATGCCAAAGCCATTGCAAGTAAACTTGAAGGACGAGATATTTCTCTGATCTATGAGCCTGGTCGTGCAATTATGGCCAATGCAGGCATATTAGTGACAGAAGTTGAGTTTTTAAAAACCAATCAAGATCGCCATTTTGCAATTGTTGACGGAGCCATGAATGATTTAATTCGTCCTTCGCTCTATCAAGCATGGCAAAAGATTATTCCCGTTAAAACACAATCGAAAGTGGCACCTAAGATTTATGACATTGTTGGTCCAGTGTGTGAAACCGGTGACTTTTTAGGAAAAGCGCGTGAACTAGCAATTGAAGCAGGCGACTTATTAGCGATTCGTTCTTCAGGTGCTTATGGTTTTACTATGAGCTCTAATTACAACAGTCGACCACGTGCTGCAGAAATTATGGTTGATGGCGAAAACTCGTATGTTATCCGTCAACGTGAATCCCTTGAAAGCTTATGGCAAGGTGAAAACGTATTGCCTTAACCCTCTAAATGAGTGGTGAATGAGAATAGTAAATGTTAGTAAATTTTTCGAAAATGCAGGGTTTAGGTAACGACTTTTTAGTGTTAGATAATGTTACCCAAAATGTTTATTTACCCAATGATCAAATCCGTCAATTGGCGGATAGAAACTTTGGCATTGGTTTCGACCAATTATTAGTGGTTGAGCCGCCATATGATCCCGATTTAGACTTTCATTACCGTATTTTTAATGCAGACGGTAGTGAAGTGAGCCAGTGTGGCAATGGCGCTCGTTGTTTTGCTCGTTTTGTTCGAATGAAAGGCTTAATCAATCGTAATAAAATTCGTGTGTCTACACATGCGGGTAAAATGACATTATTTATTGAACGCGATGGTAACGTTACCGTGACTATGCCTGTTCCTCAGTTTGAACCAGCGAAAATCCCATTTTCTGCTCAAAAAGTAGAAGGCACTTATATTCTTCGCAGTGAAGAAGATACGGTACTTTGTGGTGCCGTTTCAATGGGAAATCCCCATTGTGTTTTAACCGTTGACGACGTGTTGACCGCGCCAGTGAACGAGTTAGGAGCGAAATTAACTATTCATGAACGTTTTCCTAAAGGGGTTAATGTTGGTTTTATGGAGGTGGTTTCGCCTGAATATGTCAAATTACGCGTTTATGAACGTGGTGCGGCCGAAACTTTAGCTTGTGGCAGTGGCGCTTGTGCCGCGGTGGTCATCGGCCAAGTTCAGAAAAAATTAGCCAAGCAAGTGACCGTAGAACTACCAGGCGGAAAATTACGTATTTATTGGAAAGGACCAGGAAACCCCGTGAAGATGACCGGGCCTGCCGTACATGTTTTTGATGGACAGATACAATTATGAGTAACGAAAAAGAACAAGCAGTCACCGCAGAAATGTTAGCAAATCAACAACTACTGCAAACCGAAGAAATCACCTTGTCAGACGATATTATTGTCAGCTTTTTAGAAGAAAATCCTGAGTTTTTTAATCGTCAGCCACAATTAGTGACCAGTTTGCGTTTACATGATAATCAACGAGGGACAGTGTCTTTGGTTGAGCGTCAACAACAGCAACTTCGTCAAAAAGTGCATGGTTTAGAAGAAGAAATAACCCAATTAATGGCAATTGCTAACCAGAATGAACAATTATTTGCCTTGTATAGTGATCTATATTTGCGCTTGTTAGATTGTCATTCTGCTGATGAATTGCTTGATTGCTTATATCAAGCCACAACTGAGTTACTATCTTTATCTGATTTTAAATTATGGCTTAATCAACCAGTCACACTAGCGCACAGTTGTTTAATTAATAAAGATTGTGGCGGGGTCTTACAAAATCGCTTAACGAAAGATGAGTATTATTTCGGGCGTATCCAACAAAGTGAACAAGAATTAGTGTTTTCAGAGCAATGTGAAGGCTCAGTGGTTTTGATCAAGCTTGTGCATCATCAACAAGTAATTGGCTTTTTAGCGATAAGCAGTAAAGACGCAGAGCATTTTGATCCGAGAATGGATACCTTATTATTAAGCCAGTTTAGAAAATTGGTAGCTAAGTTACTGTATCAACATCTATTTGTAGCCTAAAGCTGCTTATTATTGCAATGCGTTTTTATCGTCGACTCACCCCCATTAAAGCGATCAGTTTTGATTTAGATGATACGCTATACAGTAATTTTCCTGTGATGATGGCAACTGATGCTAAAATGATCAGGTACTTTGCACATCAATTACCGGATCACCCGAATGGCGAGTATGATTATCATTTTTGGTACACTTTTCGAACGCAAGCACTCAATTTAGACGCAACATTATCTCATGATGTTGGGGCATTACGCTTACAAAGTTATTATTTAGGTATTCAATCATTAGGGTTTTCATCAACCGTCGCGATGAACATGGCAGAACAAGCATTAAGCTATTTTGTAAAGCAGCGCAGTAATTTTACCGTGCCTGAGCCTGTTCATCATTTACTTAAACAATTGAAAAAACAGTGGCCTATCATTGCGATAAGTAATGGCAATGTCGATACTAAGGCCATTGGTATTCATCAGTATTTTGATGCGATTTATCATGCAGGTGCACATCAAGGGTTGCAGTTAAAACAAAAGCCAGACGCTGATATGTTTCAACGTACTTGTCAGCAATTTAATATTCAACCCGCTCAGTTGTTACATGTGGGGGATTGCGGTGTCAATGATGTCTATGGCGCTATACGTTTTGGCTGTCAAACGGCTTGGGTGTCTAGTTATGATGTGGGACAGCCAATAACTGCTTTACCGACTATGGAATTAACTGATGTTGTTGAATTACAGCGACTGATAACCAGTATATAATTACCTTACTTTCTTTTAATTTTTTATTTCGAGTTTTTACCTTATGGACGTATCAGAATTACTTGATGCATTAAACGACAAGCAACGTGATGTTGTTGCTGCTCCTTTGCAAAATATGTTGGTTTTAGCGGGCGCTGGCAGTGGTAAAACTCGTGTTTTAGTACAAAGAATTGCATGGTTGATGAAAGTTGAACATGCTTCTCCTCACAGTATTTTAGCGGTAACTTTTACCAACAAAGCCGCGGCTGAAATGCGTGCTAGGGTTGAACAAACTGTCGGCGGTAATATTCATGGCATGTGGATTGGAACTTTCCATGGATTAGCGCATCGTTTACTGCGAATGCATTTTCAAGAAGCAAACTTGCCTCAATCGTTTCAAGTTTTAGATTCTGATGATCAACTTAGGTTAGTGAAACGAATTATTCGTGCGTTAAACTTAGATGAAAAGCGTTGGCCTGCCAAACAAATGCAATGGTATATCAACGGTAAAAAAGATGAAGGATTACGTCCCAAACATATTGAAACCCATTATGATCCGACAGAAGAAACCTTTGTAAAAGTTTATCAAGGTTACCAAGACGCATGTGATCGAGCGGGTTTAGTCGACTTTGCTGAACTTTTATTGCGAGCGCACGAATTATGGCTAAATAACCCTGCACTATTACAGCATTATCAACAGCGTTTTTCACACGTGTTAGTGGATGAATTTCAAGATACTAATGCGATTCAATATGCGTGGCTAAATATGCTGGGCCGCGAGCAAAGTAAAGTCATGATTGTCGGTGACGATGATCAGTCTATTTATGGCTGGCGTGGTGCAAAAATTGAAAATATTCAGCGTTTTTTAAAAGAATTTGAAAATGCTCAAACGATCAGGTTGGAACAAAATTATCGTTCTACAGCAAATATTTTAACCGCAGCTAATCAGTTAATTGCCAATAATAATGGCCGATTAGGCAAAGATTTATGGACGAAAGACGATGCTGGCGAAAAAATTTCAGTGTACACCGCCTTTAATGAAATAGATGAAGCACGTTTTATCTCCGGTAGAATTACTGAATGGTTAAAACGAGATTTATCATCCAGTGATGATTCTTTAGATGATGTGGCCATTTTATATCGCAGTAATGCTCAATCGCGTTTATTAGAAGAAGCTTTATTACAAGCGAAATTACCTTATCGAATTTACGGTGGTTTGCGATTTTTCGAACGCCAAGAAATTAAAGATGCCTTGGCTTATTTACGCTTGATCAATAACCGAGATGACGATGCGGCTTTTGAACGAATTATTAACACACCAACGCGTGGTATTGGTAATACTACGGTTGCCTTAGTGAGAGACGCCGCGCGTAGTCTTGAAGTGACGTTGTGGCAGGCATGTCAAACCATGTTACAAAACAACGAATTAAAAGGTCGTAGTGCTAAAGTTATTCAAACCTTTGTCGACTTAATTGATCAATTGGAAGATGATTCTGGTAATCTGGATTTAGACCAACAGGCAAACTTTGTTATTCAGCACAGTGGTTTAAAAGCTATGTATCAAGCTGAAAAAGGCGAACGTGCTGAAGCGAGAATTGAAAACTTAAATGAGTTAGTCACGGCTTGTCAAACGTTTGAAATGGATCCTGAACTAGAAGATGAGCAAAGCCAGTTAACTGGATTTTTAACGCATGCAGCGCTAGAGTCAGGAGAGTCGCAAGCCGATGATTATGAACCTGCCGTACAACTGATGACTATGCATTCAGCGAAAGGCTTAGAGTTTAAGTTGGTGTTTATTGCTGGCCTTGAAGAAGGCATGTTTCCTTCGCAGCAATCGGTAGAAGAAATTGGTCGATTAGAAGAAGAGCGACGCTTATGTTATGTTGGTATGACACGGGCAATGGAAAAGCTATATTTATGTCATGCAGAAAGTCGTCGTTTATATGGGCAAGAAAAGTATCATAAACCTAGTCGATTTTTACGTGAATTACCAAGTGAATGTGTTGATGAAATACGACTGCAAAGCCAAGTATCTCGACCTGCAAGTACCGGACGATTTGCGAATACAATTACATTAGAGTCTTTTGATAATTCAGGCTTTAAGTTAGGGCAGTCGGTTTTACATCAAAAGTTTGGTGAAGGTGTGGTATTAAATTATGAAGGCAATGGTGCACAAAGCCGCATTCAAGTAAATTTTGCTGAAGTAGGTAGCAAATGGTTAGTAGTAGCCTATGCTAATTTACAAGCGTTATAAAAATATGTAGGTAGTATGTCAAAAAATCTTTTAGTGGTTGAAGATAGTAAAGCCATTGTCAGTATCATTAAAAAAATTGGTGAGTCGCTAGGCTATATCGTCACCGTTGCGGTAAGTCACGCTGAAGTGAAAAAACTTTTGCAAAGTAAAACAGAGTTCTTTGCCGCTACAATTGATTATGCCCTGCCAGATGCTGAAAATGGTGAGGCGATCGAATCGATACTTTCTCATGGTATTCCTGGTGTTGTGATGACCGGCAGAATGGATGATGAAACTCGCCAAAAAATTCTTGCTCAGCCTGTTATAGATTATATCCCTAAAGAAAATAGCCAAGCTTTTATGTATTTAAAGCGTATTTTATATTGGCAAAGTGCCAACATTGGCATAGGCGTGCTAGTTGTTGATGATTCTCGGACGGCAAGAAATCATATCCATGAGTTATTAAAAAGACGTAATTTTACTGTCTATGTGGCTGAAGGCGGTGAACAAGCGCTTGAAATCATAAAAAACCATAATGATATTAAAATGGTGATCACTGACCTTGAAATGCCGAACATGGATGGTATTGAACTGACCAATGAAATAAGAAAGCGGTATAACCGTGATCAAATGTCGGTAATAGGCATATCAGGGGCTGATAACGTTAATTATTCGGCTCGCATTATTAAAAACGGTGCTGATGATTTTATTCGTAAACCATTCTGTCCTGAAGAATTTTATTGTCGAATAACACAACATATTGAAAATTTACACAATATTGAAAGAATTCGTAAAGCAGCCAATACCGACTATTTAACAGATCTGCCAAATAGACGCGCCTTTTTTAAGGAGGCCAAAAGCGCGCTTGAGTCCTTTGCGCAACAAAAAAAGGCTTATGGCTTAGCAATGTTAGACATTGATTATTTTAAAAAAGTTAATGATACCTATGGTCATGAAGCCGGCGATCATATTTTAAAAATGTTAGCCCATGAAATGAGAAATCATTTTAACGGATGTTCACTTGCTCGATTTGGCGGAGAGGAGTTTGTCATTTTATTATCAGGGGCAGATCAAGGGCAAATATATAATCAATTGGACGCTTTTCGCGAAGCTATTGCAACTGACGAAATTAATCACGAAGCGCATCAAATTAACGTTACTGTGAGTGTTGGTGTTATTTTTAATAGTGTTTTAAGTATAGAGGAACAGCTAAACCAGGCCGATTTAGCACTCTATAACGCCAAAGAAAATGGTAGAAATCAAATTGTCATTTTTGACCAATAAACAACAACGATTTAATACGTGAGTTTTTCTGGAGCACAATGCTCTGAATCATTTTGATAATCGTATCAAGTACTTGATTTTTCCCATCCATACCTATCAATCTTTCGCTGTTTGTAATCCAGCTAATTTTCTCTTTTGTTTATGCGCTTTAAACGAATCAATACTGTAAATAAATAGCGCCGTCCAAATAAAGCCGAAGGTGATCAACTTTTCTATCACTAATGCTTCATGATAATAGCTGATAGCGAGAATAAACATCATACTTGGACCAATATATTGGAAGAAACCGACAGTTGATAGGGTTAAGCGTTTCGCAGCCGCCGTGAAGCATAATAATGGTGCTGTGGTTACAACGCCGGCAAAAATCAGCAATGTATTTAAAGACACGCTATTGTTGAACATATTCGTGGTGCCACTACTGACAAAAAACTGCCAATAAATTAAGGCAAAAGGTAACATTAAAGCCGACTCAAGTAATAAGCCAATAAATGAGTCAATCGATAGTTTCTTACGCAATAGTCCGTAAATTCCAAAAGTTCCGGCTAAAGCGAGTGAAATTATAGGTAAAGAGCCTATGTAAATTAATTGTATTAATACTCCAATGATGGCTAATGCCACCGCAACTATTTGCCATTTTCGTAATCGTTCGCCTAAAAAAATCACGGCTAAAGCCACGCTAAATAAAGGGTTGATAAAATAACCTAAACTAGCATCTAATAAATGATCATTATTAACTGCCCAAATAAACATGAACCAATTTACCGCGAGAAAAGTTGCGGTGATTGAGAGCTTCACGAGCACTTTTGGTTGTTTAAGAATGGTAATAAGAGCAGGTAATTTTTTAGAAGCAAGAATGAAAATAAACAATAAAAGACAAGACCAAACAATGCGATGAATCATGATTTCATCGGGAGAAACTTCCTTAATAAGCTTAAAATAAATAGGCGCTAACCCCCAAAGGAAGTAAGCGCTTATAGCATTGAGTACACCGTTACGAGTGTCGTTATTTGGTTGGTTGTTCATAAAAAGTATCGAAAAATAGCGAGTGATCTTTATGATAACATGAGGATGACTCGTAACGACTTATCATCTTGATATAATTTAATAAAACAGATGTAAACTAAAGTGCACTTTAGTCGTTAACCTACCATGTAAGTGCCTGTTCCAAAGGCGATATGGTCATTTTTTTCATTATGTAATTCCATACGCGCAACCGCCACTTTACTCCCACTTCTGATAATACGAGCCGTTGCTATAAATACTTCACCTTTACCAGGAAGTAAAAAATCAGTTCTGAGATCAATGGTGCTTAATTTACGTAAATTATAATGAATATTTTCTGGGGATAAATTATCTAATTGTTCAATGATATTTGCAGCTGCAACAACACCACCCGCTATATCTAATACTGTGGCGGTTACACCACCGTGGAGGATTTTTTGGATCGGGTTACCAATGAGTTTATCTTGCCAAAGAAACCTGACTTCAGATTGCTCTTTATCGAATTGCTGAATCTCTAAACCAAGTAAACGATTAAACGGCATATCATTATTCCAAAAATTTATGATTTGCTGGTAAATATCTTTTTTTTCCATAATCTATCTGGTCTGATGAGTTGTCTTCAGAGGATAACACTGAATGAATCAGAAATAAATTTTTCTTATTGCTCGTTCATTCAGGTAAAATACGGCAACTTACAATTGAAGATGAAATTTCGTTGACAAACCTTGCGCAAAACTCCCCTGATACTATGTTACTTGACAAGCTAAAGCATTATTTTGGTTACACCTCTTTTCGCAAAGGTCAGCAAGAAATTATCCAACAAGTCTTACAAGGTAAAGATAGCCTTGTGTTAATGCCAACAGGGGGCGGGAAGTCATTATGTTATCAATTACCTGCCACTATTTTCTCCGGTATTACTATTGTTATTTCGCCCCTTATTGCTTTAATGAAAGATCAGGTCGATGCGCTTAAACGACAAGGAATTAGCGCCGCCTATGTTAATTCAAGTCTTGAGCAAAGCGATATTAATCAAATTTTTCAACAGTTAGCAGCTGGCGAAATTCAACTTCTCTACATAGCTCCTGAGCGTTTAAGTAATTATTACTTTATGCAAGGTTTGCATAGTTTACCGATTCAATTATTTGCCATTGATGAAGCACATTGTATTTCACAATGGGGCCATGATTTTCGACCCGCTTATACGCGATTAAATATTATCAAAGAGCAATTTCCTGATATACCTGTACTTGCCTTAACCGCAACGGCAGATGTCACTACTCGGAAAGATATACTACAACAATTAAATTTAACTGACCCTTATATACACTTAGATAGTTTTGATCGCCCCAATATTCGGTTAACCATGGCAGATAAATTTCAAGGAACGCAGCAAATTATCAGTTATGTAAAAAAACGAAAAAATGACTCTGGCATCATATATTGCAATAGTCGCTGGCAAGTAGAAAAGCTGGCGAAATCAGTGGCTGAGGCAGGGATAAGTTGCGCCGCATATCATGCGGGCATGGAAGTTGAAATAAGAAACACTGTGCAAGAAAGTTTTGCCAAAGACAATATTCAAGTGGTGATTGCCACGGTTGCTTTTGGCTTAGGGATCAATAAATTAAATGTTCGTTTTGTTATTCATTTTGAACCACCTAGAACATTAGAGTCTTATTACCAAGAAATTGGTCGAGCTGGGCGAGATGGTTTACCTGCAGAAGCGCTATTTCTCTATGATGAAAATGATGCGCAACGAATTAATAAGCGCATTGAGCAAGGGGAAAATCTGCAACGAAGGCATGTTGAAATACAACGTTTTAGTGCAGTTACCGGCTTTATAGAAGCACAAACGTGTCGGAGACAATTAGTATTAAATTATTTTGCCGAATACACGCAAACGGGTTGTGGAAATTGTGACATCTGTTTAGATCCTCCAAGTCAATTTGATGGTCTTGAAGCGGCCCAAAAAGTGTTGTCATGCGTTTATCGTATAAACCAACAAGGTGGTGTTGAGCACACAATTAGTGTGTTACGCGGACAATTAACAGAAAAAATTAAGCAACAAGGCCACGATAAAGTATCAACCTTTGGGATTGGTAAAGATAAAACATTGAGTTATTGGCATGCGATTATTCGACAACTCATTCATCTTGGGTTTTTACAGCAAGACATCGCTAACCACTCTGCCCTTTGTTTAACCCAAGCATCTCACTCTATCTTAAAAGGTGAGCAACCTTTGTTGCTCGCCACTCCTCGTCTACAAAAAGCGAGTTATTGGCGTAAAACGGCAGAAACATCGAACTATGATCGTAAGCTCTTTGCCAAGTTACGTACCTTGAGAAAAGAAATTGCCGATGCAGAAGATATTCCACCTTATATTGTATTTAACGATGCAACGTTATCTGAGCTTGCCAAATATCAACCAGTGACAAGCCATGAAATGTTAAATATTAACGGCATTGGTGATACGAAATTATCAAGATACGGTCAGCCTTTTTTAGCCTTAATCAAAGAACATGTAAATTAAGCGCTTAATTCATGAATCTCAATACGAAATGATTAAACAGTTGAGCATAAAAAAAGCGTTCAAAAGAACGCTTTTCTTGAACTTAACAAGAGCAATTATTTTAAGCTAGAGTAGTAAGCAGCAAGGTTAGCAATATCGTCATCAGATAAAGGCATTGCCATCGCACCCATCACTGGATCTTTACGTTTGCCTGCTTTGAAGTCTTTTAATTGTTTAGCAATATAAACTTCTTTCTGACCCGCTAAGTTAGGGTACATAGGAATTGCTGAAATACCTGCTGCGCCATGACAGGCCGCACACGTACCTGATTTAGCTTTTCCAGCATCCACATCACCAGCAAATGCAGGAGACGCAATCATCACTGTAGCTGCAATAGCCAAAGTAAGTTTTTTCATAACGTTATCTCTCTTAGTCAATTTAAAATTTTTATAGCTCTTTCTCGATTATATGAGAAAAGAGCGAAACTGTCTTAAGTTTTTTTGTATTATATGCGGGAAAAAGCAAGTTTATTGATATTGGACAAGCAATTACGTGAATATAACATTTACCTGTAAAGCAATCACTTCGACAGCGATTATTGTAGACTGCCACTATGATTGGTCACAAGACGACTTAACATCAATGGTTGAGCGATATTTTCAGCAATATGTCATTTTACAAAAAGTAGAATACTCGCAAGGGGCTGATTTAGCATCCGTAAGATTTAAATGGCAGCAACATGATTTTACATTAAACTTTGAATGCTACAGTCAATCTATTTGGATAGAATGCCCTGAGCATGATAGTGCGGCATTATTAGCCAAATTGTATCAGTTAATGAATCTGAAATAATATGATAAAAATATTAGTGAGTGCGTGTTTTCTCGGTGAAAAAGTACGGTACGACGGTACGAGCCAACAGTTGTTAAATCAAAGCTTATTGAGCTGGATACACAACAAACAAGTCGTCAGTTTTTGTCCTGAAATTGCGGGCGGTTTGCCTGTACCAAGACAGCCCGCTGAAATTCAAGCTAAGAGTCAACGTATCTTAACTTGTGATGGTGTTGATGTTTCAGCACAATTTAACAAAGGTGCACAACGTGCTTTAACCCTTTGCCAACAACATCATATTCGATTTGCACTGTTAAAAGAATCAAGCCCTTCTTGTGGAAGTACCACGATTTATGATGGCACATTTACGCAAGAAAAAATGAGTGGAGAGGGAGTTACAACTAAGTTATTAAGACAACATGGTGTGCGGGTATTTTCAGAGAATAATATAACGGCTTTAATTGCTGAACTCGCTAGTTTTAGTGAGAAACCATCACCGCATTAGCGCCACTTCGTTGCATATCAGTGACTAAACTTCGGGTATAATTGATCACCGTTTGAGCGTTTTGAGAAACTTTAAAATCATTTACGCCTAGAGAGACTGTCATTTGTGGGAGTCTTATACCTGATTTACTGCTTACAAAGCGTAATTTTTCAACACCTTGACGTATCTTCTCCGCTATTTCACCTGCCACGGTGCGTTCAACTTCCGGTAATAAAATTAAAAACTCATCTTGCCCAGAGCGAATAGGCAAGCCACTTTCACCAACATAACTTCCAACTTTATTGGCAATTTTTGACAGAAGTACATCGCTGATTAAATTACCAAACTTCTCGTTTACATGTGCTAATTTATCAACACTGACAACAATAGCGGCGACATGCTTATGGGGGTCTTCAGTGGTCCATTGATCTAAATGTTTGCTTAATGCTTTACGGTTAAATAAGCCAGTCAGTGGGTCAAGGTATATTTCTTTTTTGACTTCTTCTAATTCACTTTGCAAAGACAATGATTGTTTTTTCGAAATCAATAATTGCTTCGCGAGCTGTTGTTGCTTTTGCTTAAATGATTTTGAGGCATTTTCAATTTGCTGGATAGCATGGTTGATTTTTTGGCGATTATTCGATTTTAAATGAGTAACACTGTCGTCAATCTTTTCAATTAAACCGTTGGCATATTTTACCGAATGTTGATTACTGCTTTGAACATCGGTAATTAACTCATCGATATCGGTGATAATATCGTCTCTAAAACTTCCTTGCCCTAAGACATGCAGCTGAAAAATTTCATTAATAAAATAATTATCGAGTTTTTTACCAAGACTTAAATGTTGTTTTATTTGAGAGATTAGCGCGGAATTTTTTTTATTAACAAACTCGTAACCAACGGCATAATTTATTGGCGTGGCAGGTAAATGCCAAAGCTGTAATTGTTTGATAGCTAAGGCGAGCTTTTGATCTGCTTGTTCAATGGTGTCATGATGCTTCACTACTGCCAAACCTCTATTTCATACTACAGTTTTATTATTGTTATTAAGGTTATTCTCTAGTAATTTTATATAAACTTCTATAGTAATTTCCCAATAATTATTAATATTTTGTTAATAAATGCATTTTTTTTGCATTATTGTACATATTTTCAAATTTATATTCTGAAACTTGAGCTTTCATCAGGGAAAATTTTTGATAAAGTGGAGTCATAATTTTACTTTGAACAATAATAATGAAATATCTGATCTCTTTTTTTTGCCTTTTCCTATTAACCGCTTGTGGTCAATTACCAAAAGATACTAGCCGATGGAACAGTTTAGCGCTTCGCGAAGTGATTAATGAATATCATCAATATCAAAAAACATTGAGCCCATTTAGCCAACCGGGTGTTGCGGATAATAATGCGCGTTTGCCTGATCTTTCTCCGCAAGTGTTATTAAAAAACTACCAAGGTAAGAAAAAGATTTATCAAAAATTATTAAAAATTAATCGTGAGAGTTTGACTCAAAGTGATCAAATTAATTGGTCAGTTCTGGCCTATAAAATAAAAAATCAATTAGATAGTTATGTCAATAAAGAACATTACATGCCGCTCACTGCAGAGTCCGGATTTCATGTGGGGATCAGTTGGATACGTAGCCGTGTACAATTTAAAGTTGAGCAAGATTATCAAGATTACTTAAAGCGCATGGCTGCTCTGCCAACATATTTTGATCAGCAAATGGCGTGGATGGATTTGGGTATCAAAGAAGGTATTACCCAACCGGCCGTAGTACTTATTGGTTTTGAAGAATCTATTAAAGCTTATATTAAACAGGATGTGACAGAGAGTGAGTTTTACCAACCTTTTAAAAAAATGCCTGATCATTTTACCGCAAGCCTTAAGGCTGATTTAAGAGCGCAAGCTCAGCAAATTATCCGCGAAAAAGTCAACACTAGTTATCAGAAATTCTATGATTATATGGTGAATGTTTATCAACCCAATGGTCGTCAAAACATTGCAGCAAATTCACTGCCCAATGGTGATAATTATTATAAAAATAGGGTCGAACATTACACGACGTTAACTATGTCTGCGGATGAGATTCATCAAAAGGGTCTGGAAGAAGTCGCGCGCATTCGAGCTGAAATGGAACAAATCATTCGCAATGTAGGTTATCAAGGTGATTTTGCTAGTTTTGTTGAGTTTTTACGTACCGATCCTCAGTTTTATGCAACAACGCCAGAAGAGTTATTGAAAGAAGCGTCATTTATCGCAAAAAAAATGGACGCTAAATTACCGCAATTATTTAAAAAATTACCTCGCACACCCTATGGTGTTATGGCTGTACCTGCAAGCATTGCCCCTAAATATACAACGGGTCGTTACGCTGGACCTTCAAGAGAAGATCAGCCGGGTAATTACTGGGTCAATACATACCGTTTAGACCGTCGTCCGCTTTATGTACTTGAAGCACTAACTTTACATGAAGCAGTTCCAGGTCATCATTTACAAGGTTCTTTGGCCAAGGAAATGAAAAATGTGCCGGAATTTCGAAACAGTACTTATATTTCTGCTTTTGGCGAAGGCTGGGGGTTATATTCTGAATTTTTAGGTATTGAAGCCGGTTTTTATCAAGACCCTTATAGCGACTTTGGCCGCCTCACTTATGAAATGTGGCGAGCGTGTCGATTAGTGGTTGATACAGGTATGCATAGCAAAAATTGGAGTCGAGATCGTGCAATGTCATTTTTAGCTGATAATACGGCTTTATCATTACATAATGTAAAAACCGAAATAGATCGCTACATTTCATGGCCAGGTCAGGCACTTTCGTACAAAATTGGTGAACTTACCATTAAAAGACTGCGTAAAAAAGCCGAAGACACTTTAGGTGTCGCATTCGACTTACGAGAGTTTCATGACGAAGTACTAAAAAATGGTTCAATGCCGTTATCTATGTTGGAACAAGTGATAAACCAATATATTACTGAGAAAGAGTTACCTAAGGACGGTAAATAAGTAAGGGACAAGGGAAGCACGCAAAGTACACAGCAGGAAATAGATAGAGTCTGCTAAATATAGACAAGCCCCCACTATATCTAAATTTGGTAGTTCCGCTATCATAGGTTTCCCTTTAGACCGGTAACTTTGCGTCTCTAGCTTTCGCTAGATTTGCCCTTATCGAGCTTTAGAAGCTCTGAAAACATTATAAGCTATGAAGTTTGCTTGTAAACCTTTATCATTGATATTGCTTGATCAGAAGCATAAGGCGTAAAAAAATATTTTTTAACTGATTGAAAAACGAGAAAAATTCCTACATGTCTGTAAAAAAATTATTATTATTTTTTTTGTTACTCCAGCTTGGTATTGTGGTCAAAAGCTATGCGGCGGATGAAAATTTAACCGATATTGAGCAGAATATTGCGAAAGTAGAGCGCTTGTTTTTAATCGACCCTGAACTTTTAGATAACGATGAAGTCGTGCAACTGTCTCAGGATATTATTCAAAATAGAACGTTTTATGATAACAATACCGTTGGTAAAGTGTTTAGCTTATTAGCTGATGCCGCAACAAATAAAGGAGACTTATCTCGCGCCATGCAGTTTTCGCTTGATGGCGAAAGTTTAACTAATATTGATGTCACGTTACGGTTGACGTTAATATTGAAAATAACCTCAGGTTATTACTTTCGTGGCAAGTTTAAACAAGCGCAACAAATGGCGGAAGAGTCAGTCAATCTAGCGACACAATTAAACAACCCTAAATTTTTAGTGCAAGCTTTAAGTTATCGTTCAATGACCAATGCTTTAAACTTGAATCATCAACAAGCGTTTTCTGATCTAGAACGAGTCAAACAATATCTAACCCAGCATCAAGAATTTTCTGACCACCTCGCTGTCTTAAATGTGTTAGCTAGTGCCTATTTTTATACGGGCGATTATCAAACCTCCGTGACCTTGTATAATCGAATTTTGAAACTTAGATACGATTTGTCGAAAGTCAATAATATTGAAAGTACCTATACCGATTTAGCTAGATCTTACTTGAGTTTAGGGCGTTTAGATGATGCTCATCATGGGTTTTGGAAAGCTATTACCTTGGCTGAAAAGAAACAGGCACCCATTAAAGTTGCTTATGGAAAAATGGGCTTAGGACAGGTATTGTTTCGGCAAAATAAAGCGGAAGAATCACTCGAGCAACTGTTAAAAGCCAAAACGCTATTTCATGGCCAAAATTTATCTTTACCTTATTTAACAACCCTGATTTATTTAGCGAAAGCGAGTCAATTACTCAAAAAAGATGACATTGCGTTTCAGTATTTGAAAGAAGCTGAACTGGTTGCTGATCGCGTAGAATTAACGCATGAACAAATTGAATTATATGCATTATTAGCCACTATGTATCATAACAAGCAATTATTCGAAAAAGCCTTCACAGCACAACGTAAATACACTGAGTTGTTAAACAAATTTAGTTTTTCTAAGCAAAAACTCTTTAACACTATGAATGCCGAGAAACTAGAATCAGAAAAACGCCGTGACTTATCGCTTGGTATGGCGGAAGAAACCGATTTAAAAAATCAGTTTACGCAAAAATATCAGCAACAAAAGAATATGATCGTTTTCTTAATTTCTATCGTCGGATTATTGTTTTGTTTATTGTTGTTTTTAGGGTTTAGAGCACGAGCATTAAGATTAAATCAGCAGTATGACGAGGTTGAAAAGCCGTTAGATTATTTGGCGAGTCCTTCGCAAACCAAAAAGTTTTATCAGCAACATTTTAAAATGGCCCGAAAATATGAATATCCGTTAATGGTTGGTTATTTTTCAATTGATAATTGGCAAGAGTTAGAGTTTCAATTTAATAAACGAGTGATCGCGGAAGTGTCACGCACTATTTCAACGTTAGTCAATGAATATCGCGGGGAGTTTGACCAAGTTGGGTTGATTAATCAGGGCGAATATTTATTTTTATGTCCACATCAAGATAGCCAATATTTGAAAGAGCTTTTTGGGCAGTTAACCGAGGCATTAAAGGTGCAGTTTTTTGCTAACTTAGGTGAGTTTACCATTAAAATTGGTTATGATTATCAATCCCCAAGTGCTCAAGATATTGACCCTTATATCTTTTTATCTCGGTTGAGTGAATCAACCCGAGCTGAGTATAGTAGCTATAAAAATTAGGTGTAATGATGTTATTTAGTTTAGCGATTATCGTGCTTTTTGTTGTTATCAGTGTCTATTATTATTTTCGTTCTGAAAAATTAATCGCGGAATTAAAAGCGGTAAAAAAAGAAGCCAGTCAAATTAAAAAAGAATCAAAGATGATGATTGATGCTTTTGCGGTTGTGGCGCAAAAAAATGAAGACTTTATTCATGCTCGATTTACCGCAGCACAATCAGAACGTACTGATAATGAGTCTGTGGTGTTGTTGACACCTTTAGTGACAAACTATGCGACTATTTTTAGAGAGAGCATTCGCGGCAAAGGCGAAATGCATAAAGTTGTTAAAAAATGTTGTGAAAATTTCCAGCCGGGCAGTTACAAAAGGTTAACTACTTATATTAACTCTCAAGATGCTCAAGTTAAACGAGCTTGGAACAGCAATAACCTTAAGGGCTTTATTGTTTTTATGGAAACGATGATATTAGGGCTAACGTCCTAATTCGAAGCCATTAAAATCAACTAAAACCAACTAAAGACAATTTAAACATCGCGATTACTTAGGTTTGTTTTTTAACATTTCTCGTAAATTTGCTACGCCCATTTTTGCCGTTTGTTCTTTTTGTTCTTGGCTTTTTTTCACTTGGCTCAACTCCCATTTTAAATCATCTTGCGGAAGTTCATGTAAAAATCTACTGGCTTCGGTGCGAGCAATTTCACCAAACTGTCGGCGTTCACGAGCATACGTAAAAATCAATTCACGCTGCGCTCGAGTGATCCCAACATAGGCAAGTCGACGTTCTTCTTCTACATTGCCTTCATCGATACTGGTTTGATGTGGTAGTAAACCTTCTTCCATACCGATTAAAAAAACAAAAGGGAACTCTAAGCCTTTTGAAGCATGTAAGGTCATTAACTGTACTTGATCACTTTCTTCTTCATCTTCATTGCGCTCCATCATGTCACGCAAGGTTAATCGTGTGACGACTTGAGCTAGGGTCATCGGATCTTCGTCTTCATCTCCTTCAAGCATTTGTTGCACCCAACTAAACAATTGTGTGACATTTTTCATGCGCATTTCTGCTGCTTTTGCACTGGGAGAATTATCGTACAGCCAATCTTCATAGTTAATCTCGCGTACCATCGCGCGTAAAACAGCAGGAGTGTCGCCACGTTCAGCATGGTCTGCGGTTTCAACAATCCATTGCGTAAAACGTTGTACAGCAGCTAGACCTCGACCTTGAAGATGTTGTTCAAGCCCTAATTCAAAACTGGCTGCAAACATACTGATTTGTCGCATATTTGCGTAACTACCGAGTTTTTCTAAGGTAGTTGGCCCTATTTCACGACGGGGAACATTGACGATTCGTAGAAAAGCGTTATCGTCATCAGGGTTCACCAATACACGTAAAAAGGCCATCATGTCTTTTATTTCAGAGCGTGAGAAAAACGAGGTACCACCGCTGATTTTATAAGGGATCCGGTTTGTCATTAATGCTTTTTCAAGCAAACGTGATTGATGATTGCCGCGATATAGTATGGCGTAATCTTTAAATTTAGAACGGTTTAAAAAGCGATGGCCTATGAGTTCACCTACCACTCTTTCTACTTCATGATCTTCATTTTTTGTTTGTACAACGCGTAACTCAACCCCATAATTTAATTCACTAAATAAGGCTTTATCATAAACATGTGGATTATTGGCAATTAAAATATTGGCACATTTTAAAATTCGACCACTTGAGCGGTAGTTTTGTTCGAGTTTGATTAATTTTAGCTGTGGAAAATCTTCCCCTAAAAGCACTAAGTTTTGTGGCTTTGCGCCACGCCAAGAGTATATAGATTGGTCATCATCACCAACCACAGTCAATAAACCTTTTTCACCGGTGATAAGTTTGACTAATTCATATTGGCTGGCATTGGTATCTTGATATTCATCAACCAACATATATTGTATTTTTTGCTGCCAACGTGCTTTTACCTCAGGGAAATTTTTCAATAATAACGTTGGGATCAAAATTAAATCGTCAAAATCTAGCGCGTTATATGCTTTCATATGCTTTTGATACATAGCATAAAATTCAGCATACATTTTAGTGTCAGCATCGCTTGCCAATTTGATCGCGCTATCTGGAAGTAATAAATCATTCTTCCAATTTGAAATCATGCTTTGCAATTTGTTCAGTAAATCTTTATCGCCGTCTAACTCGTCTTGGGTGAGCTCTTTTAATAAAGCCAAAGTGTCTTGATCATCAAAGAGGGTGAAACCAGGTTTGTAACCTAAGGTTTTAATTTCTTTGCGAACAATATCTAATCCTAATGAATGAAACGTTGAAACGGTTAAGCCTCGAGTGAGTGCTTTGTCTAACATGTTAACCACACGTTCTTTCATTTCTCGTGCGGCTTTATTCGTAAAGGTCACGGCGGCAATGTTTCGAGCCTTGTAATCGCACTTTTGGATAAGATAAGCAATTTTTTGGCAAATAACCCCTGTTTTTCCACTTCCGGCACCGGCTAATACAAGGCAAGGGCCACTGACATATTTTACTGCTTCATTTTGTCCGGGGTTAAGTTTCATTATGTTTATTAAATTTAAATGATGAAATATAAAGGGCGGTGATTTTACCTTGTTTACTATACCCAAGCTACCTCAAGATTTAGGATTCAGCTGAAATTAGAAACGTCTTTAGGCAAGGCATTGATTGAAAAGCATGGTTTTTCCCTTGTTAAAATCAATAGCGCAGCATAAAGCGCTTCTAAATTAGCCCTTTGAGGAATCTTGAAACTAGCATCTTGAGGTGGTTTGGGTATATATATCGTATAGTGAATTAGACGTTGGCAAAACGGTTATTTGTATTACAATAGCCCGATAGGTTATTGACAGGTTAAAATAATGATTAATGCTAAAAAAATTGAAGATATTGCTAAGCAAGTTACAGACGCTATACCTCCTGGTTTGAAAAATATTGCGGCAGATTTTGAAGATAAAACAAAAACGGTATTACAGCGCAAACTTTCACAATTAGATGTCGTTTCGCGAGAAGAATTTGATGTGCAAACGCAGGTGTTATTAAAAACGCGTGAAAAAATAGCCCAATTAGAAACAAAAATTGCTGAATTAGAAGCTAAGTTTTCAGCAGAAAATTAAAGCAAACCTGCGTTTTAGATTAATCATTGACTAACGACCAAACGGCTAATTCATTACCGCTTGGCTCAATAAAATGAAAACGTCGCCCACCGGGAAAACTAAAGATAGCTTGGGATATTTTACCGCCAGCATTTTCGACATTTTGCTGAGTTTGTTCTAGATTTTCGCTCATTAGCACCAGTAAAGCTGAACCACTTGCTGTGGTTGATTTTAGCTCTGAGCGATAAAACCCGCCATCAAGCCCTTGATTGCTAAAAGAAGTATAGTCAGGACCATAATCTACAAACGACCATTGAAAGGCTTGGCTGAAAAACTGCTTAGTTGCTTGTAAATCCTTTGCAGGAAACTCCACATAACTTAATTTTTCATTTTCGCTCATAATTTCCCTTAACTTTAATATTGTCAGTGTATTGTAGAAATGTTCATTTTTCAGTGATTATGTTATTTATGTTAAAATAACATTGTTTACGTATAGAGCACTAGAACATAACTCAATGACCATGGATTGGGTATTATTAATTTTACTTGAAATCTAAGGTTTTTCATTTAACTATGTTGAAATTGTACCCGCATTCCTTTCACTATCTCAGTGGCATCTTTCACTGGTATTTGTCTTTTCCTTTTATGTTTATACGCCATTTATTCATCTTTGCTATTTTTAGCATTAGCGGTTTTGTTAGTGCGGAAACCTTAACGTTACCGGATTTTAAACAAGGTACATTAGGTAAACACCTTCAATATTTTCAAGAGTTAAATGGGCAGTTAACCCTTGATGAAGCTAAACAAAAATTTCGTTCATCCATGACTAAAAAAGGCTCAAGCCATTCAATTTCGCTTGGCATTAATGTCGCGCCTGTATGGATGAATTTTGCGGTAAATAATACTAATGATTTGGCTGAACTGTATCGACTGTCCATTGAAACACCGTGGCTTGACGTTATTGATACGTGGTTAGTACAGGATGGAAAAGTCATAAAACATATAGCAGGTGGTGATGCTTATCCTTATTCGCAAAGGCCTATGCCTTATCGTTTTTATGCTTTTGAACATCATTTCAACCAAGGTAAAACTGAGGTGTATATTCGTATTGCAACCAAAGGACCTTTAGCCATACCGGTTCACTTTAGTTCGGTAAAAAAAGCGATTGAAAGAGATATCACCAGTAGTTTTCAATATGGGCTTTTATACGGAATAATGTTGGCACTGGCTTTATATAACTTAGTGCTATTTGTCTTTATTCGGCAAAAAGAATACGGTTTATATAGCTTGTACCTTTTTGGCTTTGTGTTAAATAGCCTTTCATATACCGGCCAATTACACACAGTTATTACTTACGATTTTGGTCCTTATTTTCAGGACTGGCTCGATATCTTTTTAATGATCACATATAGCGTTGCAGGGTTGCACTTTGCTCGTTTATTACTCAAAACAAAATTTTATGCCCTAAAACTCGATCAATTTGTGGTGCGTATAACTATTGTTATTCCTGTTGGCATGGTTATCGGCTTTGTGTTTGATCAATTGTTCTTTTCCATGGTGTTAGCTTTTTTGCTAAACACATGTTTTGCAGTGCTATTTATTGCAATGGGTATTAGAGCGCTCTTGGCAAATAAACCATTTGCTGTCATTTTTATTTTATCATCTGTAACCGCCGCCATTTGTATTACTATATCTACTCTTGCTGTTGCAGGTTTTTTAGTGCCTTACAATGGATATACGTTTAAAGCGATTGAACTGGGTATGGCATTTGAGGCTATTTTATTGGCGGTTATTTTAGCGAGACAATTTCGTATGGCAAAGCTTGATAAAATGATCGCAGAAACCTACGCTCGTACTGATGCGTTGACTCAATTGAATAATCGACGTGGCTTTCAGGAATTAACACAACCTATTTGGCAAGGGATTATTCGTACGAGAAGAGATGCGGCCATAGTGTTACTAGATATCGATTTTTTCAAAAGATTTAATGATCAATATGGCCACGAAATCGGCGATAAAGTGTTAGTAAAAGTTGCACAATGTTTAAAAGAAACGGCACGAAAAGGTGATGTTTTTGCACGTTGGGGTGGAGAAGAATTTATTCTATTTTTGCCTGAAACCACTGAAAAACAGGCGTATTTGCAAGCTGAACGTATTAGATCCGCAATTGAGATGCTCGAAATTCAAGTGATTAAACTACCTTTGTCAATAACGGCTAGCTTTGGGGTTGCCGGCTCAACCGAAAATTACTTTCAAGGTGAGCCTTTATCATTAAGAGCACTTGAGCCAATGATAAATTTAGCCGATCGCGCCCTTTATGTCGCGAAGCAAAAAGGCAAAAACCAAGTTTGCCTTTCAAAATAGTGTTATTTTTTTAACTTCGCAAAAGCGTCAGCAAAGGCATTACCCATGGCTGCATTTTCTACAGGTTTAGGCTTATTTCTATTTGGCTTGTTAGTACTATTTTTTTGAGGCTTCTTGGTGGGATTAGCCTGAGGTTTATGCTGAGTTTGTTGTTTTTCTGTTGAAGATAAAATAGCATCATTTAACCGCATCGTTAAGCTAATGCGTTTACGTGCAGGGTCAACTTCAATCACTTTAACTTTAACAATTTCACCGGTTTTTACGATTTCTCGTGGGTCACTGACAAACTTATCGGTTAACGCTGAAATATGTACTAAACCGTCTTGATGGACACCTAAATCAACAAAAGCGCCAAAGTTAGCAACATTTGAGATAACCCCTTCTAATACCATACCGACTTTAAGGTCGTTAATGGTGTTAATCCCTTCTTTAAATTGCGCCGTTTTAAATTCAGGGCGAGGATCACGGCCCGGTTTTTCAAGTTCACTAACAATGTCTTTTATGGTTAATTCACCAAAGTTTTCGTCGATAAGTTCGTTGATACTTAGCTTATTTAATTGCGTTTTATCGCCCATTAATGAGTGAATATCACTTTGTAACTGTTGAATTATTTTTTCCACCACGGGATAAGTTTCTGGGTGAACGCCTGAACTGTCTAACGGATTATCGCCATCGGTAATACGTAAAAAACCTGCCGCTTGTTCATAGGCTTTTGGTCCTAAACGCGCCACTTTTTTTAAGGTTTTGCGATTGTTAAATCTGCCATGTTCATCGCGATATGCCACAACATTTTGAGCCATGGTTTTATTTAATCCGGAAACTCGTGCTAATAAAGCGGCTGAGGCATTGTTTAAATCAACCCCAACATTGTTAACACAATTTTCAATCACATTATCAAGCATTTGGCTTAATTGACTTTGATTGACATCGTGCTGATATTGTCCGACACCAATAGCTTTTGGATCGATTTTTACTAATTCTGCTAACGGATCTTGTAGCCTTCGAGCAATAGATACTGCCCCGCGTAAAGAAACATCTAAGTCAGGAAACTCGTCAGCAGCAAGTTCTGATGCCGAATAAACTGAAGCGCCCGCTTCACTGACGATCATTTTTTGTGGTTTATCTTTTTCAAGGCTTTGAATCACTTCAGCCACTAAAGTGTCACTTTCTCTTGAGCCTGTACCATTACCAATGGCAATTAATTCAACGTTGTATTGTTGACATAAATTTACTAATGTACGCGATGATTTATCCCAGTGATTTTGCGGTGCATGAGGAAAAATAGTGGTGGTGTGTAGTAATTTTCCTGTGCTGTCGACAATGGCAATTTTACAGCCGGTTCTTAAACCTGGATCTAAGCCTAACGTTGTTTTTGCGCCAGCAGGTGCAGCCATTAACAAGTCAGATAGATTAGTAGCAAAAACCTTAATTGCTTCAGCTTCGGCGCGCTCTCGTAATTGTCCTAATAATTCGGTTTCTAAATGCACACTTAATTTAGCTTTCCATGCTAATCGAATCGTTTTCGTGAGAAAATCCGCCGCATTTTGTCCTGTAAGCCTAAAATTATAATGTTCAAAAATGATTTGTTCTGCACTGGAAAAGCTACTTGCTTCGTTGTTTGGGTCAACTACTAAACTTAACTGTAGAATGTTTTCATTGCGCCCACGAAACATAGCAAGTGCACGATGTGAAGGTACTTTATTTAAGCGTTCTGAAAAATCAAAATAGTCTTTATATTTTAATCCTTCTTGTTGTTTCCCTTTTGCAACCGTACTGGTTAAGTGCGCTTGCTTGAGCAGGTGTTTTCGTAATTTTTGTAATAAGTTTGCGTCTTCGGCAAACCGTTCAATAAGGATATAACTTGCCCCTTCAAGCACGGCTTTAACATCGGCAAAACCTGCTTCGGCATTAATATATGCACTGGCTTCTTTTTCTGGCAATAACTGCCAATTGTTGTATAGGTTGTTGGCCAGTGGCTCTATACCTGCTTCAATGGCAATTTGGCCTTTAGTGCGTCTTTTCGGACGATAAGGTAAGTATAAATCTTCAAGTCGGGTTTTATTGTCAGCTTGATTAATCTCATTCGCTAACGAAGGCGTTAATTTACTTTGTTGTTCAATATTTAATAAGATAACTTTTTTACGGTCTGCTAAATCACGTAAATAGCGAAGGCGTTGATCAAGATGACGTAAATGATTGTCGTCTAACCCTTGCGTGGCTTCTTTTCGATAACGTGCAATAAAGGGAACCGTTGCGCCATCATCAAGTAAATTAATTGCCGCATTAATTTGTTGAGGTTTTACGTTTAATTCTTGTGCAATTTGTTCGGCAATTAGCGCCATTTTAAGCTGTCCTTAATAAATTTTTATACTGATTAAATTGGGATGGATTTCGATAATACAAGCTTCTCTAACGTCATCAAAGAATTCGGAGCAATTGTAGTTATCATTTAAGAAATTCAAATGATAATAGTGGAAAATTTTTTATTGTGCTGATGCCCAGTATAAATTAATGAGCATCAATGGTTTTTTTATTGGGATCGGCCGAGGTGTCATCGTCAACCACTACACAGTTTCGGCCAGATAATTTTCCGTTATATAAACGTTTATCTGCATAAGCTAAAGCATCGTTCATATTACTAGCTTCATCTGGCACAATACAAACGCCAATGGTTAAGGTGACGATACAAGGAAGTTCGTGAATAAATTGAGGAAAAAGCATCACTAAATTTTCTTGTAAACGACCGCCAAAAGCCTTGGCTTTATTTTTATTGGTCTCTGGTAAAATTATAGTGAACTCTTCCCCTCCATATCGACAAACCACGTCCATATCTCTTGCTGTTTTTGTCATGACAAGAGCAACAAATTCTAAAATTTTATCACCGGCTTGATGCCCGTGCGTATCATTCACTAATTTAAAATGATCTATATCAATCATTAATAAAGCCATGGGGCGACAAGCTCTAGTCGCCATAGCAATTTCTTGGGGAAGGTACTCATTTAAATAACCGCGGTTATATAAACCGGTTAATGGATCTCTTAACGCTTTTTCACGCAATTGCTCATACTTTTGACGGTAAGTTAGAAAGGTAAACATATCTTTAAAATCGTGACCTGACCGTTCATTAAATAATGAGCGCTGCGTTTCAAATTTTAAAAAAACATACAACAATAATGAATAAAGCGCTGAGACTAATAATTTACCGATCAATGAGGCTTGTAAAATCGACAAATATTGGGGATGTTCATAAAAGGCTAAACTGATAAATAAAATGCTGTCGAAAATTAAAACAAAAGCCATGGTCGAATATATTCGGATAAATAATTGTTTTATATAGCGGCCGAGATATTCATAACTGAGAATTACTAAAAAGACATCCAATACTAATACTATGGTGCCCAAAAATAACACTCTAGGCTGATAAATAAAAAACTCCAACGGAACGTCTGCCACCACGGGAGGTGGAGTTCCGGCAACATGGGCTCCAATTAACAAAGTAAACAAACTTAACGTTATGTTGGCAAATATCAACCCGTACACTAAGTTACGTGATTCTTCCGCATCTTCTTTAATGTAAATAAGTAAAATAGCAAAAAGACCTGCGGTAAAAAGGACTGCAGAGCCAGGGCTGACAAAAAAGCCTGGCAATAATTCGAAATAGAGGAAAGACGCTAAGGTTGACTGCATATGCTGAAATACCCCTAAAGAGATATAAAGCGTCGCGATACCAAATTTATTACGTAATTGAAAAAGCGTAATAATAAATAGGCCAACAAGTAAAGCCTCGGCCGTGAAGAAGAAAAACTGATATAAATATTCCATAACATTCAGCTTAGATGAAACAAGACATAATTGCGATAAAATGCTAAATGCTCTGAGCCTATTGATTTGAAGATGCAAATCCAGGTGGATTATTCGAAGAGAATCAATCATTAACCTCTAGATTTATTGTTAAAATGTAAATCATAAGTTTTTTGTTATCAAAATGTTGTCTTTTTGTTAATTATTGACTTATAGTTGTAATGATATTTTCTTAAAAAGACTGACAAGGATGTTGATCTATGAAAAAACACATACTCAGTATGTTGTGCATGCTTATGTGTGCAATAAATGTATCCGCTACAGAGAACATGACATGGGAAGATAAGCAATACCATTATCTTCATGGTGACTTTAATGGAGATAAAGTCCCTGACTTATTCCTTCAAAGCCTTTCTGAACAGACTCCTTCTTTAATCGTCTTTGGTCAAATAATTGATGAGAATACGCAATATTTGGTCGAAAACGAGATCACATTACCTGATATTGTTAATGGACACCTATGGAATAACTTAGCTGCTAATGTTGTTGTTTTTGATCATAACGGAGATGGTCTTTCAGATATTTTTATTGTTAACCATTCACAAAAAACTGCTCTTGTTATCAATGGTGATGTAAACGATATTGATTTTTCTAATATTGCTAACACATATACAAAAAAAGAACTTAAATGGCTTAAAAAGTCAACACAGTACGTTTTGTATACCGGAGATTTTAATGGTGATAAGCAGCAAGATTTACTTGCGGTCTCTGAAAAAAACAAAACTCATTATTTAATGCATGCAACAGTAGAAAATAGTTTATTCGTTGCCCAAGAAATTAAAAAAGCGTTTAAGTGGGCTAAGAAAACTGATGTTGACGTTAAAATAGCGGATTTCAATGATGATGGAAAAGCAGATGTTTTTGCTGTAGCTCGCGCGAAAAACACTAAGCATTATCTTACCTTTGCTGATGAAAATGGTTTACTAGGTGAAACCACTGTAATCAAAGAAAAAGTTAATAATAAAGATTGGAACGCTAATGATTTTAGCTTTATTGTTACTCATGCGGATGCTGATGAAACCCTTGATTTAGTGCGTTTAAATAACATGCCAGGTGGTGTCGATGAATATGGCGAACTTATCGAAGCTGAAGCTGGTGATGATGTTGACGATATAACGAACGATTGTGACCAATTGTTTTATTCTATCGAAAATTTAAGTGAAGGTGAAAGTTGTGCGCCTTGGGGTGATGCTATAGTTGATACTACACCAGGCTTAGTCGGTACTTCAAAACCATCCGTTGAAACTCACTCGTTTGCAACGGGTGGGGTAACACAAATGGCCGCACCTATTGAATGCTCACCACTTGACCCATGTGGAGAAACAACTCCCCCAGAAACACCGTCATCATACCCTTCGGTAGATGGGGGTAGTTATCACCCAGTTGGTAGCCAAATAAGGGTGAGATATAACTCTATTCATATGGCTAATTATTATGAAATATACACGAGTACAAATAATAGTAGTTATTCAAAAGTAACGACAACACCCTCTTTGTCTGCTGTAGTGAATGTAAGAAGTAGTTACGGTTATTTTTATATAAAATACAAAGCGTGTAATACCACTGGAGGATGTAGTGGATTTAGTCCTTATCGTAGGTTGTACGTATATACAGTTTCTGGAAAACCTCAGAGTTTGACATCTTCAAGCTACTCACCTTCAATAGGGGAAAGTTTCAATTTAACAATTGGCTTTGCTAATGGCTCGGTTGATGGAGCAAAATATTATCTACAAGAATCTTTCAATGGAGGTAGTTATACAACAGTTTGTACGAAAACTCGTACAACATGGCGAGAGAATTCTTATACCTGTCCAATCTCTGGCAAGTCTAATTCAGGTATCTATAAATATAAAGCTTACGTATGCAATCCTCAGAATGTAGGGTGTGGAGGGAATACGTATAGTTCGAATGTTGTAGTTGCCAAACCAGTACCTGGTTCTCCTAGCTCTTTTTCTGCATCACCAAGTACGATAGCTTATGGTGGAACAACTACGTTAAGTTGGTCAAAGCCGAGTGACTACACTGGGAGCGTTTATTACAATGTTTATACTAAAAAGCCGGGTGGAAACCGCTGGAGGTGGAAGACAAAACTTACATCTAGTAGCACTTCAAGTGGACCATTAGATTTATCAGGCGTTCATTACTTCGATGTTGAGGCGTGTAATAGTGACGATATTTGTGGTAATTCTACTCCTGTAGTTGGTGTTACTGTGCT